>CBDUGP010000081.1:0-47074 GCA_965366625.1 uncultured bacterium
AGCCTGTCAACGGGGCGACGACGTGACCCTCGATGATTTCACTGAGCACCTGGAGTTGCCCATCGCCCCGCTACCTTGTTGGACTCACCTGGACACCGCGACCCGTCGTGACCAAGTGTTGCAAATCATTAGGGATATCGAAGAAGAAACCGCGGCACGTCACGCTGAAAATGGCACGTCCCCCTTGGGCGCGGCAGCGGTGCTTGCCGGCGATCCTCATTACTATCCGGCCAAACTCAAGAAGTCTCCGAAACCTTATTTCCACGCTTTCCGCAAGAAAGTACGTGAGGAGATGAGGGAGGCTCTTTTTCATATTCTTGCGGCCTACTACGACGCGGCAGAACGCTTGAGGGCCGGTGACCGCTGGGTCGAGTTTCCAGAGAACACCTTTCCACCGGGTCTACCGTTCGTTGAACCGGCCTGGGCTGCGTCGGGCCATACCCTGAAGTCACCGGAGCCTGGATAATCTTTAGTTTGTTTGTTGCCCGCGGCCTCACACTCTTGGAACGTAAACTGCCCAATGCTTGGGGAGGGGGGAGGTTCGTCTTCGACGAGCCTGAATTGACGTTGGCATCATCCCTTCGTTCCTTCCCTTTACCCTCTCCCTTTACCCTCCTGGCATCTTGAATGGCAGTACCATGTCTTTAAGTTGAGCAGGTGTTAGCGACTGTGCATCCGGGTCGGACCTTGCGGCTGCGGTGATGGCCTGGTCTTCTTCAAGCGTCAGCATGACTACAGAGGGGCGCTTAGTGACTCTGGACATAATATTTCAACCTTGGTGGCGACGACCGGCCCGACTCACTCCACACACGGCACGTTCCTACCGATGCGCGTGCGTTAAGCCTCGACCGCCTCCGGGGGAGAGGGTATTACGACGCTTCAGAATTCACCGATGTCGAGCTTGAGCTCGGTCAACCGTGCGTTGACCTCGGCAAGGTCCAAATCACGGTATCTAGCCGGCAAGAAGCTGCGATCGGTGCATTCTTTGACTGCCAGTAGATCCATGAATTCCAGGCGATCGACGTGCGCCGAGGGGCGGAAGTCCGCGATGACCTCTTGGATCAGCTGCGCTAAAGTCGTTGGATCTCCGGGTTCGCGCGTTTCGTAGAGGCGCAGGGAGCGCACCAGGATGCCTTCCATTTCGTTGCCGCCGATCTGGTGGTCGTCGGGCAGCAGAGGCAGGTCGTCTCTGGTGATCTCGAGACCGACTTTGCGCGCCATGGCGGCGAATAGGTCCTGGCGGCTTTTCTCGTCCTGGGGCGGGAAGAGCGGGATGTGCACGTCGAGGCGGCCCTGGCGCTTGAGATCCACTTCCAACAAGTCCGGACGGCTGGTGGCGAAGACCCAGAGAATACGACCTCGGTTGCGGGTGTCGGACATCTGCTTGGCGAGCATGCCGTAAATTCGCCCTGAAAGGCCCGCGTCGCCGGATCCGCCGCCACGACGACCGGTGGCCTGATCGGCTTCGTCGACAAAGACCACCACCTGACCGAGGGCGTTCAGAATGGTGAAAATGGTTTCGAGGTTGCCTTCGGTGGCACCGACCCATCGGTCGCGAAAATTCTTGATTTGCACCACCGGGACCCCAATCTCACCGGCCAGGCATTCGACGAGAAAGGTTTTGCCCGTGCCGATGCGGCCGGCCAGCAGATACCCCATGGGTAGGGCCCGGCCGACACCCCGGCGCATCAGCTCCGAATCTTGACGCAACCAGGCCTTGGCTTCGTGATGCCCGGCGACGTCGTCGAGGGTTCGTCGGCTTTCGATAAATTCGATCAGGCCCGAAGCCTGCTTCTCGATCAGCTCCTTGCGCAGGGTGGTCACCAAGCGATGGCTGAGCCGATGCCGATTGCGCAGCGCCCGCAAGACCAGACTGCGCACGTTGACGCGAGACAGGCCGACCAACTTCTCGGCCAAGACTTCGCAGCTCATTTCCGAGAGCTCTTCGAAATCCTCTTCCTTGCGGGTTAGCCAGGTCACAAACGACCGCAGCTCGGCTGCATCGGGCAACGGCACCTCGATCTTGGCACTGAACGGGTTCTCGACCAGAGATTTATTCAGGCTGGTGAGGTTGTCGGTCACCAACACCGTGGCGACGAAGGCGCCGGTAATCGAAGGGTCGCCGGCCCAGTCGAGCAGTTGGATGAGCACTTGGCTGTGATCGCCGGAGAGGTGCAACGCCTCGGCTCGGGGCGCCACATAGTGAGCGTATTCGATCAGCACGGCCACCTTGAGCGGTGCGGGTCTGCGTCGACCCGCTTCATCCAACCGGGTCAGGGTTTGGCTACCCCGCACAAAGCGATCGATCAGCTCGACGGCGCGCACCGTGTCCCGGGGCAGGGTGCCGCCGAGGTCGAGGGACTCCCCTGCGTCGGGCAAGGTGGCCCAGGACGTGCCACGAAACGCGTCGAAGGCTTGGAGGAACTTCTGGAAGTGCGGCCCGCCTTTTTTGACTCGGATGCCGCGGCCGCGATCGTAGTGAATGACCACATCGAAGGGCTCGAACATGACCGAGGTGAGGAAGCTTCTGAGCGAAAGGTACGAGCCGTCACCCTGCCCCGGGCTTGCCGGGTCAAAGGTGCTGTCGTGATCGGCGGATCCGGGGGGTCCGGCGGCTACAAAGTCGTGCACATTGCCGTGCAGCACGAATTGGCTGGCGCTGCCGGAGCGAAACAGCTGGCGAATCTCACCGGCAAAACCGGGCAACGGCCAGGCTGTATCTCCACCGCCATCTCCGCCGCTCGGGATTGTTTTCTCAGTCATCTCAACCTTCCAGCTCGGCCATTCTGATCTCCGGCAGATCCGCCGGCGCGTGCCCCAAAGGATCGGCGCCCAGCTGACCGAAGATGCTCGCGTTCTGCTCCATCCAGCGGTTGGTCTCCGCCAAGGCTCCGGACACCGAGTCCAGCCGGTCCGAAAGAATTTCCGCCTTGCCCGTGACCGCCGCTTCCTCGCGGATCAGCACCACATGGTGCTCGATACGATCGAGCTCGGCCTCGATCACCGTGTGGCTTTCTTTGGCCCGGTCGAGATTGTCCAAGCGCTTTTTCTGAATCTCCAGGGTGCCACCCAACGAGCGAAACAGCGCTGAATTCGGTTCGGTTTCTTGCACCCGGCCTTCGAGGCTCTCGATATCCTGTTCCAGGACCTGTCTATTAACCCGGATCAAGTTCTGCTCCAAGACCTCCTTTGAGGCCAGCAAGCGAAGAAAGATCCACAGCATTTGGTTGAGGCCTCCCATGCGCACCTTACGGACCGAACCGAGATCGTCGCCTTCGAGGCGTTCGCTGACTCCCACCACCTGACGGCATTGATCGAGCAAGCGAAGATAGCGATCTCGGGATATCGGGCTTAGGCGATCGACGGCCTGCTGCATATCTGCTTCCCAGCTCTGCTTGGCCGACGAGAGTCGCTCACCTCGAATCAGCTTCTGAAAACGGGTGCTGGAAGATAGGCCGATGAGATACGCCAGCTCGGCTGCAGCGCCGACAAACCAGAATCCAGGATTGGCTATGCCGAGCACGGCGAAAGCCGCCAGTGCCAGGTAGTTGACCGGCATCGCGCCCAGCAGCGGCACCGGAATGCGCCGGTGAAACGCCGCCTTGAGGTAGTCCAGATAACCTAGTGCGTCCGCTGACATTGAGACTTAGCTGACCCGCCTTTCTTCAATCTGATGTAAGGCCCGGGTGACCTGGCGCAGTGCTTCTTTGAACGCGCTCGACTCTTGCACCGCCAGCGGATCCGAATCCCGGGTCGGCGGCACGATGTCGTCGAATTCCTGAACGATGCGACCCGGGCCTTGAGACATCATCCACACGCGATCGCTCAGGAAAACCGCCTCGCCGATCGAATGGGTAACGATGAACACCGTCGCTTCGACTTCGTGCCATAGGTGGGTGATCAGGCGCTGCATCTCGTAACGCGTCGGCTCGTCGAGGGCCGAGAAAGGCTCGTCCATCAGCACAATGCGCGGTTTCAACACCAGACTGCGGGCGATCGCAACGCGCTGTTGCTGTCCACCGGAGAGCTGGTGCGGGTACTTGTGCTCGTGACCGGACAGGCCGACCTTGACAATCCACTCCATGGCCATGTCGCTCATCTGGGAGCGGCTGAGGTCCATGGCTCGCTGATTCAGCTCGAGCCCCAAGGTGACGTTGCGCAACACCGTTCGGTTAGGGAACGAGCTATAACGTTGAAAGATCATGCCGCGATCCCGCCCCGGTCCGGTGACCTGCCGACCGCGTACCAAGACTTGGCCGGCGGTTGGCGGATAAACGTCGGCAAAGCCTTGGATCAGGTTCAAGATCGTCGACTTGCCACAGCCCGAAGGGCCGACAATGCCGATAAACTCGCCGACGCCCGGCCGGTCCTCGACGCGGAAGCTGATGTCCTTTATCGCCGTGAAGGCCTTTTGGGTGCCGGCATGGAAAGTCTTCTCGACGGATTTGAATTCGACGACCGGCGGAAGACTCGCAGGGCTACTCGTAGGGCTGGGGGCGATGCCAGGATCGCCGCTGATCGAAAGGTCTTGGCTCACTCCCGCCTCCGATAGGGGAAAAAGGCCTTGCCGGCGCTGGCCCAGATCTTGTCGGTGATGAACGCGAGCGCGACGATGACCAACAGCACCAAATAGATGTGCTCCCGTGGGCCGCGTCGCTGAGAGGTGATGATCAAGCCGCCGACCCCTTGGCCGATGTCGACCATTTCGGCCAACAGAATGTAGCTCCAACCGATGCCGAATCCGAAGCGCATCGCCTGGTAGATGTCCGGCCACGAGACGCCGAGAAGAACCTTGCTCACCGCCTGCCATTTGGAAGCGCCCAGGGTGTAAGCGGTTTTGAGGTAAATCGGATCTACCTCCTCCACCGCCTTGACGATCAGGGGCAGCAAATAGATCACGAAGGCGAGGGCCAAAAAGCCGATCTTTTGGCGTTCTCCGGTCCCCAACAAGCTGAGCGTCAGGGGTACGAGGGCCGGAATCGGCAAATAAGCGCCGAGCACCGTGAGCGGATTGAACATCGCCTTGATCTTGGTGAACGATCCCATCATCAAGCCGAGGGGAAAGGCGATGGCCACGGCCACCAAGAAGCCCTGCGCGACCCTCATTAGCGAGACGAAGACATTGCGCGTCAGGGCGCGATCGAACCACAGGGCCGGAAACGAGCGCACCACTTCTTCGGGGCTCGGCAAGATGGTCGGTGACACGAGGCGTTGCTCGACGGTGGCACCGCTGGTGGCGAACCACCACAGGCCGAGCAGGACGAGGATCGGCAGGGATCCCAAAGTCCAGGCCAGCCACAAGGGTACCGGCTCGCCGATCACCAACCACGAGCCGCGGCCGGATGCCGAGGCCGCCGGCCTTTGCTCGGCGGCGTTCGGCTCGACGGCGTTCGGCTCGCCGGGTTCTATTTCGGAAGGTTGCCGCATGGGACCGAACCCGCCGCGTTACTGCGCCTCGGGCGGATATACGGAGATTTCCACCCGACGGTTGAGCGCATGGTGATCCGGGGTCTCGGCATCTGCCGGAATATTCCAGCCCTCGCCCTGGATGACGAATTTGTTCGGATCGAACGAGAACTTTTCGATCAGAGCGTTTTTGACCGACTCGGCCCGATCGGTAGAGAGCTTCTTCACGTCTTCAAACCGAACCCGGCCTTTCATCGACGAATCTGTGTGGCCGACCACCGCGATGGTCGCCCGCTCATATTGACCCGCCAATCTGCCGACCTTCTCCAACGTCGCCAGCACCGACGGATCGTAATAGGTGCCGACGATGGCGTTGCCGGCTTCGTCCCGCTGCGGTTCGAGGATGTTGGCGGAATTTGGGAAGAAGTTGATGCGGATGGTTTGCGTCAGAATCGGCGATTCGGCCTGGACTCGGCTGTAAGTCGTGGGAGCAAAGGGCGTGCGATATTCGTCCTTTTGATCCTTGAACAAACCCTCGGCATCCAGTTGCTGGATCGCTGAGAAATCCATCACTTCGTCGAATCGAACCGGGCTGCCGAGCAAACCGAGTTCGCGATAGACGAAGGTGATGTTCTTCCAAGTGCGCTCGAAGTTGGCAGGATTGTTCTGGTTGAGGAAGAACCCTTTGTTCTCGGCAAAATTGGTCGAGTGGGCGTCGGCTTCCATGGCCTGGACCTCGTCGACCGCGAAACCGTAACCTTCGGCCATCCATTGGAATGCCTTGGCCTTGAACGTGTCGTCCGAGAGATTCTCCATGCCCTTGAAGATGCCCGCCACCAACCCACGCACGATGTCCGGATGGTCGTTGGCAAAATCGGCGCGGGTCGCCCAGACGTCGGCAATCAACTTGTTCGCGTCGGCGGTGGTGGTGAGGATATCGGTGCCCGGCACCCGATCGGGAATGTTGTAGATGTCCGGCGCCCAAGACACACAAGCGTCGATGGACTTGTCGGCCACGAAAGCGGCTGCAGCCTCAAACGCGCTGGCGGTAAATTTGTGGTTGACCTCGCTGGGCTGGATGCCGGCGTTGAGCAAGAGATTGTTCAAGAAGTATTGCGACGGGCTGTTCTGGGCATAGACCACGGTTTTGCCGCGCAGATCCTGGGCCGAGGAGATTCCGCCGCGAACCACGATGCCGTCACCGCCGTTGGACCAGTCGACCTGTTGGACAATGCGCGGCGCCGTTCTCGAGTCCTTCATCAGCTCGGGAGCGAAAAGCACCATCATGTCGAGGGTGCCCCAAAGCACGTGGCTCTCACCGGCGGCGAATGCATCACGGGCGACCACCGGATCGTCGATCAGCTTGAGATTGACCTTGAAGCCGTATTCCTTGAAGAAGATCGACTCTTCGTTCGGGCTGAAACCGTGATTCGCCGCCACGATCGGCAGCCAGCCGATCCACACGTTGATCGGAAACTCGACGACCTTCTCGTTGTCGTCCCATTTGTAGTTGCTGACCCCTTGGACCTTGGGAAGTCGCTCGGCGGGCACATAAGCATACTCGTTGACGGTGGTGATGCCGGCGGTATCCGGCGCCTCGAGCTTGCCGGCCTGGTCACGAAAAGCGTCCAGGTCCACATCACCGGCTTGTTTGCCTTGAGGGGCGATGGTGTCCCGGAAGAAATATCCCGCCGCGGCCAGCAGGCCGAGGATGAACAAAAAGAGCACGAACTTACCGAGCTTGGTCGGTCCTACATTTTCAGACATGCAATTCCTCCTGATGCAGAGAGCCTAGGCGGAGTGCCGACCTGGGTCTCCCGAGTCTATGAGCTTTGATGGATCTTCAGCCTTCCGAAACCGCTGGACCCATATCTTTGATGGGGGCCGCTGAGCTGCCGGTGCGCTCTTCGGCGAGGGTCGCAGGCTCCTCTGCCGGCACGTCTAAACCATAAGCGGCGGCGAATTCCGCCAAGGCCTGATCGCCGAGCGCCTGCTGCTGAGCTTCCATGAATTCGACCTCACTGGTATCGATCGACGCGGCGGCGACGCGGGACCTGCCGGCGGCCTGATCCCGGCGTTCGGTGATATATTCCTCAACCCGAGACAGGGTATCTCCAGAGCCTCCGATCGAGGTGATCATTCCCTCGGCCATCTCTTGGAGCTCAGCCTGCGCCTCGAACATCTCGGCTTCGGAAATCATACGTTTGAGCGAGTCGATCTTCTGCTTGGCTTCACGCACCGAAACATCGCGGGCCTTGACCAACTTCTTGAAGGTCTCCTCCGCTTGGTTCAGTTGCTCGCCATTCTCTTTCAGCTGATCCCGCAGATTCTTTAGCTGCAGAGCGTATTGGCCGGCCGTCTGGCGGTGCCCGAGCTTCAGGTGCGCCGCAGTCTTAGAGGCCAGATCTTGCTCCTGTTTTTCTTGCGCTTTGATCTGACGGATCAAACGTTCCACGAACGCACCGTGGGTAGCTAGATTCTCGTTGAAGCGGGCGATTTGATGGCGAAGATTCTCTTTCTCCGCCTCGATGAGCGCTCGCGGATTGGCCTTTTCGAGGCCGGAAACAAAGAGGCTCATGAAGCCCCGCATGAGGTTGGCGATACGCCGGAACATAGCTGCTCCTTGGCAAAATATGAGGAGGTGGTCGGGACGCGTTTATTCAATCTCTTGGGCTGGAGGCAGCATAGCAACGGCCCCAAAGTGGGTCAACGAGTCTACGTGGCCTCCCCTGGGCTTATTCGCTCAGCGACCGAGACCGGCGACGTGTTCAGCGGGTTGCCTCCGACCATGGAGGAGGCGTCGACTCGAATTCGATGCGCTCGCGAGTCTTGGGATGGGTGAACGCGAGTCGGAGCGCATGCAAGCAGAGCGGATTGTCGTCGACACCGCGAGTTTGCACTCGCCCGCGTTCCCGGTTGGGCAAATAGATCGTGTCGCCACAAATCGGGAATCCGAGATGCCAGAGGTGGAGACGAATCTGGTTCGTTCGGCCGGTCAGCGGTCTAGCGATGACGATGGCAGTCTCGTCGGTATGTCGCGCGACGACTTCAAAATGGGTTTTCGCGCAGAGACCTGCCGGGTCGATCGCGCGTCCGCCGGCTTGGGTCGGCTCGCTCGCGATCGAAGCATCGCAGTCGAATTTATCTTGCTCTGGGTGCCCATGGACCCGTGCCAAGTAGGTCTTCTCGACTTCTCCTCGTTCAAATTGCGACTGCACCAAGGACGCGAGTTTGCGCGTTTTCGTCAGTACGACCAAACCGGAGGTGTTGGCATCGAGGCGATGTGCGGCCCGCGGCTTGAGGGGGAGGTAAACCTGCTCCAGAAGATGGGAGAGTGTATTGCGATTAAATCGACCGCAAGGATGCATGGGAAGAGGCGCAGGTTTTTCGATCACGATGATCGCCGAGTCTTCGTAAAGGAAGCGAATATCGGCGTTGACGTCGGGCTCGAGGGTTCCCGGTAAAACGTGTTCGAGGCGTTGACCGGCGCGGACCACCGTGTCGGCGGCGATGGGCGCATGGTTATAGTGCATTCGCTCTTCTCGGCAGACCAGCTGCCAAAAATCTCGCCCTTTGTGCGGATGCAAATTGTCGAGGAAATCGAGAACCGTAAAACCATCGCAGCGTTGCGGTACGTTCATCGGTCGATAGTTGACGTACGCTTCGCTTCCCGGCAACGGTGTCGCAACTTGCCGCAATTTTTCCTGTCGCTCCGACAGGAGCTTGCTCATGGCATCCGCTGGTTGAGTAAAACATTGCGGGCAGTGTTCGCCGACCACATACAACGGCGAACGTTGTAACTCGGCGGTCAACGCCGCTTGGCAGGCGAAGCATTGCGTCGTTTCGGTTTCAGACAAGGAGGAATCGACGGCGACCCGGTGGTCGAAGACGAAACACTCGCCAGAATAATGGTCATTTCCACATTCTTCGAAGTACTTGAGGATGCCGCCATCGAGCTGATGGATCTGTTGAAATCCCTCCCGCTCCATAAACGGCCCCGCTTTCTCGCAGCGAATGCCACCGGTACAGAAAATGACGACTGGCTGCTCTTTCAATTCGCCGGGAAGTCTTTGCACGGCCTCGGGGAGATCGCGAAAGTTGTCGACGCCGATGGGCAAGGCGTTTTCGAAAGTACCCAACTCCACTTCGTATTCATTGCGTACGTCCAACAAAGTGACGGGGCGGCCTTCATCGAGCCACTTCTTGAGCTCCCGAGCGGACAGCTTGGGCGACGTTCGCTCCTGCGGCGCGATTCCGTTGACGCCAAAGGCGATGATCTCTCGTTTTACGCGCACCAGCATCCGTCGGAACGGTTGGTAATCGCTGGGGCTCCGTTTGAAGTCCAGATCCGAGAAACGCGAATCCTTCCGCAGTTCCTCGATGAAGGTATCGACTCGCGCGCCCTCGCCGGCGACAACCAGGTTGATGCCTTCGTGGGCCAGGAGGATAGTCCCTTTGAGACTCAATGACTTGCATAAACTGCGCAGCTGTTCTCTAGCTGTGGACAGGTCGTCGATCTGAACGAACTTGTATGCGGCAATGTTGGTGATGTGTCCCGTGGTCATCTTCTAGCGAATGGGCCTCTGAGTTGTAGTTTAGTCTCTATGCCGTAAGGTTCAGTGCCGTACGGCTCGGGCGTAAGTGACTTCCTCTACAAGGAAGTGGCGTCACAGAAGTGAGCCGACAAATGTCTTAGACGGCCAATGACTGTGTAAGTCTCACCTCAAAATGGGTAGGCCCCTACTCAACTTTATACTACTGCGTCCCAAGATCTTGCTGCCGTACCCGTAGAAGCGGTCCGCAACTAGGCCTACGCAAAGCCCAACACACAGTCTCTTTCCTTAATTTGCGGCAAAAAACACAGTACCTCTGCGGTCTCAACAAAGCCGGCATGCGCTTTGCTTTAGCAAAACAAAACGTCGCTACCGCCTTGCTTTGCTGTCTCAACTTGTTGTGCTGTCTCAAAGGGTCTCTTAGATCCGCCACAATCACAGTATTCGCTAAAAAACACAGTATTCGCTAAAACACAGTATTCGCCACAATCACACTATTCCGAGCTTGAGTCCTTTTTGGACTCATCGCCATTCACCGGTTTCGATCAAACCTTGGATTTTAGGAGCTCAAGATGCGCCGCTATTTCACGTTGTTCTTATGCCTTATTGTTGCCGTTACGTTCGGATCGACGGTTTTCGCCGCCGAGTCGCCCAAGGAGGGTTACGATCTGCCCTTGATCGATAAAGACATGCTGGTGTTCGAGAACACAGATCACTTCGCCGCTGTGATGTCCGAGCTAATCGCCCAGCAAGAACTCGAGGACGAAGCCGGAGGGCGCGAGGGAGACGACCGCGATGCGCCAGTCTTTCAAGACTTTGCCGTCTCGCTCGGCTTTGAGTCGCTACTGATGTCGATCGAAACAGAAATGGCTACCCTCGACAAGGCAGGTGGCGTCGATGACTTCAACGACCCCGACGATCATCAAGTGCACGACCCCTACTTCCGCGGCCTGCTGAATCCCCAGGGCGAGGTTCAGGTCGGTGGCACCATCTACCGGTACTACCCCCATGGTTACTATGAGATCGACGCCACGGACATCGAGTCTTTGGACGCGCTGCGCGAAGGCTACCTGTTCGATGAAAGAAGTGGTGGTGATGGGGGTGGCACGGACCTGGTTTTCAATAGCTTCTCGACCGAGTCGTCGTGCTGCCGAAGCAGCCACTCCGAGGTTCAATACTACTCCTATGCCGCCGGCAGCCGACGGATGAAGGCCAAGCAATGGGTCGGCAATTGGGGACTCTACGCCTCGGTAGGCGGACGCACCAAGAATCAAAAGAAAGGCCTCTTCAACTGGTGGTGGGGCGAGAAAGCCGACACCATCGGCGTGCGCGGCTCTCTCGGACGAACCGACTCCTTCTGCGTCGCACCCACCGACATCTTTTTCCAAAAAGTGCGCAATAACGACAAAAAAGTCACCAAGCTCGGCGACTTCACCATCAACGCGCCCGGCTTCCCCATTTTTGTAAAAGACTATTTCGATACCACCCATTGGGCGACCGACAACGGCGACTCACGCATGGAAACCCTTTCCATGTGCGAATGTCGCGAGGCTACAGCTTCCTTTACGTTGCCTTCGACTTCCTTCGACAGCTCCAACGTCGTGCTCGACGGCAGTGCCAGCGACAACGAAGCTCAGTACTTCATCGAGATCTATCGCACCAATTCGGTGGGTAGCAACACCGTGGTCGGCAACTACTGGTCCAATTGGTTCAGTGGCCAGGTCGGCTCGATGAATCTCGCCAACCACTACAACTTCACCGACTTCGGCGGTGGCACCGTCTACCGGGTCAAGCTGGCGGTCCAGAACGGCTGCACCAATTGGGACGAGCAAGTTCGCTGGGTCACGATCAGGGACCAGAGCATGCATGTGCAGTATCGAGCCCATGTCAAGAGCCTTGGCTGGCTCGGCTGGGTGCTGGATGGCGCCACGGCCGGTACTACGGGTCAAAACCGCCGCATGGAGGCGACCCAAATCAAGCTGATCAACCCCCCGGCCGGCACCCAGATTTGCTACCAGGCTCATGTCAAAGGCAACGGTTGGATGGGCTCCGTGTGTAACGGCGCCACCGCCGGCACCACCGGCCAGAGCCGACGCATGGAAGCGATCAAGGTCTGGTTGGTCAATCCCCCGGCCGGCTGTGGTGTTCAGTACCGCGCCCACGTCAAGGACCAGGGCTGGCACGGTTGGGTTGCCAACGGCGCGACCGCCGGCACGACCGGACAAAGTCGGCGCATGGAAGCCCTCGAGGTCAAACTCGTCGGCTGTCCCTGAAGGATCTAAGATAGATCTTGAAATGCCCGCGGTCCGAGGACCGCGGGCATTTTCTTGTGCGCTTTGGTGAACTCCACAGTCCGGCAAAGCCGTCGACGTTAAAGCTCGGGTTTCGTGGCAAGATCCCCCACCAGGAACGATCATGGAAAACGCCGAGCTGAAACTTGCAGAAGCCTTCGTCGAGCAGACCGACCGCCACGTCTTTCTGACCGGCAAGGCGGGGACGCGGGCACCGTTTCAGCCAGGCGAAGCGGCGTCTGGTGGAAAGCCTCGACCTGCTGGTGATCGACGAGCTAAGCATGGTGCGGCCGATGTCCTCGACGGCGTCGACTCGACGCTGCGGGGTCTGCGCCATAGCGCCCCACATCGCGAGTTGGTGAAGCGCATCCTGGAGTGGCGCGCCGAGCAGGCCAAAAGCCAAGGCGACGCCGCGCCGAATACCGTCATCCACCAGCGGGTAGCCTTCCGTATCGCCTGCGAGCTTCCCACCGGCGAGCGGGCACTCAAGCGCGTCCGCGGCGTCGGCAAGAGGGCGATTCAGAATTACGGCAAGGACCTGCTCGATCTGGTGGCGACTTACCGCCGCGAGCAGGCCATCGAGGGGCCGGCCGACGGCGTGTCCCCCGGCTCGTAGAACGTGTCTCTCTTGGGGCCTGACGAGCTAGGTTCCGTCCAGATTTGGCTCGGTAGGGTCGGCCGGATGGCCTGCGGGCGTCGCTCGAGCTAGCGATCCAGCCAGAACGCCGCCAAACGTTTGGTGGCGGAGTCCTTATCTTTCTTGCCCAAGTCACGGATCCACTTCTTACTCGATTCTCCCGGGCTGTAGGCAAAGGCCTTGATCGAGTAGAAGCGGCAATCCTCGTCTTTCTCCTGGGGATAACGGTCCGCGAGGGCTTGAAGGCCGCGCTCCTGGCGCAGGTTGGCCAAGGCGCTGATCACTTGCGAGCGATTGTCTTCTTCCCTTTCTCGATCCAAGAGAGTCAGCAGGGGGTCGAGGGCGTCGGCATGGCCGGACAGGCCGAGTCGACGCAGGGAGATGTATTGGTTTTCGGCTCCGGTGCGCAGCACGGTTGGAATGAGATTCAGCACTCCAGGGTGAACCGGTGCTTTGAGGTGCGCGCGGGCGATGATCGCGACCACCTCTTGGGCTGCCTGGACCAGAAAACGGGCTACCGCTTCCCCGGCTTCGTCACGGGCTCCAAAGCCGCCATTGACGCGCGCAAACATGTCGTGGGACGCGGTTTCGAGGGTTATTTCGCGACCGTCGGGAAAGGTGACCTTTAAGTCGAGCACCAGATAGCCGTAGAACAAAATCGCGCCGCCGAAGATACCGCGATTCTCCATGAAGGCATCGGTGATCTTGCCGCTCACCTTGACCGCGTCTTCCGCCGGGCTCGAACGTAAACCCAGGGTCGAAGACTCAGCCCGCAGCGCGGAGGTGAACAAACCCGCGAGATCCAAGGACGGCGAGATGCCGTAGCGCAAGGGCCTGACGAATCCATCTGGGATGCGACGAATGAAAAACTCGTCCTGATCGAAGGCGGAGGTCAGGCCCTCGAACACCAGCGGCGGGGCGGAGGTCCCTTCGAAAACCGGACCGGTCAGCACATTGTCTTCGGTGTCGTAACCGTCACTGAGGTCGACGACTTCGAGGTCTTTGGCCGCCCAAGCGGCGGTTGGGCCTAGGGAAAACAAGGCGAGCAGGCAGAGGATCGAGGCAGTGGAAACCAACGAGGTGGTGAGTCGCAACTTCACGGCTCCTTCGCAATTAGAGTGTGGTCGAGCTTTACCTCCCCCCAAAGGACAAACCGGGATGGAGTCACAGCTGTTGAATACTTCGGGCCAATTCTAACGCCGGAGTTTGAATCGATGTTACGGAACCGACGACCCGCCGAAGGCCCGCTCCGCGGCTTGAACGGAGGGGTTTTCCGGTTCGGCAAAGCGGGCTAAACCCAACCATTTACGGGCCTCTTCGACGGCCCCATCTTCAAAGAGCAGGATCGAGAGGTCGGCCATGGCCGGTACATGGGTTTCTCCGCTGGCGGAGACAGCCCAGCGCAAATCCTTGATCGCTTCCTCTTTCCGACCCAGGGCCGCGTTCACCGAACCGCGCACGTAGTGGGCGTCGGGACTCTCGGGTGCGAGCTGCACGGCCAGGTCGGCTTGCTCCAGGGCTTGCTCGAAAAGCCCTAGGTCACGATCGACTCGGGCCAGCAGGCCATGAAGGCGTGCGTCGGACGGTTGGGCTTGCACAAATCGGGTCACGATGTCGGGCGCCTCGGCCACACGTTCCAGCGCGCGCAAGGTGTCGACCGCTTCGGAGGCCAGCTCGAAGGCTCGCTCGGTACCCCAACCGCCTCCGGCGTAGAGGGCCAGGGCATCTTCCAGCCGCCCTTGGTGGCGCAAGGCCCGAGCCCCCAACAGACGGGCGTCCACCAAGGACGGATCCTCCTTCAGCAACCGCTGGAAATGATCCAAGGCCACCGACCAATGGCCGTCCAAATAGGCCCGGCGGCCGGCCTGAAGTTGCTCGAAGAGATGAATTCGATCCCTCGGGTCCACTTCCGACGCCGCAGTTGGATCCTTGGAGCCGGCCGAGCCCACATAACCGAGGGCCTCCAACGCGGCTTGGGCTTCCCGATCGGCGGGACCTCCTGCGGGGGTGAACGCGATCTGGAATGCGTCCAACTGCTCCCGGAGCTGGGCGGTGTCTCGACGCCGCTCCGTGGCGATATTCCGTGTTTCGCGCGGATCCGTGGACCAATCGAAGAGCTCGGGCCGAGTCCCTTGGATCAGATGTAACCCATCGACCCAAATCGAGGTCAGCTCGCTCCACCCCATTTCCACCCGCGGAAAAACCGTCTCCGCAACGATCTCCCGCTCGGGACCCCCGGCGGCGCCGAAGACTGCCGGCAGCTGGGAGCGACCGTCGAGACCCGCAGGGATTTCCAGGCCGAGGGCGTCCAACACCGTGGGAAAGAGATCCACTAGGCCGGCCGGGGAACTCAGGCGGGTTCCCGCGCGGACGTTCTCCGGCAATTTGAGGATCCAGGGCACTTGCAGCACCCCCCGGTGCAACAACAAGCCGTGTCCCGATTCGCCGTGATCCCCAAGCCCTTCACCGTGATCGGAGACCAACATCACGAGGGCTCGGTCGTACACACCGAGCCGACGCAACTCGTTGAGCAAGACTCCGACCCAATGATCGGCGGCCACCACCTCCGCATCGTAGGCCGAGCGCCCTTCGGCCACGAAGGTCGCCGGCGCTTCGTAGGGATGGTGGGGCTCGAAGAGGTGCACGAAGAGGAAAAACGGAGCATCGTCCGTCGCCGCCCGACGCAGCCAAGGCATCACCGCGTCCAGGGTGTCGGAGCCGGGGCGCTGATAAAAACCTGGACGGCGCGGATTTCGGAAGCCGTCTTGATCGTCGTAGAAGTCGAAGTCCGCTCCGAAACCGGCGCGACGGCTCAGGGGAAACGCCGACACCGCCCCGCCGACGGCGTATCCGCTTTCCGCAAGCAGCCGCGGCCAATAGGACCGGCCTTCGGTTTCCACCGCGTATCCGGCGTTGGAGCGAACGCCGTGCCGATGCGGCAGGAGGCCGGTCATCATCGAAAAATGGGACGGCAAGGTGAGCGGAACGTGGGAAAACGCCCGATCGAAGACCACCCCGTCATCGGCTAGGGCGGCCATATGGGGGGTCGGAACTTCCGCATTGCCGTAGACGGAGAGGCGGTCGGCCCGCAGGGTGTCGACGGAAATCAGGACCACCGGCGCGTCGGACCATCGGGCGACCGAGCCGGAACCCAGGCCCCCGCACCCCGCCGTCCAAGGGGAGATGGCGAGCAAGCCGGCGAGCCCGAGCCACGATCGAAACGTCTTTTTCTTGCGCACGTCTAGAGGCTAGCAGACTGTGGCGAAAGTCTCATCGCACTAACGGCGTCTACCAGCCCGAGACCGCGGCCCAGACTTCGGCACATTCGACACCCGGTTCCATTCGGCGTTAGCATCGGCCTACTTGCTGTCACAGTCATAGAAGGCCGCCCTCTTCATCAGGAGAACGCCATGAGAAATCCCCTACTCTTCGCCTTGGCATTGAGCCTCTTTAGCTTGGCCGCCTTATTGATTTGGTTCACCAATCAACCGGATCCACCCAGTCTCGACAACCTCAGCTTCGAGCCGTCGACGTCCACTTGCCCGGGCGGCACGGTGCTGTTCCGTGCCGTGGCTTTCGATGCCGACAGCTGGACGATTCACGAACCTACTGCCGACGGCGAGCGGGAGCGTGCGGTGGGTGAGACCACCGCCGCCGCCATGAGCATTGCAGTTCCATTGCAGGTCTGCCCACCCACGCGGCTGTGTATCGAAGCGCTCAGCCGTAGGGGAACGGCCGAGGAGTGCATCGACATTCCCGTGCGCCCGGACGAGTGGCTCGACGAACTCATCTTCGGCCCTGAATGTCCGGAGGGGACGTCCTATGGAGCGGTTCGGATTCGGGAGGACGACTCCGGCGGCTCTCGCCGGGTGCACTCGGCTCGGAACGGATCGCCGGACACGATCACTCTCACCCACGAAGGTATCGACGGATCGGTTATCAGCGAGACCGTGGGCCCCTTTAGCACCTTCTTAAATTTCGGCGACCGTATGTTCCACGGCACCTGGTCGATTCAACGGGAAGCGGCTCCGAGGCCGGAGATAGAGCAATGTCGTCCGGCGGATTTACCCGTCGACACCGAGCCACCACCCGGTATCGCGTGGATTCCGTCGATCCCCATTGAGGTGCTCTTGACCTGCAACTCGACGGCCGCCTCTTGCTCTTGAACGAGCCGTGGGATTGACGTCCGTCCAGGTGTGACCGGGTCAGGGTAGCTGCATCTTTCCCGTTCGTACCCGCTGTGGATGATCGCCGACCGGAACGCTGGCGACCTCTTTTTCTTCGTCCCAGGAGAGGATCGCCACCCGATCCTCTTCGCTGACCGAGACATAACAATGGAGCCCATTGGCGCTTTCGGTCGACCAATAGGGTTTGGGCCCTACGGGCACGATCGTAGATTCGAAGGTGTCACGGTGAACGATTGCCGCGTAGGCCGACATGGTGCCCGCAACACAAAGCTTGGTGCCCGCATGGTTGATGGCAATCCCGTGGTGGGCGGAATTGAGCTGATAATCGCTGTAGTCTAGTTTCGCGATTGCATCGGGAATGGGCAAATCCGCTTTGCGGGTGATTTTGTCCTGCTCCACGTCGTATTCAAAGAACCCATGAAAGAAAGACACTTGTAGGTAAACGAAACGTTCGTCCGGAGAGACCGCCATGGGCCGGACCGCCGAGTCGACCCATGGAAAACCGAATTCCTTCAATTTCTCACCCATGTCCACACGTCGGATCACTTCGTAGGTTTCCGCGTCGACGATCTGAAAAACCCTTTCACCTTTGAGCCAATCGAATAGGCCGGAGGTCGTCGGTACATAAACCTTTCCGATGCTCGCGTGATAGATGCGTTTCCCGTCCCTTGAATAGGTGGACTCGTGGGGTTGGTCGCCGGAATCGAATTCTCCCACCAGCTTGCCGGTGGCCGTGTCGATCGCCTGGACCTTGCCCGCCGTGGAAGCTGAAACCAGGAAAATCTTTCCGTCCGGTGAGATCGCCGAGTGATCAGAGCGATGGCCTTCGACTTTCGTGCGCCAAGCGATATCCCCGGTTTTTACATCGATCGCCACGACATCGGCGAAGCTCGGGCGTGAAACGTAAAGAAATCTCCCGTCGTGGGACGTGAACATGTCGTCGACCAGTTGATTGTGCCCCTCACCGATCACATTTCGGATCAGGCGGAAGAAGAAACGCCGGATGCGATTGGAATTCACCTCGGCCATGCGCTCTTTAAAGTCCGGCACCACGTCGAAGCGTTTCAAGACCTCGAACGTCTCCGGATCGAACACGTCGGCCGTGCCGTCCCAATTGTTGCCGACCACCACCACGTCCCGAAGCACCGTCGGGCCCTGGACCGGGCCGACGGTGCTCAAATCGGCTTCGGGCCTCACGGAGTCATCCTCGGCTGAGAGGGCTCCAAACAAGAAAAGTATCGCTAGTAGCAGCGTGAGGAGCGCGGTCGCGGCCTTATGGGATGTGATCCAGTGGATAATGCTTCGAGCCATGAATGTCTGCTCCGCGGGGTCGGAATTTAGGTACCGGGTTGGTGGTCAGCGGGTTGGTGGTCAGCGAGTTGATTGAGGGTCAGCGACCGTCTCTTGCGTGATTTTCGTGTCGTCCCGAATCAGACCTTGGGGTCGGGCCTGGTCTTCGTCTTCAGCTCCCGCGGGCACGACTTTGAGATTTCGCCGACCGAATTCAAGGCTCAATCCGGATTCTGCCGGCTCGGTGACCCACAGACGGCAATCCAGGCGCCTGATTTGCTCGTCGCCGACTTGATAGGCGTAGCTGAAGTGAATTTTCTGACCGACTTTGAGCACTGTTTCTTTGACATAGAGTTCTGGTCCTTGGTCAACGTCGACGGCGAGGTCGTGGTAAATCGTGGCGGTGGCGGACTCGGACGGCTCGCCCTTGAGGGTGACTTCCAACTCTACCTCGAGCCTCGATTGGGCCGGAATCGTCAAGAACTGACCGCCGAAAACCCATTGTTTGTCACCCACGGAGAGGGGAACGATGTCCTCGCGCACGAGATGGTAGGAATATTCGATCGGTTTAGCACCGTTGCTGGTGGAACCGAATCCTTCATCGGCGGACGATGCGAGGGTCTGCTGGCCGCCTTTGACGTGGGCGGCCAGGAAACCGACGTCGCCGGGCAGGACGATTTCTTGAATTCGGTGGGGTGAGAAAATCTTGCCGTCCTCGAGTCGCCACTTGGTGCAATCCTGCCAATCGGTTTTGCAACCGAAGAGGTGGCCCGAGGGCCCCACTCCGGCGACTCTATCGAGGTAGACGTTGCCGAAAGCCAAGGTTCTGGGCTGTTCGTAGCTGCGGAACAAGCTTCGGCCGGAAAAGGGCAAGGCGTTTGGATCGTCCACATCGACCTGTAGGTAGTCGAGCAGGGAAAGGGCGACATCCGTTTGCAAAAACGGCTCGCTGACCATACCCGTCTCTTGATCGGGATTGAAAACGGCGAGAAACCCCCAGGCCTGGCTCACCATTTGGGTGAAATCGTCTTGGGCCTGGGCCAGGCCCACGGCCTCGTCGGAGGTGAGCAGCACCAAGGTGTCTTCGAAGACGCCCATCTTTTTCAGCTCTTGCAGGAAGGGCTCCAAAACCTCGTCCAAATAGACCACCGCCCAGGGGAACGAACCCCGAGGATAGGCGTTGACGTAATCCAAAGGCACCGAATAGGGGTGGTGAGTGCCGACCGTGAGCAGGGTCAAGAAATAGGGCTGCTCGTCGCGACGAAGATCCTGAATCAGATCCAAGCCGCCTTCAAAGAACGTTTTGTCGTCGACTCCCCATTCGCCGCGGTAGTAAGCCTCGGTAAACCACTGCTCGCCCAACACGAGTTCGAAACCCGCCCGCGGCATGAATTGATCTTTCAACATGAAAGGTAGCTGAGCCGCTTGGAGGTAAGCCGTACGATAGCCGGCACGGCGCAGTCGCTCGGGCAGGCAGTCCACCACTTCCTCGTTTTTATACTTCACCAAATCCGTCATCTTGGGCAGTCCGCCGGCCAAACGCGGGGGCTGGCCGCAAAGCACCGAATAGGTTCCCCGATTGGTCTGACGTTGCATGTTGATGAAGCTGTTGTAGACCAATCCGGATTGGATAAATTGATCGGTCCGATGCATGAATTTCGGCAGCCGTGACAAATCATGGGCTTCGAGGATGGACGGAAAGTAGCCGCCGCTGATGCCCTCGACCATGATCAAAATCACGTCGCGGCCAGGGGCTTGGGGCATCCGCAGCTCGCCGGAAAGATCCGGGGCCGTGGAAATTTCCGGCAGCTCGGCACCGACGAAGACATTGGGCTTTTTCTTTTCTCGGGTTTTCAACGCTTGGGCAACGTTTCCGGCCAAGTCCCTGACCGTCAGCTCGAGGTGGTGAGCTTGACGCCAGCTGGGAGCTTGACGGGAAATGGGCCAGAAGGTCAGCCCCAAGAGCAAAACCACGGCGACCGCCAAAGGGCTGCGTCGACTCCTTCTCCAGCCCACCCGCCACTGGGGAAAGGGCTTTCGACGAACCGCCAAGACAGCGATCACGGATAGGGCGAATAGACTCCAAGTGGTGGAAGACTTGAGCACCGGCACGACCGAGCCACGCAGGAAGATCGGGTCGAGCAGAAATCCGAATTGATCGAAGCGAGGCAAAGCACCCAAAGCCACTAGATGCTCGAAGATACCGATGTGGACGGCAGCCCAGATCATCACCGCCGAGATCGAAACCCAGATTTTTTTGAGCGCGGACGCGAGTAGCAACAGCAGGAGGAGGCCGAAAAAGGCGTCGGATAGGTAACCGCGCAGATCCCGCCATTGGGTTGCGCCCAAACCGTGAACGCAACGTAGAATCCAGGGAGCGATCAAAAAGACACCCAGCCAAGCTAGCCAGGTTAAGGAATGGATAGATCTCGGCTTCGTCATGTCGGTTAGTGTATTCGGACCTTCAACGATTCGGAAGCCTCAGAAAGAGGACCATGCAAGTTTTTCACTTACCCCCGAGACGACTTGAATCCCCCGCATGGGGTTTGCCCCGCTTTGGCGGAATCACCCTCTTGATCACCCTCTGCCTTCTGCTTGGAGGCTGCCCAGGCATGCGAGCGACGACCGTTCCCATGGGCTCCCTAACCCTCAATGCCTCGAACTCCAATTGCTCGGTAATCTTCCTGCCCGGTGTGCTCGATAAACCCAAGGACTTCGACCGTCACGGCTTCGCCGATGGGGTCCGAGACGCGGGCCTCGATCTCCACCTGGTGGCCGCGGACGCCCACCTGGCCTATTACCGCGAGCAAACCGTGCTCGACCGTCTGCACCAGGACCTGGTCGGACCCTTGGTCGACCAAGGCCAGAAGGTCTGGTTGGTGGGCATTTCCCTGGGCGGTGTGGGCTCCCTGCTCTACAGCCGTGACCATCGCCAACAGATTGAAGGTTTGGTGTTGCTGGCGCCCTTCTTGGGGGAGGACGACGTGATTGAGGAAATCCGCGCTGAGGGCGGACCGCTGGCCTGGACCCCACCGGAGGTGCTCAAAGAGGATGACGTGGGCCGTAAGCTGTGGTCTTGGATCCGAGAATGGCACAGCCTCGAGGAGCGTCCAGAAATCTACTTGGGTTACGGCCAAGCCGACGATTTCGCGCCCGCCAACGCCATGTTGGCAAATCTCTTGGAAGAAGATCATGTGGCCCTGCATCCCGGCGACCACAATTGGAAAGCCTGGGTGCCCCTTTGGAAGCAGCTGGCCGGCTCCGGTATCTTCGAGGGTTGTTAGGGGGGGAACTTAGTTGTTAGCGGTTTACGCCCAAAAACCTCTGGATGTAGGGGCGGGGCTTGTCCCCGCCCGGGTGAGGCGAAGCCGAGCCGCTTCTTAAGGAAGAGCGGGAGGTAGCAAGCCCAACAACTGCTTCAAGCCATTTAGAATCAATGGTTTGTGAAAACTCCGAAACGTCTAGTTGGGCTCGATTTTCATCACCAAACCGGTGACGTCGTCCCCTTTGGGGCGCCCTCCGCAGTGGGTGTCCACGGCGGCGAGCAAATGCTGCAGGATCTCTTCCGCGGGCAGCTCGACCAAGGACGGCAGCATTTCGGGCCACGCGGAATACCCCAATTGCTCGCCGTCGGGGGATTCCGCCTCGACCACACCGTCACTGTAGGCGACGATCACCGTGCCGGGCGGGCATTCGATCTCCTGCTCCCGCTCTTCGACGGGGATGCCCGAGCCCAGGGGCAAGGTGGGTGCACCGATTTCCTGCACTTCGCCCTCCCGGCAAACCAAGAGTTGGGGATGGCCGGCGCTGGCGACCCGCAGGCGCCGGCGGCCGGGCTCCCAGCAGCCCAACAACATGGTCACCAACGCTCGACGATTCTGCAAGCGGGCGAAGAGCCAGCGGATTCCGCCGAGGGCTTCGGACGGTGAGGCGCCGGCCACTGCGTATTGCGCCACCGCCGCCTTGGTAAAAGCGGTCAACACAGAGCATGAGATGCCGTGACCGGCGACGTCTGCCACGGCCAGCCACACTCGGCCGGTGGAATCTTCCACCAGGTCGAGGAAATCACCGCCGACCAAATCCGCCGGGATCATGGACCAAGCCAAGTCCAGGCCTTCGGAGTAGGGGCGCTCAGGCGGGAGCAAAGACAATTGGATGTCGCGCAGCAGACCGATTTCCGCCTTGAGGCGCGACTCACGCTCCAATGCCGACACATAATCCGGCACCAGAGTGATGACGTCATCGGAAGCTGGGGCCCGGAGCAACCAATAGAAACCCGTGCCGGCGACGACCAGCAGGGGCACCGTCGCCACCAAACCCGTATCCCAGAGCATCACCGGTGCGTGCCGCCAAACGAACCACGCGGTGGGCACCGAGAACATGGTGACGGTCGCGATCAACAGCTCCATCAAACCTTGGTGCCAGAGCAGCCAACCGGCGGCCATGGCCGCCACCAAGCCGAGCAAGAGAGAATGCTCCAGCGGTGCGACCGGCATGACCGAAACCCAGCCGCAGCCGGTAATCCCCGCCCCGATCATCGCACCGGGCCGACCGGCCAAGCGACCACCCAAGCCGACGATGAAAGCGCTCATGGCGGTCAACGCCACCGCCCGGTGCATCGGGGTGGGCATCATCCAGAAGTCCGGCAACATCAACAGAACGTCGCCGTAACCGCCGTCGCCGAAACGGGAAGCCAGCTCTCCGCCGGCCGCATAGAGCCCGGAGAGGCCTAAGCCCGCGGCCAAGCCCCGCAGCAGCTGTAAACCCGTGGCCCGGGTCGGTCGCAATCGCAGGAGACGATCCCAATGGACCAGCGATCTCGGGCGAACGTCCCGGGTTTCCGCCTCGGCCACCGCCCAAGCCAGCATCAGGCCCACGACGGGCACGAGGTAGAAGAAACTGATCAACACCAAAAAGCTGGGCCGCGACTGCCAATATCGCAAGACCGGAGGGGTGATGATCAACAGCACCACGAGGATCGGCAAGGCGTGGGAAATGCCCGCCCGACGCTGCCCCAGACGCCACATCAGAACGCCCAACGCCACCAAGGCGGCGACCAAAAGGATGTAGATCTGGATTTGCACCACCAGGCTCTGCTCCCACAGAGCGAAGGTCTGGCGATGCACCACTCGATAGGGAGCCGGCACCCGGAAGGCCATCCAGGCGCCGCGATTGGTTAGGTGCACGTAGACCGCGCCTTCGTCGGCGCCCGCGGTGTAAATCAGCTCCGTATAACCGGAGGTGCTGTGGATTTGGGGATCGGGCGGAATTTGCTCGAAGAAGAGACGAGCCAAGCGCGTGCCCACGAATCGGTCCGACTCGGCGGCCACCCCTTGGCCGAGCACGCCATCGAATCCGAAGGTGGCGCCGAGCAATTTGCCGTCGCCGTCATATTCCAGGAATAGGGCGCCGTCGTGCCCTTCAGGGCTGGTGGCGCGCCAGAATCTCGCACCCAGGCGGACCGGAGGCACCTTGCTCATCAAGTGGCGTCGTAAATTGCGGTCGGCAACCTGTTCCGTCAGCACCGCCACGTCTTCGCCGGAGTGGTACTGACGCAGACCGTGGCTAACACTGATCTGCGGCGCCCCCTGCACCCGATAACCCAGCGCTTGGGAGTCGGACGCGGCGCGTGCCAGCACCTCCGATTGCGCCGGCAGGCGGGTCACCGACTCCGGAGCCCACAACTCCATCGCCAGACCGGTAGCCACAAGGCCCGCCAGCGCGATCAGCGCATAAATCAAGTGGATAGCAGGGTCTAGTCGTCTCATCGGCGGAAGGCATCCTAGCAGTCGGCGGATAGATGCGGCACCCTCCGCTCAACCCACGGGCTGTTTCCACGTATCCTTACCAGATGGACACTGCACAGCCCAACGACTCGCCTCTCAAGGCCGCCGCACCCCAGCTCGGGCGCTCGCGGGTTCCGTCCGCGGACTTTGGCCACGAATACGAAGTCGTTCGCCTTCGCTTCGATTCGTTGCTCGTGTCGTACGTCTGTTTTTTCTTGCTCTTCGGGTGGTTCCGGTTTTATTGGACCTTCATCCGAGAAGGCTGGTTTTGGGCCACCGTCGGCGGCGTGCTGATCACCGCCTTCGGCACCCTCAACGCCGTTCGAGCCCGGCGCAAGCATCGCACCTTCCCGGCCTTGGTCGCCCTGCTGCTGAACGGCGGACTCCTGATCAGCGTCACCATCCCACCGGTCGCTTTCTACGTCGTCTATCGGCTGCTAGGGGCCCGCTGATCGAAGCTCAGATGCCTGCTGCGTTGAGAACGCTCTGGGTTAGATTCCTAAAATTAGTAAATGACCGTCGTACGGCTTCTGAATGGGCGCCGATCGCACCGTCCACAGGTTTGAGGTGGAACACCGGCTTGCGCGCGCTTTCCGCCAGGGCCATTAGGCTCAAATAGTTCTTGACCAATCCCAAGCAGGCCGGATCTTCCGCCGCTTCGATCTCGGTGACCGGGCCATCCAGGATCGCACGGGAATACTCTCCGGGAATTTTCCGCGCCCATTGATCGTAGGCTTTCACCACTCGATTCTTTCTCTCGGAGTGCTGCTGCACCACATATCCCAACGGCTCCATGCGACCCTCGGGCAACGCAATATCTAGGCTCTCGGGGGCTCGTTCCAAACGGTCCGACCAGCCTTGACGCCAATTCCTTAAGGTCGGTCCCAAATTTCGCAGACCCTGGAGAGAAAAGAGACTCGGCGCTAGGGGAAAGACCAAATAGTCCGAGGCGATCATCGCCGCCCGGTTGATGGCGCCGAGATTAGGCCCGACATCGATCAACACCACATCGGCTTCGATCCGAGCGGCCGCCTCGGTCATGATGCGTGAGAAGGCGGTGGTGGCCCGAAAAGCAGCCTTATCTCGATCTAAACATCTCGGCCAGCTGTCGGAGAGCTTGTCTTCAAATTCCGACAAGCCCAAATCTCCGGGAATCAATCCCAGGGATTCATCCGGCGTCTCCAGCATTTCTACGTGAGCCCGGTCTATATCTCCCGTTCCATCGAGAATCGGAAAAATCGAACGATAGATGCTGTAATTCAATCCATCCTCGGGCCACAGCTCCAACAATCGCTGCTCGTCGAGAAACATGCTGGTGAGGTTGGCTTGAGGGTCCAGGTCGACCGCCAGCACTCTCTTGCCGAGTTCGACGGCCATCCAGGCCGCGTGATAGGCCAGTGTAGTTTTTCCGACCCCGCCCTTGTTATTGAAAAAAGTGATGGACTTCATGGGGTGCTCGCCCGGACGATAGCTAGAAAATTGGTGGGCTGGCTGTAGTCAAATTCCGCCCTAGGGTTGCCGTTTTGCTCAAGAGCGCTTTGGGTTCGATAGATTCCTCGACCGAAGTGATTCACATAACCCAAGACTTTCATGGCCTCCGCGATTTTCGGATTTCGGTAATCGTTTTGGCGCGGAAATGTCTCCGGAGTGACCGCACCGAACAGCCCACCGGGATTCTGAATTTCTATTCGATCCGCGAACCAATAGAAGCGAACCGGGGCGTTCGATTCGTAGTCGCGATGCATGATCGCGTTCATCAGGAGTTCCCGGATCGCTGGAGTGGGATAAGGCGTGCGGGCTTGCTCCCGAAGCGTCGAAATAGGGATCGGCTGGACCGGAAAGAGGGGTTTTAGAAATTCGTCGAGCTGCCTCAAAACGGAAATCAAATCACCTGAAAAGCTCCGTTCGTCGAGGGGCTCCGAGTCGAGACCCTGCCCCTCAAAACGAACGTACTGGATATACGCACCCGGAAACCAGGTTTGCGGCAATGCGGCGAACAACAGCGCTCCCGCGTTGGTGGCACATTCTTCTTTAGTATCCCAAAAGCCCAGCGAGGCCATCTGCTCAAGGAGGTCGCGGTGGTTTTCCTCCAGAACCTCGGGCGCAATCGCGGCGTTGCGATAGGTGAGCTGAAATAGGTCAAGGATAAGATCGTCGCGCCGACAACCGTAGCAGGGATCCTCGTCCTTCACGCCGTGCATTCTCCCCAGGTCCAGACCCGAATCTCGAGCCACCGCTCCGAGCGGGGCTCCTTGGTTCGATCGATGCTCAGGTACTGGATCGATTATCGCATGCCGGCCTGTAGTGTTTCAGTCGTCAGACGGCTTGGGATTCCAGATCGACACGTCTTCCAGGGGTTTGCGGGTTAAGTCGGGCACGGTGGCGTCGGCCGCGGGGTAGCCGACGGGGAAGAGGATGTAGGGTTTTTCGTTGGTGGGCCGGCCGAGAATGGTGTTGAGGAATTTCATCGGGCTCGGGGTGTGGGTGAGGGTCGACAGGCCCATGTTGTGCAAGGCGGCAATGAAGAAGCCGCAGGCCAAGCCGACGCTTTGGGGCACGTAGTAGTTCTTGCTCTTATTGCCCTCTTCATCGACTTTGAAGAGTTCTTCGAAACACACCACGATCCAAGGGACCACTTCGAGGAAGGGTTTCTGCCAGTCGGTGCCGATCGGCGCCAAGGCTTCTCGCCATTCGTCGGGCATGCGGTTGGAGTAGGTCTCCTTTTCCTCAGCTTCGGCTTCGACCCGGATGCGGTGTTTGATCGCCGGATCGGAGATGGCGACAAATTTCCACGGTTGGCGATGGGCGCCGGACGGTGCGGTGGAGGCGGTTCGGATCGCGATTTCGATCAACTCCCGGGGCACGGGATCCGGTGAAAACTCACGGACGCTGCGGCGGGTATCGATCAGCTCGTAGAAATCGTTGGCTCGACGGGTCATTTCGTCGGCGGGCAGGCGATCTCGGTGATACGGGATGAAGGGATATTCAGTCATGGGAAACTCCTAAATTAATCGCCCCAATGCTGACAAATCGCAGCTCCGGTTATGTCAGGTCTGAGTCAGCGGGTAGGGCGCTGACCCAGGCCCGACCCATATCGGGCACTGTCGTGTCAGCCAGTGTCATGCTGGGTTCGAAGGCCAAGGCTATCTGGCTACCTTGCCAAGTCAAGTCAAACCAAGCCGGCCGAGCTGGGTAAAGCCGCACGCTAAAGCGGCAGCGGCTTGTGCAAGAAGAAACCTTGGACGTAGTCGACGCCCATATCCTGGACGATCTCGAGAGCCGCTTGGTCCTCGACCCATTCGGCGATGGTCTCTAAACCCATCAAATGGGCGATTTCATTGATCGAAGCCACCATGGCCCGGGCCACGGGATCATGGTCGAGATCACGGACGAATTGGCCGTCGATTTTCAGGATATCCACGGGCAGATTCTTCAAATAACCGAACGAACTAAAACCAGTACCGAAATCGTCGAGCACGAACCGACAGCCCATTTCGCGCAGAACTCCGATGAAATCCAAGGCACGGCTCAGATTGGCCACCGCATGGGTTTCGGTGATCTCGAAGTAAAGGCGCTCTGGAGGCACGCCGCCGGCGGCCACCATATCCGCCAGATGCTCCAAGAAAATCTCGTCACCGAGAGATTGACCGGAGAGGTTCAAGGTCACCGCCCGGCCGCCCAGGATCTGACCCGACGCCAGGGTCTCCAGACTCTTCCGGATCACCCACCGATCGAGCAACGGGGCCATCTCATGGCTTTCCACCAAAGGGATGAAGCGATCCGGCGGAACCAAATCCTCCTCGGGACCGGTCATCCGGATCAGAATCTCGTGCAACGACGGCCCGCCGTGCAAGGAATCGATCTGTTGTTGGAAGAGGCAAAAACCGTCTTCCGCCAAGGATCTTCGAATGCGCTGGATCCAATTTCGCCGACTGAACCGGTCGTCGAGACCGTCACGCTGCGCGTCGAAAAGATGGATCTTATTGCGCCCGCTCTGGCGCGCCAGATGACTGGCGGTGTCGACCTCTTCCAAGACCTGGGTGACGTGGGAACGGCTACCGTCGACGCCGACGACGCCGATGTGGAAACCGACCTCGAAGTGCTGGCCTCCCCAGGTGAAGCGAAAAAGATTCAACCGGCGTCCGAGTTCCTCGGCCACCTCCATCGCTTGATCGAGGGACCCTCGCTCCAACAAGATGTGAAAGTCGCTGCCGCCCACCCGACCCAAAATCGCCGAGTCGCCCAGCTCGCGTTCGAGGAATACCGCGACTTGGCGCAACATCTCGTCACCGGCTACCCGCCCGTAACAATCGTTGACCAATGTGAGCTCCATCAGCTCCAGGTGCAGAAGGGCATGCAACGCCGAGCGGGAGCCCGCCGACTCAATGGCGGCGACCAAATAGCGTTTGAAATTCTTGCGATTCAACAGACCGGTGAGGGGATCGTGACTGGCCTGGAAAACGATCTCACGCTCGGCGGTGCGCATGTGGGTGAGATCTCGGAACACCACCACCACACCGTGCATGGTGCCTTCACCGCCGGCAGCGAGGGGCGAGATCGTGTCGCGGATGGTGTATTCGTTGCCGTCGCGGGCGAGCAAAGCGAAGAGGCCGGGAGGCGAAAAGGGTCGCCCCTCGGCCAAACACATTTCAACGACGTTTTGTCGAGGGCGACGGTGGGTCTCCGAAATGATCCGATAGATCTCGGAAAGATCGCAGCCCTGGGCTTCGTCCAAAGACCACCCGGTCAGGCGTTCGGCGGCCGGATTCATGTAGTCGATTCGCCCATCCGCATCGGTGCGGATCAGACCGTCACCCATCGAAGCGAGGGTTGCCGTCGCTCGCTGCTCCAGGTCGATCTCAAGAGAATCGGCCATTATTGAATCGAGATCAGGGTGACGTCGACCTGACGCTCCTCTTGCTTATAGATCAACGTCAACCGCGCGGTACCTCCCACGCCGAGTTCCTCAAAGGCGAGCACTAAATCGTCGATCTTGCGCACCGGTTGGCCGTCGACCGCCACGATCACGTCGCCCAGCTCCCAGCCGCCACGGACCTGGCGCAGACCACGAATGCCGGCTCGGTCCGCGGGGCCACCCGGCTGCACCCGTTGCACGATCACCCCGGTGATGCGATTGCGCCGGGCGTAATAATCGTCGACGAGTTCGACTCCGATACCGGGTTTGCGCGGCTCGCCGAATTCGATCAGTTGGGGCACCAATTGGGCGACCGTGTCCACAGGCACGGCGAAACCGATTCCGGCAGACGCTCCGCTCGGGCTGTAAATCGCCGTATTGACGCCGATCAGCCGAGCCGCCGAGTCGAGCAGAGGACCGCCCGAATTGCCGGGATTGATGGCGGCGTCCGTTTGAATCACGCCACGGATTTCCCGTCCGCCCGGCGATTTGAGTTCACGACCCACGGCGCTCACGACCCCAACCGTCAAGGTTTGATCGAGACCGAAGGGATTGCCGATGGCCAAAACTTTCTGGCCGACCAACAAATCCGACGACGAGCCGATCTTGATCGGCCGCAGCAGCTCCCGGGGTGCGTTGATCTTGAGCACCGCCAAATCCTTATTCTCCGCCAAACCCACGAGCTCGGCATCGTAATCCTTCTCCCCCAGGCTCACCAGCCAACGGCGACCGGATCCGATGACGTGAAAATTGGTGACGATATGCCCGAGGGTGTCCCAAACGAAACCGGAGCCGCTGCCGGCGGGAATCTCATAGACGTCCAAGGAGAAAAAGTTGCGTCGGCGCAGGTTGGTGGTGGAGATGTTGACCACCGAGGGACTGACCTCACGAAAGACCGAAATGTCACGTTGCTCGTCGGCGGTCAGGCGGGCCAGGGGATCCGACGGCTCGACCCTGGAAATCGGCTGGGCTGAGGCGGTACCGGCGAGGTCGGCGCGCAGGTCTAGGGACGACGAGGTCCCGGCCAATGAGGACTCCGCGGCCGGTGAAGAAGCAGGTGTTTCCTGTTCGGCCCACCACAAACCGGTTAAATGACCGACGGTAAAAACCAATACCAACAGAATCAAGACGCGTACAGTGCGATTCATGGGTCTCGGAATTACTCCTTTTCTTGGGCCGGCGGCTTTTCCTGGGCCGGTGGATTTTCCTGGACCGCCGGCTTTTCCTGGGTCGGCAGCTTCTTGAGCGCTTCGATCAGATCCTCGGCATTTGCGAAACGATCCTCGGGTTTTTTGGCCAGCAACCGCTGCAACATATCGACCCACGCATCCGGCAAGTCCGGACGCGACTCCTTGATCGCCGGGGGCGGCTCGTTCAAATGTTTCATCACCACCGCAGTGGGCGTGCTGCCGACAAACGGCTCCTTGCCCGACAGCAGCGTATAGGTGATCACGCCCAAGGCATAGAGATCACATTTGCCGTCGAGTTCTAAACCTTGGATCTGCTCCGGTGCCATGTAGAGAGGTGAGCCGATCACCTCGCCGGTGCGGGTCAAATGGCTCGACGAATCATCGCTCATGCGGGCGATACCGAAATCCAAGACCTTGGCCCGACCGTTGACCAAAATCACATTGCCCGGTTTGAGGTCGCGATGGACAATTTGCAGCCGGTGGGCTTCCCCCAGAGCAGAAGCGATCTCGATCACCAAATCCCGGGTCCGCTCCAACTCCAGCGGTGCTTCCTGGGAGATAACCTCGTCGAGCCCGGGACCTTCCAAAAGCTCCATGATGATGAAAATGCCGCCTGGGAAGCGGCCCATATCGTGGACGCGCACGACGTTGGAGTGGGTGATCCGACGAGTGATCTGAACCTCGCGGAATAAACGCTCCTCGTCCTCGGTACGTCCAAGGGCTGGGGTGATCACCGACTTGATGGCCACTTCACCCCCGAGCTCTTGATCGCGGGCTTTGTAGACCCGGCTCATGCCACCCCGGCCGATCTCGCCCAGAATCTCATAGCGATTGGAAAGCACTTGGCCCGGTACAAATCCGATCGATGAAAGGGCCGCCCCCAGCTCCGAGGTTTGGGGTCGCGACAGGGGATTCGACTCCAAGCAGCGGACCATGAATTTCAGCAGCGACGAGGGCAGCTCCTCGCGCACATCGTCGGGCCAGCGAACATCCGCGTCTTCGAGACTGTCTTTGCGGTCCATATCCACCGGCAGCTGGGCGCCGAGCAGCTCCATAGTCAACAAACCCAGGCTATAAATGTCCGAGGTGGGACCGATGATCAGATCCTTTCGCACCTCTGGGCTGAGATAGGCCCGGCTGGTGGAGTCGACACCGACATCGAGAAATTCCCGCATGCCGACCCCGACCATCCGGCATTGATTCTCGCGGTTGATCAGAATTGTTTTGGGGGAGAGCCATTGGTGGGTCACGCCCAATTTGTGGGCGCTGGTCAAGGCCTCACACAGCTGTTGAATGATGTGCAACGCCATGCGCGGCGTAAAGCTACGATTCTCCGAAAGAGCGGAACTCAGGGTTTGGCCATCGAAGGCCTCGTAGATCAACAACACCTTATCGCTGGCCACCTCGGCTCGCTTCAGGGTCAGAATCGCTCGGTGCTGGATCGTCGACACTTGGCTGGTGATGTGTTGGAACGCGCTGACCCGCTCGCCGATCACCGCCAAGGGAAAGGACACCATGTGGACCTGCTCGCCGGTCTCCTTTTCCCTGGCCAAGAGGAAGTCCGCGCCGTGCCACCAGGGCTCGATTCGATCCTCAATGGTGACCGGAAGATCGATGATCGCGCTCGGCGAGCGTTTATGGCTGCCGGTCTGAGACCGGGACCCTGTGTCGGAGCCGATCTTGGCGCCCGAGGGAACGAAACTGTGGGTGCCCGTCGAAGCCTTCGAAGGTTTGAGGCCCACCCGTTGGGTTGAATTTTGCTCCGCTTCCAGGGCTCGGGTGACACCCGTGGTGTCTTCTTCGTGCATGAGCTTTTCGCTCGCGATCCGAGCGCGCATCATCTCGTGGCGTTTCACCGTGTCGCGGAAGTCGATCCGATCCGCCAACACCTTTTGATAGGCCTTTTCCGCAGCCGGATACTTGCCCCTGGCTTCCAGAAATCGAGCCTGGCAGTAGAAAAACTCGTGACGCACGATCTCTCGCCCTTGCTCCCGCAGGTCCCGAAGCTCCAGGAGGCGCTCTTGGGCTGCCTGCTCTAGACCCGCGTCCACCAGAATCGGAACCAACAACAACGAGCCGGCCACGTAGTCGTCGTCCTCTATCTCAATGGACTGGAGAATCTTGAGCGCGTCTTCGGTGCGTTCGGCGACCAGATATTGCTCAGCCGCTTTCAGCCATTCCTCGGCCGTGACGTAGGCGTCCGCGGCTTTGCCCGCGCTGCCTGCTTTGACGAACGATTCCGCCGCTAGCCGATGTTCCTGGGCGCGCGCGAAACAAGTCGCCGCTTCGTAAAATTTACCCGCTTGGTGAAAAAGGTCTGCGGCAATGCGGAAGGACTCTTCTTGACGCCACAGCTCGGCGGCACGCAAGAGGTCTCCAGCGGTTTGAAAGGCGGTGGCCGCAGCCGCCAGCTTGCCGATTTCCTCGAAAATCTCGCCCGCTTCCCGCTGCCGACCGGCGTTGGCGAAGATTTCCGCCTTGAGCTCCGGATCCACCGTTTCGGAGTCTTCCACCAGCCGCAGGGCGTCTTTTTCTTTACCGATCGCAATGTAGGCCCGAGCGGCTTCTTCCATGGCCCCGGCTTTTTCGAACAGGCCGGCCGCCCTTTCGGTTTGTCCGAGCTTCATCCGCAGCCGGGCGGCGTCCTTGCGACGGCCGAGCTTCTCGAGCAGATCCGCCCGCTGACGATCCAGGTGGCGCAGCCTTTGGTCGAGAAACTGGTCCGCTTTGCCGCCGCTGCGTTCCCGCAGCTCGTCGCCCTCTTTCTCCAACACCCGCAACGCGCTGTCGACATCGCCGCCGTCGAGGTAACACTCTGCGGCGCGTTCGTAGCGGTCCGCCTGCTCAAAGAATTTGGCGGCGCGCAGCGGCTGCTTATTCTTCAGACTGGCTTCGGCGGCCTTGTGATTCAGCCCAGCCTGCTGGTATTTGGCGATCGCGTCTCGATAACGCCCTTCGCCTTCGAGGAGTTCCGCCGCTTTCTGGCTGCGTCCGAGCTTCTCGTAGGCCTCGACCGCTTTATCCACGTCCCCGAGCTTCTTGTGGTACACCTGGGCAGCATCTTCGTAGCGTTCAGCCTTTTCATAAAGCTGAGCCGCCTTTAGGTAGCTGCCTTTCTGGTATAGCTCGTCCGCCCGCTTGGCGGCGTTGAAGCTGAAGATGCCCATGCGTTCGCCGACACTCCTTTGCGCGAGAATCACGAGCTTGGATTCTACTCCAAGGTGGGACCGCTCGAACGCCGGACTTCGTTCAAGCTCGAATTATCGGGCAAGCCCAGTCGCTCCACCCGGGTGTCCGCCGCACGGCAATGTCTGCCCATGCGAGCGGTTACAGTAAATGCAACAAAGGCGGCCCGGAGGCCGCCTTTGGATGGAACCGATGCCTAAATAATCAGCGAGAACGCCGATAGGCCATGGCTTCGGCCACTCGCTGCTTGGCGAGGGACAAAGCCGCTTCCGCCGGAATCTGGCTGTGGGTCTTGGCCAGCTCCAGCACCTCGGCGGTATTCTCTTTGATCTTCTCTTCGATGGTTTCAAAAGCGCGCTTCTGGGTACCGCCCTTATATTCCACCGAGGCGCAGATCACGCCGCCGGCGTTGGCCACGAAGTCCGGCACCGAAAGAATGCCATTGTCGTGCAAGATGCGCTCGGCGCGGGAGGTGACGGGGATGTTCGCGCCCTGAAGCACGATCTTCGCCTGCAGACGCAAGGCGTTGCTCTCGTCGATGACGTCCGGACGGGCAGCCGGTACGAAAATTTCGCACGGAATGTCAATCCAATCGTCGATACCGCTCTTTTCGCCGTTGGGATAATCGGTGACACGCCCGGTCTGCTGCTTAACCTCGACCAATTTGTCGACATCGATGCCCTTCGGATCGTAAACCGTGCCGTCGAGATCGGAAGCGCCGACCAGGATCGCTCCACGCTCGATCAGGTAACGAGCTGCGTGGGATCCGACATTGCCAAAGCCTTGGACGACGATCCGGGCGCCTTCGAGCTTGATGTCGGCGTAGTGCTGGGCCACCTCGGCGCAAACCGCCAATCCATAACCGGTGGCGCCGATTTGATCGAGGGGGATGCCGCCCAACACTTTGGACAGGCCCACGGAACGACGAATTTCGTCGCGCACCCAAGCCATGGCTACCTCGTCGGTGCCCATGTCCGGCCCGGGGATATACCCTTCCAGGTTCTCGATCGCGCGCGCGAATTGACGGATCAACGTCTCTTTGTTTGGGGTTGACGGATCCGCAAGAATTCCGGACTTACCGCCACCGTGAGGGATGCCTGCCAGGGCGTTCTTCCAAGTCATGGCTCGGGCCAGTCGGAAGACCTCGGCAGTGCTGACGTCAGGGGCCATACGGACACCGCCGATCGCCGGGCCGGCGGAGATGTTGTCGATGACCACGATCCCCTTCAAACCGCAACGCGGCTCGTAGATGTAGACGATCTTTTCGGGACCGTATTCGTCGGCGAAGCGGTCTAGCACCTCGGCCATAACTTCAGCCTCCTTTCAAGCAGAAGCAAATTTCACTGCGGGCTGGGCCCGCTGGGTATTTTCGAGACTCGGGGCTCGAGAAGACGACTCAGCGTCTCCGTTTCAGCTCGCAAGCCAGCTCTTCGAGGCTTGAAAGCGACAGATTGTATGGATGCCCGTAGGGAGCCCGAGAGCGATCTTATCGCCAAGATAGGGCACCGATTGGGTGCACCCGAAGGCGAGGGATTATCGTGTGCCGGAGGATATCAGGATCCCGGGTTCGATGCTCGACTTTGTCTTTTCCGAGTCTTGTCTCCGTCTTCATTCTGTCAAATAAGGGCCTAAACCCCTGTTTCCAGCAGGAGACGGATAGCCATTTGCAACAGCATGTCGTGACTCGGAGATTTCGAGTTGAACGAAATGCCCACAACGTCTTTTCGCCGCCAGCGGACGATTCCTTCGAGTTCCAGCAGACCCTCCCGCAGCACCAGGGCAAACCGCACCTGGCTGCCTTCAGCCCAACCGTCGTGGGCTCCCCCCAAGCAAACGCCGCCGAGGGATAAGTTCTCCAAAACCATGGTGCGCCGTTGCCCGTCATCCAGCTCGACCACGACCTCTCGGCTACAACGGATTCGAACCTCACGCCGACGTCCCATTTCGAGGGCGGCACCGACGGCGCTGCTGTGCCGTCGAGCTGCGACCATTTGCAACTTGAGCTGAATTTCGGGGTGGGTCTTCAAGAAGGGTAAGAAATCTTCACGGCCGATCCTGAGCACACGGCTGGGCTCGGTGGCCCGCACCGACGCGGCGTATCGGCCACCTTCGCCGACCAAGCCGAGTTCCCCGAAGAAATCGTCTCGATGCAGACGGGCCAACAGCTGAACCGGTGCCCCGGGGGCATCGCGGTAAACGGCCAGAGCCCCTTCAGAAACGATGAAGAAGGCGTCGGCACGCTCGTTTTCTTCAAGCACGATCTGCTGCGCAGACACCTTCGCTTCGAGAAACAAACCCGCCAATTCTTCGAGGCTTTCAGGGTCGACGCCCTGAAAAAGTGCGATCTGCTGCAGATCGTCAATGCTTATCCTGCGACTCGACGCTTCGAACAATCTAGCCATGTCGGTATTTTACGGTGCTTGCCTCCGAGAACGAATCCCTAAACAATGGGCCCTCACCATGAAGCAACTTCTAAACCAACGCCTAGGGGCCACCGTCGAAGAAATCGGCCGAATCGCTTTGATCTTCGGCCGCGTGTTGGCCTGGACTTTCAGGCGTCCATTTGATCTGCGCCAATGGCTGACCCAAATGGTTCGGGTGGGACTTGAATCGGTTCCCGTGGTGCTGCTGACCGCCCTCTTCACCGGCATGGTGATGGCGCTACAAATTTTCACGGTTTTGGTGCGCTTCGGCGCCGAGGGTTATGTCGGCTCGATCGTTGGATTGGCGATGGTCCGCGAGCTGGCGGCGGTGCTCAGCGCTTTGATGATCGCCGGGCGTTGCGGTGCGGCCATGGGAGCTGAAATCGGAACCATGCGGGTGACCGAACAAATCGACGCCCTGGAAGTCTTGGCCACGGATCCCGTCCACTATTTGATCGTGCCTCGGGTTTGGGCCACGACCTTGATGCTGCCCCTCTTGGTGGTGTTGGCGGACGCCGTAGGCATCGTGGGGGGTTATTTGGTGGCAGTGGTGGTGATGGGAGCCAATTCCGCCACCTATGTGGACACGACGTTTCAATACATGCAACTGGACGACCTGACCTCCGGTTGGATCAAGGCAGCGGTGTTTGGCATGTTGATCGCCACCATCGGCTGCGCCAAAGGCTTCCACACCCGTGGCGGCGCCGAAGGGGTCGGACGCGCGACCACCGCCGCGGTGGTCACCGGCTCGATCGCCGTTTTGATCGCCAACTTCTTCCTCACCAAGTTGATGTTTTGAGCCTTCCGATGACCGAAGATCGATCGACCATGAGCCCATCGGGTGTGAAGCCACCGGCCATGATCCAAGTGCGCGGGCTACGCAAGTCGTTCGGCGACAAGAACGTGCTGAACGGCCTCGACCTCGAGGTTGCCCGCGGCGAGTCTTTGGTGATTCTCGGCGGCTCGGGCAGCGGCAAGAGCGTTTTGCTCAAACATCTGATCGGCCTGCTGCGTCCGGACGAAGGCACTGTCGAGGTCGACGGCATCGACATCCATCAGCTCGACCGGAGTGACCTGACCGACTTTCGACGCCGATACGGCATGTCGTTCCAAGAGGGCGCTCTCTTCGATTCCATGAGTGTCGGCGAGAACGTCGGCTTCCCCCTCACCCGCAGCCGTCCACGCAAGCCGCGACGGGATATCGAAGCTCGGGTACGAGAATGTTTGGATTTGGTGGGTTTAGAAGGCACAGAGCACAAGATGCCCTCGGAGCTTTCCGGCGGCATGCGCCGACGGGTGGGTTTCGCCCGGTCCATTGTGCTCGAACCGGAGATCTTGCTTTTCGACGAGCCGACTACCGGCCTGGACCCGATCATGACCGCGGTGATCGACGACATTATTCTCGGCATGCGCCGCCAGCTCGGCTCCACCGCGGTCACCATCACCCACGACTTGAAGAGCGCATTCCGAATCGCCGACCGCATCGCCATGTTGCACCGTGGACGCATTCTCGCCGTGGAAACGGCGGAGAATTTCCAACAGCTCGACGACCCCCGCGTTCGTCAATTCCTCGACGGCCGTGCCGACGGACCCATGACGTCCGATCAAACCGACCCTGATTCATCCCCCGCATGAGGTATCGCCATGTCCCAGGCTCTTAAAGTCGGGAGCTTCGTCACCATCTGCCTGCTGATCTTGGGCTACCTAGTTTTCAAGGTCGACGACCTACCTTTCTTCGGCGGCGAAGGCCAAACGGTGGATGTGCTCTTCGATTCCGTGGCCGGTTTGAACGTCAAGGCCCCGGTGCGCGTGGCCGGGGTCAGCGTCGGCCGGGTGGAATCCTTGAGTCTCGAAGGTCGAAGAGCCAAAGTCACTTTGACCCTCGACGAGCCCATCCGCCTCACCCGAGGTACGGTGGCGCGCATTTCCAACGCGGGCATTTTGGGCGATAAATACGTCGAGCTGGTACCCGGGCCGCTCGACGCCGGGCCACTCGAGACCGACGCGCCGTTGCAGGGCGAAACCCCCGTGACTTTCGATGAAGCCCTGGCCCGTTTCGACTCCCTGGGCCAATCCCTGCAAGAACTCACCGGCGACGTTTCCTCCCGCGGTGACTTGGGGGGGTCGATCCGCCGCCTACTGGACAATCTCGAAGCGACCAGCGCCGACATCCGTCTGTTGGTGTCTTCCAACCGCTCCCAAGTCGACGCCAGCGTGGCGAATTTCGAGCGTTTCAGCGGCACCTTGGCGCAGGAGCTGCCGCGTCTCACGGAGCAGATGGGCAGCTTGCTTGAGCAAGTGGGCTCGGTGGTGGCCGAAAATCGTGGCGACTTTCAAGGCAGCCTGTCCAATATTCGCAAGATTACCGACGATATTCAGACCTCGGTCGACAACCTGAACGACATCTCCAGCCAGTTGCGCAGCGGCGAAGGAACCATCGGCAAACTGCTCTACGACGATCAAGCCCACGATTCCTTGGTCGACACCCTCGGCGCCGTGGAACAAGGCGTGGCTTCCCTCGACGAAACCCTCGGCCGGGTCAAGAAGCTCGAGCTGCGGCTGGGTTTGGAAGGCGCGATCTATACCGACCTCGAAGACGAGGGCGCCGCGACTTTCAACTTGCGGCTTTCCTCGAATCCGAAACGTTTCTACTTTGTGGGTTTGGGGGATCGTCCCCAAGGACGGACCAAAACGGAAACCCGAACCCTGACCACTACCCTGCCCGATGGCACGGTGGAAACCACGGTGATCGAGGAACGTAAAACCGAGGATAAATTCACCCTCGACGCTCAGCTCGGTTATCGCTGGGGCGACTTCACCTTGCGAGCCGGTCTGATCGATTCCGCTGGCGGCGCCCGGGTGGATTACGACGCCTTCGACCGTCGACTGCAGCTGTCGGTGGAGGCGTTCGACTTCTCTCGCCCCGACGAACTCGACCCCCATCTGCGTTTCACCACCCGCTATCTGCTGTCCTCCAACGTCTACCTGCTCGGGGGATGGGACGATCCGCTGGTCGACGACAACAAAAGCCTCTTCTTCGGCGCCGGAATCCGCTGGAAGGACGACGACCTGAAATATCTGCTGGGATCCCTGCCCCTGAATTTCTGATCCGCGACCAGGTCTGATCCGCGACCGGGTCTGATCCGCGACCAGGTCTGATCCGCGACCAGGTCATGAAGACTATTCGCCCGTCGTCCCATCCCTGGGCCGTGATATTCTCCCGCGCTCTTAGCTAGGTTCCGTCCGAAATGGGGTTTTCCGATGAAACCAAGGCCGGATGACCGAGGACGGAAGCGAGCGTGTCTGAGCGATACACCCGAACCATCGGCCTAAGCCCCTACTCTTCAGCAGTTTATGGCGGCAGTGCAGCGGTGGCGCGAGTTCGGAGCGACGCCCGCAGGCCATCCGGCCGACACACGCGAAAACCAAAACTGGATGGGCCCTAGCTACCACCCACCCGCTGACCCTCTAGCCGCGCAGGAAGACCATGCTCAAGATCTACAACTCCCAGACACGTCAAAAAGAGGAATTCATACCCCTCGACCAGCAATCCGGACGGGTAGGCATGTATTACTGCGGCCCAACGGTTTACGACAGCCTGCACCTCGGTCACGCGCGAGCCGCGATCGTGCCCGACACGATCCGGCGTTATATCGAGCACAAAGGCTATGTGGTCCGCTACGTGGCCAACTTCACGGATGTCGACGACAAGATCATCAAGCGGGCGATTCGGGAAGACCGAGATTGGCGCGAGATCACCGTGACTTATATGGAGGAGTACCACCGGCTGATGGCGTTGGTGGGCAATCGTCCGGTGGACGTGCATCCCCGGGCCACGGATCATGTGCCCGAGATGCTCGACTTGGTGCAACGGCTGCTCGACGCCGAAAACGCCTATGTGGCGAGCAACGGTGACGTCTACTTCGACACCCACTCCTTCGGTCGTTACCTGGCTTTGTCGAATCGCAACCTAGAAGACCAGGAAACCGGACGTTCCGGACGCCTGAGCGAGCAGGAGCTGTCGGTCAAAAAGAATCCCGCGGACTTCATCCTTTGGAAGCTGCTGAGCAACGATTCCGAGGATCTGAAAGCCCATCCCGAGCATGTACCGGGCTGGGAGTCGCCTTGGGGACGCGGACGCCCGGGCTGGCATCTGGAGTGCTCGGCTTTGTCGCGCCACTACCTGGGTATGCCGTTCGACATCCATGGCGGCGGCCGCGATTTGCTCTTCCCCCACCACGAGAACGAGAAGGCCCAAAACGACTGCGCCTATTGCGACGAGCTGGCCGGCGGAGATTCCGTGCGCTATTGGATCCACAACGGCTTCATCACCGTCAAAGCCGAAAGCGAGCAAGAGGCAGTGGACGAACACACCGTCGACGGACAGTCGAAGATGTCGAAGTCTTTGGGCAACGTAAAGTGGCTGAAAGACATGATTTGGCCCGACGGGCCCTTCGACCCCATGGTGATTCGCATGCTCATGCTGCAAAGCCACTATCGCTCGCCGCTGCAATTCTCCACCGATCTCATGGACCAAAGCCAAACCCGGGTGGAACGTATCTACTCGGCCGTGGAGCGTTTGATGGAGGGTCTCGAGGAAGGGGCGCCCGAAGATGAGGGCGAACCTTCGGACTCGACCCGACAAGCCGAGGCCAAAGCCGGAGCAGCGTTCGAAGCGGGCATGGACGACGACTTCAATACCCCGCGCGCCCTGGCCGCCATCGACGAGCTGATCCAACTCGCCAAGAGCCTGGCCGACGGCGCCCCGGCCGACCGCAGGTTTGCGGCCCGCGCCATCATCCGTTGGAGCCAGTTGCTCGGCATCCGGGCTATTCGTCCCATGGCATCCTTCGGCGGCGGTGACGACGAAAGCGAGCAAGGCCTGTTGCAATTGCTCGGCGACCTACGCAAAGAAGCCCGGGCGTCGAAGAATTGGGGCCAAGCAGACCAAATTCGCGACCGCCTGGCCGAACTCGGCTTCGAGATCCGCGACAGCGCCGGTGGTTTCGAGGTGGTCCGCAAATAGGCGAACTCACAAGAAATCTCTGAGCCGTACGGCTGGACCCTACGCCTTCATTTTTGCACTCGGCCCCAAACCCTTCACGACCCCCGGTCTTGCTTTTCCGAGCACCCGGGGGTTTTTTCTGGGCCAGAAAATCACCTCGAGCCCAAGTTTCCCCGACTTTCGAGCCGTTCGAGCCCAGGTTTATCGCAGGATCGCCGGTGGCGAAAATTCGCTGAAGTGTCAGGCAAAGCCGGATTCCGTCTGTGCCATCCAACTGCTAACCTACCGGTAAGTAAGTACACACGACGGCGTGGCCGACGACCCTCATCCGGCTTTTTTTCGTTCGGCGTTCGCGGTCGATTTCAACAAGCAGAAACCTCAGCGGAGTGGTGTCCAATGCGGTTTCTGGGACTCGACCCCAGGAGGAACGACCATGGTCGTACGCCTAACCCTAGCCTTGCTTTTATTCGCGAGCCCCGTGCTCGCGAATACCGGTGTTGCTTTTGTGCACGGAACCGGAAATCAAACCAACGCCTACAGCGATTATTGGACCGGCGAGATGATCCAATCGGTCATCCAAGGTCTGCCCAACTCTTCGAATTACACGGTGATCAATTGCCAATTCGAGGAGTACATGTGGACCTCTGGAGCCGCCGGCTGCCTCGCGGGTCAGCTGGAGAGCTTCATCAACGCCAAAGGCATCACCGATCTGGTGATCAACACCCACTCCAACGGCGGCAACGTCATCCGTTGGATCATGTCCAACCCCACTTGGGACAGCCGTTACCCCAACATCATCAGCAAGATCCGTTGGGTCAACGCCTTGGCGCCGTCGAGCGCGGGCACGCCGCTGGCCAACGCGGTGATGAACGGCAGCATTTTTGAAGCGGCCGTCGGCTGGCTACTGGGTTATCAAAGCGACGCCGTGCGCATGCAGCAGACGTCGTGGATGGATTACTACAACTCCACCTGGCTCTACGGCACCTCCGGGCGGCCCGCGCTGCCCAAGGGTTTCTGGCCGGTGGTCGGCACCGATGTGGAAACGTCGATTTTCGACGGCGATAGCTACTGCGGTGGATACAGCTTGAATCTCGGTCTTGAAATCACGCAGGCGTGGCTCGCCAGCTGCTCGGACGGTTTCTTGGAATGCACCAGCCAAGCCGCGGCCGGCTCGGTGTGGTTCTACGACACCAGCCGTACCAACGGTGCCGAGCCGTTGAGTCACAACCAAAGCCGTCGGAAGTGCTTCGGCCTCGACACCATCCTGCGTAACGACCTTTGATTCGGGAGCTATTCGCCATGAAGAGCATGAAAACTTTTTGCATTGTGTCCCTGGCTCTCGTCGCTTTCGGAGCCCAAGCTGAAACCGCCCGGATGCTGCCCGTCGCCGACGGCGACTTGGTCGCTCCCGCGCTTCAAGCCGACGCCAAAGTCGGGCTGAGCGCCGCCGGCGCAGTCGCCACGGTTCCGGGCGTCTCCCATGACGCCGTTTCCTTCACCTTCCCGGTCGCCGCCGACACCGCTTTGGCTGCGGCTCCGACTCCCTTCGAGACCCGCAGCCGCGAGTACTTTGTCGAGGTGACCGGCGCCGAGCTGCGTGCGGGCACGACGATTTTCACCACCGCCCCCAACGCCTTGGTGCGCATCAACCCCGCGGCCGCCGAACAGGTCAAAGGTGCTGCCGCTGAACTCGCCATCGCACCTTCGTCGTTGGTGATCCGGACCGCGGCCGGCGACGAGCTGCGCGCAGCCGACGCCACCAGCCAATTGGTCGATGCCGAGCAAATTAAAGCTACCGGCGTGCCCTTTGCCGCCGGCACCACCGCTTTCCGCCTGTCGCCTTCGGTGGGAGTTGGCGCCTTGACCTTGGCCGCCCCCGACCTGCGGTCCAACGCCACCTACGCGATCCATGTTTTCGACGTGAAAAGCAATGCCGTCCTCTCCCTGAGCGCCGCGGCGATGGATTTCTTCCACGGTCAGGACCTACGCATCAACGCCCGTTTTGAAGACGCAGCCGGCAGCTTCGGCGCCGACCACGTCCAAGGTTTCGTCACCTCCCCGAGCGGCGACGCTTGGCCGGTGAGCTGGACCCTCGGAGATCGTGGCCAGATGAGTGCGACCCTGCCCCTCGACGCCGTTCAAGGCGCCGGACAAGGACTCTGGGAGCTGCACATGGCGGCCGCCGGCGAGCGCGACGGACTGACGGTGATGCGCAACGCCACCACCGCCTTTGCCGTGCACCTGCCCACCGCCGCCTTGAACGGTGAGGTCACCGTGGCGCGCGGGCAGGGACTGTCCCTCGAGCTGGGCGTGTCCGTGGCCGAAGCCGGACGTTACGAGGCACGCGGCGTGCTCTTCGGCACCGACGCTTCCGGCGCCATGGTGCCCTTCGCCGCCGCCCACAGCGCAAATTGGCTCAGCGAAGACGGACACCTGACCTTGAGTGTCGAGGCCGATCTCCTACGTCAAGCCGATGTCCGCGCCCCCTTCGAGGTGCGCGACCTACGCCTACTCGACCAAGGCCGCATGGGCGTCTTGCATCGCCAGGCCCGGGGCATCGAAATCCGCTGATCCCCACCAGGTTCAAGCGGAATCAGTAGAGAAAAGGCCGTCCTTCGGGACGGCCTTTTTTTGTGTTCGCGCCCTGCCTCAAAAGCCTTGGTCCAAACAGTCTCCCCAAAATGCACGAAAGGCGAGCCCTTGCGAGCTCGCCTCCATAACTGCGCTATTCGCCTTACTGAGCGATTATTGAATCACGCCCTTGATCGGCAGCTTGACGATCGGATTCTTCGGATCCGTGGTGTGGAGCTTCACCACGGTGTCGAATTTACCTTTGGGCATTTCCGGGCCGAGGGTCAACACGACCGTGAAGCGGTGACCGGGTTGCTTCTTGGAGTCGCCAACCTCGGCGCTGATGCCCGGAATATCCGACACCACGCTCTTCACCTCGATCTTATTGGTGATGAAGTTGGTCAGGTGGAAGGTCCGACGCAGGGGCAGGGAGTCGCCTTGCAGCTTGCCGAAGTCGAGTTCCATGGGCGTGATGTGCTGACGCGGGCGAACGAAACCGGAGATCGGAATCTTGACCACCTGTTGACGCGGATGGTCGGTGATCACCTCGACGTATTCCCGCAATGCGCCGATCGGCGCTTGCTCGTCGAGCAGAATCTCGACCCGCCATTGGGTTCCCTCGGCTTTGTCGTTCTTTTCTTCTTCGGTGGCCTTTCGATGGCTGACTTTCAGATGATTGTATGGCGATTTCATCTCGACAATTTTCATCTCTCGGCCGTCCTCTGCCCAGAGGGTCTGGCCGATCGGCTGGACCTTCTCACCCTGAACGTAGATATAACGAGCATATCCAGGATTAACGCCGATGAAAGGTTTGACCTTCGCCTTCACCACCAGCTGTAGCTTCGGATTCTCGGAATCGTTGGTGAACACGGCGATCGACTTGCTGATCGGACCGTTGAAGTCGGTGGTATCCACGCGGGCACGGACTGTACCCACTTGGCCGGCTTCGATTTTCTTGTCATATTGGGCGACGGTGCAGCCGCAGGCCGGGCGCACATCGGTGATTTCGAGGACGCCGGAGCCGTCGTTTTTGATCTCGAACGAGTGCTCGAGCACCTCGCCCCGGGCCACCAAATCGAAATTCTTGATCGGTTCCAAAGGCACGGCCTTGGGCGTCTGCGCGAAGGCCGGGGCAACAACGCTAAGGCATAGAGCTAAAACGAAGAGGTGGGACATACGAGGTATCACAGGAAGCTCCTTCATCTACTAAGCTGGCAGGGATTGGGGCCGGGCCACGGTTTCCGGAGATGACCCATCGGATGGGGTGGCAAATCGACTACTTCGAACCGGCATGGAAATGCTAACCTCACACTGCCGGCGCCGTCAGTGCGGACCGGTAAAATACGAGTAAAAGGGGTTAGAATCGGGGGTTAGAGGCGATTGAGCGACAACAGTCTAGACATTTATTTGATCGCCATCGGCGGTACCGGAATGGCGCCGTTGGCCTGTCTACTGAAAAATCTAGGGCATCGGGTGCGGGGCGCAGACGGCCCGCTCTACCCGCCCATGTCGACGCTTCTGGAATCCGCCGGCATCGAGCCCCTTCCGGGTTATGAAGCAGCACACCTGCAAACCCCACCTCGACCTGATCTGGTGATCGTCGGCAATGCGGTACCGAAACACAATCCCGAGGTCCGAGCGGCCGAAGATCTGCGGCTGCCCCGCTTGTCGATGCCCCAAGCGTTGGCCCGCTTTCTACTCGCTGACCGAAAACCGCTGGTGGTCGCCGGCACCCACGGCAAGACCACCACTTCTTCCATGGCCGCCTGGGTCTATGACCAAGCCGATCAAGATCCTGGCTACTTGATCGGCGGCATCCCAAAAAATCTAACCCAGAGCTTTCAGATCGGCTCCGGACCCCGGTTCATCATCGAAGGGGACGAATATAACGCCGCCTACTTCGACCGCGGCCCCAAATTCCTCCACTATCAGCCCAACACCCTGATTCTCACCAGCGTTGAATACGACCATGCGGACCTCTATCCCAGCCACGAAGCGCTGCTCGGGGTCTACCGCAAGTTGGTGGGTTTACTGCCCGAAGACGGCTTGTTGGTCGCCTTTGGCGACGATGAGCAGGTCCGGGAAATCGCCCGGGAGGCCCCCTGTCGGACAGTCTATTTCGGCATGGATCCCAACAACGACGTCTACCCCCGAGACCTCGAGAGTTCCGCCGACGGAAGCCGATGCCGGCTCGAGGGCGACCACGGCGAACTGGTCGACCTTCACCTCAGGGTTCCCGGCCGGCACAATTTGACCAATGCCCTGGCTGTTTGGGCGGCGGCTCGACACGACGACATCGCCGCTTCGACCCTAACCGAAGCCCTGGGCTCATTCGCCGGCAGTAAACGTCGGTTAGAGGAGATTGGAGAAGTCGACGGTATCGCGGTCGTTGACGACTTCGCCCATCACCCCACTGCGGTGGAAAAGTCCTTGCAGGGATTGCGGCAACAATATCCCGGTCGTCGGATCTTGGCCCTCTTCGAACCCCGAAGCTTGACCGCAGGACGCTCGTTTTTTCTCAGCGCCTACCGCAAGAGCTTTAAAGGAGCTGATCTGGTCTTTTTTGCTCCCATCTTTCACGCCGGCCGTCTGGCAGAAAACGATAAGCTCAATCTCAGCCAATTGGTAGACGGTCTGCGACTGGCGGGCGTCAACGCCCACGCCTATGGCCGGATCGACGACCTGAGGCGCGAAGCTCTGGAAGAGGCTAAAGCGGGTGATGTGCTGGTCACCATGTCGTCGGGGTCCTTCGATCAGCTTGCCCAGCGTTTGCTCGCGGCTCTAGAAGAGCGGAGCCCCACGGCATTGGCCCCCTAGCAGGCCGGCCGCCCGGTCCCCCGCGGGTTTTGCTAACATAGCTGCTCAAACATGATTGGACGCCAGCGCGGTTTCGGCCGGAGAGTCAAGAATTCCGGCACATAAATAACTCGACCGCGACCCGCCGACCTCGACCATGGCGGCAGGTTCCTTCTCACGACGCCAACGGAGGGTGGTGAGCCCGCAACCAAACACTCGGGCAACCACACAAGAACAGCATGGCTGAATTCGACGATCTCGACGGGCTCGACGATTTAGGCGATCTGGAAGAGATCTCCTTCGACGACACCAACCCCGTGCTCTCCGACCCTCTGCTGGTCGATCCCCTGCCAGGGATGCCTCCTCAGCCGGGGGCGCCTCAGCCGGGGGCGCCTCAGCCGGGGGCGCCTCAGCCGGCCGCACCCCAGCCGCCGACAGGGGGCCTGGGTGCCGTGATTTACGACCTGATCTCCAAACGCAACTACCAGCAAGTCATTCAGATCGCCGAGAGCCAAAAGAGCGCTATCGAGCAAGACCCCCAAGCCAAAGCGCTGGTCCAAAACGCGAAAGCCCAGCTGCAACAAGAAGCCCAGCTCAAGAGTTATGTCGAGGGAGCTCGTCAGGCTCTCGCCGCAGGCCAGGCCCCCCAAGCCGACCAATTTTTGGCCAAAGCCCGTGAGATCGACCCGGGCCATCCCGATCTAGTCGCCTTTAACGCGGCACCTCAACCGGCCGCACCCGTCGACTTCGCTATGCCGGCTCCGACGGCACCTCAGCCGGCCACACCTCAGCCGGCCGCACCTCAGCCGGCCGCACCTCAGCCGGCCGCACCTCAGCC
>CBDUGP010000082.1:0-46890 GCA_965366625.1 uncultured bacterium
TCGCCTCGCCCGGGCGGGGACAAGCCCCGCCCCTACATCCGGAGGTTTGCGGGCGCTCCCCGCTAAGCTCTGCCGCCCTCCGGCTCTCCCAACACCACCATCCATCGCAGGCCACCACCCCTCCGGGCAGCCCCGACAGGGGCAAGACAAATGTAGCCTCGGGCTTCAGCCCGTGGCGCGGCACGGCGAATCTATTCCTTAGCGCGGCATGGCGAACTTATCCGGGCCGGACGCCGCCAATTCAGCCCGCGGCGAAGACTCAACCCAATCACACCAAAAAAAATGATGGAGATTCCTCTAGATTCCGCCGTGTGTAGTTGAGGCCACAGTCGATCGGTGGCGGCAGGGAGTCCTTGACCGGAATCGCGAACAGAACGCCGAATCCGAGGATCCGGCTAAGCCGGACGCGAATCCCAAAACTCTTCCGACTACCGGTAGAGCCTCAACCAAACGCTACCTATTCGAGATTCACCATCAGGAAATGGAAAACAGTAGGAACGAAAACATCTTTCGACTACGTGGAGATTCGCAGGGGCGAAGGCTGCTCTTCGAGCTCCCGTCGGGAGAGGCCTCCGTCGGAAGATCGAGCGAAAACGACATCAACCTGGCCTTTGCCGGGGTATCTCGCCGCCATGCGCTTTTGGAGATCCACCCCCAAGGTTTGATGGCAGAGGATCTAGGCAGCACCAACGGCACCTGCATCAACGGCGTCCGGGTCGTGCGAGCAGCAGTCGGCGAAGGGTCTCGAATCGCCTTCGGCCCGGTCGAGCTGACGGTCGAAGCTCTCGATGAGGGCGCCGAGCTGGCCATGCAATTTGAGACGGAGACCGCTGTCGATGAAGGAAGCTCGTGGTTGGATCACGAGAAGGCCGACACGCTCTTGACCACGAGCGATGAAACCACCGACTCCGAATGGTCGCTGATAGAAGACTTCGCTTCCCGACTTCGAACCGGCGACCTTTCCGAGGCGTTGCACCGTTTGGGCGAGGTGCAAAAGCTTGAAGGCATCGGCCTAGTGCGTTGGACCCAGAACGAGGAGCCGCTGGAGCTCGAAAGCTGGGGCCGGCTCGGGGCGCTGCCACTGCTCGCACAGATCCGCGAGCTTCCGGCGCTGCAAGCCCCCGACGGAGCTGCGTGGTGTCACGCTCGATTAGAGGACGGGGTCGTCATTGCTCACCACGAGACCTCCGGCAAGGATGAAATCACGGGTTTGTTCCTTTGGGGGGTGAATGCCGGCCCGATTCCAAAGCCGTTTCTTAGGGTGCTGCTTCAAATGTGCCTGTGGACGCTGCCGAAACCGATCGATCAGGCTGTCCATCACCGGATCGACGAAGCCCAGCTGTGCTTTCCTCAAGGTTATGTGGTCGGAAAATCCGAGGACATGAAACACCTCTACCGACAAATGGTCGAGGTCTGCCGCTTGCGCCCCCCGGTCCTACTCCATGGTGAAACCGGAGTCGGCAAAGAGATGTTGGCTCGGGCTTTACACGATTCTTCCATCGGCGCCGGGGCTCCCTATGTGGTGGTCAATTGTGCGGCCATTCCCGAGAATCTGCTCGAAGCCGAGATGTTCGGAGTCGTCAAAGGGGCGGCAACAGGCGTCGAAGCGCGAGACGGTCATTTTTCTCGAGCTGAAGGGGGAACCCTCTTCCTGGATGAGATCGGCGAGCTCTCACCGCCGCTGCAAGCCAAGCTGTTGCGAGTACTGCAAGAAGGAGAGATTCAGCCAGTCGGAGGTACCTCCCGCCCGGTCGACGTCTGGATCATCGCCGCGACTCACGTGGATCTCGAGTCCGGGGCCCTGCGGCACGATTTGTACTATCGACTGACCGCCGGATTGCTCGAGATCCCACCCCTTCGGCGCTGCCGCGACGACGTGGCCCCATTGATTCGCCACTATCTTCAGCTCGCCGCCGAAAGGACGAAATTCGAGCTGCGCGGTGTCACCAGCCGTGCCCTAGATAAGCTAAGAAGCTACCCCTGGCCCGGCAACATCCGAGAGCTGGCACACGTCGCCGGTCGACTGGTCGCCGCTCAGCCGACAGGGGGAATTCTCGACATCGAGCTCTTGCCCGAGCCACTGCTGCGCGCCGAGCCGGCCGGCGAGTCTGAAGAGGCGTTGCCGGCGTCGGCATCTCTCGAGATCAAACCGAGGGTGGAGGCCCTCGAGCGCCGCCTGATCCGCGAAGCCATGATCCGTACGGCCGGCCATCAGATCCGAGCGGCCGAGCTGCTGGGTATCTCCCGGAGCGGACTGGCGAAGAAATTGAAACGTTTCGGCTTAGAGGATTCTTGGGCAAGGCCGTTAGCAGCTGCTCGGAGCTGAATCGCACCATGCCGAGCGGTAGGGACAAATTTGATCCAGGGCCACCGGGTTGAAGTCTTTCTGAAAGAGAAAGGTTGTTTGTGCATTTAATTCTTGACGCATCTGCCTGACTCGTGTTGCCTTGGACTCTCCCGTTGAGCAGCTTTTCAGAATTCCGTACCCGGGTTGGGCGAAAAATTGCTCCCACTTCGCGGCCGAATGCTCTGAATGAACTCCTGTGAAAAATCACTCGAGCCCGAAGTCCGGTGCGACCTGGATGCCGGCGCGACCTGGAGCTCGCCGTAGCGGCCTGTGGAGGCTGCGACAGCGAGGAAGCGCCAGCCCGGATTCTCACCAACTTCGTCGCGAGACGCCGGAGACGCTTGGAGATACAAGGAAGAAGACACATTCTGCGACGCAGGCATACTTTCAGTATGTTGAGGAGCAGAATCGGCTTCTGACGCTGTAGATTCAAGTGGATACGGTGTCGCAGCAGAAGGCTGGTGAGAAATGCGGGCTAGGAAACGGCCTTCGGGGCGTATCGAGCCTGTTGGTCAGCTCAGGTCGAAGGCGTGTCCTGTTCGGGCGAAGACTTTGATCGGCCGGGGTAAGCCGTAGTGCCGGAGTGCGGCCTCTAGCACATGACGGCTCTCCCGTAGGAAGGCTAGGTCGAGCCGGTTTCGCGACGCGATGAGCTTGCGGTGCTGCTCGTCGTGGGTGTTGGCCCCGTGGTAGGTGTAGACGTAGAGGTGGCCTGCGCGCGCCAAGGTGGAGGCCACATCGTGTTGGAACAAGTGGGTCGCCAGGCTTGGGGCTTCTTCGTGGGAAGGGTCGTTGGGATAGCGCAGTTCGGGATCGCGGAACATCATCAGGGTTGGGGGGATCCACCCCCGCGAGTTTTCTGGCTGCGACCCATCGATCCAATAGAGTCGACGGCTGGGTCTCCAAAAGTGCAGGTGGTCCTTCAAGAAGCAAGCCCATGTCCCCGTCTCCAACAAGCGGGCGGTTTGCTGCTCCAAACGCTGGGGGTGGTGCCAATCGTCGTCATCCCATTGGCAGACGACCTCTCCGCGGGCGGCCTCGATCGCGCGGTTGCGCAGGGCACCCAAGCGAAGGTTCGGCTCATCGATCTCCACCAAACGGAGGTCATCGCGGTCGAGCCCTTGGATGTAGCGCTGGATCGCCCGGCGACAGCGCTGAGGACCGTCGGTCAAGATGACCAGCTCTCGGTTGACATAGGTTTGTCGGCAATAACAATCGATGGCACGTTTGAGCCGGCGCAGGCGATCGTAGGTGACCGTCAAGCAGCTGATCATCGGCAAGCTGTTCGACTTCGGGGGTACGATTCGTTTCTTGGCCATGACCGGCGCAGGGGCCCGATCGTGACGGCTCAGCAGGGCGCGGGTATCGGCAACGATGCGGTCGGCAACGCGGGACCAGCTGAAGCTGCGCGCGAACGCCCGGACACGCTGTTCGAGCACCTGACGGGTGGGCTCGTTGGCCAGTAAGAAAGCCAGCTCCTCGGCGAGCCCGGACTTGTCGCCGGTCTCGAAACGTCGATAGGGCACGTTTTCCGCCAGAGCGGAGCGATCCGTGGTCAAAAACACGGTGCCGCAGGCCTGGGCCTCGATGGCCGAGAGACAGAAGATCTCGGAGCACCGGGTCGGATAGATCACCGCCTTGCTCTCGGCCAGCAGACCATAGAGTTCAGGTTTGGAATAGGCCCCCGTGGTGATCGGAAAACCTTGCTCACGCAATTCCGCGATGCGCCCGTTGCACCGGCGCTCGACGGCGGCGACCTCACCATGGGGCAGGCCGGCATAGGTGCAGACGATCAGCTCGAGCGTACGATCGTCGATCGACTCATAGATATCCAGCGCATCCCACAGCCCGCGCTCGGGACGAGAAGTGAACATGATTCGATGTTTCTTGACGGCGGTCTCTACGATCGAGTCGATCAGCTCGAGGTCCACACCGTTGTGGATAAGACCCACTTTTTCCGCCAGCTCGGGGATCGCCTGGACAAATTGTTGGCGGTGAAAGGCCGAGAGCGCGTACAGGCCGTCCACCAGCTGCAGGGTTTTTTTCAGCTTCGGCACCCGATCCGGAACGAGGTTGTCGTGGGTCCAGAGAAACTTGACCGACGCGGCGACCGGCTGGTTGAAAACGTTGAAATAGCGCGAGCACAAGAAGAGATCGGCGGGCCGTTGCAGAATTTCGGTCAGCTCAACAAGGTCGTGATAGTCGACGCCCCCATAGGTTCCGGGCGCTGGGCAACGGCAGACGGCGGTGACTTGATGCCCCCTGCCGACGAACTCCCGGGCCAGGTAGATGAAGGCCGATTCCGCTCCGCCAAGGGCTTGGGTGGTGAGTGTCTCACCCGTAAAAGGAAGCCCTTCGGTGTACATGACGATGCGAAGGCGGGTGCCCGGCCGCGGAGCCTGATCGCCGTCAGATGGGGACTTTGAAGCCATCCGCCAGGGTCAAAAACGGATCGGTGTCGCGAGCGCCTGCTCAAGGTCGTCGGGCGACTCGTTGTAGACGTATTGGACGGAGTCGACGAATTCGACGCGCGTGCAGTCGGTACTGCCCAGCAGGCCCGCAACCAGGGTTCGCACGGCGGGCTCGCGCTCGGTCTTGCCCCCGACTTGGGACGCAAGCCGCCGGCGTTGCGAATGGTAGTGCCGACCACGAAAGGCAAAGGCATAGGGACGCAGGTTTGCGATCCCGTCGGAGCAGTCGAGGTCTGCCGAGTCGGCCGGGGGCTGGGCTAGGCCGTAGCGACCGTTCGCATAGCGGTACTGGCTAAAGGCGACGTCGCAATTCCCATCTTCAAAACACCTTCGGAGCGAGCCGACGCGATCGTTCGAAGCTAACCCATCCTTACCGCGCAACAAGAACACCACATCGTCGTCGGTCACGATTTGGTCGAGACAACCGAGCAGCGTGTCACCCCAGGCGTCGTCACGGACCTCGACGAATCGTGACGTTTCGCCCTCGGGCAGCACCTCTCGCAGAGCTTCATCCGCGGCCGAGAGGTAGACGACTTGATCCGCGGCGGGGCTTAGGTTTTCCAGGCTGTCGATACAATCGTCCAGCTCCGGCGTAAACTGGTCGAAGGTGACCAGTGCAATGACGGAATCAACCGAAACCACCGCGCCTTTTTCTACCCGGCGGGCGTCGAGGCTGAAACGACGGTTGCGAACCACCAGGTCGAGCAGCTCAGCGGGTAGCCGGGGATCTTGCATGAGCGCGTTGTTCCGGCGAATCGCGTCGTCGTGCCGCCCCGTCCAATAGCAAGAAACCGCCGCTTCGATCGGCAGCAGATGCTCGTAGATCCCGGCATCTACAAAAATGCGCTCCTGCTCAGGGTAAGGGATCTGCATCGCCCGTTCCAAGAAGAGCGAGGCGAGCTGGAATTGATGGGCCCGCTGGTAGTGCAAGGCGATGCGATACAAGGGCTCCGCGCGATGGGGACGGTATTCGTAGGCCTCTAAGTATGCGGTCAAGACTTCCGTCCAGTCGTGTTCTTGCCGTTGCATCAATTCGGCGATTTGATAAAGGGCATACCAAACCGCCTCAGCCCAACCCCCCATCTCGGCCCGTCGGCGATAGCAGGCGATGGCACGATCGAGCATGCCGGCATCGCGATAGGACTGCGCCAGGCAAAAGACGTAACGCTTGTTGTCCGGTTCGTCGAGCAGGGCCCGTTCGAGCAGGATGGCATCCTTTTGATACGTGAGCGGGTCCCGGGAACGGGCGCCTTCGAGATAGCGATGGGTCACCAGCTCATCGAGCCGTTGCGGCTCGATCTCGGCGTCGGGCAGCTCCAGATATTCGTGCAGGACGCCGCGATATCTCCAGGGGAGTCGGCTCGAGACCAGCTGGGTCCTCCAATAGCAATAATTTCCGGATCGGATACGAATTTCATAAGCCCTGTGGGTGAGCGTGGCCACCGAGAAGCCGTCCTGCAACGCCAGCACCTCATCGGCGTCGATGATGAACAGATAATCGGCCTTTCCGCGGGCGTAGCTCAGGGCTTCCGTCCGATTGTGGCCGAAATCGACCCACGGCCGCTCGATGAGCTCACCGGGAATGCCGCGGGTGGCCATGTGCGAACGGATGAGATCCTGGGTGCCGTCGGTGGAACCGGTGTCGATGATGACCCAATAGTCGAGGATCGGGCAAACGGAATCGAGGCACCGCCGAATGACGTGATGCTCGTTCTTGACGATCATGTTCAAGCAGATCGTCGGGGGCTTCGGCGCGGTGGATGTCATCAGCGGGGTCGGCTCAGCCTCAGTGTTCAGTCGCGGTGCTCAGCCTCGATCATCTCTCGCCCAAGACGTCTCAGTCGGGCCCACGGGGGCCGGTTGTTTGCGGGCTCCTACCCCCGCCGGGAGGCGTGTTGCCGCCGGGAGGCGTGGGGCCGCCGGGAGGCGTGGGGCCGCCGGGAGGCGTGGGGCCTGTGTCGCCAGAAGTCTCGGAATCATCGTCAGGATCGGTGTCACCATTACCACCGTATTCGTCGTCCGGTCCGTAAGGGCCTGTGTCGCCAGAAGTCTCGGAATCATCTTCATGGACGGTGTCACCGGTGCCACCCTCTTCGTCGTCCGGACCGTATGGGCCTGTGTCGCCGGAGGACCCACCGGCTAAGAAAGTGGGTGGCGCGGCTCCAACCTCCCAATTCGCCGAGGCGGGTGTAGGGTTTCGGCTGTCCTGGTGAGACGGAGACTGGCTCATGGAATGACCTCACTGATTGAAGGGCCTAAAGACAGGATGGTTGCGGACAACAGGCGGCTTTTTGCCCAAAAAAAGCTGTCTGATGCCGGCACCCAACAGCTGATCGCCGAAAAACCGCGCATTAACTCGTAGCTATTAAAGGAAAATCGTAACACAGAGACGCCCCACTGTCCGCTCATGTGCTCCGGCATGCTTCGTTTAAATCGGTGAGCCACGCTAGTAGTATGGCGGCAAAGATGCCTACGGCCTTTCGCTATTCGAAGCTCTTTGCAGGGAGGCGACAGCGGTGGCAGGACGTTGCCGAGTAACGGATACCTTGAAAAGGGTTTGAGGGTAGAGATAAATGCGCGTCTTCATCACATCGACCTCCGACGAACTGGGATCCTGCCAAGCGGTGGCTGTGCAGGTCGCGCGTGAGCTCGGCCATGAGCCGATCCTTCGGGATGCCGTGCCCAGACTCGGTCTCAATCCGGTGCCGGCTTGCGCCAAGCAGATCGCGCTCGCCGATGTGGTTTTGGCGATCGTCGGCTTTCGCTGCGGCCAAATACCTTCGGTAAATATGGGCGGTGACGGGCTCAGACCCTGGAGCTTTTGGGAGGTCGCGAGCGCGTTCGAGCAACGAGTACCGGTAGTGGCCTTGCTTGCCGGCGAGAATTTCTCCGATGAGCGTGAGGCCCAGGTCGAAGCGGCGGCGGTGATGTCGGACCTACGCGGTGAGCTGGCTCGTGTGGCCAAGGTTTTTGACGACGAGAACTCTTTCAGGGCTTTGGTCCCCGCGGTGTTGAGCAGCGTCCATCGAGGTGCTTGGACTTCGGGAGTGGCCGGCGCCCTGCGTTTGCGTCGCTTTAGCGATCCCCAGCTGCCACCGATGCCTTACCCGTTACTACTGCCCTATGCGCATCCTGATCTGATGGCCGGCCGGGACGACGACCTCGCCAGTCTGAGTCGCACTCTGTCATTGCCGGTCACCGTGGTGGGATTGCATGCGGCGTCGGGCACGGGGAAAAGCTCGCTACTGGCGGGCGGTCTGGTGCCGATGCTGCGCGCTGAAGGCAAACCGGTGGCTTTCGATCGCCATCCCACGGAACCAGGTCTCAAGACGCGCTTGTTGGCGGATCTATTGGAATCCGACCCGGAAGGAAAACCCGTCGAGGCCAAGAACGACCGGGAATTCGTGGATTTGCTCTTGGCGGTTCGTGGTTTGGCGGCGGGGCAAATACCGGTTTTGGTCATCGATCAATTCGAAAGCCTGCTGAAAAGCGGTGCTGAATGGGCCCTGGCCGAGCTCGGCCCCCTGCTGGCGGCGTCGGCGCAGCGATTGCCGGGGCTTGAAGGCCCGGTCTGCCGATGGCTGCTCGCCTATCGCCAGGAATACCATGGACGGGTGATCGAGTGGTTGGAAGACGTGCTGCGTGAGGCCCGTAGGTCTGGGCTGCATGGCATCGATTCCTTGCCCCATGATCTTTCGGACAGCAGTCGTTTCGCAGAGTGGCCGCTGCTTCCCCTCGGCACTCCGCCCGCGGGCTCAGCCGCGCCTTTGCAAGCCGCGTCACAGGTGTTCTTGGACGCCATCTTGAAGCCCCTTTCTCACGGCGCTTTCCGGTGGGCCTTTGCGGACGGCCATGCCGAGCGCTTAGCCCAAGCATTTGGCAAAGCCCGCCTCCGTCAACCCGACGATCCACTGGCCCCCCAGCTGCAGGTGGTTCTGGCCCATCTCCTGGAGCGCGTGGAGGAACCGGCCAAGCATCAGATCGCCGAGGTCACCGTTCCCGAAGAGACCGGCGAGCTGATCGATCGAGCTCTACAACAGCACCTGCGCCGATCCCTGGACCGAGCCTTTCCCCACGGCCTCGACTCCGCAGCCCGCCAAGACCGAACCCGCGCATTATTAGTGTTGCGTGAGCTGGCGGATGCCCATGGACGGCGTGACCGAGGTCAGGCCGCAGACCTGCTGGCCGAGGCCCTGGGAGAGCAAGGGCACGAGGTGCTGGAGAAGCTCTCGACTCCACAGACCCGCTTGGTGCTTCGCCGGCGACAGGCCGACACTCAGGTTTACCTGCTGGCCCATGATCGCCTAGCCGAGATTTTGGTCCAGGTGGTCGACGAGGGGGGCTGGGCCGAGCTGGATATCGACGAGAAATTGCTCGGGCTACGCCGCTTCGTAGCCCTGCAAAGCCGTCTCTTTGCTTCCGGCGACTTACAGCAGGCGACGGCTGTCTCTGCGCGCAAATTCCAGGGTATCGAGGCCAACCGAGAAGTGCTCCTTTGGTCTGATGCCCACAAATCTTGGTGGCAAGCCTGCCGCGAACGTAAAAAAGCCGAGCGCCGGCAGCTCTTGATCCGTCGTACCTCGGCAGCGATGCTGATCCTTTCGGTGGCGTGGCTGGCCTGGTTTGCGGCGGATGCCAAGGCCCGCTACCAAGCGGAGCTCGAAGCGATCGCGAGCGGCGAGCCTGAAATCGCCTTCGCGGCCCTCGACCGGCTGACCCGCGAGCCTGATCACGAGGCCGGACCCATCCTCGATCGACTCAGGCAACGTGAGAATCCTTTTGATGTCTTCGAACGCGGGCTGGGCGGTGTCGCGCCATCCCGACGGACGGAAGTGCTGCTGCGGGTAGCTGAGCTGACCATGCCGATCCTCGAGGCGGCACCCGAGGAACCGGTGCTGATCGCCGCCTTGGTCTGGGCCCTCGATTTCTTCGCCCGAGATCCCGAGCATGAAGGTGATGCCTTGAAGTTACGCAACCGGGTCTTGGCCCCCCTGCGACAGAAACGTCCACCACCCCCGTTACCGGGACCCGACGACCCCCGTTGGGCCGATATCCCTGCCGGCACTTTTTGGATGGGAGCCGGGCCGAACGAGGGGCGAGACAAGCCCGATATGCAAGACGAGCTGCCTCGGCACCAGGTCTCGCTTTCGGCCTTTCGCCTGATGGTCCGCGAGCTGACCAACGCCGAATATCGGCGCCTGGTGCCGGACCATGAGGGTGCCGATGATCTGCCGGCCACCGGCATGAATTGGTACGAGGCCTACACCTATGCAGCTTGGATGGGAGGCCGCCTGCCCACCGAATCGGAATGGGAATATGCGGCTCGGGCCAATTGCTCCTTCGCCTATTGCAAACGTGACGGCAGCGAAGCGAAGCTCAGCGAGGTCGCGTGGTGGGTGGGCAATTCGACCGATCCAACATCTGGAGAGCCGTCCATCCAGCCAGTGATGCAGCTCGAGCCGAACCCCTTTGGCCTTTGGGACATTTACGGCAATGTTTGGGAATGGAATGCCAGTTGGTTCGGCACCTATACGGAAGCTCCAAAAATGGATCCGCCGGGTCCGACATTCGATCCATCCGGCAATCGCGCAACTCGATCCGAGGCCTACTTGGGTCCTAAGCCGAGGGTGGTAGCCAGCGGACGCGGGGCCGGAACCCCCCTCTCTAGTTATAAAACCATGGGTATCCGTGTAGCGCTCGATAAAACGGTTCGGCGCTAGCCAAGCTAGGTTCCATCTAGAAATGGAATCTCGGTGGGCCGGCACGGCGTCCTGCGCGCGTTGCTGGATGGGCTCTTGCTAGGGGAGCATCATGGCGGCCCGGGCAAGACCACGCGAAAACCCTGGTATCGGTTGCCGCTCGTGGGAACGAGCTTGCTACGGTTCGCGACCCGCGACCAGCGAGCCACGTTGCCGAAGCTTCCTCCCCGGTTCACGTATCGGCCCCCGCTGGGGGGCGGCCCCCAGGCGTCGGGCTGTGGGCCTTCCGGGTAGTCAGTATAGGCATCCAGCGTCCACTCCCACAAATTGCCCGACATATCGTAGAAGCCCCACGGGTTCGGTTTCAGTGTCATGACCGGCCTGGGGGCGAACCCTTCCGTGACCGGGTCTTGGGAGTTGCGCAATGTCCAAGCGACGGCGTCCACTGGGGTTTCCTGACCTTCGTGGTCGCAATAGGCGAAAAGGCAATCCGCGCGCGCCGCGAATTCCCACTCCGCCTCGGTGGGAAGGCGTCCTCCCAACCATGCAGCGTAGGTATAGGCCGCATACCAGTTGACATAGGCTGCCGGCAAAGACTCGCCGGTATCGAGCTGGTGCCCAGGCACAAGTCGACGGTACTGCCCCACGGTGACTTCATGGCGCAGCATGCGGAAGCTGGACACCGCAACCTCATGCTGCGGACGCTCGGTATCTTCTCCCTCTTCGTCGGCCGGGGTGCCCATCAGAAAGCTGCCCGACGGGACCCAAATCCAATCCGGATCGTCGCGCTCGGGCAACGGTGGCGGTGGTCGTAACCGACGCAGGGGCTCCAATACTCGATCCCGCAAAGTTTGAGTCTTCGCCGCGAGCTGTGGAATTCGCTGGGGTGAAAAGTCTAAGGCCGAGACGACATTGGCGATCAGCACCGAATCATTGGGCGAGGCTTCAATCCAGGGCAAAGCGATCTCCACCACCCGCAACACAGCTTCGCCACGCTGTGGCTCTTCCAGACCATCCAGCCCCCACTCTAGGACATCCATGGGGACCTCCCGTTGCTTGAGCAAAGCGAGCAGCTGCGAAGAGTCGGTATCTGCTTTTGACGTCAAGCGATAGAGGGCCTTGAGCGCTGTATCGGGCTCGGCACCCACCACCTGACCGAGCAAAGCGCGATGCTCGGCTTCGCGGCCGGCCCATGTCCAAGCTCCCAAACCGATCAAGAAGAGCACCAACAAAGCCGTACTGGCCAACCCCGCGAAACGCAACCGATCGGAACGTCGACGATGTCGACAAGCCGCGAACCAGGACTGCCTCGCCGGATCCCAAAGCAGGGCTTGGGCATGCAAATCAATGCCACGGAATCGCCGTTCGGAGATTTGGGTTGAGGTTTCTTCCTGCCCCGAGTGAAAAAGCTCGGTGCGCAGGGTAACGAAGCGGCGCAGGGCCAGGAGCTCGCTATCGATCATCAGAGCTCCCCGCTGCCCTTCCTCATCCACCAAACGCACCACCGCCTCGGCCAGACGATCGTGGCTCAAGGTCCAGCGTAAACCGTCGGCTGCCTCGCGCACCCAAACCAGGCGGGTCAACGGTGTTGCCAACTGTTCGAGAACGGCCTCACCATTCTCGCCGATCGCACGTGCCAGTTGCTCGGAACTCAGCCCCTCTTCCCGTCGGCCGGTGGACGTGGCGAGCTCCCTAAGCGCCAATAAGGCCCGAGCCCTCCGGGTGGATCCGTCGGCACTATCCGTCGGAAACGCTGCCCGCAGGGCCCTGTGCAGATGCTCGTCGAGGGCTTCGTCGATCAAGGAACCCGCATCTTCAGGCACGATCAGGGATCCATCTGGGCCGGCTTGGGTCAGCAAATGAGCCAGAACCACCTGTAGCTCCGGAGCCAAGGGAGCCTCGGGCCGAGCCGTCCTAGCCTCGGCAAATGCACGGGCCAAGCGCTCCGCATGGCCGGGAGCGAAAAACCAGGGGAACCATCTTGCTTCCGATGCCTCCGTCGTGCTCTGCGCCTCCCGCTCCGCAGACAAGGGCCTGGGGGATGAGTGCCTCAAGGGAGTCTCGATCGCCGCCAGAAAAACCCGGGTTGACTCGGCGAGGGTGTCTTGAGTTCCCGGTCGGGAGGTGGCCAGAGGGGTCAATGCCATCCGGTGGAAACGCTCAGGTCCCGATAAATCGTGGGGCAGTCGGCGGGTGCTCGTGATTTCCGCGGCTCTTGCGTCCCTGAGCACATCACTGAGCCAAACTTTCAAGGCGCCGTAGAATTCACGCCGATAGGCGATCAACCAGCGGCAGGGCGGTGCCGGCAAGCCGGGACGACGTGCCAGGCTCGACGCCATCAACGTGCCGAGCACGATTCGCGCCGCCACGGCCCCTTTATCCAACAGATCCTCAAATTGATCGAGCACCAAGACCGGCGCAGCGCCCGCCAGGCGCTCCGCCTCCGCCAATCGGTCGACAAAGGTGGGAGCGTCGTAGTCGGCCGGTAGATCCGCGCCTTCCAGCAAATCGCCGATCAAACGCGAGGCAATGCCTGCTTCCGTAGGATGGCGCTCAACCGCTACCGGCACGCCGGCAGCCCGCAGCAGCGGCACCAAACCACCTATTAGAAGCGAACTCTTTCCGGTGCCCGAGGGTGCGGAAAGCCCGAGTATCGGCACCGGCATCTCCAGCAAGCGCCACAGCTTGGAGATTTCACCGTCGCGCCCGGCCAACAAATCGGGATGGCTGTACGGCAGTAAAACTGGGTAGGGCTGCTCAGGAAGCTCCGGTGGCGGCCAGGCTCGGAGGGTCACCCCGGTTTGCTCGGCATCCAAAGGCGGCAGAGCTCGTGGTTGCAAGTCTTCCCGAGCCTGCGCCAGGCGTTCGTCGAGTGAGGGTGACTCCGTGATCCGTTGGGCCTTTTCCGAGCCAATGGGCCTCCGCAGTGGTGCCTTTTCCGGCGTTCCCACCTCGAAAACCTCCACATCATCGGCGATGCCTTGAAAGCGGTATCGTCCATGGTAGGGCCATTGTAAGTCGCCCCCTCCCTGACCGGCCTCTGCCCGCCGAGCCACCTCGAAGGCGGCTCGGGTCAACAAGGTCTGCCCGCCCATCGCCAGCGACATCAGCCGCGCCGCCGTGGGTTTGGCCAATCCTTCTACTTCTAATGGCTTGGCACCCCGCTCAACGTCGCTGTAGGAGTTTCGGTAGAGCACCACCTCTCCGAGGTGGATGCCCACCCGCGCCTTCAGATCCAGCTCTTCCAAGACCTGATGATATGCCAAGGCGTATTCGACCGCGCTCCACGGCCGATCGAACAACAACAAGAATCCGTCGGTCTTGTCGATTTCTCGACCTTCATGCTGTCGCAAAAGATCCCGCGCCAGTCGGTCATGGCGCTGAAAAAGCGCCGCCACCTGGCGATCTCCGAGCTGTTCCACCAATTGCGTAGAGCCCACCAAGTCGCTCACCAAGAGCGTGGTCACCACCACCGTATCTTGGGCCACCGAGTCACCGGCTGATGCATCAAGGGTCGGCTCCCAATGGGCCACTGTCCGATCACGAGTCTCCGGCTCAGCATCGCTCTCCGGGGGTCCCACGATCGTCTCGATCTGCGACACCTCCAATGCACCCACTGAATGGGAAAAGTCGGTTCTCAAAACCGAGAGTAGCTGCCGTTCAACGGTCGCGGCATCGATCGGCCTATGGCTCGGCTCCTTCTCCAGCAAACTCTCCACCAGCTGCGACACTTCACGGGGCACCTTGGGGTTCAATCGACGGACAGGGGGCGGGCAGTGGCTGACCACCCGTCGCAACGTTTCGGTGACACTGCCGGCGGTAAACGGGGAGCGCGCGGTCAAGATTTCGTAGAGCAAGACTCCCAACGAAAAAAGATCCGATCGGGCGCCCACCTCCTGACAGGCGACTTGTTCGGGGGACATGGCCCGTGGCGTGCCGACGATACGGCCCGGCCGAGACGAAGCCTCCTCAGCTCCATCCACTTCTACCTCGCTTTTGGGCAGGGCCGGCTCCGTCGTTGGCACATATTGCGCCAATCCAAAATCGAGCACCTTCACATGCCCGGATGGCAGCACCATCACATTCTCGGTCTTGAGATCGCGATGAACCACCCCTTTTCCGTGGGCCGCGGCCAAGGCCGAGGCGATTTGGCGTCCATATTCAACCGCCAGGGCCGGCAGCAGCGGTCCGTCACTACCTAGCTCAGCCAGAGTGGGGCCATCGATCAGCTCCATGACGATCCAGTCCCCCTCGTCGTCTTGAAGCCAATCGAAGATCTGCACGATTCCGGGATGCTGGAGCTGGGCCAATGTCTGAGCTTCTCGGCGCAGACGCTCTCTCTCTTTTTCCCCGGCCTCTCCACGCACCTTCTTGATGGCCACCCAACGCTTGAGCCGATCATCAAAGGCCTTATAAACCTCACCCATGCCTCCGACACCCAGCATCAATCCGAGCTGGTAGGGTCCTACAGCTTGAAACCCTGAGGCATCCCTCGACGACTCCATATTCGTACTAATTTCCTTTTTAGCTGACCTCTAGGTATTGGACACTAAAGAGATCGCCGGGGTCGGTCCAGACCTTTTCGACCCGCAATCCCGCCTCGGCCGCCATATGACGGAAGGATTCCAACGTGTATTTATTCGAGTGCTCGGTACAGATCGACTCTCCGGCGCTGAAAACGATGCTTTCGCCGGCAATGTCGACCGTCTGGTCGCGCAAGCTGTCGAGGTACATTTCGATCCGGGCTTCCGCGGCGTTGTAGGTCGCTCGGTGACGAAAGCTCAAGAGATCGAAGTTCGCCCCCAGCTCGCGGTTGAGCATGGCCAAGAGGTTGCGGTTGAAGGCGGCGGTAACCCCTTGAGGGTCGTCGTAGGCCCGTTCGAGCACCGCCGGGTCTTTGACCAAATCGACCCCGATCAGCGCTCCGCCGCCGGGCCCCGCGGATTTCGCGATCTGGCGCAAGAGGTCGCCCGCCGGCCCGCGGTCGAAATTGCCAATGGTCGAGCCGGGAAAGTAAACGACCCGTCGTCGAGCCTCCGGGTGCGCCGGCACCTCGGGCCCCTGGGTGAAGTCGGCACAAATGGGCCACACCCCGAGCCCGGGATGATGACGCTCGATCTTCGAGGCAAAAGCTTCCAATTGGGGGCAGGCGATATCGATCGGAACGTAACCCGCGGGTCGATCGAGGGCGTCGAGCACGGCTTCGGTCTTCTCCCCGGAGCCACTACCGTATTCGATCAGCAGACACTCGGGTCCGAGGGCCGCCGCCATCTCGGGCAATGACCGTTCCATGATGGCGAACTCGGTGCGGGTCGGATAGTACTCCTCGAGCGCGCAAATGGCATCGAATAAACGAGCGCCCACCGGATCGTAGAGGTATTTGGGTGGCAGGGTCTTGGGCCGACGGTGCAGGCCCGCCAAGATTTCTTCGAGCAGGCTGTTGCTTTGCTCGGCAACGGTACCGAAGCTCATGTCTTGGCTCCGTCCCGCGCCAGACGCACGCCGGAGAATTGCCATCGGGCGGTGGAAGGAAAGAAATTGCGGTAGGTGGTACGAATGTGAGTCGCAGGAGTGGCACACGATCCGCCTCGCAACACGGTTTGATCGTTCATGAATTTGGCGTTGTATTCCCCGAGGGCTCCGGCGGGCGGCCGATAGCCGGGATAGGGAGCGTAGGCGCTGCGCGTCCATTCCCAAACATCGCCGAGAAATTGACCGTGGCGGGCGTCGCCGAGGGGGCGCGGGTGATAGTGCCCCTGCTCGACGAAGTTACCTTCGACGAGCACGTTGGAGTCGGCGGCGGTGGCAGCAGTGTCGGAGTCGGCGGCGCTTAAGACATGCTCGGCGGCGATCTCCCACTCGGCCTCAGTCGGCAGCCGGGCCCCGGCCCAGCGGGCAAAGGCATCGGCTTCGTAGAGGCTGATGTGGGTCACCGGCTCGTCGAAATCGAGCAAGCGGGGGCCCGACAGGGTGTAGATCTGCCAAGGGGCGTCGTCGGCCTCGCGGAACCAATACAGCGGGGCTTGCCACCCCTCGGCCTGAACCGCGCCCCAACCGTTGGAAAGCCAAGGCTCGGGACGCTGGTAGCCGCCGTCGGCGATGAATTGCTGATACTCGCCGCAGGTGACGGGGCGCGACGCGATGCTGAAGGCTTCGGCGAAGACCCGGTGCCGCGGGCCTTCGTTGTCGTAGGCGAAACCCCGGTCGCCGGGATTGCCGATCGAGCGCAGCCCCTCGTCGAATTCGAGCCAACCGAGTTCGCCGGCTCGTCCCGGCGCGCGCTCTTGGCCGGGACGGTACACCGGATGCAGCGGATTCTGGGCCAGGAGATGTTTGATATCCGAAAGGATCAGCTCCTGGTGTTGTTGCTCGTGGTGGAGCCCCACCTCGAGCAACGGAGCCACCGCTGCGCGGGTCTCCGCCGAGGCCTCACCCAACCAGGTCGACAGGTGGTGGTCCACATGCCGGCGGTAGTCCATCACCTGGTCCACGGTCGGGCGCGAAATCAAGCCGCGATGGGGGCGGAAGAATTGCTTTCCGAGGGTGTTGTAGTAGGAATTGAAGAGATAGGCGTATTGGGGATCGAGGGTTTGGTATCCAGCCAAGTGGGGGATCAGTAGAAACGTCTCGAAGAACCAGGTGGTGTGCGCCAGATGCCATTTGGTCGGGCTGGTATCGGGCATCGATTGAATCACTTGATCTTCGGTCTCTAGTGGCTCGGTCAGGGTCTGGGTCCACGCGCGGACGGCGCGATATTGTTCTATAAGGGATTCGGTGCTCACTGGGCCCGCACCGACCCTTGAATGGGCGGTCGAGCTCGCTGGGGAAGCCATGGTTGTTCCTTTCCTTGCGATCTGAGAGATCTCGGCGGTTGGTGTCGTTGAATCGAGTCTAACAAGAGCGTGGCCGTGATGGACGCGCTAACCCAGCCGAAGCCCCTTGGGCACCAGCCAACGCTCCGCCAGCTCGAAGAATCCTTGCGCCGCCACGGCGAGCAGAGCTGCGGGGATTGCGCCTTCGAGAATCAATCCCATGTCGTCGAGACGGATCCCGGTCAAAATCGGCTGACCATAGCCCCCAGCGCCGATCAGCGCACCGAGGGTGGCGGTGCCGATGTTGATCACCGCCGAGGTCTTGATGCCCGCCAGAATCGAGCGCGCCGCCATCGGCAGCTCGACCCGACGCAGCCGGGCCCAGGCCGACAGCCCGAGGGCTTCGGCCGACTCTCGAAGCTCCGGGGCAATATCGTGCAATCCGGCGTAGGTATTGCGCACGATCGGCAGCAGGCTGTAGAGAAAGAGCGCCACCAACGCCGGCGGGGCACCGATGCCGAAAAATGGAATCATGAACACCAAGAGGGCGAGAGAGGGGATGGTTTGCAGAATCCCCACCGCCCCCAGCAGAGGTTGACCCAAGCGCGGGATCTTGGCAGCCGCAATACCGCAAGGAATCGCTACCAGCACTGCGGCCGCCAACGAAAGGGCGACCAGGAAGAGGTGCTCGAGGGTGTAGCGCCACAGCCGTTCGAGACGCCCTTCCACCGAGACCTCGGCTTCCACGCCCAGCCGGCTGCGGAGAAAGTCCGCCGCCACCTGGGTCTCAGGGACTTTGTCGAGCTTGGCGCGGGCATTCATCGCCACCATCGCCCCATCCTCGATCGTGCCCTCGAGCCTGGCCAGCGCCCGGGCCGCGTCGGCGGGCAGCTCCCGCCGATGGAGAACCAGCGGATGGTAGGCGGGAAAATGCCCCAGATCGTCTTCCAGCACCCGCAAGCCGTAGTAAGCGATCTCGGCATCGGTGGAATAGAGGTCCGTGGCATGGATGGCGCCGGACACCAAGGCGGGATAGGCCAGGTCGTGGTCGAGCCCTCGGACCTGGCGCTGGGGCAGGCCGTATCGGACCTGCAGACTGGGCCAGCCGTCACCACGGTCGAGAAATTCATTGTTGAAGCCTAAGACCAGATCGGGATGGGCGGCGAGGTCCGAGATGGTCCGCAAGCCCCGCTCGGCGGCGAAGTCCTCGGCCATGCCGATGGCATAGGTATTGTTGAAACCCAGCGGAGCCCCCGCCACCAGACCAACTTCCGCCAGGGCACGGTCTAGGGCCTCGGCGTCCGGCAGCCGGCGATCGGCGAAAATCTCCTCGAATAGGGTGCCCGTGTACTCAAAATAGAGGTCAATCTCCCCCGCCAACAAGGCGTTCCACAGCAGCCGGGTGCCCCCGAGCTCGCGACGGTGACGGGTGCGGAAATGCTCTTCTTCGAGCAGATGCGCCGCCATCTCGCCGAGGATCACGGATTCGGTGAATTTCTTCGAGCCGATGGTGATTTCGGGTCGCTTCTCTGCCGCCCCCTCCTCCGCCGCAGCCGACGAAACAGCAAAAGGCAGCAGCAGAATTAGACCCAGCAATAGGGTGATAACGACGAGCTTCACGGGGCTTTTCACGGGACTTTTCACGGGACCTTTCACGGGACCTTTCACGGGACCTTTTACAAGGCTTCCACCCGACGCTGGGCTTGTAGGAAGCGGGCGACGAATTCGTTCGCCGGGTCTTCGGAGAGCTCGCGATAGGAACCCTGTTGCACGATCGCTCCGCCGTTGAGCAGCACCAGCCGACGGCTGAAGTAACTCGCCTCGGCCAGGTCGTGGGTCACCAGCACGACGGTCTTGCCCAATTGCATGAAAATGTCGCGCAGGTCGCGCTGCAGATCCGAGCGAATCATCGGGTCGAGGGCTCCCAGGGGCTCGTCAAGCAAGAGTAGGTCCGGGTCGAGCATCAGGGCCCGGACCAGACTCACCCGCTGACGCTGCCCCCCGGAGAGTTGGACCGGGTAGCGATCGAGCAGCTCGACCCCCAGGTGGGTGAGCTCGGCGAGCTCGGCCATGCGCTGGTCGATCCAGCCGGGGTCGCGTCCCAGGTAGCTCGCCTGGAGCGAGGCATTGCCGCGCGCGGTCAGGTGAGGAAAGAGCCCGCCGCGCTGGATCACATAACCCATGCGCCGACGCAAGAACGACACATTCGACGGCTCGAGGGCTTGACCGTCGAAGCGGACCGTGCCCCGATCGGGCGAGATCAAGGCGATCATCAGCCGCAATAAAGTCGACTTGCCGCAACCGCTGGGGCCGATCAGCACCACCGTCTCCCCCGCCGCCACGTCGAGATCGACGCCGTCCACCGCCGCGGTCGAGCCGAAGGATTTGCCGACCCCGCGCAGGCTCAACATGATCCGTCCGCTGGTGATGCATCCGCTGGTCACACGCCCACCGGTGTGTCCGCCAACAGCCGCCGGATGCGCTGCCGGGCCGCCTCGGCGCCCTGGCGAAAGAGGGTGTCGATGGCGGGATAAAGGGCCGGTGGAATGCGGTGCTCGGGATGGATGGCGAGGTTGAGCTCGAGCTGAGCTTCCATATCGAATCCGCTGCGGCCGTGGACCTCAGCGAGATAAGTGTCCATGGCGCGCCCGGTCAGGCCCTTGCGTCGACAGAGCGCGAACGCGAGCCGGCTTTCGCCCACGGTGCCGATGCATTCGAAAGGGGTGTGGTCTTCGAGCCCCAACATCTGCCGGAAGGTCAGCTGATTTTCTTCCACGTCGAGCAGATTCAGGCCGAAGATCGGGGCCACCTCGTCCACCGGCAGGTACGCCATATAACCCAGCCAAACATAGGCACATTTCGGGCAGCGACAGCACCAAGGCTTGCGCACGTTGCACGAGTGGGTGGCGCGGACCGCCGCCGCATCTCCGTGAAGCGCGTCTCCGTGAAGTAGGTCTCCGTGAAGTAGGTCTCCGCGAAGTAGGTTGAAAATCAGCGTGTCGTCGATCGGTTTGAGCAGGCTGAAATAGTCGACTCCCGACACCAACTCGTTTTGGACGTAGTCCGCCAGCAGGTGCTCCGCCTCCAAGGATTTACCCCATTGGTGGTTCACTGGCTCGCCGGTTTTGTGCCACACCAAATTGCCGAAGTCGGCGCTGTGCTCGTGGGCCACCACCAGGTGACGATAGCCATGGGCCAGGGCCAGTGGCAAGGCGGCAAACACCGAGGCCGGGGTCTCGGCGGCCAGCAGATGGTGGACCCCGAGCTCCGGGTGGAGTTGGGCCACGGGGCTGTCGAGAAAATCGTCGAAGATCCACAGTCGTCGCCGAGCCACCGCCGCCGTGTGGTCGAGCAATCCGTCGATCAGCTCGTGCTGGGGTGCCGCCTGGCCATAGACCGAGCTTGAGTAAGCCAGGGAATCGAACGGAAATCCCGCCTGCTCGAGCAACCGGGCGGCCACCAGGCTGTCCTTGCCACCGCCACAGAAGCTCAGGGTCTCAATCGGCCCGGGCTCGAGCTGCACGGGTTCACGAATATCTGTGGCAGAAAGCCCACCGACGAGCTCTGGGCCCGAATAGTCGGGATCGTCGTGCTCGTAGCGCCATTGTCCCCACACGTGGTGAGCAATAGTGCGCCAAAGCTCGAAGAAGGCAGGACCGGCGAACCGGGCGAAGGGGCCCGGATCGAACCGGTCGGGACGCAGGCTGACCAGCTTGTTGGCTTCGAACGCGGTGATGTGGAAGTAAATCCGCTCCATCGCTTCGAGGCCGAAACGCGCTTCGAGCTGCGGCAAATCGACGTCGGCATACCAGTATGTCGTCGAAAAGCAGAGGTCGTCGAACCCGCAGCGCACCACCAATTGGTGCCTTGAACGGCGGGGCGCGTCGAGCCACAGGGTGCGAGGTGACGGGGTGCGAGGTGACAAGGTGCGGGGCAAGGGGGAACGGGTCGTCATGGTCGGGGACTGCTCGGGGATAAACCAGCTCGACAGCAGGAGGTCATTTCGGGTCTCCCAAGGTGTCGAGTCTCCTAATGGTGTGGAACGTACCCCATGTTACTCCAGGACTTCACCGAGGGAAACCGAGAGCCGGCACCCGGCATCGGCTTCAGCTCGGTTCCGAGTAGGGATAAAATCCTGCCTATGGTTACCCACATCAATCCACTCGACCGTTTGCGCGCGATGATCGAAGCTTGGCCCGAAACCTCGGAAAAGATTTCCCACGGCTCACCCACCTGGTGGGGTGGGCGGAAAACTTTCGCCACCTTTACCGAAAATCATCACGGCGACGACCGCGTGGCTGTTTGGGTGAAGTCGAGCTTCCTGGAGCAAGAGGCACGGGTCGAGGCCGATCCCGACACTTTTTTTGTGCCGCCTTACCTCGGCCCGCGGGGGTGGGTCGGCATGCGTCTCGATCGGGATCCGGACTGGTCGGAGGTCGAGGCTTTATTGGAAGCAGGCTACCGAATGGTGGCCCCCAAAAGAGCGATTGCCGCGCTCGAAGCTCAGAAATAGCAACAACCGCTGCCGTCAAGGGCGTGGGGCTCTCAGAATAAAAGCTGAAGGCTTCGCCGGAAAAACTTCCAGCCCATTTGATGGAGTCCGAGCACCCAGTGCGCTTTGAAAGTGAACACCCGTTGAGGATTACTTTCAACCAAAAGGACTTCATCATGTTTACCTCTTTGAACCCGACATCCACGATAACCCGCTTCACCCTCGCCAGTGCCCTGAGTTTGCTCGCGCTCGGCGGGACTTCCGCAAATGCACGCCCCGACGCTGCGGAGCAACCTTTAGAAATCGAGGCGTCCTTGCTCGACGCCACGGGCATGGCACTGCACGGCCCGCAGAACGTGATCTTGCGTTTGGCCGTCGATCCCGAAGGCCGAGTGATTTTTGAAAGCCGACACACCACCGAGCTGACGTCCGACTCGATGCCCGACCCGGTGGTGGTGGAAGAGGGCAAGATGCGGCTCAGCACCCGCCCGGCCCCATTGGACTTGGAATCTTACGACTCCCTTTGGCTCACCTTCGAAGTGGACGGCTGGATCGGCGAGCCCCAACCGGTTTTCGTCAGGGACGGTGTCATCCATGCTCTCGATGCCGAGGATCTCGTGTCTCGGCTCGACCCTCCTGTGATCCAAGCGCCTGCGCAAGCGCCGAGCCTCGGCAAGGCCATCAGCGGCGATCCTTCGATCCACGCCCCTTATACCGGCGGCTTGTGCTCCTGGAACACGACCTGCACCGGCGTCAAGGGTCGGTTCCGGTGGATGCGCGACGGCGGAGCTTCCTGCTGGAGTCATCCGGCGCCTGACATGCCGCTGGTGGTGATTTTGCGCGGCAATGGTTATGACGAAGACGAATACGACTATCTACAAAATCATCTGGCGGCCAACGGCATGCTCACCTTGAGTCTCGACGTGGTCGCCACCAACAGCCCTTTCATTCCTCCCGACGCCCAAGATCATCAGGACGCCGCCGACGAGGCCGAGGACTTTCTCAACAGCGCGTGCTTCGACAATGTGATCGACAATTTCACCGACCCCCAGGCCGTAGATCTTGATCAAACCGCCCTGATCGGCCACAGCCGCGGTGGTGAGACGGTCCGTTATTTGGCCGACAACCTCTACTCCAACGCTAAATTCACCACCCGCGCCGTGGTCTCCATGGCCCCAACCCGCCACACCTCGGAAAGCCTCTACGGTTACGAAACACCGGCGTATTTGGTGCTCGGCGCAACCCATGACGGAGACGTGAATCCCCACGGCGTCTTCAAGGCCCATGATTGGGGTGGTTATAACGAATACTCCACGCCCACCGCTTACGATCTCGATCGCGGCATGAAGCTCTTCCTGCTCGGCAATCACTCTGGATTCAGCGACCGGAGCAACATTGTTCCCGCTCCGAATCAACGCTCGACGACCCAAGGTTACGTCAACGCCTTCCTGCGTGCCTGGTTGCTCAACGATTGGCAGTTTTACACCAGCTACATCCGCGGTGACGACGTGCCGGGCACCTGGTCCAGCGGCATCGGCAGCCAATTCAGCACCCGCACCACGCGAAAAGTCATCGATAATTTCCAAAATGGCAACAACGGTCTCAACACCCTCAACGACACTGTGTTCGCCGTGTCCACCGACATCTTTACCGAAGCCAACGGCACCAGCCTAGCAACCACTCCCCATGCCGCTCGTGGCCTGCGAGTCCGCCCTAGCGGCAACAATGCCTATGTCCGATGGGACATCCCCGAAGAACAGCAAGACTTCACCGGCTTTCTCAATCTCAGTGTACGGATCGGCCGGCTCACCGGCAGCGGCCCGCTCAACGTCAGGGTCGGCGTGTTCAACAATGGTGTTTATAGTTGGGCCTACCTCAACGACTTCGGAGGCATCCCCGATCCCCACTACTTCTGTGTCGACGATTGCAACTTCGGTGGCGGGGATACCCTTGGCTACATGAAGACCTTCCGGATTCCCACCGGCACCTTCAGCGGAATCGGCGATGTCGAGCATGTCTACCTGCAATTCCTCGGCGACGACGCCGTCGGTGATGAATTCTTCGTCGACAACCTGGAATTCGCCGACACCTTCTTTGTCGTGCCGTTCTGAGCCTCCACTTTCGACAGACACCTCCCCGGGGAGGCGGCATAGGCCGTCTCCCCTCTTTTTCGTCACAACGGACGGCGAATGGCCACGTCCGAGATATTTTTCGCGGTCAGCGCAAACGGTCGATTCGGAATCTCACTTGCCCACCATCCAGCGACGCCAACGGCTCGGCAGCGGTACGGGTGGAGGCGAAGTCTTTGCGGTTGACCTCAAAACTGGGTTGGTGGCTTCGGTCACGTGGCCCTCGTCAGGGGTTGCTGACGTCCGAAACCCGGATCAGGATCCCGTTGTGGTCCTCACATGAATCACTGAGGGTGGCATATTTGGTGGTGCCTTGCTCATCATTCGCGCAGCGTGAATCGATCGCCTCCTGGCTGTGCTCAGGTCCGTATTCCGTCCAACGGAAGGTACCGCCGACAAAGGCGGTTCGGTCGGCAGCGTTGTAGTGCAAGTGGCTTTCGGAGTCGTGTTGATCGGGATCCGCCGTGCGCGACCAGGTGTGGCACGGATCACCCACCGGAAATTCTAGGGTCATATCCGTGTCGTCGGGAACGGTCAGCAGAATCGCGACTTTCAAGCCCGCGCCCCCATCCCCGGGATCTCCAGATTCGGGCACCTCCTGGCAAGACCTGTGGGGGCCTTCCGCGCTACCGTCGTCCGTGCCGTCATCTGAGCTGCCGCCTTCCGGGCTTTCATGGCCGGCGGGCCCACTCTCGGAGTTCCCGTTTTCCGCGGGGCTGTCGGTATTTCCGCCGTCCCCACAGCCGGCAAGCACAAGACACATCACACAGATAACGATCCATAAAAGTCTCACGTCAGGCTCCTTTGCCTTGGGTTCAAACGCCCCTACGTCACGAATCGCCGTGGAGGAACTCATTCGGATGCCGATATTTGCCGTAATCTAACACGCTGACAGTGTTGTCGAATGGGCATGACGCTCCTAAAGTCCGGACATGGATGGGAGTTTTCAAATTGAATCTTGCGACAGAGTCTGGCGCCCAACGCGGGGCTCGGGCGGCGGATACCCGGGTAAAACCGCGACCCTGGGGTTGGCGCTGCTCTGGGTCGCGGGCTGCGGCGGGCCCACGACCCTCGAGCACGACGGGTGGAACGACCGCTTCACCGAGGGTCGCCTGAGCGGCGACGTGGATTGGCGACCTTGCGCCCCGCACCGAATGGCTTCGGCGGACGGGCCGGGATCGTGGCGGCCGTGTGTGGCCGAGGTGGACGCGAAGATCCGCTCCGATTTGCTCCAGAAAAGCATGAAAGCAGCCAGGGACGGGCTGCCGGCGACCGAAAGTCTGCTCCTCGCCCGGGCTCGGCTGCTCCAAGGGGGTCACCACGTTCGCTCCGCGGTCGTTTCGCTTTCGGCCTTGATCGAATCTTCGGCTTCAGCCAGGGACCCGACCTTGCGCGTGAACGTGATGAACGATCTCGCAGCAGCCCTGCTCGAACAATCCCACAGGAACGGCTCCCTGCTGGACACCCTCCGTGCTCTGGAGTGGATCGAGCAAGCCCTGGAGCAGAGCCCGGAGCATCGACCTGCTCTTTTCAACCGGGCGTTGATCCTCGAGCATGCCCATTTGGTGCTCACCGCGAAGGACGCTTGGCAAAGGTATCTCGAAACCGATGTTTCGAGCGATTGGGCTCGGGAGGCTCGACATCGTCTGCGGGATCTGGACCGTGAGCTCGAACCCGGCCGCTCCTCTCACGGGCCGCCACAAGGTCGTCACCACCAATTGCTCGAACGGCTGGCGGAAATCTGGCAACGAGCCGAAGAGCCGGAGATTCGACGGCTCACTTACGAGTTCGCCAGGTCCGCCAAGTCTGAGATTGCGGCATCTAAGGCGGCCGAGCCTGGGATCGACTACGACTACGACTACGACCAAAGTGTGATCGACGGCCTGGTTGCCTTCACCGCTGAAGGAACCGACTCGGTACCCGAATTGCCGACCCTGCGGGCCTTTGCCGAGGGCTACCGGACCTATGTGGCGAGGGACTACCAAGGCGCTAAGCCCCTTCTGCTGGAGGCGTTGCCCGGTCTGACCGACTCACCGCTCGGCTCCTGGGTCCGGACGTGGCTGGGATTCATTCACGTTTCCAACACCGACTACGGGAAGGCCTATCGCTACATCGATGAAGTCCTGAAATCCGACCACTCCAAATATCCGGCGATCTCCGCGACCGCCCATTGGGCTCGGGCTTTGGGTCTGGCTCGACAGAATTACCTCCGGGAGTCTCTCAGCTCCTATGACCTTGCAGCGGAGCTCTTCCGGAAAACTGGAGAACCGGCCCTTAGCGGCCATATCGAAGGCCAGATTGCCGACGTGCTGACGATCTTGGGGGACGATGCCGAGGCCTGGGTCCATCGACATCGTGCCCTGTCGATGTTTCGCCGTTTACCCACCTTCCAGCCGCGCCACAACGCCCTTTGGGAATCCGCGCGAGGTGCTGTGAAGCGCCATCTCGGGCGAGCGGCGCTGGCCTTCAACACGGAAGGCGTGCGGGTCGCCGGGGTTGCGGGCACGCCTTTGGCAAAGTCGGAAGCCCACCTGCGAAGAGCCCGGACGTTGATCGAGCTGGGGCGGGCCGAGCAAGCCATCGCCGAGCTGGAGACGGCTCGAAGCACCAACTCGAACATCACGGATCTGCCTCGACGGGAACGCAGCGCTTTGAGCATCGCTTTCAGCACTGCATTGGCCTTGTCGGAGCTGGAGCCGAAACGAGCGATCCAGTTGCTCGACGAGATCGTCGACTATTCGGCTCCGAGAGAGGAACTTCGGTGGCTTGAAGCCCTGCGCCATCGAGCCTTCCTGCAGCGAAAAATAGGTGATCCGGAAGCGGCGGAGCGGGACCTCACCCTGGCTCTCAACACCATCGAGAGAACTCTGGAGCGCCTGGATTTAGCCCGGCGCCGTCCTTATTTGGAGACCGCCCAGGATCTGTTCGAGGCCAAATTGGATTTGTATCTCGAAGAGCGACGAGCCGCGGAGGCGCTGGCGGTTCTCGAACGAGCCAGGGCGTTGCATTGGTCCGGCTCGATGGCGGGACAAGCGACCCGGGGCCCCTGGGACTGGCTGCCGGCGAAAACCCGAGTCGTAGCGTATGCGTGGGTTCAGGAGGAAATTCATATCTGGTTGATCGGCCGCCAAGGTGCTCGATGGATCGGCTCCCGACCCGGGGGAGGTCTAGAATCTCAGGTGGAGCGGCTGCTCGAGGCCGTCGAGCTTCAAACCGATTGGCAGCCCATGGCCGACCTGACGGCTAAGCTGACGGGCGAGCTGTATGGAACTCTCATCGAACCACTGACCGGATACCTCGGCGAAGACGATCGACTGATCATCGCGCCGGACCGGATGCTATCGACCCTACCCTTCGCCCTCTTGCGGAATCCTCGATCCGGACGGTTCTTGATCGAGGAAAGGCCCTTGGGTTTCACCCCGTCTTTGGAGGTGCTCCGGCGCTCCCTGCTCACCGGCGCCGACATAGGCACCCTCAACACCGGGCTGTTTGTGGGAAATCCATCGTTCGATCCAACGCGATTCAAGTTCGGCCCGCTGCCGGCCGCGGCTACCGAGGCCCGGCAGCTGGCGCGGCTCTATCCCGGGAGCCGAGTGTTGATCGGCACGGAGGCTACGCGGGAAAATTTGGCACGCCATGTCACCCACCACTCGCTCCTACACTTCGCCGGCCATGCGCAAAGGGACGACCACTACCCCGAGCGTTCCAACTTGGTCCTCGCGGGCGAGCCTGGAACCTTGAGCGTCGAGCAGCTGGCGGCAGCGGCCGACGGGCTCACCTTGGTGGTTCTGTCCGCCTGTCGCACGGGCACTCTCGACGACCGCCGTGCGGCGAGCGTTTCGGGTTTGGCCGGGGCCCTGTTGGCGAGCGGCGTGCCGGCGGTGGTCGGAACCCTGTGGGACCTCAACGACGAGGCCGGGCGGCTTCTTTTTACGGCCTTTCACCAGGCCTTGGCGAATGGCGAGGGTTACCTGGAAGCCGCCCGACTGGCTCAACTCCACTTACTCTCCGAAACGGACGGCCAATGGGCCCATCCCAAAAGTTGGGCGGGCCTACAGCCGCTGGGATATCTGAGCCACGTTGCAGCGAAGGGATACGTTGCAGAAAGGGATACGTTGCAGCGAAGGGATACGTTGCAGAAAGGGATACGTTGCAGAGAAGAGATTGGCTGCCGAGAGGATAGGTTGGAGAGAAGGGATAGGTTGCAGAAGGAAAATACGCTGTAGAAGATACGCTATCGAAGAGAGTGACCAGCTGTAGAAGAATGACCCGAAGCAGAATCCGCCGTTGCAGAGGAGGACCCGTTCCATGCCCGATGAGCCCACGTTCACATTCAAGCTCGTTTTTGCCGGCCTCTGTACCTACGTCCCCAACTACCGCCCCTTCGACCAAACCACGGCTTTTTGCGTTCTCTTGCCGAAGCTGACGGTCGACGAAGATATCGACCGCGCCCGTCGATCCCTCGATGGCCGATTCAGTTTGTTGAATCACCCCCACGTGCCGTTGCTCAAATACGAAGGCCGACACCGGGTCGGTTTACCCCGCTCGCCTCTGCCCGTCAACCTCGCAGGCGAGGCCAAACGCTGCGAGGTGGTGACCCGCCTCGATCGCCGACGGCTTTGGTTTTCGTTCGATGGCGATGCCGACGAGGATTACGCCCTCGATGTGTCGCTCACCGGCGACACCAGCTTTGAATTCGTGGCCGACCTCAAGCGCATTGTGCCAGGCCGAGCCGAGGTGGATAGAAACGCTTTCAACACCGAGCCAGGCGCCTGCTCTCCCAAGGTGGGTACCCAGATCTTTATCGATCAGGGCCGGGTCGCGGTGGAAAATCTACACGAGCAAGAGTGGATTATTCCGACCGTGCTCGGCGGACAGCCGTATCGCAGCCGGCTGGCGCAGCAGGTCTCCTTCAGCTTCGACAAGATCCATGAGATGCGCATCCACATGGTGGATCTCGACGACGAGCATCAAACCGAGGAAACGCTTCGATTCGTCGGCGAGCCCAACGAGGAAGTGGTCATTCGGATCGGCAACTATTGCTCGGAAAACCCCTTGGAATGGCTACCCCTGCCGGAGTGGAACCCGGTCGACGACGTGGATTTCGTGTGGAATTACGAACTCCTGTCGAATGCCCACCAAAGCTCGATTCGCGCCGACGTCAGCCAGAATCAGCAGAGACTGGCCGCCCGAATCGCAGAGCAGGACGGCCGAGGTGAGTCAGCGAAGCCGGAGGAGCCGAAGGAACCGACCTGCGAACAGGCGCACCAACAACAGGAGCAGAGCCAACGTTTCCACGAGGAAGACGTGCTGCCCTACCCGCGTCCCGGTCGGAGGGAGGACGGCACGGGCTATCCGTCGGGCGACAATTGCGACGGTGTGACTTCCGCAGCCTACTCAGAATTTAAGCTGCCATGAAAAAACTCTACAGCGCCCTTTCCCTTTGCATGGTTTGGCTCCTGATATGGATGGTCGCCTTTGAAGCCGACGCCCAGGAGGAGCTTCGATCTCTCGAGTTCATCGGCGTCGAGCTGGTGCCCTTCGACACGCAGACTGACCTAGAGGCCATTTGGGGCATCCAGCCCCTGACCCTGCCCCTGGCGGTCGGCCATTTGATGCCGCAGCCCGCATGGAGCAGCCCGCTCGATCTGCCGACTCCGCCGGGCACGAAACATTTGATGATCGAGAGCGGACCCGGTGCTCTCGAAGACCCACGATCCACCATCGTCTTCGAACAAGGTGAGCCCGTAGGCACCGCCAGCCTGGTAACCGACGAGGACGGTGGCCTACACGGACGTTTCAGCGCCGGCAACCAGACATTCACCATCTCACCAAACTCCATGGGCATTCCCGTGGTCTTCCAGGTCACCGAGGACCGACCGGATCCTTCTGCCGACGCATCCGAGCCTGAGATAGCCCAATTGCCGGGATGCCCGTCCTTAACCCTCGCCAACCCCGGTTTTGCCTGTGGCACCCAGATCCAACCGACTCCCTGCTGCACGACCGGCTGTCCGCCGAAGCCGCCGGAGACGCCGGAAATACCCTTGATCGATGTTCTTTTTGTTTTCAGCCCAAATTCGGTGGCGACCATTGCCGCCAAAGACCGCCAGGTCGAGGCGGAGGCGAAAGTCAAATATCTCAATTTGGTCTTATGTCAGAGCGGTGTTAAAGCCCGGCTCCGCGCCCAAGCGGCGGAACTCCCAGATTTCGTGGAGAGCCCACCACAGGCGGGAAACCTGGCCACCTATTTGACGACGGCCGCCGCAAAACTCAGAGCCCTGCGAAATGACGCCGATCTCGTGATCTTCGTGGTCCAGGAGCCGAAAACCGGCGGGAGAGTACTGCAGATTATGCCGACGGAAGATTGCGCTCTGGCGGTGGTCACCGCCGGTGGCTTTCACACCGGACTCGTAACTCGCCACGAACTCGGACATCTCCTCGGCGGTTCCCACGAGCAAGGCTCTCTAGAGCCGCCGGTGGTCGAATTCGGCCAGGGATTCGTCAAAACCGGTGCCTTCAGGACGATTCTCGGAGTAGGCGCCCATTGCGGCTGTAGCCAAGACCCACGGTTCTCGAATCCGCGGATTGCCAGGGCCGCCGGAGTCCCGCTCGGTGACGCGAACCACGACAACGCCTGTGTCATGTCCCACCACGCGAGCACGGTCGCAGGTTTCCGACCCAAGCCATGAGTCATACTTTCTGAGTATCCAACCTTCTTCTATCCATCGGCTGATTCAGAAGTAGATCCTTCAGTTGTTTCTTCCGACCGGATGGGTCACAAATCAGAAGCGATGGACCACGCCCGTGTCGGGGTCGACCGCGCAGTGCTGCCACCCGACGCTACGTCTTGAGGAAGCAGCCGGCTCGACCGCCGCCGGTCGGGCTCAGCCGGGTTGGGCACCCAGGCTCGCCAACCCGCCGTCGATAGCGGTTTTGAGGAAGTGCTCCACCTGAGCTTTGGGCTCACCGCCCGCCGCCAGAAGGTCTTCGCCGGTCAAGATGGCGCCGAAGAAATTCTCGCGCGTCCAGAAACCGTGGGGCAGCTCGACGGGATCTTGCTCCGGCACCGGCCAGGGAGTCACAGAAAAATAGGGCTGGGCGAAGTTACCGTCGCCCGGCGAGAGACCCATGCCGATCGAGCGTTGCGACTCTTCGTCGGGTTTTTCTTCGGTTTCTTCAGGAGCGTCGAGGGTGAGCAAGGTGGCGATATCGAAGTGATGGGGCCAAGTCACCACCTCCGAGCTGCCGTATGTGGTCGCCATCTCCCTGAGCACACCGTCGGCAGCGGCGTACCAGGCGGCGAGCTGCTGTCGGCCCGGCTCGAGGTCACCCCTGAAGGCCGCGCCTTCGGCCACCGGGTGGTCCGGCAGATCGTAGTGAATATCGAGCTCGGCACGCTCGCCGACGAGACCTTGCTCGTCGAGCCCTCGTCGCAGCCAGGAGAGGCCCTGTTGGCGGGTCTTACCCACCAATGACAACCGTTCGTCGCCGAGCAACAAGTCGAGTTCGGCCGGTCGCAGGCCCGCACGCAGGCCGTTGCTGCCGGGGATCTCTCGGCTCCACCAAGCCCCGTCGCACCAAAAAAGGTTGGTGTGGCTGTCGTCGGAGCGTTCGGGCAAAAACGAGCGACCGATGCCGATGGCCACCAATTGGGCGGCATGGTGCAGTTCGAGCCTTGCGGCCACCAAGTCGGTCGGCGGGATGAGGTCGAGCGGATTCCAGGAGGTCATTTCGGGTCTCCCAAGGTGTCGAGTCTCCTAATGGTGTGGAACACACCTCATATTACTCCAGGACTGCACCGGGGGAGCACCGACTCGCCGACTACAGTGGGCTTGCGCCACAACCGCGCTTCCAGCTCTTTTAACAACGTGGCACCTAAAATGGCAGGCCACAAACAAAAGGCCCCCGGCGGAGTCGCCGGGGCCTTGTTTTTTCTCGGCAAGAGCCGTCGTTCCTTTCACGGTACGTATGCAAAAAAGCAAGACACATAGTTGCTAGTAGAACATGTAGCTGCTACGGTAGCTGAATAGCTCAATTTATTTTTTCAAATCTCCGCACTTGTACCCGAGATCCCATGGATCTCGAAGGAGTAGCAGCACGTTATGACCGAGCAACAACGCCGAAAAATCTCCCTTTGGACCACGACCCTATTCGCGGCCGTATTGATGGCCTTGGGCGTACTCACTTTTCAAATCACGGGTAGCCCGGAAGCGGCGCAGAAAGCAGTCCAAAAAGAGGAGATCCACGGCACGATCTATACCTGGATCGGCGGCGAGAAGCGATTCCTCAAAGACGTCACCGTGCATGCGGTCCATGTTCAGACCGGAGCAGAGAGCGACCGCGTAAAGACCGATTGCATCGGCAATTTTCGCATTCCTCCCCAAAAGCTCGGCAGCTATAGGATTTGTTGGTCCAAGCCCGGTTACGCCTCCGCTTGCAGCTCTTTACCGGTGACCGTTTCCGGCCCCACCGCCTACACGCCCACCTACGCCCTCACCCCCAACGCGGGCGTGGCCGTGGCCGGTGCCGTAACCCTGGCCGGCGGCGCGCCGGCTGCTTATTCGGCGACCGATTTCAATATCTCCGAGCAGGCGGAGGTCTCCCTGCTGGACGCCGGCACCCTGCAAACCGTGGCTCAGCAGGATGCGTGCAAGGGGGCCTTCACCTTCGCCGGCGTGGCCGCCGGCAACTACTTGCTCCAAGCCGACTACGCCGGCAATCGGGTGACCGTTCCCCTTTCGGGCTCACAAGCCGAGCTCGTGCTCAATAACGCACCGCCCGAGATCGCAGCCGTATGGGCCGGAGACGGCGCGAACGGCGTGGTGCGGGCCGCTCCGGGATCCACCCTCTTCATCCACATCGAGGCCGACGATCCCGACGGTGATCCCTTGACCTACCGCGTGATCACCCAGACCGGCACCACCTTCAATACCGGCGACCCCAACATCATCGGTTGGACCTTGGACGATTCCGGCGCCGCCCGGGCGAGCCTCCTGGTGGACGACGGTCGAGGCGGCTTCGATCGCCGTTCCCTTTCCGTATCCACCGCCGAATCCGTGCGCTTCACGGGCGCGGTGCTCGGCGTGGAAGGCCAGGCTCTGGCCGGGGCTACGGTCCGGGTGGACGATCGCGAGACCGTGACCGACGAGCAGGGTTGGTTCGAGCTCGACCTCTTTCGCGACAGCTCCCGCTACGTCTTCACCATCCAGCGCAGCGGCTACATGCTCTTCTCCCGCACCTTCTCTTCGGCCCGGGTGGAACGTACCTACCAGCTGACCCCGGCCCAACAATTCCCCATCGACCCGAACCGCCCCTCCCAGGTGGTGGCGTCGTCCGGCAATCGCACCGCCTCGGTGATCTTCCAACCCGGCACCCTGGTGGACCCCCAAGGCAAGCCGGCCACGGAGCCCTTGAGTGTCTTCATCGGCATTGTGGACCCCACGGATCCCGACGGCGGCATGCCCGGAGACTACCTGGCCGTGAGCAACGGACCCCAAAGCGAAGAGGTGGCCCTCACCAGCTTCGGTGCCATCAGCGTGTCGATCGAAAACTCCGAGGGCACGGAATTCAACCTGCGCCCCGGCGCCTTCGCGGACGTGCGCATTCCGATCCCCGAAGCGCGGCGGGAGTCCCAGCTCCCCGAATCCGTCCCCCTGTGGATCTACAACGAGACTTCCGGCTATTGGGAAAAGGTGGGTGAATCCATCTTGGACGGCGATGCCTACGTGGGCCAAGTGCCCCACTTCTCCGAGATCAACGCCGATCTCGAATTCACCAATCCCGTGTGCATGCGCATCCTGGTGGATACGTCCTTGCAATCGTTCCTGCCCTTCGATGTGCGCATCGAGGTGTTGAGCACCGGGGACGTCTTCGTCCGCGAGCTCGACAACGCGATCAACTCCTTCTACGCCCTGCCGGCGAGCGCGGCCATCGAATTCGTGGTCTTGGACACCGCGGGCAATCCCATCGAGGAAACCCGCCAAACCGTGTCCACGGGCACCTACGACCCGTCCTGCTCGTCGGCTCCTACCTACCCCTACTCCTGCTGCACGTCCCAAGCCACCCTGTCGATCTCCGTGCCGACGCCGACGGACGGCTTCTTGAACCACTACGGCATCACTGCCTTGGATATCTTCGACGCCTATTGGTATACCTCCGTGATCGATCCGGTCCCCGCTCCGGGAGCCGGCACGATCACCTCCTCGGGGACCACGATCACCGGCACCGGCACGGCCTTCAACACGTTCTTCGTGCCCGGAGACATGATCCAACCCGCCGGGGTCGTCGGAGCCGGCACGATCACCACTTCCGGAGGAGTCGCGGTCACCGGCACGGGAACCACTTTCACGTCTCTTTTCAACGACGGCGACATCATCGAAGCCGGTGGTCAAACCCGGTGGGTGACGGACGTTCTGTCCAACACGTCCCTCAACACGAATTCTCCCTTTGATCCACCCCTCACGGGCGCCGCCTTGAGTCGCAATGAGATTCGCCTCGTGCAGAGCGTGGGCTCGGCCACCTCTTTGACCGTGGACCAGGCGTTCGGTCACGCCTACACCGGCGTGGCCTACGAAAAAGTGGGCACCAAACCCAATCTCACCGCTTGGGAAGCGGCCAACAACATGGGCACACCAGACGCCGAGGCGGCCTATTACAACGGCGCCGACCTGGGTTTCGGGCGCTACATGAAAATGAAGGTGACCGGCGGAGACGTGGCCTATGCCGTGGCCAACTACGGCACGCCGGGCATTTTCGATCCCACCCAAGTGGCCCTGGCCGCCCTGGCCCATAGCGGCGGTCCGGACCTGCGCTTTGCCACGGTGACCATGGAGCATTCCCCGAGCCCCGTGCTCGGCGGCACCGAATACACCAAGTTCTTCGTTTACGGCGCTTCGGGGACCCGAATCCTGGAGGCGGACTTGGACGGCCTGGGGCTCAAAGCCATCCCCAAGCTGTGCATGATCTGCCACGCCGGCAACAGCTACTCGGCCGACTCCCGCGGTGACGTGGGCGCGGAATTCCTGCCCTTCGATCTTCCCGCCTATGAGTTCTCGGGCTCCCTCCCTCGGGCCGCCCAGGAGACGGACTTCAAGGAGCTCAACCGGCAGATTCGCGACCTCACCACGCCGCCGCCCGCGCTCACGGAGATGATCGAAGGCTCCTACGGCGGGCCGGCTCTGCCGTCGGCCACGTTCGTCGACACCTTTGTGCCACCGGCTTGGAACGGCAACGCCACGGAGCGAGACCTCTATAATTTTGTAGTGAAGCATTCCTGCCGCGGCTGCCACGTGACCCGGACCGGCACCTTCGCCTGGGCGTCCTACTCGGACTTTTCCAGCTTCGGCGGCCTGATCAAGTCACGGGTCTGCGGCACCATCATGCCCGATGCCCTGCTCACCTACGAGAACATGTGGCTCAGCACCTCACCTCACCAGCCGAACGTGCTCGCCACCAGCGGCCTCTCCGGCTGGACCGGTCTGCCGGCCTGCCCGTAGCAGGGGATTCTGCTCGCGCCGGGCCTGGGCGCGGTTACGATTCCCGGTTACAGTAGCCGCATGCCACGGATCCTGATCCTCGGCGGTGGCCTCAGCGGCCTGCATACCGCCTACGCGCTCGAGCGCCGCGGCTTCGACCCCCTGGTGATCGAAGCCCGGGACCGGCCGGGTGGGCGGATCCTCTCCGCCCGACCGCGGGCCGATACCGCTCCGTAGGCGGACGAGCCGGCCGACGGCTCTCCCGCCTACGACCTGGGCCCGGCCTGGTTCTGGCCCGGCCAACCCCGGATCCGGGCCCTGATCCGGGAGCTGGGCCTCGACTCCCAGGTCTTCGAGCAATATGCCGAAGGGGAGGGCCTGGTGGAAGCCGGTCCGGGTCGTCTGCACCGCGGACGGTTCGAGATCTCCATGGCCGGCTCCTATCGGCTGCGGGGCGGCATGGGCAGCCTGGTGCGGGCGCTGTGGGAACGGGTCGGGACCGTCCGGCTTGCGACCCGAGCCACGGGCATCGAGCGCGACGGGAAGATCCTCCGCACGTCCCTGGACGGCGCGGCGGGTCGAGAGACCGTGGAGAGCGCCGCGGTGGTGATCGCCCTGCCGCCGAGGGTAGCCCTCGCCGGCCTCGACTTTGATCCGGCCCTGGCTCCCCAGCGGCGGAAGACCCTGGCACGGATCCCTACCTGGATGGCCGCCTCGGCCAAGTGCATGGCCCTCTACGACGAACCCTTCTGGCGCCGGAACGGGCTTTCGGGAGACGCCTTCAGCCAGGTCGGCCCCCTGGGAGAAATCCACGACGCCTCGCCGCCGTCCGGGGACCCGCCGTCTGGGGAACCGGGTCCGGCCGCCCTCTTCGGCTTTTTCGTCCTGCCGCCGGAGCTCCGTCGGGATCGGGCGGACGACTTGGAGCGGGCCTGCATACAGCAGCTCGTTCGCCTCTTCGGCCCCGAGGCCGGCCGGCCCCTCGAGGTCTTCGTCCAAGAATGGGCCTTCGATCCCTACACCGCCACGCCCGACGATCTCCGCGGCCCGGCCGTGCATTCCCTCGAAAGCCTGGAAGAAATCGTCGAGCCGGGGTGGGACGATCGGCTGATCTGGTCCGGCTCGGAGTCCGCCGACACGGCGGAGCGCTTCAACGGCTACCTGGAAGGGGCGCTGGCCGCCAGTGAACGGGCGGTGGAGATCCTGTCGACCCGCTTTGCCCGAACACCGTAGATTCCAAAGATTCCAAGATCCTTAGATCCAGGTGCCAAAAGAAAAGGCCCGCTGCTCAAAGCAGCGGGCCCCGATCTCTCCGGAGAGAGGATTTGCTTCGTTTTAGAGGCAGACGCGGCTGGAGGGCTTACCGCCCGAGCAGCCGTTGCAGCAGTTGCCGCAGGGCGAGCCGGCGGGATCGCAGCTACCACTGCCGCCGCTGACCGTGCAGGTCAGTGACAGGTTGCTGAAGCCGGAGTAGGCCTGGACTGCGGCCCACAGACTGGTGTTGCCGGAAGCGGCGCCGGTGGTGCAGCTCTCGTTCGAGTTCGCGGTGTAGCTGCCACACGCGTTGTTGTTGCTGTTCGGGTTGGTCTCGGCTGCCTGGCCGAAGCGCAGGTAGAGGTCGGCGTCACCGTTGTTACAGCTGGTCGAGCAGGTCACGGTGTCTCCGGAAACGATGCCGTTGAGGAAGTAGTCCTGGGTCACACCGGTGTCGAGAGACACGCCGTTCACGGCCTGGCCGTCGAAGATCTCGATCGGTTCCGGCGGCGGCGGCGGCGGATCGTTCGGCACCTCAACGGCGTCCCAGGCGGCGTGCACGGCGGCAGCGTGGGCGCCACCGAAGACGTCGGCGGTGCAGTAACGGGCGGCAGCGAAGTTCGAGCCGGACGTCAGGCAACCGACGTTGGCGTTGTAGAAGATCTCAGCCGCGGCAGCAAAGCCGATACCGTTGGGTCCAGGGTTGTTGGCGCAGGAACCGCTCGAGGCCGGGTGGCTGCCGCCTTCGACAAGCAACACAAAGGCCAGGTTGGCAATGCCGGAGTTCCAGTGCACGCCACCGTTGTCGGAGGTGCCGGTGTAGCGATCCGGGTAGCAGTCGTAGTCACCGACCGCGGACGGGAACGCCATGTCGCGGAGGCCGTCGCCCGGGATGGCCGGGGTGTAGATATCTTCGCCGAGCAGCCAAATGTCGGCGCCGGTGGCACCTTCCTGGCGATCGACCATGGCACCGAAGATGTCGGACAAAGCCTCGTTCAGGGCGCCGGACTCGTTCTGGTAGATGAGGCCAGAGGAACGCTCGGTCACACCGTGGGTCAGCTCGTGGGCGACCACGTCGGCATCTTGGGAGAGCGGCACGAAGGTGGTGCCGTCGCCGTCACCGTAGGTCATCTGGGCGCCGTCCCAGAACGCGTTGTTGTAGTTGCGGTCGTAGTGCACGCGGGAGATCAGGGTCATGCCGTTGTCGTCGATGGAATCACGACCATGATTGTTCAGGTAGTAGTCATAAGTACCGATGGCATAGTTGTGGGCCGAATCGATGGCCAAGTCGCCGGTCGAGATGGTGTTGCTGGAGGTCGAAACCGTGCTGCAGTTCTTGGTCTTTTGGTTGCAGTCCTGGGTTTGGAGGGAGCGAGCGTAGTGGAACTGCGGGTGACGGGCGGCGATCTTGCCGGTGAGGGCATCGACGAAAACGATGTCGCGCTGGGGCCCCTGGGCGTCGACGTATTCGAGGGTGGTACGCCAAGAGAGAATCGGGTTGCCGGCGCGCAACACGTAGACGAGGTCATAGGCACCGACGCGTTGGCGGTTGGCCTTGGCCATTCCGGCAAAGGCCGTCTCGGAATCGATTTTCGGCGAGATGGCAGCCCGGGCGGCCTTGGCGAAGTCGCCGTTGAGACCGTAGATAGCGCCGTCGGCGTGGACGTGCATGACCATGTCGCCACCGACTACTTCAAGGCCGTTGAGCTTTTGCTGGAAGCGTACGTGCATGCCGCCGAGCTCGTCGGTAAAGATCTTGGTGACGGTCATCTCTTCGGTGCCGTCGGCGCCGAAGCGCTCCATCAGAATGCCCTGCATGGCCATCTCAGCGGAGGCGTGGAGGCTCCCCTGGGCCTTGGCCATGTTGAGGTGCCCGAGCTCACCGGTAAGGTGCTGGCTGCCGAGCGCGAACGCGGGCATGAAAGCGATGATTAGAAGGGCGATTAGCGAGCGTCTTAACATAACGTGCGACCTTTCAAGAAGTACTGCGCAGGCTGCGATTGCGACTGGGCCTGCCATGTGATGGAAGCTGAGTGCTTCCGCGGTCATTTGTTAAATAGAGTGAGAAAGCGATGGAGAAATATAGGAGGAGGAGAAAAAACGGCAAAAAAGTTCTAATTTTTTCGATCTCGGCGAAACCGAGACCTGGCAACAGGGAGTAGATACCCTCGAATTTTGATGCAGGCGCCTTGTGCTATTCTCTGCGCTCACAAGACTTCGAGGTGATCATGCGACGGGATGATTCGAGGTGATCATGCGACGGGATGAGAAATTTATTTATCTTTGTCTATTTTTCGTCTCCGGAGCCTGTGGCCTGACCTACGAGATCATTTGGAGCCGTCTGCTGGTCTTTGTCTTTGGCGGTACGACCTTCGCCATCACCACGGTTCTGACCTGCTTCATGGGCGGCCTAGCCCTGGGCAGCTGGCTCGCCGGACGCTTCACCTCCCAGCAGAGCGCGGGCGGGCGTCCTGAGCGGCTCTATGGGGTGCTCGAGATCCTCATCGGGCTCACCGCTTTGCTCGTCCCGGCCCTGCTGGAGCACAGCACGGTGATCTACCGCGCCCTGGTCGGCGCCTTCGGTGAGAGCTTCGTGCTGATCACCGTTGCCCGGATCTTGATCAGCGGCGTCATTCTGCTGGTGCCGACCTGTGCCATGGGCGCTACCCTGCCGCTGCTCGCCAATGCCTTCCATCGCCACGCGCTGTACGCTGCGAAGACAGAGCGTGGTGCTTCCCGGCGTGGCGGCGTTGGCAGCAACGTTGCCGTGCTCTACGGCGCCAACACCTTCGGCGCTTTCGTAGGCTGCGCCACAGCAGGTTTCGTCCTCTTGCCGCGTCTCGGCCTGAGCGCTTCGACGTGGACCGTGGCGGCGCTGAATCTACTGGCCGGTATCGTCGCCCTGTGGATCTCCCGGCGACCGATCGAACCGGTGGCTGAGGTCGATTCGCCAGGCGAGGCGCTGAAGCTCGAGCGACCCGCGGAGCAGCCTAAGGTCGCGAAAGCACCCAAAGGTAAAAAAGCATCCCAGGGCAAGAAAGCAAAAGTAAAAACGCGGCGAGGTGAGGAGTCGGAGGCTTTGGCGGGCTTGGATCGCCGGCTCTTGCTCTTGCTCTACGGACTCTCCGGCTTCGCCGCCATGGCCTACCAGGTCGCCTGGACCCGAGCCTTGATTCTCTCCATGGGCTCGTCGACCTATTCCTTCAGCACCATCGTCAGCTGCTACATCTTCGGTCTGGCGGTCGGCAGCCTGGTGATGGCGCGCCGGGCCGACCTTCTGCGCCAACCTCTGCACGTGGCGGGCGTCCTGCAGATGACAATCGCGCTCTCCGCCCTCTTCGTGGTCCCCCTTTTTAGCGAGATGCCCGGCGTCGTCGCCCAGGCCACCTCGAGCGGCGCAGCTTTCATGGATGTGCTCTTGATGGAGGCGGCATGGGTTTTCGGATTGCTGATCGTGCCGACCCTGTGCATGGGAGCGCTCATGCCTCTGATCTGCCGGGTCTACGATCCAACGCCCGAGAAGGTGGGGCGTAGCCTCGGCGACGTCTATGCCGCCAACACTGCGGGCACCATCCTGGGCTCCGCCGTGGCGGGCTTCGTCCTGGTGCCCTTGAGCTTCATGGGCATGGAACGTACCATCCACCTCGCTTCGGGCCTCAACCTGCTAGTCGGCACCTGCTTTCTGCTCGCCCCGATCGTCACGATCCAGGGGCGTCCGAACTCCGACACCAAGTCCAGTACTAGGTCCAACTTCAGGTCCAACATCAGGTCCAACAAAGGGCGCCGCGCCATCGTCGTCGGGGTTTGGGTGCTCGCCGCCCTGGCCCTAGGGCTCACGGAGCCCTGGTCCCGCGAAACCATGACCTCCGGTCCTTACCTGGGCCGCGCCGCGTCCGCCGAGCAGTGGGAGATCGTCTTTTACCGTGAAGGGATTGACGCCACGGTCTCGGTCGGCGAGTCGCAAGACGGCGACTTCACCATGTCGGTCAACGGCAAACCCGATGCTTCGACCCTGCCGGACGACATGGTCACCCAGGGGCTGGCCGGAGTGATTCCTCTGCTGCAACGCCCAGACGCCCGCGACGTCTGTCTGATCGGCCTCGGCTCGGGAGTCACCGCGGGGGCGATCCTCGCCTTCGACATCGACCGCCTCGACCTGGCCGAGATCTCCCGGGCGGTGATCGACGGCAGCCGCTTCTTCGATGACGTCAGCCAGGCACCTCTCGACGATCCTCGCTTGCACATGCATCGCAACGACGGACGCAATCTGCTGCTGCTCAGCGACCGGCGCTATGATGTGATCGTCTCCGAACCGAGCAACCCGTGGATCAGCGGTATTGCCAACCTGTTCACCCGGGAATTCTTCGAGCTCAGTCGCGACCGCTTGAAACCCGGCGGCATCCACGCGCAGTGGTTGCACGGCTACTCCATGCACCCGGACAACTTTGCCGCTGTGTTGCGCACCCTCAACGAGGTCTTCGGTCACGTCCAGATCTGGGAGATGGCGATGAACGACTACCTGATGATCGCCTCCACGGAGCCCTTCGAGATCGACGTCGAGGAGCTCTACTTCCACATGGCGCAGCCGGATCTGCAGCGGCTCTTGGAGAAGATCCACATCACCCATCCCTTGCAGATCGCCCAGCATTGGGTGGGCCGCGCCGACGCCATGTCGTCCTGGCTCGACGGAGCCCTATTGCTCACCGACGATCTTCCGTACCTCGAGTTCAGCGCGCCGCGCTTCCTGCTGGCCTCAACCCAGGGGCAAGTGTCGGAGAGGCTCTTCGAGGCCGACGGTTTGCCGTCCTTGGTCGATCCGGACGGCCTCCTGGGAAGGCGATTCCTCGCCGGGGCTCAGGCGTCGAAGACCCGCGGCCGGGCCATCCGTGCGGCCCAAAGAGCGCGTGAACGGGGAGATGTGGACGCCGCCGTAGACGCTTTGACCGAAGCGGCCGACGCGGTGCCGGAAGACTTCCGCAGCCATATCGCAATCCTCATCGAACTCAGGGCCCTTGCTGACGGCGATGCCAATGGGAAGATCCGTGAATTGCAGACCCGTCTCCTGCAGATCGAAATCGAGAAATGGCCGTTTACCCGCGTCGACCCCTGGCCGATGGCGGAAGGCTTCGCCTATGCCGGTCGCAAGCTGCTCGACGAAGGCGGAGATGTGGAAGAGGCGACCGCCCATCTGTTGCGAGGGTGGCTGCGCGCGCCCACCGACAGTCGAATTATCTACGACCTGGCGCGGGTCTATGCCGCCCGGGGAGAACTCGAGCGCGCCGAGGGTTTGCTCGAGCAGACGGTCGCCACCGGCTTTGCGACCCCGGAGATGATCGCTGCGGAGCGTCTCTTCGATCCTCTGCGCCAAGCCGACAGGATCTCCCCATGACCTTCTCTAGGATGTACAGGATCTCGCCATGACGCACAGAATCTCAGCCTCTTTGCTCCTCTTCCTAGGCCTCGTCTCGCTTCAGGTTTTGGGGCAGCCTGCGAACCCCCAATCTGCGGCCCCCCAGTCTGCTGACCCACAGTCTTTGGACCCGGAGCTGCTCGAGCAAATCCAACATCAATGCCTGCTCGCCTACACCCCGGAGATGCTGCTCGAACTCTACGGCTCCGAAGAGCTTCCTGAACAGGCCGACGACGCCGAAACCGCGATCAACCGGATGGTCGACGTGATCGATCTCGACAAGGGGCGCTTCTATCCGTTTCTACTTGAGGATTTGGCCGAAGCCTTCGAGACTTACGTGAATCCCGGGACGCGATTCCTCGATTTGGGCAGCGGCGACGGTCGGGTGGTCTTCCATGCCGCGGCCCTCGGTGCCGCTGCCACAGGCATCGAATACGATCCACAAATTTTCGCGGTCAGCCAACGAGCTCGGGAAGCTCTTGGCCAGAGGCTCGCAAGAGGCGAGGTCGAGCTGATCCAAGACGATTTTTTCAACCACTCGTGGTCGGGCTACGATGTGATCTTCTACTTTGACCAGGGCAGTTTCGACCAACACCGCCTGCGCAAAAAGATCTTCTCCGAACTCGATCCGGGGGCGCGATTGATCGTCGGCCACCAGCGGGTGCCATTTCCAGGGCTCGAGCTAGAAACGACCTTCAAGGTTCTCCATATTTATCGTCAGGCCGAGAATCTCGCCGAATACAACCCCAAGCTCAAGGATCAGACGTTCCAAGAGGTCCGCGATATCCATGCCTTCTTGGAGCGCTGGTACAACGGTGAGGTCGAAAAAACCGAAGACAACTTGGCGCGCTATGGCAACGTACTGGACCTCGGGTATCAGGCTGTCGACCCACACGGTGCGATCATCCGTCGCGCCTTAGCCCTCGATACCTTGCGCGGGACTTACGGCAAGTGGCGCGATTCCGCTGAGCCCGGCAAAATCGAGATCGCCAACCTTGAGCTCCGTTTCATTCTCGACTCCCTCGTCGCCGTGACCTTCGACGAGTACCATAGCGCCAACAACCGCACCCGGAGACTCAAGACGACGGCGGTCTTGCGCGTCCGGCACGGCACACCCAACGGGGTCGAATGGCTGCACACGCATCAGAGTGACCTACGACTCGTCATCGTCCGCGAAGACTAGCCGGCACTCGTCCCCTTACGGTAACCAGCGGCGACCGCCTCGACGGTGGCTCTGGGTATCCTGGCTGGCCGCGCTGCTGGCTATCGCCGGTCTTTGGAGCTCCCGGCGAGCCACCCCTGATTTAGCTCTATTCTCTTTACGATCGAAACAATGCCAATGAGGCCTCGCCCGCGAAGATTTCCAGGGCGTTTGACGGCGATCCTCAGGGGATCGATAAGGCGCGCGGCTCGCCTGGCCAGCCTTCTAATCAGCCGTCCTCGGCAGCCTGACGACAAAACGACTGCCCTGATCGGGCCCGTCGGATTCCACCCACACCTTACCCCCGTGGGCTTCCACGATCCTGTGGACCAAGGCCAAACCGACTCCCGTTCCGGGAACTGAAGAGTCGAGGCGTTTGAAAAGCCCAAAAACTTGCTTCTGCTGCTCTTCGGGAATCCCGACACCGTTGTCGGCTACTGAGATCAGGATGTCGTCACCCTCGCGGACAGCACGGATTTCGATGTGCGGCTTTTCTTGGCGATAGGTAAATCTGATGGCGTTGTCCACCAAATTCTGGAACACCATGCGCAAACGAATGGGGTCCCCAGAAACTTCCGCAACTTCCAATTCGACTTCGGTTGTGATTTCACGCTCACGCAATCTCGGTATCGACAGCTCCAAGATCTGCCCGAAAAGGGTCGACAGGCAAATCCGCTCGGACGAGCTTAGAGCTTGGCCAATGCGCGCAAGCTCCAAAAGCTCATCAAGAAGCTGGACCATCTTCTTCGACGCCCGATCGATCGAAGCGATATCGGATTCCATGGCCTCGAAATCCCGGCCGTGCAACGCCTCCTCGAGAAATCCGAGAAAACCACGGATGTTGAGCAACGGACTCTTCAGGTCATGGGACACGGTATAGGTGAACCGCTCGAGTTCCACGTTCTTGGCTTCTAGACTCGCGATCAGGCGCTCTTTGTCCTCCGCAGCATGCCGCAATTGCTCATTCACAGCTTCGGCCCGCAACGCTCGAATCCTCACGGCCCGGGTACGGAGCCTAAACAACACCACGGCAGTCCCAAAGGTAAGCAGGAGCACAGCGCCGTAAAAAGGATAAGTTCTCCACATTGGACGCGAGATGACGATGGGCGGGGACACTCTCTCTTCTGTCCATCGTCCATTCTCACGCCCAACCCGGATATGAAAGCGATAGGTACCTGGGGAAAGGTTGTTGTACGCCACCTCTCGGACCGTTGCGGGTAAGGGTGTCCGGAGAAAGTCTTCGAGGCCCTCCAATCTATAGCTCAACAACAACGCTTCTTCCCGCGAAAAACTGGTGATGCGAAAATTCACACTCAGATTGTTTTCAAAATGTTCAAGGTTAAGCGGTTGGTCCAGCCCATAGGATCTGCCGTCAGCTTCCAAGGAGAGCAACTCAAGGACGGGCGCCGGCAACGTGAAGTCGTAGGCTGCTTGGTAAACAGAAGCTCCCCGGTCCGTCCCGACCCAAACTCGGCCCCGATGATCCACTAAGCCACCTCCGCGATTGGTCTCCCGGCCCACCAGCCCGTGGCGAGTGGTGAGCGTACGGAGTTCGGAACCGTCCCAGATCCTCACGCCATCGTCGGTACCGAGCCAAATCCGGCCTTGGGGATCATCCAGCAGGAAGTAAACGGGTCCATCGATCTGTGAAAGGACACCTTCGGCCTGGGTCAGCTCACCGTCCCGCAAGACGAGGAGGCCCATTGTGCTTCCTACCCAAACCTCACCCGATGGACGCTTCAGCACTCCGAAGAGGTTATTGCTCTCCGTTCCGGCGATGCGGACCTCGCGGGACTGGCCGTCGGGTTCCAAGACTGTCAGACCACGGCTCGTGGTGATCAAAAAACGACCTTTCTGATCAAATTCCAGCCATCGGGCGCGCTCCAATCCGGGAGGCTCGTGTACGAGTTCGAATCCGTCGGGAGTCAGCAAATAGATTCCCTCGAAGGCCATCAGCCAAAGGCGACCTTCTGGATCGAAAGCTAGGGAACGCGGGTTGCGGACTTCCGGCAACTTCCGTTCAAGCTCTAACTCTCGGTTTAGAAGCCACAGGCCCGATCTCGAGGTGGCCGCCCAAACGTTTCCTTTGACGTCGACCGCCAAATCGAAAACTCGAAAACGTCCTTGCACAGTGCCGCGAGGGCGATCAAATGGCACCCGAATGACGGATTCTCCTTCGAGCACGGTAAAGCCGAGATTGTGCCCTAGGATAATCCGCCCCGGAAACGGCTCGGCGATCGCCGTGACCTCGTCCTCCAGCAACCCCTGACCGGCATTGAAAGATATAAAGCGCCTGCCGCCGATTCGGCTGAGCCCCCTAGGAGTCCCGACCCAAACCCCATGGTCGGGGTCGAGAGCCAGGCTGGCCGCACCCGTGCTCGGCAGGCCCTGTTTCAGCCCAATCTCGGTGAGGCTGCGGTCTGACTGATCCAAAAAATAGAGAGCTGCAGCGTTTCCAAGGTAAAGGCTTCCCGCCGAGTCCGCCAACATCTCGATCTTGAAATTTTCCGATTGGCGGAGATGCATGGCTAGTAGCGGGAAAGCCGGATGCTCAGCCACCACAAACAGCTCACCCTCTTGGAGGTAGGATAATCGCGCTGGAATTACATCCACGGGCCTGCTAATCCTGTCTTTGATCCCGGACAGAATCCAGAGCCGATCTATACCTTTGGCCGTCGACTCTGAAGTCAAGCCGAAAACTGGTGCCTTGAGGTTTGGCTCCCCAGCTACGGATTGGCAGCTGATCCGGCCGTCGAGACCCAAAAAACACAGGCCCTCAGGACTCCCAATCGCCATCTGATGACCAAACGGAGTCATCGCCCAGACTTTTGAGATTTCGTCGCCGTCGGGACTTTGGGGGGCAGAAAAGGTTCCATTCTCCGATTGATGCCACATCCGAATGCGGTTTCCAGTTGCCGAGATCACCTCGGCTCCGGCAGGGTGCCGCACCACACTCAAAAAAACGGCAGCGTCAGTGGATGGCTCTACAGTCGATGAAGGTAAAGGGTGCCAGAGATCGCCTTCCATCCGAAATACCCGGGCCGAACTCCCATAAGAAACCCAGACATCCCCCTCAGAGTCGATTGCCAACGCCCCGAAGCGGGTCGGCAGCAAGTCTTCGGGCTGAGGATAGGAATGGAAGGTGGTTCCGTCGTAGAGGGTCAAGCCCCGACGATCGAGAATCCATAGTCGCCCCGAGGGATCTTGGGCGAGATCGACCACATACGAACTCGGCAGACCTTGTTCAAGGGTCAAGACTTCGATCGGCAGCAGTTGAGAGCATACTTCGGCGGGCACTGTGGCGATGTAAATGACCACAAATAATGCAACAGCTGGAAAAGAATGGGCCCCATTCCACACCGAAAACCCGCTCCGGATTCTCGACAACGAACGAATTGCTAACCTGCATAACAAGCTGTGGCGAAAGTCTCGCGCCGGCGAGAGCAGCGAATTTTTCGTCGAATCGAGGCGTGAAAACCGCAGGCGATTCGGGAATCGTCGAGGTCTTTCAACGAAGAGTCGGCGGAAAAGGCCGGGCCGCGCAGGCGCGCCCGCGAGAGCAGCGAATTTTTCGTCGAATCGAGGCGTGAAAACCGCAGGC
>CBDUGP010000083.1:0-46498 GCA_965366625.1 uncultured bacterium
CAATGGATTGGCAGGTGCCGGGTAGTTGCCGGCGAGAGGTGCCGGGTAGATGGAATGGGTCGGGATCGACGTCGACTTCACCGGGATCCTCTTCGCCTTCGATGGACGCGGTGAAAATCGTTCGAATGTCGACCCGGGGGAGCGGCGAGCGAAGATCCTGGGACGCGACCTTGAAGCTGTGGGTGCCCGCTCTCACCGCAAGTGAGATCCGTCGCAAGCTGCGGCTGAGCACTCGTGCACCCCCGGAGCGATCCCTCTCGCAGCCGGACGTGCGGTCCAGGGCTGGGGCCGCCGAGCCTAAGGAGCCTGTGGCCAATACGGTCAAGATTCCTTTCGACGGAACTTCGAGGTCAAAGCTCAAACTCTGCCCGGCGCCCATGCCGCCGAGCTGAGTGGTGGTGTTCAAATCCAAGGGAATCACGTCCCAACAGGCTTGGACGGGTGAGCAGAGATAGAAAGATGCGAGACAAAGCAATGAAAAGATTTGGCGAACGATTGAATCTGAAATAAAAGACATGGTTGTTCTCCCAGCCGGATCTGAGATCCGACACACAAACGTGGTCGAAGTCGGCATTTGGCGCTTCGTAGTGCCTACGCCGGGCGACAGGAGGAACCGGTTCCTGGTTTCAATAAGTGAGACGGACCTATTTCGGGAATTACCGAAATTCCTCGAAAAAACTTTGTCAGCGGTTTGAAAACCCTTTGGGCGCCAGGGCGTACAAGTCCCTAAACTTATTCACGAAGCCTTGTTCAGGACACATTGATCCAAGAGGAGAGATCCATGGGGAAGCTGCTCGGAACCGTCGGATTTGGGATGTTGTTGATGACCGCGGGTTGGATGGTGTACGCGGACTCCGCCTCAGATGAAGCTGCGGTGCGGGCGGCAGTCTTGGATTACGTGGAGGGGGTCTACGAGGTCTCACCGGAACGTATCCAGCGCAGTGTGCACCCGGAGTTGGCGAAGCGGGGATTCAATCGTCGAAGTCCAGAGAAGCCATATCGGGAGATTCCGATGACCTTCGACGGCCTGGTGGAGCTGGCGGGCAGTTACAACAAGGATGGGCGCATTGGTGCGGACGCGCCGAAAGAGATTGAGGTCTTCGAGGTGCTCGACCAGACGGCGAGCATCAAGCTCACCGCCCAATGGGGCATCGACTACATGCACCTGGCCAAATACGACGGGCAGTGGAAGATCGTCAACGTCCTCTGGCAAGGACATCCACCAAAAAAACAGTAGAAAATCCGAAATCTAAATGAAATATTTTCCTTGAAAAATATCACCGGTCCTTAGACGGACCGGAAGACTCGTCCGTAAGAGTAAGCAACTAAGAGACTTGGGGAGTTTCTTAGGACCTCCTGCGAGACTGGCACGGGTGCTGCAATGCACTTGAGCACCATCAACACACTAAGCCTCGGCCACGCCGCGTGGACCGAGGCGCTTTTTTTTTGCCCGCATTTTCTGCGCCCGCATGCTCCAGGCGCTTGCTGGACGGATTCGTCGTGGCTGCGTTGTGGGCTTAGAAACCGCCGGTGCCGACATGGCGGCGCCACCAGGCGTCGGCCTCGGCTTGGAGTCGACGGTCATCCCAGCCGGCCGACTCGGCTCGATCCAAGTCGGAGATCATCTGCGCGACATCCTCCAAACGCTGCCGAAGGTCGTCCACGGTGAGGGTGTTGGTCCGGGCCTCGGCTTCCGCCCGGCCCCGTCGGGTGAGATAGCCCTGGTCGACTCGATTGAGCAAATCGGCGACCCGCTCGACGTTGAGATGTTGCAACTCGCCGCGTATTCGATAGGTGGGAATAATCGACGGTTGAGAAGGCAGCTGGGCCTCGGTTTCGACCATCTTGCGCAGGGCCTTGGGTGACGCTACCCGCAAGGTGCCCTGGGTGATGTCCATGCCCAGACCATGGATCTTCAGGATCATGGACAACGCTTGGTCCCATGGGACTTCTTTCAGCTCCACGGTGACCTTGCCCTTGATGCCGGGATGCAGAATCATGTTGAGTTCGCTGAGCCGGGCGAACGTTCTCAGGACCTCGACCAAATCGGCGTCCCTCAACGACATGCTGACCGGCTCACCGACCCAACGGGGCTCGTTGTAGGTCGACACGGCGTCGCGAAAGAGCGGGCTTTTCAGCTCGGGATAGGTGGCGGAATCTTGGGCCGCCGCGCCGACTGCCAACGACACCGCAAGCCCAATACCGATCAGGTTTCTACCGTGAGCGCGGATCGACATCTCAGCCTCCAGCAGCGTTGGAAGAGACAGCCTTTGAGCCTTGATTCTCCGTGGAAGTCATGGCCTCTACCTGCACCGGCACCCCGGAGAAGGCGGCATTGCCGGAAAGCTCATCGATCAGGGTGGGGTCGGTGAGGTCGTTGATAGAAACCCCAGGGTGGGCTCCGGCGGTGCTGAGGCGAGCCCCGCTGCGGTGATGGCCCCATCCGTGGGGGATGCTGACCACGCCGCGCATGATCTCGTCCGACAGTTCCACCGGCACCTCGACACTGCCCACCCGTGAACTCACCCTGGCGATTTGGCCGACGCTGATGTTTCGCTCGGCCGCGTCGTCCGGGTGCATGAGCAGGGTGCAGCGATCCTTACCGCGCATGAGACGAGGGTAGTTGTGCATCCACGAATTGTTGGACCGCACCTGGCGTCTGCCGATCAACAACAGCTCGGAGGCGGAGTCGTCTCGGCGCGAGTCGTCGAGCTTGGCGCGCAAACGGGTCAGATCGTCGACAAAAAGCTTGGGCGCCAATTGAATATGTTTGTTCTTGGTCCGAATCCGATCCCGCAGCACGGGTTTCAAGGGCCCCAAGTCCACGCCGTGGGGCTGGGCTTTCAAGCGTTTGAGGGTCAGGCCCTTGCCCAGGCCGAGCATGCCGGCTCCGTGTGGGCCGGTGCGCAATAGAACGTCGAGCATGCCCGAAGGTCCCATCTTGCGGCTCAGCCACCGTCCGAGTCGTTCTTGGATCGAGACCTTGGGGCGCAAGCGGCGCAGGAGTTCGGCGTAAATCTGCCAATCGTGGAGCGCGCCCGGAGCCGCTTGGAAGAGCGCCGGCGAATATCGGGAGGTATCGCGGATCGCTAGGGCGTGGAAAGCGAGGTCGTAGTGGTCGTGTTCGAGGGGCGCCGTGGGCGGCAAGATCACGTCTGCATGACGGGTGGTTTCGTTGATGTAGAGATCGATCGACACCATGAAATCGAGGTTTTCGAGCGCCTCGTCGAGCTGCCGGCCATCGGGGGTCGACAACACGGGGTTGCCGGCGGCGGTGAGCAAACCTCGGATTTGCCCCGGGCCGTCCGTCAGCATTTCTTCGGCCAGGGCGACCACCGGCAGCTCACCGCTGACCTCCGGCAGGTTCCGAGTCCGCGTGCGCCAACGGCCATAGGATCCACCGCGCCGACGAGCCACCACGTCCGCGGCGGGCAAGGGGATCATCGCTCCGCCTCGGCGATCGAGGTTGCCGGTCAGCCAATTGATCGTATTCAGCAGCCATTGGCAGACAGCCCCGAATTCCTGGGTCGACAATCCCATGCGTCCGTAGGCCACGGCGGAGGGAGCCGAGTTCAGCTCGCCGGCCAGCCGACGGATGGCGTCGGCATCGATGCCGGTGACCGGTGCCACGGCTTCGGGTGTGAAACCGTCGATGGCGGCCCGCAGCTCTTCCAATCCGTCGGCCCATTCGGTCGACGGGGTGACGCCGAGCTCGTGGAGCAGGGTGTAAACGACCGCAGCCAGCAACAAGGCGTCGGTGCCCGGGCGGATGAAGAGGTGCTGGTCGGCCAGTGCGGCGGTTTCCGTTCGTCGCGGATCGAGCACGACGATTTTTCCGCCCCGCTCACGAATCGCTTTGAGTCGCTTTTTTACGTCGGGCGCGGTCATTAGGCTGCCGTTCGAGACCGCTGGATTGCCGCCCATCACTAGGAAGAAGTCGGTGTGGTCGATGTCGGGAATCGGCAGCAGAAAGTCGTGGCCGAACATGAAATAAGCCGCGAGGTGGTGGGGTAGCTGATCGACCGAGGTGGCGGAATACCGGTTGGGGGTCCGCAGGGCTTTGAGCACCGGTGGTCCGAAAAGCAGGGAGCCGTAATTGTGGACGTTGGGGTTGCCCAGGTAGGAGGCCATGGCCTCGCGTCCGTGCTGCTCTTGAACGTTGCGGATGCCGTTTGCCGTGAGTTCGAAGGCTTCGTCCCAGGAGATGGTCTCAAAACTGCCGTCGGCCTTCCGTTTCACCGGTTGGCGCAGTCGGTCGGCATCGTCTTGAATATCTTGCAAGGCCACGGCTTTGGGGCAGATGTGGCCACGGCTCAGGGGATCCTTCTTGTCGCCGCGGATGGCTGAGATGGCGCCGTTGCTATCGAGGTGGATTTCGAGGCCGCACATCGCTTCGCACAGATTGCAGCCGCGATAATGGATTTGACCGGCGAGGGAGGGGGATCGGGACGCGGTTTCGGGCATGCTCGGCTCCTGGCGAATGAAAATCTTCGCTATTCTAGCTTGGATTCTCGGCCGACAACACGCGCAGGACGCCGCGCGGACCCGCCAGAGTGCAAAACCCGCGACGGGTCCAGGTCTGGGCTCAGCAGTCGAGTGGGCTCAGCAGTCGAGCGGGCTCAGCAATCGGGCGACCTAGACCATTGGCGTCCGGGTCCCCAGCCGCCGGTGCGCGGTTGGCCCTGGAGGGCTCGGACCGCGAACATGGTGGTGGTCACTCGGGTACCCAAATAGGAGTCGTGCAGTCGACGGTATGGGGACGGGGAGAATGCCCCCTCTATGCTTTGCAGCCGGGCGAGCTCTTGCCGGGCCCGATTGAGATTGACCTCGCTCAGGTGCAGATTTTCCGCGGCGATCATCAGTGCGGAGAGGGCCAAAGCCCGGCGGTGAAGGGGTTCTCTAACGGGGCCTGCGCTCGACCACCAGCGGTCGCGAACAGCGGCTTCGAGGGGTTTGCGCAGGGACGCCGAAAGGGGAGTGGTCTGCCGCCAGACCTCGCTGACCTGGCAAAGGAAAATCTCCGGCAGCGGATAGAAATGGCTGCCGTCGAGATAGCTCTGGGAAAAGAGGTGCTGCTCGACTTGGTGCAAAAGAGCCTGGATCGGCTCCATGTGGGTTGGGGTTGCGCCGTAACGAATCGCGAGCAGAATCGGCTCGAGGAGATGGGCAGAAACCCCCACGTCCCAAGCGGGAGATCGACCCGAAGAGCCGGTCTCGCTTTCTTGCACCAATTTCAATAGCTGAGCGCCGTGGTCACAGAGGTGCGGGATGCTCAGGCGTCCGCTGCGCCAAACGGCCATGAGCCAATGGACAGAGCGGTCCAATTGATCTTGGGTAACCGGGCGACTGTCGGGAATCAGTTGTTGGGGTAGCTGGCCCAGGAGATGGTCGCGAATCTTTTCGTCCCGTTCGAGCAGCCATTTGAGCGCCACTGCCGACATTAAAGGGTCTCCACCCTGGATAGGGTCGGAGAACGGCACGGCATTGCTGCTCATCCTGGCTTGATGGCGAAGGTAACCCCAACCCTTGGACGCGGCCCTGCGGACCACGTCGCGTTGCTCCCGGGCGACGCGCAGAGATTCGTTTTCTTCGGCCGGGGATTCTTCGGGCGGGTTCTCTTCCCGTGGCTCACGGGCGATGCGAAAAGCTCTGGATTTCAACGAGCTGCGCCGCTCCGGCTGAGCCCCTTCCTTGGGGGGTGCCGACTGTCCAAGAAAGGAAAGAACGGCAGCGTAGATTTCGGGGTTCATCCTAGGGCTCCAGGACCGCTGACCGCGTTTGACCTTGATTGAGAACCTCGGGACCGGGGCTCTTCTCGGGACCCGATCTTGTAGGGGTGTTCATTGGTGTTCTCATGTGGTTTTTCGCTGGTGTCGCGATATGTCTTACTTCATCTTCGTCCCCAAAAGGGGTCGGAGTCAAATTTTTAGAGGGAATTCGCGAGAATTCCGGACAAATACTTCGTTGCTCATATAGGAAAAGCGGAATTTCTCGGCCTTGTCCCTCTATATTTACGCAAAAAATACGGATTTCATGCCGGCATTTCTCACCCCACCTCGACAGATTCGTATGAATCGCCGGGATTTGAGTGGAGGATGTCTGTTTGAGGGGTGAGCCGCGCATCCTTCTTTTTGAGCTGGGCTTAAATGAGCTGGGATAGAATCTTTGGCGTATCCGACCGATTCTCTGCGAGGCACGCTTTCGATTTCCCAGGATCGCAAGTCCTTTAATCAGCAGGCCAACGCAAGGCTTCACCCATGAGTTCACGGAGATCCCATGTTTGCTGTCAGACCCGTAGACTCTGATTCCGCCGACCGTCGGCCGACGTTGGCCGACATGCCCGATCCGGAGCCCGGTGCCGATGAAGTCCTGGTTCGGATTCGCGCCACCGCGTTGAATCGTGCCGATCTCTTGCAGATGCGTGGTCTTTATCCACCGCCGCCCGGAGAGAGTGAAATTCCCGGTTTGGAGTGCGCGGGAGAGATCGAGGCCGTTGCCGCAAACGTCGATGGTTTTGCAGTGGGGGATCGGGTGATGGCGCTGCTGGCGGGCGGCGGACACGCACAAAAGGTCGCAGTTCCGGTCGGCCAGCTGATGCCGATTCCTGAGGGATGGAGCTTCGAGCAAGCGGCTGCATTGCCGGAGGTCGGTTTGACCTCGTGGGTGAATTTGGTGATCGAAGGCGGGCTCACCTCGGGGCAGACCGTATTGATCGTCGCCGCTGCCTCGGGAGTGGGCACGTTTGCCGTGCAGCTGGCTTCGCAGTTGGGTGCCAAAATATTGGTGGCTGGGCGGTCTCTCGAACGCTTGGAACGTCTGAAGGAGCTGGCGGATGTGGAGCCGTTGGTACTGGACGAAGACCTCGCAGCCGACGCCCGCGCGGCCAACGGTGGGCGGGGCGTGGACTTGATCATGGACTTGGCCGGAGGTGAAGGTTTCGGTTCTCGGTTGGCCGCCCTGGGCCGTCAAGGAAGATGTGTGCTGGTTGGCATCTTGGCCGGCAGCACCGCGCAAATCGACCTGGGGGATGTCTTGCGACGGCGGATACGAGTTCAAGGCTCGGTGCTTCGCTCCCGGTCGCGACAGGAAAAAGCTCAAGCGGTGCAAGACTTCTTCCGGTTTGCCGGGCCCCGCTTGGGGGACGGACGTCTACGGCCGGTGATTGACGAGGTGTTGCCCTTTGAGCGAATTGCCCGGGCCTACGACCGGCTCGAAAAGGGCGGTGTTTGGGGCAAGCTGGTTCTGAAAGTGAGCTGACCGGAACCGAGTTACATCGTCGACGATCCCGATACGGTGACGCCGCCGGGCTCCGAGTTGATCGTCATTTCGGCGGCCCCCGGATCCGACCCGGAATCTGCCTGAGGATCTGGTGCGGCTTGCTGCGCCGGGTCAGGCAGGGCCGCGAGCACCGGCACCAGGAAATCTTGCAGATCCCAGGTGGTCGGATCTTGGCTCAGTCCTAGACGCACCACCACGGCGTTTTTCGAAGGCGCCACGACGATGTGCTGGCCGCTGAAACCGCTGGCCATCAGGAGGTCGGTCGGAGCCTTGGGCATCGGACGGTCGGACGGGTCGCCGGGCTGCCCGGCGTTGAGCCAGAAATGGGCGCCGTATCGACCTTTGGGAGCCGCGGGGGTTGGAGTGCCGGTGTATTGCACCCAACCTTCGGGCAACAACCGTTCGCCGTTCCAGACGCCGTCTTGCAGGTAGAGCTGCCCGAATCGCGCCCAATCCCGGGCGGTGGCCCAGCCGAACGACGAGCCGACGAAGGTGCCCGATGGATCGAGTTCCATGATCGCGCTGGTCATGCCCAGGGGTTCGAATAATTCCCGTCTTGGAAAGCTCAAATACGCCTCGTCGGTGTCGAAGCTCTGGCGCAAAACCCGGGTGATCAGGTTGGTGGTGCCACTGGAGTAGCTCCATCGGCTGTCGGGCGGACCGGCGAGCTCTCGGCGCAGGGCGAATCCCCCGCTGTCTCGGCCCACGAACAGCATTTGCACCGCATCGCCCACGAGGTTGGAATAACTCTCTTCAAATTCGAGACCACTGCTCATGCGCAACAAATGGTCGAGGGTAATCTCTCGCCGAGCATCTCCTTCGACCCATTCCGGCACGGCCACGGGATCGTGCAAATCCACGCGGCCCAAAGCCACCAACCTGCCCACCAAGGCATTGGTCCAGCTTTTGGTCATCGACCACCCGGTCAAAGACGTTTCGGCGTCGAAGCCGTCGGCATAACGTTCGGCGACCACCCGGCCGCCCACCACCACCACCACTGCCCGAGTATTCTTCGCACGCTCCGGCTCGGGCTCGTCAAAGGCCGCCTGAACGGCGACCTCGAGGGCCGAGCGGTCGAGCCCCGGAGGATCGCTTTCGGGTGGCGCGCCGATGACGAGATCGCCCGCCGGCGCTGCGGTCCGCAGACCGTCGGCGGGGGGCGGGTCGTGGCCGGGGACCGGCGCCAGATCCTCGGCCGTCGAGCCGGGAGGCAAGAGGGTGCAGCCGAAACCCGGGCGATACACCGCCGTGCGTTCGGCGATGCCGATACTCGACAGGTGGACCGATTGTCCATGGAGGTCGACCCTCACTCGCATCATGGGAATGAGAGGATTGTCGGGCAGGTTGCGAATCGCCTGCTTCGGCTTTAATCCCGTGATGAAGACCTCAGAGCAAACCCATTTGGTGGCGTACCCATGGGCTCCGTGGAGCGCCAATTTCGCCGTCGGCCAGGCTGCGAGATTCACCACAACCATCGCGGTCAACAGGACCAATAGGATCCATGCGATTCGAGCTTTCATTGCCATCCGTCAGCTCCGTCACGTTTCAACGAGTATTCGACAACTATTCGATAGCGATTCGACAGCTATTCGACGATGATTCGATCTAAGCTGCAAAACCGCCTGCCTGTGAAGTCTTCCTTGATTCGATAGGATCGGCAGCCAATCTGGAGCCGTCCATGACCGTCACCCGCCACGCCAAAGCCGCCGCTCAACAGCTCGCCGATTTACGCCGTTCGGCCCTGAAGACGGAGTATCGACGCAAGTTGCTGCGATTGCAAACGGCTTTCGACCCCGCCCTGAGCTCGAAAGAGCTGGCAGAGGGTCTGGACATCGAGCCGCGAGATCTAGGACGATTTCTTTCCGAAAGTCCGCGTTTGCGCCATGCCCGACCGGATAGCGTGGCGCGGGCGCTGATCGACGCGGTGCTCGACGGCGATTTGTTGATCGCTGCCCAACAAGCCGTCGCCGGCTCCCACCGCTCGGTGTTGATCTGCGACGAGCGGGACGTGAAGTTGTTGTCGACCAGCTATCGCGTGCGCAATCTCGGCGGTGGAGAGGTTCCTGAGCGACAGTCCAGCCAGTCGGAAGATTGGGACGATGGCGGGCTGTGGGATCTGTTCCACAGCGGTGTCAGGGGGATCAGCGGGGTCGATCCAGCCAAGGACGCGTCGGCTGTGCCGACCCAAACGGTCCGGAAAACTGCAACGAGCTCGCGCGCCTCGTCCAAGGCCGTCGGTCAAGCGGTGACGACTCCCGGCTCTGCGGATTCGGCCCGGCCCCAAGGACCACCGCCCAAAGAAAGACCCCTGGCCGGCCGGCAGATCCACGCCGTGGGGTTCGGGGCCATGCGCCTCTCGACCGCCGGTGAAGCGGGGCGGCCCGACGAGGCGGAGGCCGCGAAGATCTTGCATCACGCTATGGACCTGGGCGTGAGCTTGATCGACACCGCCGACAGCTATGCCCTGGACGATAGCGAACTCGGCCACAACGAGCGTTTGATCGCCAAGGTGCTGCGCGAGCGCAAAGATGCCGCCGACGTGTTGGTGGCCACCAAAGCCGGGCTGACTCGACCGGGTGGAAAGTGGCTGCCCAACGGCCGTCCGGAGCATTTGAGGGCCCGCTGTGAGGCCGGGCTGAAACATCTCGGGGTCGAGGCCCTCGACCTATTCCAATTGCATGTGGTGGATCCCAAGGTGCCGTTGGCGGATAGCGTCGGCGAGCTGGCGCGCTTGCGGGAGCAAGGCAAGATCCGTCATGTCGGCCTGTGCAACGTTAGGGTCGAACAGATTGAGGCGGCGGCGAAAATCGTTCCCGTAGCGTCGGTACAAAACGCCGTCAGCCTCTTCGACAAGGTGGCCCTCGAGCGTGGTCTGGCAGCTTTCTGCGCCGCGGCAGGCATTGCCTTGATCGCCCACAGCCCCATCGGCGGACACCGTGGAGTCGGTCGGGCGGATAAAGATCGATCCCTGAAACAAGTCGCCCAACGTCACGGCGTGACCCCGCGGCAAGTGGCGCTCGCTTGGTTGTTGCACATGTCGCCGTCCTTGCTGGCGATCCCCGGGGCCACCTCGATCGCCAGTCTCGATGCGAGTTGGGCGGCCGGTGAGCTTCGGCTCGACGAACAAGACTTCGCCACGCTCGACGGCGGCAAACGGGCCTGGGCCAAGGAAACCCGCGCAAAGCTGTGGTCGCTCGGGCAGATCGCGGTCGGCGAGCCTGCCGTCGTTCAAGGTGAGCGGGACAGCGCCCGGGTCCGGGACGGCGAAGTGGTGTTATTCGTCGGTCCGCCGGCGGCGGGCAAAACCAGCCGTGTTGAGCCGTTCGTCGAGCAGGGTTACCAACGGCTCAACCGCGATCAGCTGGGCGGCAAGCTGAGCGGCTTGGTGGTCAGAATGCGGGAGGCGATCCAGGACGGCGCCCGATCTTTCGTGCTCGACAATACCTACGCCACCCGCGAATCCCGTCGACCGGTTCTGGAGCTGGCCCGGGAGCACGGTTTGCCGGTCCGCTGCCTGTGGATCGACACGCCGGTCGCGGAGAGCCTGTTCAACGCGTGTTTGCGCATGCTCGAACGGGAGAAGAGGATCCTGTCGCCGGCGGAAATCCTGCAGCTGTCCAAGGACGATCCCAACATGCTGCCGCCGGCGGCAATCTTCCACTACTTCCGCAGCTTCGAGCCGCCCGATATGGATGAGGGATTTGTCGATATCGAGCGAATTCCCTTCGAGCGTCAAATTCCTTCGGACTACAGCACCAAAGCCTTGCTGCTCGACTACGACGGTACCCTTCGCCGGTCCACCGGGCCGGCCCCCTTTCCCCTGAGTCCCGACCAAGTGGAGATCTTGCCCGGGCGTCGAGAGGTGCTCGATCGATATGTGGCCGACGGCTGGCAGCTGCTGGGGGTGTCGAATCAAAGCGCGATCGGCAAGCGGCAGCTGACCCACGAGGTGGTTCAATCCTGTTTCGAACGTACCAACGAGCTGCTGGGGCACGATATCCCGGTGGTCTACTCACCGAATCCCACCCATCGAGCGGGGGTTTGGGATCGCAAGCCCATGCCCGGCCTCGGGGTGCAGCTGATCGAGCAATATCGGCTGGATCGTCGCCAATGTTTAATGGTCGGCGACCTGGACACGGATCGGCTCTTTGCTGAGCATTGTGGCTTCGACTACCGCGACCAAGCAGATTTCTTCGTCCCATGATCTGCAGCCGGTAAGCGGATACCCTTCGATCCCAGGGTCCATTTGCGTTAGGGTTCGGGCATGAAGACTTCGAAGAATTTCCCGATATGCATCTGTCTGCTGATCGTGCTCGGCCTGCTCCAGGGCTGTAACGGTGAGAACCGGGCTCCGGCAGATCAGGCCGATTCGTCATCCGACTCCCAAGCTAAAGAAAAGGCGCGGGCCGAATGTTGCCCCAACGCGGCCACGGATTGGCCCCAATGGCGTGGGCTGAATCGCGACGGTCATGGTGCGGCCGGCGCTCTGTTGGAAAGCTGGCCCGAAGCAGGTCCGCCCGTGCCCTGGCGGCGGGCCATCGGCAGCGGCTTTTCGAGTGTGGTGGTCAAAGGGGACCGTCTATATACCGCCTGGAGCGATGAAGGGAGCGAAAAGCTCTTCGGGCTCGACGTCGCCACCGGAGAGACGTTGTGGAGTGTCGATCTGGGCGAGGATTTCGAAGAGGAATTCGGCAACGGACCCCGGTCAACCCCGTTGGTCGATGCCCGGAACGTGGTTTATATGCTGAGTTCTCGGGCCCGTTTGGTGGCCGTGCAAGGGCAAGACGGGAAGCAGGTCTGGAGCGTCGACCTATTCAAAAAATTCGGTGCCGGCAGTTTCCGCCGCGGATACGCTTCTTCACCTTTGTTGGCCGACGACCTGGTGGTGGTGCACGTCGGACCCCGCCGGGGCGCCGTGGTGGCGGTGTCTCGGGATACGGGCAAGGTGGCCTGGGCTGCCCTCGGAGGTCGATCCGAATCGTCGTCGCCGGTGATGGCGACCCTGGCCGGCCGACGACAGATCGTCAGCACCTTGGGATACGGCCTCGCGGCTGTGGATCCGTCCGACGGCAGCATGTTGTGGCGTTACCCTTGGCCTACGGAGCATCGGTTGAATATCACCACCCCGGTGATTCTGCCGGGTGATCGCGTTCTGATCTCCTCCGGTTACGACCAAGGCTCGTCTGTGGTGCGGGTGTCCGAAAGCGAAGGGCAGTGGAGCGTTGAGGAAATCTGGTTGCAGAAACGTTTCCGCAACCACTTCAACACGTCCGTGCACGTGGATGGATTCCTCTACGGATACGACAACGCCATCCTGAAATGCATCAATGCCCAGACCGGCGAAGAAGTCTGGAAGACCCGAGGTTTCGGCAAAGGCTCGTTGATCGCCGCCGGAGAGCGTCTGGTGGCGCTCACTGAAAGCGGTGAGCTGGTGCTGGTCAAAGCGAGCCCCGAAAGCTTCGAGGAAATCGCCAGGGCGGAGATCCTTTCCGGCAAATGTTGGACCAGCCCGACCCTCGCCGACGGCAGGGTCTATTTGAGAAGTCACGAGGAATTGGTCGCGGTCGATCTTCGGCCGTCTTCCGAGCCCTCGCCGTAGCTAGAGCGATTCCAGATTTAGCATCTAAGGGGTCGGCGGGGCGGACGGGCTAGGCGCCCCCGACGTCGCTAGCGTGCCCCCTCTGAACGAGTCCTGACCATTTGAGTCAGAATTTTGTGCGGCCTGTGGAAAACTCCTCGAAACGGACGTCTTTTTACCCCGAAGGGGTTAAATCCCATAGCCCAGGGTAAGCGAAGCGCCACCCTGGGTTTGCAAGCATCCAAATCTCGAACCCTGAAAGGGTTCTACAAATGCTGTGGAAACAGGCAATTCCGTACGATTCAACCTATATGGATGGCGCCATTCTTTATAAAACCCCGTTGGGGTTTGGGGCGTGATCATCCACGCAACCCAGGACGGCGCTTCGCTTGTCCTGGGCTTTGATATTCGACCCCTTCGAGGTCAAGACCACCTCTCCACGGCGATGCTTAACGCTCTAAAGACCGCCTAACCGCGATCACGTGTTCTCGCGGCTTGAGGCCAAAGGCTTCGCTAGAAATTCTTGGGTAGAAGAAAAGGCGGGTGGTGGCACCCGCCTATGGCTCTGTGTGAATCCGTCGAAGAGCTTGAAAAGGTATGACCCAAGCTCTTCGGTCGGACCGGCTTGTCCGGCAGAGGTAGGGTTGCTCAGAGCAACGTTCTGGTAAGCCTTATGGCCCGGTCCTCAGGGAAGCAGTTGTGAAACCACTTGCATCCTATGGGGCAATCTCGAACGTTGCGCTGAGCGGGTCGGGTACCCCTGAATTCTTCATCCGGATCGATGACTAACTCAGGGTCTTGCGTGGCCCGGTGGAGACATATTCAGCCTCCTTGGTCAGTTATTCGTTATTGGGAAGCATAGCTCTTGAAATGAATTCTGTCAACCGTGAAAGGGTGATGGAAACAAATAAAATCGGGTTATTTTCAGACTGGTAAGTTTCGAAAAACGCCCGGTTTTCGCGGGCAAAAATACGAAATGGGGTTCCCAGGCACCCCGACTCTATGTGCCAGAATATACTTGGAAATCCTGACTCATAAATCAACTAAAGGTTTAAAGAAGGTGGCTCTGAGTGAGCTATCTATCGATAAAAATTGGCTTTCGCGCCTCGGAGTGGCTTTTAGGTAAACCGGAGACTGTCGTGATCTGGCTTACAAGCGTCGGCCCGGAGTAGCGCTGCGCGCGATTCCCGGTGCGCGAAGATCGAGTGTCCTGTCCTCTGCCCTGAAAGGGCTGTTTTCCAAAGCCTGGGGTTGCGGAGCTACCCCAGCGGCCGACGCGAGATCGAGCTCATGGTCGACGTCCGAGCTGTGGGTCGACGACATCGGGACAGCGGTCGACGCGAGATTAAGCCGATGTTCGAAGTCGTCGCCGGGGTAGCGCGGGGCGCAACCCCGGGCTGGGGATAGGAACCCCTTCGGGGTACGGATGGTAGTAAGCGATCTTTCGGTTGCCAATGGAAAAGACTGATCAGTAGCTTCCGGCGAACGGTCCAGCTCAGTTGCCCAAGTTGAATCCGCACGAGGTCCCGTAAAGTTGGACCTCACACGGTTTTGGTTTTCCACTTGCCCTTCTTGAACATCACGACACTGGCGACGGCGAGCAGGCAGAAGGCCAGGGTCATGGCTAGAAAGACGCCCCACGGCCCGAGGTCGAAAGTGAAGGCGAGGATGTAGGCTAGGGGCAGCTCGAACATCCAGAAGCAGAGCAGGTTGAGGTAGGTCGGGGTCCAGGTGTCGCCGGCGCCGTTGAAGGCTTGGGTCAGCACCATGCCGAAGGCGTAGAAAACGAATCCGCTGCTGATGGTTCTGAGGCTGAGCACGGCCCAGCGGAAGGGCTCGGGATCTTGGGTGAACCAGCCCACGAGGGTGGGCGCAAAAACCAGGTAGACCAAGCTGATGAGGCCGAGGAGAACACAGTTGTAAAAACCGGTCATCCAGACGGCTTGCTCTGCCCGTTCGGGTTTTTTGGCGCCGAGGGCTTGCCCGACCATGGTGGCGGCCGCGTTGCTGACGCCCCAGCTGGGGAAGAGGGCGAAGAGCACGATGCGGATGCCGATGGTGTATCCGGCCAAGGCCTCGCTGCCGAATTCCGCCAGGATTCGGGTCAGCCCGATCCAGCTGGCGGTGCTGATGAAGAATTGAAAGGTTGCCGTGCCCGAAAGATTGACCAGTCGGGCCATGGTTTTGGGCACCACTTTTAGGTGACGCCTAGCGATTTCAATGCGCCGGCTGCCTCGGGCAAGAATCCACAGCTGCGCCACAACCGCCGTGCCTCGGCCGATGTTGGTGGCCACAGCGGCTCCCTCGATGCCCATTTCAGGAAAGGGCCCGATGCCGAAAATCAGCATGGGATCGAGGAAAATGTTGATGCCGTTGGCCAGCCACAAGACCCGCATGGCGACGGCCGCGTCGCCCACGCCACGGAAAATGGCGTTGATCAAAAAAAGCATCATGACCGTGGCATTGGCGCCGATCATGATCCGCGTATAACCGCTGCCGGTGCTTAAGACGCCTTCGTCGGCACCCATCCAGGAAAGCAGAGTCTCGGCGTAAAAGAGGCCCACGCTGCCGAGGGAGAACGCGATGACGGCACCGAGCACGACCGCTTGCACGGCGGCGGTGGCGGCGCCTTCGGGATCCTTTTCGCCGCTGCGCCGGGCGACCATGGCGGTCACGCCGACACTCAACCCAATGGCCACGGTGTAGATCAAAGCCATCAGCGATTCGGTGAGCCCGACGGTGGCCACGGCTTCCGGACCGAGCTTGGAGACGAAGAAAACGTCGACCACCGCAAAGATGGACTCCATCAGGGTCTCGAGAACCATCGGCACCGCCAGCAGCAGCACCGCTTTGCCGATCGGGCCTTCGGTATAGTCTTGGCTGTGGTCGCCTCGCACCGCTTGTTTGAGTGAGGCCCAGATCCCCTCGTTGACGTCGGGTTGGGGAGCGTCGGGGGAGTCTGAGAGGGGGGCGAGGGGCTCGGTAGGCTCGGATTCAGGGCTGCTCATGACGCGAGGGTATACGAAAAGGACGGTTGGGGTGTCGTGTCTCCACGGCTCGGAGAGGAGGAAATCGTGTCGGATTCCGGAATCTTAATCTCGCCTCGGCCTGGGGAGGACATCGTCGCCGAGACCCACCGTCTGAGGCTTCGACGTTTCCGCGCCGATGAACAGGACGTTCTGGTACGGATCTTCGGAAATCCCGAGGTGATGCGTTTTTCCCTCGCCGGTGCCCGAGATGCGGAATGGTGTGCGCGACGATTAGAAGCCATCCTGCGGGATTATCGCCGGCAGGGTTTCGGCCTGTGGGTGGTCGAGCTGAGGGTCTTTGAAAACGGAGCAGATCCGGTGATCGGTTATTGCGGCCTGAAGCGATGGCCCGACGTGGGTGGGCGCCCTGAAGTCGAACTCGGCTATCGATTTCTTCCCAGTTCTTGGGGCCACGGTTACGGAACCGAAGCGGCTCGGGCTGCCCGTGATCTCGGTTTCGAGACCTTCGGCTTGAGCCGCCTAGTGTCGTTGATCGAAGCGGAGAATATCGGCTCTTGGAAGATCGCCGAGAAAATCGGCATGTCCCACGAACGAGACGTGGAGATGGAAGGCACTCCGGTGCGCGTCTACGCCCAGCATCGGTGACGCTTCGGTCCTCGGTCCGGTCAGCCTTCGAACCGGTCAGCCCTCGAACCGGTCAGCCGTTGGCTACCAGCTCCTCACAAATCAATTCGAGCCGTTCGTCGGCGTCGTCACCGGCCAGCTTGATGCTCGCCGCGCCCTGATGACCCCCGCCGCCGAAGCGGGCGGCGAGTTCGCCGACATTGGTGCGACAGGAGCGGTTGACGATGCTGTGGCCGAGGGTGACCACCATGAACTCGCGATTGGGTCCCCATTGGATCCGCGCGGCGACGTTGATTTGCGGAAAGGCGGCGAAGACCAGGAAGCGATTGCCGACCGGCACTCGCTCCAGCTGCCGGAAGTCGGTGACCACCAGGTTCTGGCGGACCTCACTGTAGGCGCGCAGGGCGTCGAGCAAGTGGGCGTTGTTGTTGTCCAGCTCGCGGCACCGTCGAGCGACTTCGGAATGGGTCAAGATCTGCTCGATCGGTTGGTTGTCGAGCAGCAATCTGAAGAGGGTGAGGAAATAGGGCTCGAAAGCACCGAGACCGCTTCTGGAGTCCAAGCTGAATCCGACTTTGATATAGGCCTGGGGACTGAGAATGTCGTCGAGGGTCAGGGTCGCGGAGTCGAGACGGTCCGTTTCGCGGACCAATTGCTCGTATTGAGGCATGCTGACGGTGGCGCCGTAGTAGTCGTAGACCAGGCGGGCGGCCGAGGGCGCGCGACCGAACCGGCCCCGGAAACCCGTGGGAGGGGTCGCAGGGGCGGCGGTGTGCAAGTGGTGGTCGAACCACATCTCGCAATTCGGATGGTACGGAAGATTGGCGATGATGTCCGTCGGGCGAATCTCAACCCGGTTTTCGGTCAGGTCCTGGGGGTGGACGAGCAGGACATCGTCGCGTCTTTCATTCAGGCCTAGGAGCACGGAACAAGCCAGGCCGTCGAGATCTCCGCGGGTCACGATACGCATAAAAAGCTCCTCATCTCCCTGGGATCATATCCCGACCCGGCTGCACAAACGCCCCTTCCCGCAGAACGGGAGGGGCAAAGGGGGATTCGTGGCATTAAGCGCCTAGGGTGGCGACCATCACGGCCTTGATGGTATGGACTCGGTTCTCTGCCTGGTCGAAGACCACGGAGCAGGGAGACTCGAAGACATCCTCCGTGACCTCGATGCCGTCGAGCCCCCACTTTTGGAAGACTTCCTCGCCTTTGGTGGTCTCTCGATTGTGGAAGGCCGGTAGGCAGTGGAGAAATTTGACCCTTGGATTGCCGGTTTTGTCGACCACGTCCTGGTTGACCTGGAAGGGGCGAAGCTGTTCGATGCGTTCTTCCCAGGCGGAGTCCGGGTCGCCCATCGACACCCACACGTCGGTGTAGAGAAAATCCACGCCCTTCACGGCTTTGGCCACGTCGTCGGTGAGGGTGATTTTGGCCCCCGTGGCCTCGGCGATTTCGCGACAGCCGGCTTCCAGCTCTGGGGTCGGTCGGCAGGATTCCGGCGAGGCCATGCGGAAATCGATGCCCAACTTGGCGCTGCCCACCATCAGAGAATTGCCCATGTTGTTGCCACCGTCGCCGAGGTAACACAAGGACATTTGATCCAAAGGTTTGGGGCAGAATTCCTGCATGGTCAGGAAGTCGGCCAGGATTTGGGTTGGGTGGTATTCGTTGGTCAAACCGTTCCACACCGGCACCCCGGCATATTCCGCCAACTGCTCCACCCGTTCCTGGCCAAAGCCGCGATATTCAATGCCGTCGTACATGCGACCCAGGACCCGGGCCGTATCCTTCACCGACTCCTTATAACCGATGTGAGATCCCGAGGGCCCCAAATAGGTGATGTGGGCTCCCTGATCGAAAGCGGCTGTTTCAAAAGCACAGCGAGTTCGGGTGGACGACTTCTCGAAAATCAGGGCGATATTCTTGCCGGTGAGACGGGCCTGCTCGGTTCCCGTGTATTTGGCCCGTTTGAGGTCCCGGGAAAGATCCAACAAGAAGTGGATCTCTTGCGGCGTGAAGTCCAGCAGTTTGAGAAAGTGACGATTGCGTAGGTTAAACGCCATGGCGTGGATCTCCTTTTTGGGGTTGGCCCGCGACGCGAGGGCGTCGGGGTCGCGCGGGATGATACGTGAATCGTCGATTGATTCCGAGGGGTAAGCAGATTGGATCGATTTCGAAAAAGGGGTCGAATATACTTGACTAGTCAAATAATAACCTCTAGACTTTCTCCATGATGATCGACCGAAGCACCAAACGACAAGACATCGGACGTCAAGACACCGAACGTCAAGACACCGAACGTCAAGACATCGAACGCAGTGCCCTGCAGGAAGAGATTCAGCAGAACCGCCCTTTCAAGTCCAAAGGGCAAGAGGCGACCTTGGCGCTATTTCGGACCGCCGACATGCTGCGCCGAAAGTCCTCGGAGGTTTTTGCCGACTCGGGCATCACCCATCAGCAATACAACGTCTTGCGTATTCTGCGGGGCGCCGGAGCCGACGGCTTGCCCACCCTCTCGATTGCGGATCGAATGATTGAGCAGACCCCGGGCATCACCCGGTTGATCGATCGATTGGTGGTGAAAGATTTGGTGATCAGGGAGCGGGTGGCCGGTGATCGTCGCCGCGTCCAATGTTTCATCAGTGAAACGGGATTGGAGCTGTTGGCCTCCCTCGACGAGCCGGTGGACAGCAACGACGGTCGAGTGATGGGCATGTTGGAAGATGAAGAGAAAATTCGCTTGATCGAATTGCTCGACAAGATTCGTTTCGGATTGCGCGAGCTGGAAGAAGCGTAGCTTTTTTGAAGCAAGTGCTTGACTAATCAATAATTTACTGAGCGACAAGAATCGATTTGATTCAGAGATCTAGACCCAGTCTTTTAATTCCGTCGACGGTTCCACCCATGGAGTCTTCGATGGAGCCATAGAAAGGAAACTCCCATGGCAAATGAGCTTTTTCAGAAACTTGTGCGAACCGACAACGACATCGCCCCGACGATCGCCCGGATCACCGCCGGCGTCGTGTTATTGCCCCACGGCTTGCAAAAAACCCTCGGCTGGTTCGGCGGCAATGGGTTTGCCGGCACTATGGACTACTTCACCGGCACCGCCGGATTGCCTTGGATCGTCGCCCTTCTGGTGGTGCTGGGAGAGTCCCTCGGGGCGTTGGGCATGATCACCGGCACCCTCTCCCGAATCGCCGCCTTCGGTTTTGTGATGATCATGACCGGCGCCATCTTCATGGCCCACGCGTCCCACGGCTTTTTCATGAATTGGTACGGCAATCAGCAGGGTGAGGGTTTCGAATATCACCTGCTGATGATCGGGCTGGCAGTGATCGTGTTGATCAAGGGCTCGGGAGCCTTCTCCGTCGACCGCGCCTTGCTCCAAGAGTGATCCGTCGGTACAGCGGCTCAGACCAAACCCATCAGGCCCTGTGACGGCTCCACGAGGATCGACTGGCCGACGGCGGGCATTTCGAGTTCGATCAGCTCGCCGTCGCGCCAGGTGACCAGATGCCAGTCGACGTCGAGGGAGCCGTCGACGGTGAAGCGCAGCCGGGTCGGCAAGGAAGATAGACCGTCGTCCAAAGGGTCGTTGCCCGGGGGGGCGGTCTCGAGCACCTCTACCCGCCAAGGCAGTGTTGAGCCCGGGGGTTCGATGACCCCACCTTCGACCGTGACCGAGCTTCCGAGCTTAAAGGCTCGATCCATTGGGGCGCGCAGGAACCTGCCGTCCCTGGCCCGCGTTTCCAGGGTGCGATCTCCGGTTCGAACCAGCTCCTGGTGAACCGAGGTAGTGGTGATCACGTTCCAGGAAATGGTGCCGGGGCCGTTGCGTTGCTCCCAGATGAGCTGGGGATAAATCGTGGTGAAGAAGTCCGGTGAGTGGATCACTAGGAATCGGCTGATCGGGGCCGGCTCACCGGCCTGCATGGCGATCTTCTCTAGCTGAATTGCGATATCTGCCGTTTTACGGCTGAGGGTCGCCGTGCCCCATTGCATCTGCAGCCTAGACATGGGGGCAAGGCCCGCGTGAAGGAAGAGAAGCAGCGCGATCGCCGAGCCGAGGGCTACCCGGATCGTTGAGCGCTCGGCTTTCCTGAACAGCTCTCGGCTTTCTAGGATCCAAGTGGCAACGAGCACCGAAAAGCCGATCGCGGGCACCAGCAGCTGCCGGTCGGAAGGGGTCGAGGGGGCCACAGCGACCAAAGCGCCCAGGGCTCCGATCAACCACATCGGTAGCAGATCCGTTGCGGTGTCGGGGCTCGAAGCAGGTTCAGGGAGCTTGTTCGGCCCGAAGAACCTATGCCGTTGTTTCCAAGACCAGAAAAGTAAGATGGCCAAGGCCACCGAGCCCACGACCTCGAGGGCCGTTTGCATCGCCGGACCTACCAGCCACAGGCTGGCCGGAAACGCCACCAACCCGCCGGACAGCAACGCGGGCAGATGTTTGCCCAGGCCGATCACAAATCCGGAAGGGTCTTCGAGGGGATTCAGATAAAAGTCGATGCCGCGGGGACCGAGTTCGAAATATCCGTAGGCCACCACATAGGCCATGGCGAGAAGGGCGAGCGGGGCGATGGCACGGATTCGGTTCGACCAAGGATCTCGTCGACAACAAAGCTCATAGGCCAGTGGATAGGCCATCACCGCGACGGTGGTTTCGCCGAAACCGAGGGCGAGGGCGAAGATCGACGGGGCGAGCCAACGGCCAGGGTCCCAGCCGTCCTCACGGTACCGTAAGTAGGCCCAAAGGCCGACGAGGGCCACGGTCGCCGTGACCAGGGCATGCCGATTGCAAATCACGCCGGCGGTCATGGAATGGCTTTCGTCGAGGGCGTAGAGCAGCAGAGCGAGTATGCCGACGTTGGCCGGCAGGCGCCGAAAAAGCAGCCCGACGATGCCGATCAACGCGGCCAGCCACAGCAGGCTGTGTAAGTGCCAGGGAAGTGGATCTCGGCCAAAGAGAGCGTGGTCTAGAAATAGCAACGCGCTGGACAGTGGACGCCAGAACCCGGTGCGAGCCTCTTCGGAAGTCCACCAGGGCACGTCGGGAAACTCCAAAAAAGATTGGTAGAGGTTGAGCGATGGGCGCTCGATGTCGTAGAGGCCTTCGATCAAGGCGACTTGGTGGTAGTCGTCGAGGAAAAAGCCGATTTGCAGGGACGGCAGGGAGAAAATCACCGCCAGGACCATCGCCATGAGGATCGTCGGGCGTGTCCGGCGGTCGGAAGGCCGTGGAGCGCCGGTGGTGCCGACGGATGCTGAGGGCTCGTTCATGGAGCGTAATTTTAGCGCTTTCGATATCCAGATCGGGCTCGGTTTTTGGATCTGGGCACGGCGCGCCTGAATAGTCCGTGGGCTGTCGAGTATTATCGATCCCAATCGGGAACCTGAGATTGCCGAATCGTGTCTGGAGAGTCGAGGGAAACAGCATGCGGGAAGAAGCGCTCATGGAGAATAGATCCCCTTTTCAATCGGCGAGCCACCCCAAGGTCGGATTCAAGCCCATCGCTTCACGGATCACCCTGTGGCTGATCGGGCTGTGCTGGCTTGCCGGCGCCTCGGCCTCTGCTTCGATTTGGGTTCGGGGAGCGGTGCTCGATCCCCAAGGTAAGCCGTTGGCCAGGGCCGAGGTGACCCTCTATCCCATGGTGCCACGCCACGTCACGGGCCAATATCTGCTCAAGGGCGTGCCGGGGGTGCCCAAGATCGGCTCGACGACCAGCTCCGAAGACGGGCTGTTCAAGATCGCTGCGCCGGAAATAGGCATGTGGCGGCTGCAAGTCTCGGCCTCGGGTTTTGTCCCGGCACAGATTCGTCTCACACCGCTGCTGGAATTCGCTGAACTCGAGCCGGTGCGGTTGGCCGAGGACCACGGGTTGCAGGTGCGCATTTTGGATGAGGGGGATCGCCCGGTAAGCGGTGCGGCGGTGGTGGTCTATCGCCGGACTCCCAGCCGCCGGGAGTCCGATCATGTGGGTGCCGACTATCCGGTGCCCATTTGGCATACGGCACCGTTCTTGGGTCGGTCCGACGAATCCGGGTGGCTGCGTATCCCTTCCGCGGAACGGGACCAAGCGACCCTGCAAGTGGTAGCAGAAGGTTTCGTCCAGCGAGTCGGCTCGGTGGAGCGGCTCGCCGACCGGCCGTCGCCATTTCGTCTCGAACGGGGCACGTCCGCGCCGGTGAAAACCATCGACGCGCTCGGCCGGCCGGCGGAAGGCGTGCTGATTTTCCTGGAAGGGCAGCCCTATCCGGTGGCGGAAACCGGATCCGACGGGGTCGCCGTGCTGAGCCTGCCCTCAACGACGGACTCGCCGGCGTCTGCTTCTAAGGCGCAGCAGATCACACTGTCGACACTCGACGGTCAATGGGGGAGCTACCCCCTCGGTATCGACTTGAATCTGGAGCAAGGCTCCACCGACGTTTCGGATCCCGCCCCCCTGGAACTCGTGCTGCTTCCGCCGACCCGGGTTCGCGGCAAGGTGATCGAGCCCCTGGCACAACAACCGGTGCCGGGAGCTTTGGTTTGGGATAGTCGCTTTTACGGCCGAGCCATTCGAGCCGGGCGGGGCGGGGAATTTGAAATTGCCTTGCCGTCCGATGAGGGTTGGTTGTCGGCGGGGCGCGATGGCTATCGGCCGATTTCTGGAGGAACCGCCCTACGGCACCTGCGATCCGTGGGCACGGGTGATTTGGGGTCCGTGACCCTAGAGCTTCAGCCCATCGCACAAGTGTCGGGCCAAGTCCTAAATGCCCAGGGGGAGGGAGTAGAAGGCGTCAAGATCCTGCCCATTCCCGCACGGTTCCGGCTCAGCCGAGTCCAAGAGGGCAAGAAGGGCGTGGTCACCGGAGAGGGTGGAGCCTTCATTTTGCCCCGTTTGCTCGCCGGAATCGCCTACCAAGTTTTGCTGGCAGGGGACGAGATCCAAGATCGCGGCGGTGAGGATCCGCAGGAGCCTCGGGTCCTGTCTGCCGATACCTGGATCGAACTCGGAGCGCTCGAACCCGGGGAGAGCCGAGAGGGGCTGATTTGGACTTTGGATCCTGCTCGCCATGGTGAAGGTTGGGTGATCGACGAGCAAGGTGTGCCGGTGATCGGTGCCGAAGTCTCCCTCAGGCGCAGCAGTGGATACCAACAAGAACCTTGGAAGATCGCCCGCGTGCCACCCGACGTGTTCGACGCTTCAACCGATGCCGAAGGGCATTACCGACTACCCAATCTTCCTGCGTCGCGCTACGACCTGTGGGTGAAGGGGTCGGGTTTCGCTCCCACCCGCGTGCCGGGCATTGAGCTGCCGGCTGAAGAACTCAATCTGCCGGGTCCTTGGGATCTCGGCACGGTAACCCTCGGGCCGTCGGTGTCAGTGCGCGGAAAAATCCAAGACGAGCAAGGCCGAGGAATTGAAGGCGCTGAGATTCAGGCGAATCCCACACGAACATTGTTGGGTCATTGGGATAACGAGGTCTTGCTGAAGCTCGAGTCAGATGCGGAGGGCGAGTTCAGCCTGGACGACCTGGCGCCGAGCCAGACCTTATCCATTTCGGTTCAAGCGGAGGGTTATCTGCGCTTGGAGGTCGCCATCGTTCAGGCCCCGCAAGACGATCTACGCCTCACCCTAAAACAGGGCTCCCGCTTGACCGGCCGGGTGGTTGATGTCTCTGGATGGCCGGTGACCGACGCCCAGGTTCAGCTGCAGCAGGAAGCCTTAGGGCATGCGGGCAGGTTTGCCGGCGGGACCCACGTCAAGGATGACGGCAGCTTTGTGTTCGAGTCCGTAGCTCCCGGCACGGCGCAATTGGAAGTGCAATCGGATTCCAAGTTGGGTCATTTGCGCTCGATTCAAATTCCACCGGCGGGAGAGGAGCCGCTTCATGTGGAGGTGGTGCTGGAAGATGGTGCGTCGGTTTCGGGGCGGGTCACCACCGACAAGGGAGATCCCGTGGCCGGCGCGTTTTTAAACGCCATGAGCCGGGAACTCAACCGCCAAAGCTTTTCTCCGGCAAGCGGTTTGACCGACGCAGAGGGGCGTTTTGAGCTGCGCGGTCTGCCCGAGGGGTGGGTGAAAATCACCGCCTACCGAGAGCCCTATGTCGATACCAGCGAAGAAATTGAAGTCACGAACGAGTCGAATTATGTCGACTTGGTATTCGAAACCGGCCACGTCGTGACCGGCCGTGTGGTGGCTGAGGACGGCTCAGGCATCGCCGGAGTCACGGTTTGGTTTCGAGATGAAGAGGGCCGCGGGTTGCAGGCGACCACCGATTCCGAAGGTCTCTTCGTCTTCAGTCAGCTGGTGACCGGCAAGTACAAGGCCAAGGCGTCTAAGGAATATGGCCGACTCAGCTCCGAAGAGGTGGAAATCGAAATCCTCGGGCCCATGGACGGCATCGAGCTGGTGATCTCCGAGATCGGCGGAGCGCGGGTGACCGGCCGCATCGATGGCCTCGATCTGGACGAGCTGTCCCGTGTCCAGGTGAGAGCTCTCGGTCCAACCTACCGGGAAGGTCGGGTGGACTACGAGGGGCGATACGAGATCGTGGGCCTTGGCGCGGGTGAATGGCGAATTACGGCCCAGCTGGATCTGGACGGCCGTAGCGTCCAAGGCAACTTGGTGCTGGCTGAGGGGCAGACCGAGGGTACTTTGGATCTCGAATTTAAACCCGGATTCGAACTTAGGGGTACGGTCAGAATCAACGGCAAACCGCCGGAATCCCTGGTGGCGATGCTGGCGGCACAGGGCGAGCCACGTGGAGGTCGAAATACGTGGACCCACCACGACGGTTCCTTCACTTTCAGAGATTTAGAAGCCGGAAAGTACCGATTGACCCTGTTCAGTATGACTGGCTTTCGCCTGGAACGTGATGTGACGATCGACGGGGATCGCGAGATCGTGATCGAGCCGAGCACTGCCAAAGTGGCCGGCAGGGTGGTGGATGCCAACGACGAGCCGCTCGGGGCCGCAGCGGTCCTTCTCCTTCAATCCGGCAATCCGCACCCCCTCTCCAGCACGAGCCGAAGCGATGGACGTTTCACCTTCCCCGCGGTGGAAGCGGGGGAGTGGGAGTTGGTGATTCGCCGCTTCGGGTACCGCGAAAGCCGGCGGGCGATCCGAGTCGAGGGCGGCGAGGACATCGATTCGGTCGAAGGGGGCTCTGACCTGGAGAATCTCGTAATTCGCCTCGAATCCGCGGCGGTCTATCAATTCGAGGTCCGAGATCCTTCGGGCCAAGCGGTGACGACCTTGCATTATGTGGTCACCGATGCCTCCGGAACTCGGGTGGACGGCGGTTTTCTGGGCGGTGCCCTGGGTCGGTTCAGAATCGACACTACGCCGGCCGGCACTTGGCAGCTGTGGTTGCAGAAGGGGACCGGAGCCATGCAAGTTTTTCCCATGGTGGTGAACGACAACCCTTCCGGCGAAGAGGTGGCGGCAGCCGTTCAGCCATTGGTGCTCCAACCGGCGGTCTACGTTTCTCTCAAGTCGGACTCTGGGTTGCTCAGCAGTCCATACACCCTCTCAGTCGCGGGTCAGGACGGCCGCGCCCTTCAGCTGTCCACGGATTTGCGCGGCAGCATCGGCGAGGGCACGGTGGTCAGAACCGGCGAAGGCCTCTTCTTGCCTTTGGGCACCTGGACGGTGCGGATCCAGGGGGGCGAGGGCTTGGTCGAGGAGCAGGTCCTGGTCTTGACCGCCTCGGACTCCCCGGCAGCGCTGACCGTCCCCTGATGCCAGTCAATGATATTGGCGACAAAATGAGGAGAGCCGACCAGTCGATCTTGACATGACCTCAGAGGTCGAGGCATAAATGGCAATCTTTTCGTGCCGAAACCAATCGAGGTGACCCTTTGAACCTAGATGCCCTCTACGCCAACCACCTGAAGCAAATGGACATTTGGCTTGGAGACGCCGTGCAACGCGCCGGTCGAGCGGGATGCTCTGTCGATGCGGTGCTGTTTCACTCCGGCCGGCAGTTGGAGTATCACCGGGACGATCGGTTGATCATTTTTCAACCCAGCGCTCATTTCCGCCGATGGGTGCCGCCACTGGAAGGCCCCGAGCATGTGGTTCTGGCCCGTCCCGGCGCCAAGCCGATCGTCGTGCGGGTGCGGCCTAAGGACTTCTGGTACGACACCTCCCCGGCGCCCACCTCCCATTGGGAGCCCCACGTGGATTTGCACGAGGTGGAGAGTTTCGACCAGGTTCCGGGGGTGCTCGGCAACCTGGGTCGGGTCGCCTACTTTGGTGACAGCCAAGAAGCCGCGGCGACCCTTGGTTTAGCTGATTCCATGATCGAGCCGGACGCCCTGCGTCTACCTTTGGACTGGCATCGAGCGATCAAAACGGACTACGAGATCGCCTTGACCCGGGTGGCCTGCCGGGCGGCGGCCCGGGGCCATCTCGAGAGCCACCAGCGATTCCTCGCAGGAGCCGACGAACGGCAGCTCCATTGGGGATATTTGCAGTCCTCCGGCCATCTCGAGCACGAGATTCCCTACGAAACGATTGTTGCCATCGACGACAAATCCGCCATCCTGCATTACCAATTCAAGCGGGGACCCGAGACCGGCCCGGGCAAGCTCTTGCTGCTCGACGCCGGTGCCGGTCACTGCGGTTATGCCGCCGACATCACCCGCACGTTCGTGCGCGACGATATCCATCCTGTGATGCGTGAGCTGCGGGATGCGGTCGACGCCATGGAGAGAAAATTGGTGGCCATGGTGACGCCGGGACGCTCCTATGTGGAGATCCATCTCGAAGCCCATCGCCAAATCGCTGGAATGCTCACCGAGCTGGGCATCCTCAAGGTGTCCACCGAGCAAGCTTTGGAATCACGCTTGACCCGCACCTTCATGCCCCACGGCGTAGGCCATTTGATCGGGCTGCAGGTTCACGACGTCGGCGGTCACCAGGCGAGCCCTGAGGGAGGTGTCGCCCTGCCGCCCGACGACCACGTCTTGAGGAATACTCGCACCCTCGAGTCAGGTCATTTGGTGACCATCGAGCCCGGTGTGTATTTCATCCCGATGCTGCTCGAGCCCCTGCGCCAAGGGCCCGATGCGGGCTCGGTGAATTGGGCCCTGGTGGACGAACTCATTCCTTGTGGTGGCGTCCGAATCGAAGACGACGTGCTGTGCACCGAGGGCGATCCCGACGACCTGACCCGAGGTCTGATCGAAGGTAGCTAACCCGTCCAGAAATGGAATCTCGGGCGTCGGCCGGATGGCCTGCGGCGTCGCTCCGAACTCGCGTCGCCGCTGCGCTGACGCCATAAATTACTGAAGAGTAAGCACTTATGCCGATGCTTCGGGTGTATCGCTCAGACACGCTCGCTTCCGTCCTCGTTCCATCCGGCATTGGTTCGGCGGGAAACCCCATTTCTGGGCGGGACCTAGCTGGGAGTGGGGGCGGCGTTGCGCCCCTAACTCTCGCGGGTTAAGATAATTGTCTAGGTAACTTCAGTGTTTCGCAGCGCGCTCGGGCGCTTTCTTGACACCTAGCCCGAGTCAGGAGGCCGCATTGGCGGGAAAAAGGATCTTCGTCGTTGACGACAACGAGGTCGCTCGGGAGGTTGCCCGGGCCGTGCTCGAAGACGTTGGTTACGACGTTGAGTGTTTCGGCAGCGGCTTCCAACTGAATGGGGCGATTCGGCAGCGTAGACCTGATCTCATTCTGCTCGATGTCATGATGCCCGCGCTGGGTGGTGAGCAAGTCGCCAAAATCCTCAAGCGATACGAATTTTCAAAGCATATTCCCGTCTTGCTCTACTCGGAGCTGCCGGAGGACGAGCTGGTGTCCCTTTCCAAATTGTTCGGGGCAGAAGGTTTTGCGCGCAAAGCGTCGGCCACCGTCGACCTGGCCGATCTGGTGGCCCACCACATCGCGCAAGCTCCTTGATTCTCAGCTGATCGCCCTTTTCCGTCCCAATCCCCAGCCTACCTACCAACCGATTTGAACCCACATCGGATCGTGATCGCCCGCTTGTAGCTTTGCCGCGGTTTCGGCGCAACACCGCACGATGGCAATTTCCGCATCGTCTGCCATGGATTGGCTCACCAAGATGTGATCCAACAATAGGCTTTGACCCTGGAATACAAAGGAATAGCGATCCTCGGCCGGCAGGCGCAAGGCCAGGTCGTGGAGCCTCCGATCCGGGATTTCAGAGTGGGTGAGGGTGGTCACTGGTGGTCGGTCGGAGGTCTCGTTCAGGTCGCCCAAGACGATGACCTTGGCCGCCGGATTTTGGTCGAAGAGTTGGTCGACCCAGCGCCGCACCGCGGCTGCCTGCAAGGTTCGCTGCGGCTCGCTGTGCCGGACCGGCGGTTGGATAGAACCGAAAACCCGGTTGTCCCGCCCCTTCGACCGAAGGTGTAAGCCAATGACGGAGAAATCCTCACCTCGAAAGCGGAAGTGACCCAAGAGCGGTCGTCGAGTATTGCTCCAGCCCCGGTCGGGGTCGGCTTGAAATGCGGGATCTTGCAGCCGCTCGAGTTCGCCCACTGCCTCGAGCCTTTTCGGATTGAATAGGAAACCGACCCGAATATTGCCCCCGGGTCTTCCGCCTTCTTGATTGTTGATCGGGTCCAAGGACCGTGATTGGTACTCGGGGCCGCCGAGGGCGGTAATCGCCCGAATCAGCCGTTCGAAGGTCGCTGCTGCAGACACGATGCCGTCGTCGTCGGCGCCGGAGTCGTCTTGGACCTCTTGCACGCACAGCAGGTCCGGAGAAGCGAGCTGATCCACGATCACCCCGGCCAAGCGATCGACCTTCTCTTGATCGTCGCGAGCTGAAAGGTTGAGAAGGTTGAACGAGCCCACGGTCAATTTTTCAGGATTTGGTTTGAGCTGCACAGCTTCGAAAAGGGGTTTGGTTACCGGGATCACCGGCGGAAACGGCTCGGTCGCCATCACCCGAAAGCCTGCGAAAGCGTAGCTCACCACGCCGATCAGGCTCTGGTCGGCCGCCCAAGCATCGCCGACGTTGAGGTCCGGTGGCGGGGTTCCGGCGTCACCGGTGATCATGAATCGCTCCGGATTGGCGTCGTCCGGTGTCTCCAACAAGCCGAGACCGGCGGTGCGGGGCGAAGCGTCGAGCCCTTGGTCGGCGACCACCGTCAGCTCGCCGAATTTCGATGTCGGGCCGACCACGAACGGCGCCGGAATCTCGATGCGCATGCCTTCGAGGCTTTCGAAGAAATCGATGCCGTCGGTCTCGGGCTGAAAGTCGCCCAGCCGGTCGTCGTCCACCACGGTGTCGGGAACGGCTCTGCCCCTACGGCCGACTCGCACCGCTGGTGGCAGCGGCACTCCGTCGGCGAGAATCTCAAAGTTTTCCAGCTCCAGGCAGGTGACCGACAACTCGCCTCGTCGAGCAGGTTCTTCGACGCGGCCGATCAATCGCAATCGTTGGCCCACCGCGAAGTCACGGAGGCCGCCCACGCGATCCGTGGTGACGCACAATCCCTCGGAAGTGGCCTCGTCTTCATCCGGTTCTTCGCTTTGCACGAAAAGCCATTTGGGACGTTCGACCCACGCGGTCACCACGCCTTCGGTGCGAACCTTTTGACCCTTGTGGGGCGATTTGTGGCCGGCACCTTGGATGTCGTGGATTCGCAGGTCGAGGGGCTCTTCCTGCATCAACGGCGCGGCCGGGACGGGTTCCGTCACCGGCTCGGGCGTCGTGGCGCAGGCGAGCGTGCCGCAAAGGACCAGAGTTGAAATTCCGAGCCGGTAAGCTGGGGAAGCTTGTGCACCTGTGGGAGCGAGAAACATGGAATACCTCGAGAAGATCGGTCGGAAGCGCGCCGCAGCGCGTCGCGCGGTGGACTGCGCTATGCTAAACCCATGACGATGTCTCCGGACACCCTTTCCGCCCCTCAAGAGTCACGCGACCGCCCTGTGGACCAGCTCGGCCGAGGCATTACCGATCTGCGGATTTCGGTCACGGATCGCTGTAACTTTCGTTGCACGTTCTGCATGCCGGCCCATGAGAAATACAAATTTCTGCCCAGACCACAGATTTTGACCTTCGAGGAAACCGTGCGATTAGCGCGTATCTTCGTGGGTTTGGGGGCTCGCAAGCTGCGCTTGACGGGAGGCGAGCCGCTACTTCGTGCGGAGATCGAGACCCTGATCTCGAGCTTGGCCGGGATCAACGGCGTCGAGGATTTGGCGTTGACCACCAATGCCTATTTGTTGGCGGATCGGGCGAAGGATCTGGCGGCGGCGGGTCTCGATCGGGTGACGGTCAGCCTGCACTCCCTCGATCCGACCACTTTCGGGCGCATCAACGGCTTGGACCTGCCGCTGGATCGGGTGCTCCAAGGTATTGATGCCGCCGTGGCCGCCGGCTTGGGTCCTGTGAAGCTGAACGTGGTGCTGATCAAGGGCACCAACGACCACGAGCTCCTGGATCTGGCCCGTTTCGGGCGAGACCGCGGCTGTGTGGTGCGCTTCATCGAATATATGGATGTCGGCACGGTCAACGCGTGGGACCCGGAGCGGGTCATCTCAGCTGCACAGATCATCGAGCGCATCGGGGCGCAATGGCCCCTCGAACCGGTCGATCGAGACCACGTCGGCGAAGTGGCCGACCGCTACCGCTACCTCGACGGCGGGGGTGAGATCGGCGTGATCACCTCAGTGACCCAGCCTTTTTGCGGCGATTGCTCCCGCGCCAGGCTTTCCGCCGAAGGCAAGCTCTTCACCTGCCTATTCGGCGCCGTCGGTCACGACTTGAAAACGCCCATGCGCGGCGGCGAAACCGATCCACAGCTGTCGTCGCGCATCCGGGATATTTGGTCCCGTCGCACGGATCGTTATTCCGAAGAGCGCACCGCTGCGTTGCAGGCCGGTCGATTCGTTCCGGCTGAAAAGGTCGAGATGTTTCGGATCGGCGGTTGAGCGGGCTCTAGACTAGCCGGTCTACCAGGTCTTTGACCCGGCGCTCGATTTCGTCGCGCACCTGGGCGAAGGCTTCGGCTTCCATGTCCCGCGGGTCCGGCAGTCCCCAATCCTCCCGCAGCTTACCGGGCAACCAGGGGCATTTGTCGCCGCAGCCCATGGAAATCACGGCATCGAAGCTTTGCCCCCGCAGGTCTTCAACGGATTTCGAGCCGTGGCGTGCGAGGTCGTAACCTTTTTCCGCCATGGCGCGGACGGCTTTGGGATTCACCTTGCCCGATGGCTCTGAGCCGGCGCTAAAAGCTTCAATGCTGCCTTCGCCCCACATGCGGGCGAAGGCTTCGGCCATCTGGCTGCGATTCGAATTTTCCGTACACAGAAATACGACTTTTTTCATCGTTGATCTCAGCGCACCACGTGCCAACGGGTTTGGCGACCGGCCAGGTAATAGACCTTCTCGCCGTCGAAGAGAGCGCTCTGCTCCAACTTAATTTGCACCCATTGGCCGTCCCACTCGGGCACCTCGACTTTGACGTTGCCTTCAATGGCGTAACCGGTATTGGCGTAAAGGGGCCAATCTCCACGCACGGGGGTTTTGCCTTGGTTGTCCCACATGCCGATGGTCGGTCCCGGAGCATGGCCGAAGACACCCAAGGGATGGGTGTAGATGCTGTGTTGGATGCCGTCGGCTTTGGCGGCTTTTTGGGCCTCGGCCAGAATTTGATTGCCGGTTCGGCCGGTGACGAAAGCGTCGGTGAGCAGGTCTTGCCACCGGTTGCCCACCGCCAGGGCCTTGACCAAGCCTGGGGGCACGTCGGCCTCGTTGAGCCTCGGCACGTAGGCCATTTCTTGGGTGTCGGTGCACAGCCGGAGGTAGCAAATGCCGACATCCGTATGCAGAACGTCGCCGGGTTGAATGACCCCCGAGCCGCCACAGAACGGGCTGTCCAGCTCGCAGTCGTTGCCCGCCCGCTGAAGATTGACGTCGGGCATGAACCAAATCGGCAGATCGAGTTCGGTAAATCGTTGACGAATGAACCACCTGACATCGTCGGTGGTGGTGGCGCCCGGGGTGATCACCCGCGATGAAAAGGCTTCACTGATCACTCCCCGGGCCAAGGCGACGATCTGAGGGTAGACCGCGATTTCGGGCTCCGTTCGCGTCTCGAACCAGCGCACCACCAGTTCTTCGGCTGAGACCACTCGCTGTCTGAGAGGTTCGTCGAGCACTTCCATCAACCGTTCGTGCAGACCATGGGTCAAACCGTCGGCCACCGGCCAATGGCGCGAGACGTTGATGCCGATCTTTTTCGGCTGCCGCTCGTTGATCAGCTCGCCCAGGGCTTGCCATTGCGCTTCCAGGTCACCGCCTGCCCAAGCGGAATCGTAGAGGTTGCCGAGGGGATAACGATTGACCGTCAGACGGTCGAGGCCGCCGTCTTGCGCTTCACCGTCTTGCCTATCACCGTCTTGGTCTTGCCCTGGACCGCGATCATGAAAAACCAACATCGTCGTGCGGCGGGCGGCGAAAACCGGCTCCGGCGCGAGGCTGAAGAAAACCGGATCCTCGGCATACTCGCGGTTGATCACGATCCACATATCGATGCCGGTCTCGCGCATCAGCTGGGGCAAGAGTTCGTCCAACCGATGCTCCAAGATCTTATTGACGGGCTCCACCCGCTGGCGCTCGGGCAGGACTGCGCCCGGGCCGTGCAGGACTCGGCCCTGATCCCAGGGAGGCTGCGCTTGAACAGCGCCCAAGACGAACAGAAAGCACAGGCAAAGAGACAGGATTCGGAGAGCGAAACGGTCGGCCATGGCGGTACCTCGATAGTTCTCGAAAGGTTGGCAGCTTGCTTTCACGTGACGACGGGGCGGAGCTTAGCAGCCTGTAGTGCAGGCTCACCGAGAGACGGAACCCCGGCAAGGAGCTGGGGCCGTCGAAAGCCCATGCCGAGTGGTCCCTAAGGGCGAACTCTCTGTGTCAAGGTTTTGGGGATCTACGGCATAGACCCTGTGATTCGTACCCATTGGATATACAGTAGCAGGGCAATTATTTCTGCGGATTTTCTCATGGGGTCTTTCCTGAACGGTCTGATGAGGGCTTGCCTGCTCAGGGGCAAGGCGCCGGTCAGAGGCCGGATCGAGACTCCTGAATCCTGAAAGGACGTCCCATGATTCGATGCTCTCGATACATCGGCTCAGCTCCGCGTCGACTCCGATCCCGCTCAACCTCAATTTCAGCCCTAGCTTGGATCGCGTTTACGGCCTTGGGGCTCGCTGCGTGGGCGCCCCGAGGGGCCGAGGCCCAAGCCGAAGGCGCCGAGGTTTTCGGTGGTGACGTAGAGGTTCGCTTGGTTGAGGTGGAGGTCCATGTCACCGACCGCCAAGGCCATCCGCTCACCGGTCTCACCGCCGAGGATTTTGAACTCGAGGTGAACAGGGAAGAGCAGAAGATTGAATTTTTCGAGGCCAGGTCGCCGGTTCGGGTGGCGGATTCGGCCGAGAGCGATTTAGAGCAGAAGCCTTTGTATTTGGCGGTGTATGTCGATCGTCGATTCATCGAGCCCGGCGAACTCGATGGGGCGCGTCCGATGTTGGAGCGATTCCTGTTAGAGCACCTACGGCCCATCGATCAAGTGTTGCTCGCCACCGCCGACGATGAGGGATTGAAGGTGCTGCAGTCCTACACCACGGATCATCAAGCGGTGGTGGATCACCTAGCGAGACTCGACGGCAAGCCGGGAGCGGGTCGTTTGACCGCTGCGATCGGCGCGCTGTTGCGAGATCTGAATCAGGAGCTGCGCTTACGATCTACCCTCTCGATGTCCACGGGCATCGATCCTGCTCCTCAGTTGGGCACCGACGGCGGCGGCGGAGACCCTTCCGGGGCCTCGGAGCGGGTCCAGCGCCAGGGAGGCGACCCCCGATCGCTGTTGACGCAAATCGACGGTTTCTCGGATCGGGTCAACCGGCAGCTGGCGTCGGTCGCCGGGCAGCTGGGTCAGTTGGTGGGTTCGTTGTCGGGCCTACCGGGGCGCAAGCAGGTGCTTTACGTGGGCGGCTCGTTGCCGGTTCGTGCACCCCTCGACCTCTTCCACGCCTGGCGTGACGTTTACGATCGCCCTTTCAACGATTCCGACTATTACCGCAGCAGCGAGCGAGAAGGGGGCAATAACGACCGCTTCATGCTCGATAGCCTGGGTTCTAAGGGCAAATATATGGCGGGCATTGAAATGTTCGAGAACCTCGGCCGCGCGGCGAGTTCCGCGGACGTGGCGTTCAACACGATCAATGTGTCTCCGGGGCGTAAGGCGCGACGTTTGTTCTCTTCCGGGGCCGACGTGGAAATCTCGTCCGGGGGCACGGACCAAAGCAATCTTTCCGCGGGGTCCGGGCGGGATGTCGTCTCTGTCGACGACGGGCTGGAATCTCTAGCTTTGATCACCGGCGGACGTCACACTTCGCGGCTCAAAAAGCTGGACGGATATTTTTCCGGTTTGGCCAACGATCAACAGACACGATATGTCTTGGGCTTCACCGCCGACCCGGAAGCGGGATCCGGTCAGAAAATCTCGGTTCGCCTGAAAAAATCTAAGGATCGGACCAAACGGCGAGCCAATGTGCGGCATCGGACGCACTTCGCGGTCAAAAGTCGGGTGATGGAGCTGGCGGAGCGCACCCTTTCCCATCTGATGGTGGATACCGCTGCCAAAAATCCCCTCGGAATTACCGTCGAGGTCGGCGCACCGGAAGCCAGGGCCGAGGATTGGCGGCTGCAAATCAAGATCATGGTGCCTCTTTCCGAGTTGGTTTTGGTGCCCGATCGCAGAAGCCATTCTGGTCGTCTGTCGATTTACGCCACCGCCGGCGGGCTCGGCCAAGGATTCGCACCGATCATGCAAACCATGGTGCCGGTGCGTTTGAGCAACAGCAACCTGCTGACCGCCTTGGGGCGTCAAGCGGAATACGAGCTTGATCTTAGGGTGCCTAAAGATCCCCAGCGGGTGGCCGTCACCGTGCGCGACGAATACGGCCCGGTGGAATCGACCATCACCGCCGCCGTCGGTATGCCCGAGTGGTTGCCGGAAGTAGACTCGCCAGGGGAACCATCGTCCGGTCCGGCATCGGAATCCGAGCAGCAGCCCACGGAGGCAGAGACCGGCTCGACATCCGCGACTTCGATCAAGGAGGGTGCCCTCCCTTGAGCAGGTCAAATCTCCTTAGGCCTTTCTTCACGGGAAGGTCGTTTCTCGTCGTTTCCTTCCTATCGTTCTCTTGCTTTGCCGGCGTTTCCCAAGCCGAGGAATCGTCCCCAGAAGCCGCCCACCTCGAAGCCTTGCCGGCGGTGGTCAAGCTGCGGACCGCGGCTTTGCTGCTCAGCGACCAGCAGGGGGGAGAGCTGTCCATGGTCAGTTCGGTGGTGCGACGACCGTCCCCTGGCGGCGAGGGTACGATCGACGCTTTTCTGACTGTGGAAATCGACGACAGCTCATTGCGCGAGGCGCTGCCCGAGGGCGGACAGATCGAGGCTTTCGTCTACCTGGTGGACCGGCGCCTCGAGATTTTTGATTCGGTGAGCGCCGGATGGATCCTACCCGGCCCCCCCACCGGGCCCGAGTCGAAAGTTTCCGCCGAGCCCGTCGCTTCGGAGTCCGTCGCTTCGGAGCCCGTCGCTTCGGAGCCCGTCGCTTCGGAGCTCCCGGTCGAGCCGACCACGGCATCGGACGAAGGGATTGCGGTGGTTGCCGATGGCGCTTCCCAGGCCTCAGAAGGTGAGTCCCCGGCGGTCGAGCCCGTGCCGGAAACCGTTTCGGAAGATCCCGGTTCAGGATTGGATCCCGTTCGCTTCTCGGCGGTCTTTCCGGCGCCTCCGCCCGGCGACTACGTCTTTAGGGTTCTATTTCGAGCCGGCGAGCACTTCGGCTTACGCTCGCTACCTTTGGTGGTGCCCGTGGGCAACGACTCGGTGGCGTCGATGTTGGAGCCGGTATTGGAAACCGCACCTCCTGAGAACGATCGATGGGCGCGCGTGTCTCCAGCTGGACGGGGACCGGGAGACGCTGAAGCCTTGCCGGGCATCTCGATGTTGCGCCGCGGAAGCAAGGTGCCGTTGAGCTTTGCCCGATCTTCAAAGTCGGACGTGGGTGCGGTGCGGCTCGAGTTCGAACGGGATGGGGATTCACGCATTCTGACCGTTGAGCAAAGCCGATCTTCTGCCGGAGTGATCCGAGGTCATGTGAATTTGCCGGAAGACTTGGAAGAAGGGCAGTACCACCTCCGTCTTGTGGCCGATAGCGCTCGGCCATCCCTGACCGCCAATGTCCTCGTGCTCGATCCGTCTCTGCCCGCGATCCGTTGGACGGAGCTAGATCGTCTAGCTGAGCAGGAGACCACGTTTTCCGGCGAGTCCTTGCGCATGCCGGCCAGCGAGCGTCAGAGAGTGATCGCGACCCGCCGCGAGCTGTTCCAGGTCTTGGTGGACATGGAAGGAGGCTTAGAGCCCGCCTTGGCCCGATTCCGTGCCTTGGAGCAGAGCTTGGACGAACAGTTGGGAACCGAAACCATCGATTTCTTGGAAGCCCAGCTCTCCAAAGTGGTCAGCCAAATCATGCGCAAGACGCGCAAAAAGCCGGAGCTGACGGTGGGTCTCGCGTGGCTTTTCATGGAACACGCCGAGCAACACCGAAAAGGTGGCAGCTACCGATTTTCGAACCTGAGCCAAGACGTTTCGCTCGAAATCTTGAGGGTGCTCGGGGAGGATTCCAAGAGCAAGGCATGGGCGGCCGAATGTATGGCCGTCTTGGGCGGTTGGTTACAGCGGCAGCGTTTCCTGCAACCCGCGGAATCGGTGCTCAAGGAGGCTTTGGTGTTGGAGCCCGAGGCTCCCTATGTGCTGTCGCCCCTTGCCGCAATCCACGAGCGCTACGATCAAGTCAAGGAAGCGGTCCAGGTGCTCGGGCGTTTGGTGAAAGCTGATCCCAGCGATCCGGCCGCGCAGGTTCGGCTGGCGGTGGCCCATCATCGGGCCGGTGACTTGGAGCAGGCCATCGCAGAACTCGATCGGGTGCTTGGGTCGAATGAAGGCTCAGGGGCCGGCGGGCCGTGGTGGCTGTTGTTGGCCCACCAAGAAAAGGTGCGGGTCGAGGTGGACCGTGGGCGGCTGGAGCAAGCTCAACAAGCCTTGAATAACGGTTTGCGGGCCTATCCCCAGGACCCGGTGCTGCTCCTGGCCCAACCTTGGTTGTTGTACCTCAGAGGCCAACCGGACCAAGCTCGACAAGGATTGTTGAACCTCGCGTCGTCACCGAACGGTGAGAATGCGCGCAATCGCTTTCACGCTTGGCCCCGGGCCCGACTCGACGCCCTGTCGCGAAAAATGAGCCAGACGACCCGAGCCGCGAGTCCCGAATTGGCGGCGTTGGCTCAGATCGCGTTGGAGAAGACTCAATGAGTTCGCAAGACCTGAGTTCGCAAGACCTGACCTCGCAAGACCTGACCTCGCAAGACCTGGGCCCACAAGATATGTCGATCAAGAGCTGGGTGTGGATTGGCTTGGTGCTCGGGTGTTTGCTCATCGGCTCGGCGGTGGGCGCTGCCGACGACATGATGGTGACCGTCTTAAAACCGGAGGCCGGGCAGCTGTTGTTCGGCGAGGTGGAAATCAGCGTCGAGATTTTCGAGATCGAAGGGGATCCCGTGAACTCGGTCGATTTCTTCGTCGACGATCAATACATCGACCGCTTGAGATCGGCCCCTTGGTCGACCCGCCATGACGTCGGCGACAAGCCGGTTCCGCACCGTTTCGAGGTTGTGGCAACGACCGCAAGCGGCAAAACCGCGTCCGCGGTTTTGGTCAGCAAGGGAGTCCGGGTGCACCTCGAGGTCGAATCTGCCCTGCAACAGCTTTACATCACCGTCGAACGCGACGGCCGGCGGGTCACCAATTTGGACCGAGGGCAATTCCGGGTTCTGGACGATGGGAAGGAGCAGCAGATCGTGACCTTCGAGGGTGGCGATGTGCCGATCACCGCGTTGATCATGGTCGACGCCAGCGACAGCATGCGCGGCTCCCGGCTGCGCTCGGCCCTGGCCGGCGCCGGGGCATTTGTCGACGGCATGCACGCTCTGGATCAAGCTCAGTTGTTGTTGTTCTCCGACCGGATCGTGCATCAAACGCCGTTCACCAACTTTCCCGAGGTGCTCAAAGCCGGACTTTCGGGTGTCGAGGCCGATGGCGGAACCTCCTTGGACGACCACCTCTTCGTCGCCATGGAGCGGCTGGAAGCCCATCAAGGTCGGCGGGTGATTATCTTATTGTCCGACGGCATTGATGTTTCGAGCCTGCTGCGCATGCAAGACGTGGAGCGCAGCGCTCGACGCAGCCAAGCGTTGATCTATTGGATTCGCCCTGGCACCTTGGCACCGGGAGGCCGTTTGTACTCGGCCTGGCGCGGGGATAAAGAGCATCGACAAGAGCTCGACATGTTGGAAACCATGGTGACCCGCAGCGGCGGCCGGATCGTCGGGGTGCGGACGGTGCGCGAGGCGCGCCCGGCCTTTGAGAAGATCCTGCAAGAGTTGCGGGAGCAATACGTCATTGGTTATTACCCGACGGTCGATCGCGGCGACGGAGCTTGGCATAAGGTTGAGGTTAAAACCCGCCAACGGGGTCTCGATGTCCGCGCCCGGGAAGGGTACCTGGACGAATGAAAGGCGGGTCTCGGCGATCCCCGATTCCCGGGGTAGCGCGCGCAACCCCGGTCTGTGGACAAGAACCCCTTCGGGGTACGGGGACCGGTTGGGTGACCAACCCTGAAAAGGTTGCTGTTTGGGCGTTGGGTTTGGGTCTAAGCTGCCTGTGGCTGGTCGGCTGCTTCGAGATCCCGGTTCGGCGTCATCTGGAGCTGGTTTTCACCGAAACCGGAAGCCTGAGGCTGACCCTGTTGGTCGAGCTGGCCGATGGTGACCAGGCCGAGGAAGCGGTCAAGCAACGCCTGGAGCGAGAAGAAGAGGAGCTGCTTCGATCGGAGGATCCGTGGAGCGGGCGGTTCGCCGCCGTTCGGGCGCGGGTGGAAGGGCTTTCGTGGCAAAAGGAAAACGGTCGGTTACGTCGATTGCGGCGGACGGCGGAAATCGGTCCGAACGAGCTGCTCGACGATCCGGGTCCCTTGGGCCGTTTTTGGTCCGACACGACCATTTACCCTCAATATACATACGAGGAAGCCACCGGAGCCGAAACCACAGGAGCCGCAGAGCTGGTGCTCTATCCCGGCCGGTCGGATCGTTCCACCCGGCGCGAGGCCCGTCGGATCGAAGACACACTCACCGAGTGGGCGGACGCGCTCTTCGAGTATTTGCAACGGGTCGAGGCTCTTTATACCTACTTAGACGCGAACCCGGACCGGACGCTGATCTGTTTCGGCCAGGTCTTCGACCACGAGTTCGAGCTTGCGCCGGCTACCGAACTCGAGCTGGAGCTGACCGAAGGTCTGACCGAAGCGATGTTCGAAGCACTGAAACCCTTTGCTACCCAAAAGGGGCAGGACGAGTCGTTGGAGGAGATCTCGCGCCGAGTCTTCGATCCATTCCCCGCCCGGGTCTCCATACGCTTGCCTGCGGAGCCGTTGGAGGTTGAAGGGTTCGTTGAAAGTGGAGATCGATGGATCGTGCCCGGGCTTTCCCTCTGGGGTGCGTTGGAAGCGCTGGGCGGCTCGTGGGTGTGGCCCAATCCCCTCATATCAGTGATCGAAAACGAGCTGGCCGGCTCGGCGGATTCCTTCGATCTGCCCGCCTACGCCGGCCAGCCGAGACTCACGGCGTTGCCCTACGATTCACTCGAGATCGAGCAACAAATTCGCGATCTCTTGGAGCCGGCCGAACAATACCGTCTTCGTTGGCCCCTGAACGTCGGACCCGACGAAGGCGATTTGAGCCGATAAATCTTGTCGGCTAGTCGGGTTGCTGTAAGAGCGCTGTAAACATCCAGGTTGCCGGCAACTCCCAGGTGAAGGTCGCGTATCTGGGAAGACTAGGCTTGCCCGGTGGATTTTGGATCCGCTGACACTGTCTTTGCGAAAGCTCTCACCTATTCGGTACCTTCAGCCTGCCATGGCCAGGAATTTCTAATGTTTCGAAAACTACCTCTCGTTCTTTTGCTGCTCATCGCCTCCGCTTGCGGCGATTCAGGTGATGTGGATCAGGCCTCGCTCGTGAAGCCTGCTACGGATTCGGCCGCTCTAAAATCTTCGAACGGGGCTAGCCCAGGGGTGTCGAGCCCAGGGAGTTCGGCGTCGAAATCTCAAGGGGAGCCCCAGGATTCGGCACTGCCGGTACGGACCTATCGCGTGAGTGGCAAAGTCGTGGACGATGCCATTTCGACCACCGGCGAGCTGCGAGCCAATGAAGAGGTGGACCTGCGCACTGAGGAAGAAGGTCGGATCGTGGATTTGCGATTCGAAGAGGGGCAAACCGTGAGCCGCGGCGAGCTGTTGGTGAAAATCAACGACGCGGACCTAGTGGCAGAGCAACGGCGGCTGGAGGTTCAGAGGGATTTGGCCCTGCGCCGTGAGCAGCGTTCAATGGCACTGCTCGAGGAGCAGACTTTGAGCCAGGATGTTTACGAGGAGGCTCGAGGCCGTTTGCAGGAGCTTGAAGCCCAGCTCGAACAGGTGGCTGCGGAAATCGAAAAGACTGAAATTCGGGCTCCATTTGCGGGCATTGTGGGCCTGCGTCAAGTCTCCCGGGGCAGCTTGATCAACTCCTCGACCACCATTGCTCGCTTGCAGGACTTAGACCCGATCAAATTGGATTTCTCCGTGCCGGAGAAATACGCCGGTGAACTCGGGGCCGGTGACACGGTGACTTTCTCCGTCAGCGGCAACAATCGGACCTTCGAGGGCCGGGTTTACGCTGTCGAGCCGCGCATCGATCCCGCCACCCGTACGGTCCAGGTCCGGGCTCGTGCTGCCAATTCCGAGTACATGCTTTTCCCGGGGGCGTTTGCCAAAGTGCGTGTGGTGTTGAGCCGCGAAGACGACGCGTTGATGGTGCCGTCGATCGCCTTGATTCCCGGAGCCGAGGGCACCACCGTTTACGTCGCTGTCGACGGTCGAGCCGAGCCCCGGGCAGTGGAGGTGGGCCAGCGGACCGAGGACCGGGTGCAAATCTTGACCGGCCTGCAAGCGGGGGATCGAGTGATCGTCTCCGGTATTCAGCAGATGCGTCCAGGCCTAAAGATTGAGGCCGTGGAGATCGAGGCCGTGGAAATTAAGGCGATCGAGCGGGAGTTCGGCCAATGACCCTTTATACCTTGAGCATTCGCCGGCCCGTGCTGGCGATCGTTATGTCGTTAGTGATTCTGATCTTCGGCGCCCTTGCCTTTAGGGAGTTGGGCATTCGGGAGTATCCCTCGGTGGAGGCGCCGGTGATCACCGTCAGCACGAGCTACACCGGGGCCAACGTGGACGTGATCGAGTCCCAGATCACCCAGGTGCTCGAAGAGAAGATCAACTCGGTGCCAGGGCTCGAAACCCTGACGTCCACCAGCCGCGAGGGTCGTTCGACGATCACCGCGGAATTCAGCCTCGGGGTAGACCTCGAAACCGCCGCCAACGACGTGCGCGACAAGGTCAGCCAAGGGGTGCGAGAGCTACCGCCCGAAGCGGATCCGCCCTCGGTCTCCAAGGCCGACGCCGATCGGGATCCGGTGGTTTTCCTCAACGTCAAAGGCCTCGAGGTAGACGGAAAGTCGCGCAGCCTCCTGGAACTCACCGATTATGCCGACAACGTGCTCAAGGAGCGTTTGCAAACGATCCCCGGCGTGGCCGAAGTGGATATTTGGGGTTCCAAGCGTTATTCCATGCGTCTGTGGCTCGATCCTAACCAGCTGGCCGCCTACGGCTTGACGCCGGTGGACGTCCGTTCGGTGTTGCAGCGCGAGAACGTGGAGCTGCCGGCCGGCAGGATCGAAGGGGTCGACGTGGAGCTGACGGTGCGCACCAAGAGCCGCCTGGTGACGGTCGAGGATTTCGAAAATCTGGTGCTCAAGCAAGACGAAGGACGGACGGTTCGCCTGTCGGACGTGGGTTACGCCGAGCTGGCGCCCGAGAATCTGCGCACCTTGTTGCGTCGCGACGGTATTCCCATGGTCGGGGTGGTCCTGCGGCCCCAGCCGGGAGCCAACCAAATCGAGATCGTCGACGAGTTCTACCGCCGGGTGGCCCAGGTCAAGGAGGAGCTGCCGAGCGATTTGGAGCTGGGCATCGGTTTCGATATCAGTCAATACATTCGCCAATCCGTGAAAGAGGTGAAGCAGACGTTTTTCATCGCCCTTTCGTTGGTGGTGGCGATCATCTTCATCTTCTTGCGCGACTGGCGCACCACGTTGATTCCGGTGTTGGTGATCCCCGTTTCCTTGATCGGTGTATTCCTGATCATGAATCTCGCCGGTTTCTCGATCAACGTGCTGACCATGTTGGGCATGGTGTTGGCCATCGGCCTGGTGGTGGATGACGCGATCGTGGTGTTGGAAAACATCTACGCCAAGATCGAAAAGGGCGAGCAGCCCATGGCCGCGGGCGTGGAGGGGACGCGCGAGATCTTTTTTGCGGTCATCGCCACGACTTTGGCCTTGGTGGCGGTCTTTCTGCCGATCCTCTTTCTCGGTGGTCTGACCGGTCAGCTATTCCGGGAATTCGGCGTGACCATCGCCGGTGCGGTGGTGATTTCGTCATTTGCGGCCCTCACCTTGACGCCGATGCTGTGCACCCGCCTGCTCAAGAAACGAGAGCGTCAGCCGTGGATCTACCGGGTCACCGAGCCGTTCTTCCAGGGGCTGACCCGAACCTACCGAAAGACGCTGAAGGCGTTCATGGGTGTGCGTTGGGTAGCCCTGCCGATCCTGCTCGCCTCGTTCGCGGTGTCGTGGTGGATCGGCACCGGCCTGCCCTCGGAGCTGGCGCCGATGGAAGATCGCGGCTCGATTCGCATCATGTCCACGGCGCCCGAGGGTGCGTCTTACGAATACATGGACGAATACATCCAGGACGTGGTCAAGGTGTTGCAGGAGAAAGTTCCCGAGACGGTGGGCATTATCGCCGTCACCTCTCCGGGTTTCGGGGCCTCGTCGAGCGTCAACTCGGGTTTCGTGCGGGTCAAGCTCACGGACGCTTCCGAGCGAGAGCGATCCCAAGATGAGATCGCGTCCGCCATCACCGATGAGCTGGGCACCAAGACCGGTGCCCGGTCTTACGTCACCCAGCAGCCGACCATCGGTCGTGGACGTCGCGGTCAGCCGGTCCAATACGTAATCCAGGCCCCGACCTTCGAGCGCTTGCGTGAGATCTTGCCGGAGTTTCTGACCCAAGCGGAGGCAGACGATACTTTTTCGGTGGTCACCGTGGATCTCAAATTCAACAAACCGGAGCTGGTGATCGACATTGATCGTGACCGGGCCCGGGATCTCGGAGTGTCGGCGTTGGACATCGGCCAGACCCTTTCAGCGGCGCTTTCGGGTCAGCGATTCGGATACTTTTTGAAGGACGGCAAGCAGTATCAGGTGATTGGTCAGCTTCTGCACAAGAACCGCGATGAGCCCCTCGATCTGGCTGCTCTGCACGTCAAAGCGGGCGACGGCCGCCTGGTGCAACTCGACAACCTCGTGACCTTGCGAGAGACCGCCAGCCCGCCCCAGATCTATCGTTTCAATCGCTACGTCTCGGCCACGGTCTCCGCGTCCCTGGCTCCCGGTCACACCATTGGCGACGGCATCGCGGCCATGGATCGGGTGCGTGACCAAGTGCTCGACGATACCTTCCAAACCGCTCTATCCGGTGAGTCCAAGGATTTCGTGGAGTCTGCCTCGAGCCTGGGATTTGTTTTCTTGCTGGCCCTGCTGCTCATCTACTTGGTGTTGGCGGCCCAATTCGAGAGCTTCCGCGATCCCTTCATCATCATGCTCACGGTGCCCCTGGCTTTGGCCGGCGGTTTCGTCGCCCTGAGCCTGACCGGTCAGACCTTCAACATCTTCAGTCAGATCGGCCTGATCATGTTGTTGGGTTTGGTGACCAAGAACGGCATCCTGATCGTCGAATTCGCCAATCAGCGCAGGGTCAAAGGCGACAGCATTCTCGAGGCCGCCCAACACGCCGCCGTGGCGCGATTCCGTCCCGTGCTCATGACCAGCCTATCGACCATGTTGGGCATCGTGCCGATCGCCTTCGCCCTCGGCGCCGGCTCCGAAAGCCGCCAATCCATGGGCATCGCCGTCATCGGCGGCCTGTTGATGGGCAGCCTCCTGACCCTCTACGTCGTGCCGGCCATGTACACCTACCTGGCCGGCCGCCAGGTACGCACGGTCGACGTGCAAGAGGTCCAGCCGGCGTCCGGCGGTCTAACGGATGGTCTGCCGGAAACCGCTTGAAGGTCGGGTTCTTGGGGCCCGAGCCAGGCCAACGACCAAATGACCCGATCAAAAAATTAGGCGACGCACCTAGCGCGCCGCCCGTAACCCATGTGCTGCCACCCCCGTCTCGGGCATGACTTCGAAAATTCAGTTGATTCTGTCTGCGCACCTAAGCAGCCGGACCACGGTGAGGTTTAGCGCCTCGCCGGATCCCCTCATCGTCGCCATTCTTGTTTGCGCCAAACACAGCAACGCATCGATATCAAATTCCGTGTCACCGTCCGGATTGAGGATCTCTGCGGGGTCTTTCCACTGCCGGCCGCCAGCGATAGCCGAGATCAGCTCCTCAAGCTGACGCTCTGTGTAGAGGGCAGCCATTGGGGCCAAGGACACAACATTCCACGGATCGTTAGCCTTGGCGAGGTTGGACAGTCCAGAGTCGTCACAGAGCTGCCAAAGGCGATCGAGCTGCCCTTGGGTCCCTTCAAGGGCGAGCAGCGTCTGAGTTCCATCGGCTCCTGCATCTTCCAAGAGCTGGGCAAGATCTGCTTCACTTGGTAACCACTCCTCAAGCATGGAAGCGTGAAGCTCTCCGTTGGTTTTGAGCGTCCGGAGCAAGATCCAGACGAACACACGAAACGAGCGAGGTCTCTCTGCCGCTGTAAGGGCATGAAATAGCGCTTCGAGCCCGTCGAGATCTAAGGGAGCGCGGTTGTCGGTGTGCTCTGTAGTGAATGAAACAAGGGTAAATGGGTATGCAGCCATTCCGGAAACTCACGAAGGTAAGAAGGTGAGGGGCTGCTGAAGCGACTCAACACAGCCCCTCGATGTGTTGATGGTGAGGTGAAAGTACCCGAGATGACCGGAAGATTCCCAAGAAACCGCCGGAGACGGCAGGCGCAATGTAAATTTTGAAATTTTTTGGGAAGACGAAAAGACGCTCCCGGATGGGGCTCGTGACTTCGACTTCCAAAGATCGAAAGGGATCGGCAATCGATTAGCAACCTTTCACACCGAAAGCAAAAAAAGCGACCGAAACGGAAGGTCTATCATTTGGAGTACCGATGAAAGGCCGCCTGGACGTAGCCACGCATCCCGTCTATCTTCCAAATCGGTGGTAGCAATGACGCTTCCCCCAGTCTGAGGAGATAGAGATATGGATGTTAAAACGAGCATCACATCCGGCGTTGGCGGTGGCAACGTGCCCATCGGCTAGCCAGCTATTGGAAGGGGTGGCAGCTGCTATCCCTTCCGTTTTCGACTATCCTTCTTTCATGACTGTGTTGACGGAATTCAGGCGCAAGCGGATTCGAAAGGCAGACGCCGACGATATTGCGCGCATAGCTGATCAAGAAAACTATTGGACTGTTGAAGCTCTCCGCGAGATCCTCAAGCGAATTGAAACGCTCAACAACGAGGATCCCGCTGGGGCGCTCGAAGCATGCCCTGCGGCCCTAAAGGTGGCTGAACGAACGCGGGACGTTTCGCCCAATCTTCACGCCCTTGTGCTTGCTGTGCGCGGCTCCGTATTCCGCCAAACGGGGCAGCTTGAAAAAGCTCTTGCCACTTTCGAGAAAGCTCTCGCAATCGAAGGCATCGGCAGCCGTGGTCGTGGTGATGTGCTTGCACGAATGGCTGCTACGCTCGTCCATGTGGAGTTGCCCCGGTTTCGTGGACAGATATGCTCTTTCGAGCAAGGAGGTCCCGA
>CBDUGP010000084.1:0-43189 GCA_965366625.1 uncultured bacterium
GGATGAACGACTCCCCCGTGCCGACCCAGATCACGTTTTTGTCGGACGGCGCTACCGCCAGGGCGCCGATCGAAGCCGACGGCATTTGGTCGAAGATCGGCCGCCAGCTATGCCCCCCGTCGACGGATTTAAAGATTCCGCCGGACGCGGCCCCGACGTAATAGATCAGGGGATCGCCGGCAACGCCGACGACGGCCGGCACGCGATTGCCGAGCGGCCCGACAAAGCGATACTCGAGGGCGTCGAAGAAGTCCACCGGTAACTCAGTGGGCAACGGCAGACCCGATCTAGGCGGATCACCGGACGCCGATTCCACTTGCTGCCCCATCACCGGCAAGGCTACGAGGAAAGCTACGAGAAAAGAAACCGGCAGACAGCAAATCAGTTGACACTCAGCGCACCACGCCCTGAGAAAATATCGATTCGGGAACGACATTCGAGACCTCCTGGAGATTGGGAGGCACGAGTATATGTCGCCGGCTCGCCACGTCGAAGCCCTGCACTGAAGAATGAGTAGGACGAATCAGTTGACTTTGCCGAAGCTCGCCAACTCGGCTCCGTCGAAAGCGGAAAACGCCATGCTGATCGAACCGTCACGATGCTCGCGGAATCGGACTCGGGTTCCCATGCCGGGCCCTTCGGGAATCAAATATCCATCGCCGTCATAGGCGGTCACGGGAAAAGTCTCCATCCGGCGCAGAAGGCGGAGCTGCTGGTCGTTCATGCTCAAGCGCCAGCCGCCGGCATAGCTGCCCAAATAGGGACGAACCTCTGCCGCCGTCGGCGACCGAACTTCTTCCGCCAGGCCCTCGAGTTCGGCCAAACGCTCTAGATGACGACCTTGCCGGATTTCAGGATTCCACGGCAAGCTCAAAAGACGACCCAAAAACAGATCTATGGCCTGTCCGTTGAAGGCCTCTCCCCCAAGCTCGGGATCCTTGTTGTTCAACACCACCCAGCCGATCTGCGCTTGCTCCAAAAAGCTGATGGATGCTGAATAGCCGGCAATTCCACCGCGGGCAGTCCAAAAGACTTCTCCTCCGGGTAAGACCCCCACCGTCCAACTCAAGCTGGGTCGACAAGATTCGACCCCTTGTAGACCCGAGCAGCCGGCGCTGAGGCCGTCATCGGACCCAACCGAGTCCGCGATTCCCCTGGACCGAGCCAGATTCGACGGCGAAATCACCCGCTTGCGCGATTGGGCAATCCCGCCCTGGATTTGCAAAATGAGAAATTGCGCCATGTCGGTGACCGTGCTGGCAACGCCCTCCACCGGGTTGAAAACCGAAGAAGTCGGAGAGTCGATTTCCGTCAGATCACCGGCCAAATCTATGCCGTAGGGGCTGGCGAAGTCGCCGCCCATGGCCGACAACTCACCACCAACTGCGGTTCTCGACATGCCGGCCGGTCCGAAAAGCTTAGCGTGCATCATTCGCCGAAAGGCGAGTTCCGGTGTCCGACGATCCCCGCCGGCAGAGACGGCCGCATAACCCGTGGCGGCAAAAACGTTGCGCGCAACGATTTGGGTTTGGGCTCGATCTGAGAGGCCGCCACTCGGCAGCGCTGAAAGCTGGGTGATGAGCTCTTCCAGTGAAATCTCACCGGCGAGAAAATCCGCTCCGGCATCTTGTTCTCGGCTGCCCCACTCGAGCAGCCGAGAAAGCCCCAAACCGAACGTCAGCTCTTGATTCCATTCCAATCTATTTTCGTCCACCAACACACCCAACATGGTGGCGGTCAGGGGTTTGCTGGCGGTTCCCAAGCGAAACAGTGTCGATTCCGTGACTGGCTGCTTCCGTCCGACATTCCGGAAGCCAAGGCCCTTCTGGTAGACCATCTGATCCCCTCGGACCACAGCTATGGCTGCGCCAGGAACCTGAAAGAACTCCATGGTGGTTTCGAGATCTGCTTCATAGCCGGCAAAGAAGGCAGCGTCCAGCACTGAATCCTCGGCTCCGTCCGAAGTCGAGGTGAGCGAAGCTTGATTTGTGTCTTGCGTAATCTGGGCCCAGTCGTCAACGCAGGCGACCATCGCCAGGGGGAGTATGCCGAGAAGGGGGGCGAAACGGCTCATGGGCCCATTGTTTCGATCCAACCTTACGCCGGCAATTAACAGAGATATTGCACATATCTGTATGAGCCTAGGGCGGAAAGCAGATCGTCCCTCACGCAGCCTTCTTTTTCTTGGCAGATCGATACTTGCCGATCAGCTCGCGTCGTTCTTTTTTGTCCAAACACGCACGGAGTGGACAGGCCGAGCAGACCTTGGACTTCTTACGGTACTTCTTGCAGCACTTGTTCTTGAGCTTTTTCATCGGCGGTATTCAAGCAACAACCCAAATCTAGAAGTCACTAAATTCGTGGGCAGATGAGTCTCGGTATAGGGCGACAGATGATCACCAGCGGTAACACCTAGGGAGACGATCAGAGGCCACGGGCCGGAGCCCACTGTTGAGAATGAATCTCAAAAGCTTGAATTTATTGTGGACTCAAAAAGTCCCCTTTGTCAATAGGAGACCTTCTGAGTCCTATTTCTTCTGGTTGCTGTGGGTAGGCTTGTCCTAGCCGTACCCGCCCGCGCTTCTATCTGTCGTCACCGTCGCTCGGCTCATCCTTCGAACCTCGCGCCAGCGGTTGCGCTTCTTCGGCGATCGGATAGGTCCCCAAGATGCGGATCTCATGGCAGATGGGGCTAATCTTCTCCAATGCCCCAACCATCGACGCATCGTCGGCGTGGGCCTCCACATCCACGTAGAAACGATACTTCCAGGGATCAGTCACCGTAGGACGCGACTCGAGCTTGGCCAGTTGAATGCCGCGTCGGCCGAATTCGGTCAAGACTTCCCCCAGCGCCCCAGCGCTGTGATCCAGGCTGAGCACGATCGAGGTCTTGCACCGGGTATCCGGGGGGCAAGGAGCGGCCTCCAGGGAAACTTCCACGAATCGAGTGGCATTGCCGGCACGATCTTGGATGCCGTGAGCCAAGACCTCGAGGCCCAACAAACGAGCTGCGGACTCACTGGCGATGGCAGCCACGGAAGGGTCCTCGCCGTCTTTGACTTTGGCTGCTGAGCCGGCCGTATCGAATTCTGCCTTCGGCCGCGCCAGCGGTAGACCGCGAAGGAAACCCGCGCATTGGGCGAGGGCTTGAGAATGGGAGATCACCAAGCGAATCTGGTCCAATTGGGTGCCCGGCAAACCCAACAAACAGTGCTCCACTCTACTGAGGGCCTCGGCGTTGATCGACAGCCCCCCTTCAGCAAGCTCGTCGTAGGTTTCGTTGATGCTGCCGGCGGTGGAGTTCTCGATCGGCAGCAAGGTCAAATCTGCCTGACCGGAACGGACCGCGTCGACCGCCTCGCGCACGGTGGCGAAACCGGTCAACAGCACACCACCCTTGCGACCTGCGTAGCGTCGCTGGGCCGTCAGATGGCTGTAGGACCCCTCCACCCCTTGATACGCCACTCTCAAGGGCAAAGAATCCAAGGTTTTCATCAGCGCCTGCTGACGGGAAATCGACATCTCCATGATGCGTCGATAGAGGCGCTCGATGCCGTGGGGATCCAACCCGAGTTCAACCGCTAACCCTCGAACCCGCTGCAGGACTATGTCTTCGCGTTTTTGGTCGCGAAACGGATAAGCAGCTTCCAGCTTGCTGCGCGCCACTCGATCGACGAGTTCCATGCGGCGTTTGAGATGTTTGAGGAGCCGACGATCGATTTCTTCGATGTCTTCCCGCAGCTGCTGTAAATCAGGTCCAGGCATCATAATGCGGCGTATTATGCTCGCCGGTTTCCCACCTGCCAACCGTGAAGTGTCACTGATTTGTGTAGCTTCCAAGCGCCCGTCAGCTAGAATCTCGTGTTATGGCCGAAACCGACAGTAGCTCCCCCATTCGAGTAAGGGCCCAGAAAACCGATGTTCGGCGCGAGGTGGTCCACCGCATGACCCTCGCGACCCTAGCGGTTTTGCTGATTTCGATCTCGCTTTGGTGCCTATTGCTGCTGTTTCGCTCCATCTCACTGCGTCACGAACTTTCGAACCACCAAGCCTCGATCGAAGACCTGCGGAGCATGCGAGCGATTTTGGAGCGACCCACCTCAGACGTGGTGGATGAGCAGGACTGGCCCGGTCTGGAGACTCAGTGGAAGTCGTCGGAGCATCTCGAGCAACATGCTGATTCCGACCTTCAAGGGGCTGCACGCCGCCTGGACTCCGGCCTAGAACAACTCCAACGAGCCCTGTTCTACGACTCGGCCAATGTCGAGCCTGCGGCCCGCGAACGGGTCCTGGACGCCTCATTTGCCGTGCTCAAGGCCCTCAGTGCCCTCGAAGACCAGATCCACGAGCAGATCGCCGACATTTACGGCCTACTCGACGACCACTGGCGCTCCCAAAGCCTGATGGTGATCATCTGCATGATCCTGTGCGCCTCAAACCTCGGGCTCTTGCACTTGACTCACCGCAGAAGGTCCCAACTAGAAGCTGCCCACAGCCGGGCGGTAGAACTCTCCAGCCACGACGCCCTAACCGGCTTATGGAATCGCGAAGCCATTTTGAAAATGGTTCGGCGAGAAATCGCTCGCTCCCGCCGTCTCAGCACCCCACTGGGCCTGATCTTGGCGGATGTGGATCAATTCCGGGAGATCAACGGGCTGGTGGGCCAAGAGCAAGGGGACGTTATCCTGCAAGAGGTGGCTTGGCGTCTGGGCTCTTTGGTTCGCCCCTACGACACCATGGGCCGATTAGGGGGCGACTCCTTCTTGGTGGTGCTGCCCACCTGCGATCCGGTGGCCACCGCCAACGTCACGGAACGTCTGAGCCGCTCGATCAACGACCGCGAGGTGGAATACGGCCTGGGTCGTATGGAGCTGACACTCAGCTTTGTTCATCTAACTGTTGAGAGTCCCGAAGATGCGGGTTTGGATTTGGCCTTACATCGTCTGCAGGAAGGTTTGGCGGGGCTCAAGAAAACCGGAAAACGGGGCGCCACCTTAGAGGTCAGCGGCACCCCGAGGTCCTCTGGCGTTCGCTCTGGATGAAACGCGGAGCCGGATATTGCTAGCAGGCTGTGGCGGAAGTCACGCGCCGGCGAGAGCAGCGAATTTTTCGTCGAATCGAGGCGTGAAAGCCGCAGGCGATTCGGGAATCGTCGAGGTTTTCCAACGAAGAGTCGGCGGAAAAGACGCGCTCGCAGCGCGATGAGACTTTTGCCACAGCCTGCTAGGGGCCGTCAGCGTTTGAGAATCTCAACGAGTTCCACGTCGAAGACCAACATGCCTTGGGGCCTGCCGGCCTGGCCGCCGTAAGCCATCTTCTCAGGAATCCACAGGCGAGCCTTCTCGCCCTCGACCATTTCTTGCAGCCCCACAGTCCATCCGCGGATGACCTGATTGAGACCGAAAACCGCCGGTTTACCCCTCGGAATCGAGCTATCGAACATTTTTCCGTCGGTGGTCCACCCGGTGTAGTGCACGGAGACCATGCTCCGGGATTTAGGTTTCGAAGTACCGTGTCCCGGTTTCAACACTTTGATCGCCAAGCCCGACTTGAGGACCGTAGCATCTGCGGGAGGGGCGGCGACGTCCGCCGGGGCAGCTGGGGCTTCGGGAGCGCTCTTGATCTCAATCAGCTCCACATCGAAGACCAACATACCGGCCGGGCGGCCGATTCGCCCCTGATAGGCCAAGGACTCCGGAATCCACAAACGGCGTTTCTCGCCGATCACCATCAGCTGTAAGCCTTCGGTCCATCCGGCGATCACGCGATTCAAAGGGAAAGTGGAGGGTTTGCCGCGGGCAACCGAGCTGTCGAACATGTTGCCATCGGTGGTCCAGCCGGTGTAATGAACCGTGACCTCGTCCTGAGCGGTCGGATGCTTTTCTCCGGTACCGGCCTGCAGCACCTTGGAAGCCAAGCCGGATTCGGTGACTTCGGCATCCTCAGGGGCTGCCGCCACGTCCGAAGGAGCCGGAATAGGCTCTGCGGCGCAGGCCACCAGCGGTGCCAGGAGGAATCCGAGCGAAATCAGGAACGTCAAAAGGGTCGAAGAAGTTTTTTGGCATTTCATGGCCGCGTAAATTAACGCGTCGTCGAGCGGATGGCAATCGCCGACCCAACCTTGCCTGCCAATCTCACTTTCAACTGCTCTTTCTCAACAGCTTACCTCCGGGCCGCTTGCCTTATTCTGGGGCGTCTTGCCGACTTTGTGAATCAACCGCTCCAGGCCACGATCGAGCCGCCGACACACGGTCGCCCAGCGGAAAGGTTCCATCGCCCGGCGGCCCAGTTCGGGATCTCCCGTCCAACACGGCTCGCCGCGAGCGATTCGATCCGCCAGGTCCACAAGCCGGCGCTCCAAGTCGGGCGTCGAGCCATAAAGGTGCCGATCCCGCTCCGATTTCGACATCGCGGACAGCAGACCCGGATACGCCAAACGGTTGGGCAAGAGAGGAAAGCAGCCGGCGGCAATCGCCTCGGCCGCGGCGACTCCGAAAAACTCGTGGTCTGCGGTGGACACCCAAACATCGGACGCTGCCAAAACGTCCCAATAGTTCTGCCGGCTCGGTTGATAACCCCAATGATCGATTCGGTGAGCAAATTTTTGCCGAGCGACCTCGAAAATAGCCGGGCTATGGCGAAAGCTCTCCCCCAGCACGTTCAACCTAAAGTCGGCTCCGCGTGCTTCCAGTCTTTCGACCACCGAAAAGAAAGACTCGGGATTCTTATCGAATTCCCACCGGCCCGCCCACAAAATACGCAGAGGCCCCTGTTCACGTTCGGCTCGTCCTCGAGCTGGAATTTCGATGCCTTGGGGCAGGACCTCCGACTTTTCACGGATCAGGTCGGCCGCTTTCGACAACCGGCTCTCGGGCATTTTCGCCAGCCAACGCGCCGCCGCGCCGAGGAAATCGTCCCGATGGAAGGCAGAACTCCACCAAACCGCATCGGCTGCCAGGGCGGTGGTGAGATTGGTGAAGGCAAAGTGCAAATCCCGCTCGTGCTGCTCACGTACCGGATAGGTCAGCTGGTTCTCGTGAAAGTAGGCCACTGAAGGCAGATCGGCGAGCGAAGGAGCCAGGCCCTTGAATTCCGCCAAACTCAACATGTCGGAACAGAAGATCGCGTCCCATCTCTGCCCTTCCGCCCATCGGCCGGTAGCCGTGTCGGCGAAATCCACTGCGCTGTGGCGCATCCGCCATTTCCAATGGTGGGCAGAAAGGGTCAGAAGCTCGAGCTGATGTTGGCTCCCTTGGCGCCAGCGGTCCAGAAATTCTCGATGGCTGCCGCCATAAAAGGGCTCGAGGGCCAACACGTTCATGACCACCTCTTCATGCCTCTTTATATCTAGGGATCCGCGAGCGCGGCCGCAAATCAACCGATGCCTTGGGCTTCGAGCTGCCGAATCTCCCGAGCCCATACCTCTCGTTGAGCGAGGTCCATTTCGGGATCCGGTAGCAGCCGTCGACGGGTACAGTTCAGCAGCGCCTGCAGAGTTTGGTAGCGGCGGGTCTCGCCGATCGCCGGTGGGATCAGGTCCCCGGCCACCGCCAGCACCGCGTCGATGTCGAAGGTCTCATCCGGCTGAAGCCGTCGCGCAGTGGCCTTCAGCTGCCCCCGCAACGCGGCAAAAGCGGCCGCCGAATACGCTTCGGTAACCGCATCCAATCGGGTCACATCCCCGTCGGTCGGCGCTGCGCTCAAAGCCCCGGACAGAACCCAACGCAAGAAGGCCTGACGGTCGTCGCCCGTGGGATCCAACACGGGGATGATCAAATCTCCGACCCTTCCCGGGCGACGAATATCGGGCGAGAGATGATGAATGCGCGCGGTCATCAACAGCCAAAAGACCCGTCCACGCAACGTCGGGTCCGACATCATCTGCTGAATCTTGCCGGTCAATCGACGTTCCGTGGCGTGCGCGCCGGGGCCGACGCCTCCGAATTGGGTATCCGCTTCATCGACAAAAATCACGACCTTGGAAAGGGCCTGGAGCGCACGACGCAGACGCTCGAAGATCACGTCGGTTTGGCCGAACCATTGGCTCCTGAGATTCTTGAGCACGACGACCACCATGTCGAGTTCCGACGCTACCGCCTCGAATATGAATGTCTTGCCACCGCCGATGGGCCCTGCAACCGCCGCCCCGGGCAGCGCACCGCCGCCGGAATCCTGAAATCGAGGGATCAACTCGGTGTGCAAGAACGCCTTCAGGTCGGTGAAACCCACCACGTCCTTGAGGGTGTGGGACGGTTTCTTGATCTCGATCACATCCTCGCCCAGTTGGGACTGGACGAAAGACTCGACCTTCGCCACCACGTCCTTGCGATGCAGCTCTTCTTTGCCGTGGTACGCCCCCTTGAGCAATTGCAATAGGGCGTGGATAGACAAGCCGGCGGTCAATTCTGCCAAGCTTGCCATCGGTTGCCCCAGAGTCACCCCCGGATGATCACTTTGAAAGCTTCGGATCAGCTCCAGGCGCTTGGCAAGATCCGGCGCGGGAATCTCCACTTCGAGAATCTGGGGTAACCGGGAAATTCTGTGATTCACCAAGCTGCGGGATTCCGCCATCAGCACGACGGCATCCCGTCCGTCGAGAAATCCCGGATCCGAGAACCAATCGGTGCAAATCGCCAACCGATGACGGTCCGCGTCCGATAAGGACGTCACCGGCCCTTCGGGAAGGGCCATATCCACCCCTTCGACCAGGATCAGCAGATCTTGCTCAAGGGCCCGGGGACCGCCCTCGGACTCATACCGGGAGCAAGAGCAAAGCTGGCGTAAGAGCTCAAAGGCTACGGTGGGATTGCCGATGGCATTTTGCAGATTCTGATCAAAGGCCGATTCCACATGCTTTAGATCTTGGTCGAATCGCTTGCCGTCCAACATGCGACGAATCGCCATGGTGTCGCCGTCAACACCGGTTCGCCAATGGATCCACGCCTGCTTTAGGGCTTCACGATCCCTGTCCGAAGCAAATCGAATCGGACCGTTCAGCTCGTACACCAGCAGCAATTTGCCGGGCACCGTCCAATGGTGGCGTAGAAAATCGACCAGGGGGACCCATTGGGCCCCCTCCTGTTTTTCGATGCGGAAGAGATCGTGGAGCGCCCCGGTGATCAGCAGAGTCCTGGCTTGACCCGAGTTGAGCACTCGCCCGGCCAATCCCAGAAACCCATAGTCGAGGGACCGACTCGCCGTCGGATCGGGCCGGTTGGTCATTCCGGTAGCGAGGTTTTCTCGGCCGGCTCCGCAGACTTGGTCGCCGGACTGTCGACCGATTCGGCAAGGCCGATCAAGGCATCGAACTCACTGGCCGATTCCGAGCTTTGGGCGTATTCGAGGAACTCTGCCTCGGTCCGTTTGTGGTCGGTGCCCGCCAATTCTTTGGAGATTTGGACCTCTGCACGGACCTCCTGACGCAGATTGCGCAAACGGTTGAGTTCCTCGCCCGAGCCGTCCTGGGCGATTCCGGTCAACGCGTCGGCAATCTCTTTTTCCTGTTGGGCGGTGATCATGTCGGCCACGGCTTCCGAGGACTCCGACTTCACCTTGTCCAGGTCACGCCGAAGCCCTTCCAGCTGAACTTTGTGATCGGTGATGGTATTGCGAAAACCTTCGACATCTTGCTCGAGTTCCTCGACCCGCGAGGTCTTTTCCTGCAAGGTCGAATTGAAGTCGTTGAAGGCCGCCAGACAACGCTTGTAGTCCTCGTCGGCTTTGATCTGTTCGGCGCTCTTGCCTTCGGCTTTGAGCTTCTCGGTGACCTGCTTCGCCTTAGCGAGGGCCCCTGCCTTGAGCTTTTCCAGTCTCTCGATTTCCTCACCGAGAGTCCGAAGCTTGGCGATCTTCTGTTGTTCCTGGGCGATGATCTGAGCCACCGCCTGCTTATATTGATGAATGCGGCCGGTTTTCTCGCGAATAATTTCGTCGTATTTTGCCCGCATCACATGGGGATTCGTGTCCAGAGTCCGTCGGGCGGAATCCACCTGACCGGTGACCAAATACATCAAGGCCTTTAGCCAACGTCCTAGGGCACCAAACATCGCGTCTCTCCTTCACACGCGGTCATATATTGAGCGCATTTCTTCGTGGTTTTTGAGCTTGAATCAACAATAGCGGCATTGTACCCGATCCGACCTCCGGAGCACCCATTCCATGGCTCACAGCTGGGCAAAATTTTCAGCTCCGAGTATGGTTATCGATATAGTAGAGGTGTCATGCCGCACTCCGGCACGGATCCGGCACGATCAAAACCGCACCGAACCAACGCCGAGCCGACGCCGAACCAACGCTGTGGACGCTTTCGTCCCTTAATCTTTCGCACTACTCTTTTCCCACCGCTCTTCAGGAGGCCGAATGGAACAGGAAACCGCCGCAACTCCCCCACCGCCGATCCGTTATCTGCTCACTGAAGGTCGCGCCGTTTGGGAATACGCGTCGAGTTTCGTCTCCATGCCTTTTTTGTTGGATGGCCCCGACGGGGACGGTCATCCCGTGGTGGTGATCCCCGGTTTTATCGCCACGGGGCTTTCCACCCGGCCGCTGCGCACGTTTCTGCACAAGAAGGGATACAACTCCCACTGCTGGAAACAGGGCCGCAATCTCGGGCTCTCGGCCCAACTCGAAGGGCAAATGCTGAAGCGAGTGCGCAGCATTTTTAGGCGATACGGGCGTAAGATCAGCCTGGTGGGTTGGAGCTTGGGCGGGGTCTACAGCCGGTGGATCGCCAATCATGAGCCGGAATTGATCCGATCCGTGATCACCCTCGGCTCGCCCTTCACCGACAATCCAAGGGCCAACCACAGTTGGCAGCTCTTTGAGCGCATGTCCGGCCGCAAAATTGAAGAAATAGACAATTTCACCTATGAGATGGTCCGGCGCACCCCGCCAGTCCCTACTACTTGTGTTTATAGCCGCACCGACGGCATCACCGCTTGGCAGTGTTGCGTCGGCGACGAGACGGAAATGGCCGAAAATGTAGAGGTCGTCGGCAGCCATTGTGGGCTCGGCGTCAATCCCCTGGCACTGCACGTGATCGCCGATCGTTTGGCGCAACCGGAAGGGGAATGGCAACGATTCCGTCGGAATGGTTTGAGGCGATACCTCTATCCGAGACCGATCAACCAACAAGTTGCCGAGGCAGCTACTGCCCAACCGGCGACCTGATTTCATACGAGCTTATTCATGCAACAGCTGACCGGATTGGATTCCGCTTTTCTATATCTGGAAACGGAAACATCCCCCATGCACATCGGCGGTGTATCGATTTTCGACGCCGACACCCCCGACGGCCCCTTCAACATGGAAAAGTTGAAGGAGCTGGTCAAGTCTCGGCTGCATACCAGCCGCGCATTTACCCAAAAACTGACCGACGTGCCCTTGAATCTCGGCAAGCCTTATTGGATCGAAGACCCGGATCTCGACATCGATTTACATGTCGAAAAAACCCAGCTGCCCGAACCCGGGGGCATGAAAGAGCTACGGGCCCTGGTGGCCTGGGAGCTGGCTCAACTCATGCCCAGGGACCGCCCTCTGTGGCAATTGCTGGTGGTGGAAGGTCTGAATTCGATCGAAAACGTCAAACCGGGCTCGTTGGCGATTATTTCCAAAGTGCATCACGCGGCGATCGACGGCGTTTCGGGCAGCGAAATGATGTCGGCCCTTTTTGACCCGTCCCCAAAGCCACGGGAGATGCCTCAGCCGCCCATGCGCACACCCGAGCCCGGCCCCTCGCGCCTGCGGCTGTTGGCCGAGGCGGGCAAGGGATTGGTTCCGGGCGCCAAAGAGGTGGGTGGCGCCGTCAGCGACACCCTAAAAGGCGTTATTCGCAGTGGTGCGACTTGGGCCTTTGAACGGGTCGAGCCGCCTCCTATTCCCTTTACCGCCCCACGCTGTGTACTCAACGGAAAAGCTTCCAAGGATCGGGTCTGGGATTGCGCCCACCTCGACTTCGGCCGCATCAAAGCCATCCGTGGCAAGGTTTCGGCCACCGTCAACGATGTGGTTTTAGCGCTCTGCGCCGGCGCCCTGCGCCAATACCTCAACGGCCGGGGCGAGCTACCGGAGAAACCCTTGGTGGCGATGTGCCCGATTTCCGTACGTTCCGAGGAGCAGCGGGGTTCGATGGGCAATCAGGTATCCGCAATGCTCGTTTCCCTGGCTACCGACCTCGACGACCCGGGCGAGCGTTTGGCGAAAATCATGTCCAGCGCCTACGACTCCAAAGTCTACAACCGGGCAGTGGGTGCTCGAACCCTCACGGACGCCGGCAACATTGTGCCCTTCTCCGTCGCCGGCGCCGCCGCCAGGCTCTACACGCGCATGCACCTAGCGGACCGTCACCGACCGGTTTTCAACGTCGTGGTGACCAACGTCCCAGGGCCTCAGATTCCGCTCTACGTTGCCGGTGCCCGTCTTCGAGCCCACGTTGGCATGGGGCCGATTTTCGACGGCATGGGTGTCATCCTGCCGGTTTTCTCATACGACGGACGAATTTCCATCGGCGTCACGTCTTGCCCTGAAATCATGCCCGACCCGGAAGTTTTCACGGCCGGATTCCTACCCGCCCTCGAAGAGCTCGAACAGGCGGTGGCGAAAATGGAGTCGGTCTAATTAATTAATTTAAGATTAGCCGGCATAGAGCCACACCAATAGGGCCACCAAGGATGCCAAGACCGCGGATATACCGGCGGTGAAGGCCTGTTCACGACCCCACGGCGTGACTTGGTTCAGGTAAATCGAGTCAGTGCCATCGAGTTCACGAATAATCAGACTGGCCCGCTCGGGTCGGTCCTCGGGCTGACGTCTGAGACAAGCAGTGATCACGCTGACGGTGGCGTCGTCGAGTTCGGGGACGTAATCCCGTGGTGATGGAGCCGGATATTGCACCCGCTTGAAAAGGGCTTGCAGCGGACGTTCGTCGTCGAATGGCCGATGGCCGGTGACCATCTCATAAAAAACCAAGCCGAGTGAGTAGATATCGCTGGCGGGGATGGCGTCTTCCAGCTCCAAGAGCTCGGGCGCCATAAATTCAGGCGTGCCGACAATGATATTCGAAGCGGTCAACGATTCTTCCGATAGATCGGATTCCCCAAAGGCCGTGTCGACCCCTTTTCGAGCCACTCCGAAGTCCGTCAACACCACCCTCGGCGGAACCTCCGGGCCTCGGCCGACCAGGAGCACGTTGTCGGGTTTCAGGTCCCGATGCACGATACCCTTCTTGTGCGCCGCGGAAAGGGCAGCGGCCATTTGGCACACGATGGGTTTGGCATCCTCGGCAGAGATCGGAGACTTGGATCGCGCCAAACGATCGGCCAGGCTTTCGCCTTCGAGCAGCTCCATCACCACGCAGGGCACCGGATCGGAGGATCCGCGCCCGGCAATGGCGGGAATCTTCAGGTAGTCGAAAATCTTGATGACGTTGTGATGATCTAGGCTGCGGGTCCAGCGTACTTCCCTCTCGAATCGCGCTCGGGCTTTCTCGTTGCCGAGCAACTCCGGCAAGATGATTTTGACCGCCACGTCTCGATCCGCGGCCAGATCCGAGGCCCGGTAGACCTCCCCCATGCCCCCGTGGCCGATCAGACGGATGATCCGGTATCGGTTCTGGATCAAGTCTCCAGGGGCCAGAAGGGGCGCCAGCCCTTCGTGCTCGGTCACGACTTGCTCGCTTCCGCCATCCGTTGCTCCAACAGAACGTCGCGAATGTAGATGTACATCACCGCCATGGAATCCTGGGTGGTCTCGGAAGTGTTGTTGTAAACGCTGACCAGCTCGTACTCGTGATCCGGAAAGACTGCAATTCCTTCTTGGCTGGCAAACGCATCGACCCGCGCCAGGCCGATTCGGTCGGCAAAACCCTCCGCCCGACTTTCGAACAATACCTCGCCGGTGGTTAGGTCTTTCAGCTTCAGGGACTCGGCGAAGGGGTGCAGATGCACGGCAATGTAGTGGATGGTTGTTTCGAACGGAACCTGCATTAGTCGAGTCACCAAGGTTCGGTTCTCTTGCCGACCCGGCGGCACCAGCCAGTGGCCGGAAAAGGTTCGCCCTAAGCCGTCGTCGTAACCGTGATCCGAAGCCGACTCCCCGACCAAACAACCTGGACCATGGGCCTCGGCGTCTGGATTCGCCACGCCGTAATAACCGTCTTTACCCTCGGTCAGAGCTAGGCCGTAGGCGGCGATGGGCATCAGCGGAACCATGCCCTGACCGACTTCCCTTCCTAGGGCGTAACGGACCGAAACCCGATGCCTGACCTCCACAGGATCCCCCTGGTGATTGAGGTTTAAAACCTGGGTCGTCAGGTCCAAAGGTTCCGACGAACGCACGGGAATGCCGAAACCGGCCGGCAGCTCGATTTCCAATTGCCCCTGGGAAAGCGTAAAGAGCCGCGAGCTGAAGGCCGGATGGGTTCCCATCTTGCGCATATGCTCGGAGGCGTCCAGATCTAGATTCGAGTGGCACATGAAATCTTGAGGGACTTGGGTCTCGCCGTCGGCAGCGACCATATCCGCTGAATAGCCCGTAATCCAAACCTGCTCGTCGCGGTCCGGGTCCCCCAGGACGATCTCCTGACCGCTCCATGGACCCATCATCGAACGGTAAATTCGATCGACCGTATACACCTCGGACAAAACGATTTCCGTACGTTCGACCGCGGCCGGACGAGTTTTCTCTTGCCCCCGGGGCACCGTTCCCCAGGCGACGGCGGCCAACACCGACACGATCCCTATTAGGGCCAAAGCCGGCCAGGCCGGAATCCACTTCTTCTTCATATGGATCATCTCTATCTGAAATTCATGGGTGACGAACTCGTAAGGCCAACGGCTGTCCAATCATATCTTCATGACAAGGCCCAGCCTGCTAGAAGTCGACGTAACCGTCGCGCGCCCGGATCTTCAATCCACTTCTTCCTTGGACTCGCACGTCGACATCGTGCCAGCTTTCGTCGTTTTGAATCTTGCTCGGGTAATAGCCCAGCACATATTGCTCCCGCAGCTCCGCCAAGATGTCGCGAAAGGCCGATTCCACTTCGTTCAGGCTCTCGAGCGAAGTGATCTTGCCACCGCTTTGGAGCACTGCTTTTTCGAGCACCTCCAGCTCATGGCGATTGCCCTCGGCATCGCGCCACGCGGTTGAAAACGAGCGATTCGCGGGCCCCTTATCCTCCAAGCGGATCCAGTAGATCAGGCTCTGGCTTCGGCGGGCCTTCCAAAGAACCTCTTCCATATCCAAAACGCTGTGAAGATCGGCGCCGTCGGTAAACAACACCACCACTCGGCGCCCCTGACGAGCATCGAGCAACTTGAGACCCAGGTAGAGGTGGTCGTTGATGGCCGTGTTGCCGCGCGCCATGACACCTTCGAGGGATCGCTGCAAAACCGCTGAGTCCTGGGTAAATGGAGTGGACAGCAACAACTGGTCGGAAAACAACATCACCATGGCTTCGTCGTTGCCCTTCATGCCCCCAGCGAATGCCCGCGCTCCGCGCAACGCCGATTGCAGGCGCTCCCCCTGCATGCTCTCACTGGAATCGAGCAAAAGGACCGCCGTCAAGGCCACATCGCCGCGCGCGAAGGTCACCAAATCTTCAGCTTGGCCATCGTCGAAAATGCGGAATTGTCCCGATTCCAAATCAAGCACCCGGGAGTCGCCTTGGGTGACCGTCACATAGAGCTGTTGCAGCTCCACCGCGACCTCATCGTCGACCCGAATGGCGGGGGTGGAGATCGACGAAGACACCTCGAGACCCTCTTGGTTTTTGACCCGCACCACGATCTCGTGGCTACGGTTTTCCTGGCCCACATCCACCCGCCACACCCAAGGCGCCTGGGTTAGCCGGCCTCGTGCCTTACCGTCGACGAATAGCACGACCTCTTTGACCGCTTCACCTTCGTCGAGAAAGACGTCGGCGGCAACTTCCACGTGGCCGAAAACAGCTTCCATACCGGATGGTCGAACCAGGGTCACGTCGAGGGCGGCAAGGCTCGAAGCCCAACAGCAGACCGCCAGAGCGAGCAGAGCCGAAACCCTGGGCAAGGTCATTCACCACCTCCGACAGCTGAGCCGGACCCCGCCACGGTAATCCGCCGGATAGCGCCTTCGCGCAAGGCCCTGCGATCCGCGTCCAGGGCTGTCGACGGCCATTGGTTGTATCGACCCCGGGCGGCCGGCGCTGCCCCGGCCAGGGAACTCGCCAGATGCCGTGCGGCACGTTGGGCGGTTCCCGCCTGCTGGGAACGATCCATGAGGTAAATGCGCAGAATATGTAATTTCTGCTCCTCGGGCATGCGAATGAGGGCCTGATCCAAGAGTTCGATCGCCCGGCTAATCTCACCCTTGCGCGCTTTCAAACGGGCCGCCTCTTGGGCGGCCAAGCTGAAGATCCAATCGGTTTCAGGGCCGTCGAGCAAGAATTGCAAATGATCCTCGGCAGCCCCGATTTGGGTCTGCCTGCCCACCGCACCTCCCCGGTCGGCCACCCGCAATTGGTTGAGGGCCAACCTCAACCGCCCCTCCCGACTACGGGGGCGCCGGTCTATCAACTGCTGCAAATAACGTACGGCTTCGTCATAGGGACCACCACGCTTCTCGTAAAAAGACGCCAATCCCAGCAGCGCGGCCTCATTGGTTTCGTCCAAAGCCAGGCTCTGCTCGAAGAGCCTCAGGCCGGCTTGACGTCCGGCTGCTTCCAAATGTCCCCCGAGGCTGGCCAGAGCCCGAGCCGCGACGACTTTCGAACCGTGGGAAGCCCCCAAGCGAGCATAGGTTTCGGCTAAATTCTGCAACACCGTTTGGCTGTGATGAGTCAGGTAGGGTCGACGCATCTCTTTGTGAACCAAGAAGAGGTCGTGATGCAGGAGCATGAGGGGCACCATCGCCTCCGGGTCCCCAGCACCCAGGCTCTCGGCCACTCTCATTTGGCTCCGGGCCAACCGACCCAGCCGCCGATCTGCGTGGGCACCGACCGCCGCAACTTCCAAAGCGGCGACTTCGGCCACCAGCTCGCGCATTAAGGCGTCCGGAGACCCTTCAAAACTCGACAAGCGTTGCAATGCGGTGCGATATCGATCTTCGATCTCATCGGCAGAAAGCCCCTCCGAGCCCCCTGAGCTTTGCCCCCTTGAACGGGAGATGTCCATTCCGCCGAGAGCTGCTGCGGACCTCCCGGGCTCGCCCCCTGAGCTTGAATCGGCTCGGACCCGGGGACCAAAATCCGGCGGCGAGTCGAGCGTCAAGAGCCGGCTCAAATTTGGGGCATCGGCCGACACCACCTCGAAAGACAACATTCCCGGAGCGGAGTCCTCATCTTGTTGATTCCTTAAGCTCAGACTCAAGTCGTACAAGCCCGGCGGCAGCTCCGGGACCTCGAAGGCTGCAACATATCGCTGCAAGCCGTCGTCCCCCTGCTGCATTCGATCATCCAAACGCCAACGGGGTTGCGCCCTCGACCTGCCCCAAGCGTCGACCACCTCACTGAATAGGTCCTGGGCGCCGTGGATCCCATATCCCGCCAAGAAAACAGGCAGGACCTGCCCAGAACGTAGGCGCGGTCTAACGGCCGGTGTATAAACGGTGGAGCCGTGGAAAAACGGATAGGCGGGCTCAGAATCGGGCTCGATGTCTTGTCTCCGCCCGCGCACCAAGACCCAGGCATCGGTGGCCTCGGGAAAAAATGGCGCCAAGAGCACCGGGGCGCTATCTTCCGCCGAAGGCACCACCACTTTGCCGATGCGCAGGCCGGTTTGCCCGGTCTTCGAGTTGCGTACCAGGAGCCGAAGGACATAAGTCCCTTCGTCCAACAGCAAGGGGGCATAGAGCTTGAGACCGCGCTGGGAGAGAAGCTCGCCCGCCACCGAACTATCCAATGCCACGCTCTGACTGAAAAAGTCCGCCACAGAGCCCTCGGAATTGATCGCATAGACAAAGATCTCCGCCCGTGCGGGTCCGGTCTTCTTTTGCCCCTGGACGCGATTTCTCTTTCGCTTTTTCTTGGATCGTTTCGGCACCTCGGCCGAAACCGCAGCGCGCAACAGGCTCGATCCTTCGATCTCCACCAACAGGGGCACATATCCTTTGGCGCCGAGACGTTGGTTGTCCGTGCGCAACGGCGTCGCCAGCATCCTGGCTTCGATGCTGCCCCCTTCTCGACCGTCCCACAGCCGCTGGGCCAGATCCAATTGGGTGGCCAAGCCGTTTTCAGCGTCTGCTCCCGGGGCAAAATATCCAGGGCGGTGCACGATTTCCGCTTTTCGCGGCACCCCCTTCAGCTTCACTTTGAGCTTGCGGTATTTGCCGTCGTGCTCGAGATCGCTCGGCTGGTAGCTCAACACATAGGTGACGCTGGTTTTTTCCAACATCAATCCCATCGCCTCTCCCAAATCGTTGAAGTTTTCGTAGAAGCTACCGCCGGTACCGCTCGCCATCATGAACAGGCCGTCCTTGGTGCCGCCCGCCAATCCACCGCCATCGGTCCGCAACCCGGCGATATCCACCGCGTGGACGGTACAATCCGCCCGGCGAAGCTCCTGATTCATTCGCTCCAACACGTTGAGGGATTCGGCAGAGCCGAAATATTCCGAAGAATCCAGGGTCGCAAAGTCTTCGATAGAGCCGGTTTGAGCGCGAAGATTGAGTTCATTGCGGCGTTCTTCGTCGGTGGTGCCGAGCAATAACTTGCCGTCGAAACCTTCCGAGAAAAACACCACGTGCTTGCGCCCTTCCACCCCGCGCATCAAGGAGCCCAACTCCCCAATGGATCTGGCCATGGCGCTGATCTCGCGACGCCCTTGGGTCGCTTGAGCTTTGTCGGCCATGGCTTGGAGCTGGCGAAAGGTGGCGGCTTCGGCACCCGCTCTGCTGTCGACATTGAATCCGCGTCCGGACTCCAAGTCGCCGTCGATGGTGCGATCCATTTGACCTACGAAGAGCTTGAGCGGGTCGCTGCGAACCTTGGTGGATTCAGATTGCCCCAGGGATGCCAAGGCCACCCGCACTTGATCGCGATCGGGGGTAAAAGCCAGCTGAACGCGCGCACCCTGGTTGAGGGAGTAGGTCGCCACGGCCACCAGATCGGCGGCATGTAAATCCTTGGCGACCAAGTCGAAGGCCGCTTCGCGCGCCCTTTGAATCGAGGCGGGTTTGGAAAATGAGAAGTCGAATAGCAGCAGAAAATGACGTCGGGCGACCACCGGTAGCACGTCGACGTTTTCCCGAGTGGGTCCGGCTTGCAGCTGGGTTAGATCTACCATGTCGATGGACAAGATCTCCTGTCGATCCCCGCCGTCGACCAGCTCGAAGTTTTCGGCCGTCAGTCCCCGAATCGGCTCGCCGTCCAACGTGACCTCGACCGGAACCTCCACCCGAATCGTCGTCGTGGCATCGGTGAAGGTTTCGGCGGGTGCTGCTCCCCCACCCTGGTCTCCGACCACCGTCGAAGCTCCGGCGCACATGGACAACAAAGCAACTACGGCCGAGATCCACCTCGTCGTCGGGTGAGGTGGACACACCCCTGAAATCCCTGCACGGCCAATCGTCTTCGGGCCAGGCCCACCACTGAGATTCATCTTCATCGGATCTCCGTCAATATTCCAGTCTCGCAAAATCCCAGTGTCCACAAACTGAGCGTCCGCAAACTGAAGTGAGCATTGGGCTCTGAACTCCACCTCCTGGGGCCCCAAGCATATGTCAAGGTCCATGCGGTAAGTGTCTTATAAACGTGTCTTATTACAGGCCCTATCACGGGTCAAAACGGAACAATATCCCTCAGCCACCCCGATGAGGCGCGGTTCGCGAGACGCCGAAGCTCTATTCCGGTATCCTTAACGGAGTCTCCTGAACCGATCTGAGCCGCTCTCGGCTCGAACGAAACCCATGTGAGGATTTCTTGAAATGCAATTCGAGCACAGGCATCACCGCCGAACCTACGAGACCGTGCGGGAATACTTGAAAGAGCTTTTCGAAGAAACTTTCGAGGACGCGGAGGGGCATTTCTATGTTCGCTACGGCTCCACCGTCATTGAAATCTCGGCCGAGCCCTATGGGCCTGAAGAGGCCAGCGTCGCCATTGTCGCCTATTGTGTGCAGGGCGCGGACATTGACGACGAACTTTTGGCGAGCTTGCTTCAACTCAACCACACCTTGCCGTTCGGCGCATTCTCGGTCGTCGGCAGTGACATCTTCTTCTCCCACTCCCTCTTTGGCCGCACCCTCCAGCGATCCAATCTCTTGGGCGCAGTGGCGGCGGTCGCTGAGATTTCCGATGACTACGACGACAAGCTGTCGGAAAAATACGGCGGCTCCACAGCGCTGGATCGCATCCGCGGCACCGGAGGTCGGCGCAGGCGTCGCGAATCGATGGATACCAACTGATTAGACCTGATCGGGGCACTGCTTGCCGGTCTTTAGACGAGCAGGCCCTCAACGAGCAGGTCTTCTGAGGTCAAAAGGGAAAGAACCAAGGCACCATCACCACCAACATGATCAACACCACGATCGTCAAAGGTGTGCCGACCCTGACGAAGTCCATCGACTTATACCCGCCCGCGCTCATGACCAACAAATTGGCCTTGTGGCTGAACGGAGTCATGAAGGCCGCCGAGGCTGCCAGGCCGACCGCCATCATCAAGGGATAAGGGCTGATCTGGAGTTTTTCGGCGGTCAACATCACCACCGGCGCCAGAATCACCACCGTTGGCGCGCCGTCCAATCCCTGAGACAGAGCCGACGACAGCACAACCAAAGCGGCCATGAATGCATATGGACCGTAAGCCTCTGCAATGCCCGCTACGCTATCCGCCAAGAGCAGAGCCGCGCCCGTCGACTCCATGGCCGAGCCCACGGGCAAAATAGCCGCGACTAGGAACAGCGCCCGCCATTCAATGGCTCGGTAGGCCTCCTCCATGGTCAACGCCCCAAATAGAACCGCCACCACCGCGCCCGTAAACGCGGCGACATGAATCGGGAAGAATCCCGAGACCACGATTCCGATCATGACCGCCAAGGCGAAAAGAGCGACCGGTGCCTTTTCATAACGTCGCGGGGGCTCGGTGTCGTGACCCAGGACCACGAAGTCGTCTTCGGCCACCAATTCGTGGATTTTGGCTTTGGGCCCATGCAATAAGAGCGCGTCGCCCACCCGAAGACGTTTGTTGGCGAGATCCTTGTGATAAGCCTCACCGGAGCGCCACAACGCCAGAACCTGCAAACCAAATCGGTCACGAAAGTGCAGACGCCTGAGGGTCGAGCCCGCAGCAGCCGACCGAGGCGCGACCACCGCTTCGACCACCTTTACCGATTCCGACTCGATCTTCGCCTTGCCCAGTGGCTCGATCTCCAGGGTTCCCAATTGCAGAACATCCAGCAGGCGCTCCGATTCGCCGACGATCAGCAGCTCGTCCCCCGACAAGATCTTCTCCTCGCCGGTCCTCGCCAACTGAGTAGCTCCGTCGCGCAGAATGCCGATGATGGTCAATCCCGTAAGCTCACCTAGGCGGCTCTCTTGAATGGTTGAGCCTCCCAAAGGAGAGCCCTCGGCCACTTGGATCACAAACAAACGGTCTTGCATCAGCTCGGAGAGGGGCCGCTCTTCTTCGATCTGTAGCCCTTTTTGCTCTGCCAACTCGCTCATCTGCTGGTCGGACGCCAGCACCAGGATCTTATCCTTGGGCCGCAAAACGCGGCTGGCAAGGTCCTGGCGGACCATGTCCTTACCTCGTCGAATGCCGACGACCAACACTCCGAAGCGGTGGCGGAAGTGCAATTGACGTAAGGATCGACCGATCAAACCGGAACCGGCGGGCAAGGTGAGCACCAATCCATGAACTTGTGAGGCGATTTGCTCCAGATGCCCTTCCTTGCTGCTCGAAATTCCAACACCTTGAACCGAGAGCAACCGTTCCAGGTCACTGAAACGGCCGTCGACCACCACGAGGTCGTCACCTTCGAGACGAAAATCCGGTCCGGGTGCCAAGATCTTTTTCGCCCCTCGGCGCACCCCCACCACCGACACATCTAAGGCGGTGCCCAAACGGGTTTCGAGCAGGGTTTGGCCGTCGAGGCTCGAACCCTTGGGCACTCGGATCGAGGTCAAGCGCTCGTCGAGTCGGTAAGCCCGGGTTAAATGGCTCGATCGATCGGCGTGTTTAGCTTCGATTCGCTCGGGAAGCAATCGCCGTCCGATGGTGGTCATGAAGAGGATACCGACCCCCAAAAGGGCTAATCCCATGGGCGTGAAGTCGAAGAGACCGAACGGCTCCAACCCCTGGTTGAGAATGACCTCCGCAGTGAGGATATTTGGCGGCGTACCCACCAAGGTGGTGGTACCGCCCAGAATGGCGCCGAACGAGAGAGGCATGAAGAGTCTCGACGGCGAAATATTGGCGTGGCGGGATAGCGAGGAAACCGCCGGAAGCAGGACGGCGGCGGCCGCCACATTGTTCATGAACGCCGACATGACGCCGGCGACCAACATGAGCAAAATAATCAAGGGCACTTCTTTGCCGCCGGAAAGAAAAGCGAGTCGCTTGCCGACGAAATCCGCCACTCCCGTGCGGAGCAATGCCCCTGAAATGAAGAAAATAGAAAACATGGTGATGACCGCGGGCGATGAGAACCCGACGAACGCATTCTCGGGCTCTACAAACCCCACGAACACCAGAACCAGCAAACCGATAAAGGCCGTCAACTCCACGGGCAGCTTTTCGGTCATGAAAAGGAAGACCATCACCACCAGCAGCGCGAATAGGAAACCGATCTGAATCGTCATGCCCACCTCATCTATTCGAGCCGGCCGAATCCGTCAACGACCTGTTAACGCCCCGCTAAGGACTTTGAGTGGGCAAATTCTATCCTATGGATCTCCTAACGAAGCGCCAAATGGGGCGATTAGCTGCCAAAGCCCTCGGGGAACGAGCGGTGCATCGACTTCAGGGGCTGACCGGACGCCCATAGTTTCGGGCGTATTCAGGGGCGTCCACAATTGACCGCATGTCCGGTGCGGTAATCGGCATGCCCGCTTTGGCCTCCAGGGGCACGACCCCTGCCCAAATCGGCAGTTCTAGGTCCTTTTCCGCATCACCCGGCGGGCCGCTGCGAATCTTGGCCGAGGCTTCGGTGATCGGCAGACTGAGCACGGCGGTGGCGCGCAGCTCCTGCTCGGTGGCAGGGCGTGCATCCGCGAGACGCCCCGGCATCAAGTGCTCGACCACCGCTTCCAAAGCCTCGGCCTTCTCCTGACCGTGCATTAGTGTCGCTCGACCCAAGATGACCACTGACCGATAGTTGACCGAGCTGTGAAAAGTCGATCGAGCAAAAACCAATCCGTCGACCAAGGTCACCTCGGCACAAACATCGATGCCCTCGGCCAAAGAGCCCATCAATCGCCCATTGGCAGCTCCGTGGAGAAATAGTCGATCGTCGAGGCGACCGTAGGCCATCGGCAATACGAATGGGCTGCCGTTGAAAACAAACCCCACATGGCAGATCCAGGCTTCATCCAAGATCCGATAGATCGTTTGGGTGTCATATCGACCCCGACTAGATCGCCGTGCCACTTCCGTTCTAGCGGTCTTCAGCGTGTCTTCGTTTGGGGTGTCTTCGTTTAGGGTGTCAGCCGCTTGCGAGGGTGTATTTGAGGGTGTACTAGTCATGGGCTCTCCTTTGTTTCTCGAAGCCTAGGCAGCTAATTGGACCCTTTCAAGATCCAATTTATGATATTTTGGGAGTACCAATTTATCTATTCGCAACACTCCCCTTCCACGGAGCCACCTCGTGCTGATCCCCCTCGACGGCAAGAGCCCTCTCTATCGACAGATCTACCGACACTTTCGGTCGATCATTCTGCAGGGCCACCTGAGCGGCGGCACTCGCTTGCCGGCCACCCGGTCCTTGGCTGAGGAGCTAGGGATCTCCCGCAATGTGGTCTTGGCCGCCTACCAACAATTGGTGGACGAGGGATATGGCGAGTCCCGAGTCGGCTCCGGAACTTTTGTTGCGCCGGAGCTGCCCGAGCGTTCGCTCCAGGTCCAAGAGCCCAGGACTTCATTCCGACCGGATCAAGCGGCCAACGCTCCGCCCGACTTGCAGATACCGGCACCTGCGCTCTCTGCCTTCGGACGGCGCCTACAGGCCATGGGACCGATGAGCGATCCGGATGAGCTACCTCGACCGCCGGGCGCGGCAGCCGCCGATGGCCAGATCCCGTACGATTTCCGCTACGGTTTAGCCCTACCGGATCCCGCCACCGCGGTCGTCTGGCGACGCCTGCTCAACCGCCATGCCCGCAAACTGCCCATGGAATACGACTCACCCCGAGGCAGCCCCGCTTTACGCCGAGCGTTGGCCGCTTATCTCCACCAGAGCCGAGGACTGGCCGTCGATCCTTCTCAGATCGTCATCACCAGCGGATCCCAGCAGGCGATCGACCTGCTGATCAGGCTGCTCGCCGAAGCCGACGACACCATAGCCATCGAGGATCCCGGTTATCGAGGGGCACGTCAGGTCTTTGTTGCGGCAGGGTTGCGGATCCAATCCTGTACGGTCGACGAGCAGGGGCTAAATCCAGCAGACCTCGACGTGATCGAAAGTCGGGAGCACGGTGCTCGGCGGGCCCGGTGGATTTACGTCACCCCTTCTCACCAATTCCCAACCGGGGCGGTGATGCCCGTGGAACGTCGCCTGACCTTATTGGATTGGGCCGCCGCCCACGACGCTTACGTGATCGAAGACGATTACGATAGTGAGCTGCGCTATGAGGGGCCGCCGCTCGAAGCGGTGGCGGCACTGGACCGTCAACAGCGAGTGCTCTATGTCGGCACCCTGTCGAAGGTCCTCTTTCCCGCGCTACGGTTGGGTTATGTGGTTCTGCCCGAGCCCCTGGTGGAGATCTTCACCGCCGCCAAACGCCTCACGGATCGTCACAGCCCATCTTTGGAACAGAGGGTCTTGGCGGACTTCTTCGCCGAGGGCCATTTCAACCGGCACCTTCGACGCATGCGACGACGAAACAGTCGTCGTTTGCAGGTTTTCCGTCAGACATTGAACGAGGTTTTCGGCCACCGGGCCCGCGCTGCTTCGAGCGCCGCGGGTATCCATCTCATGGTCAGCTTTCCCGACCATTCGGTGATGGAAGTCGACAAATGGGTCCAGGAAGCCAAGGGCCTCGGCGTGGGTCTCTACCCTCTGGAGCCCTATTTCGCTCAGCCACCACAGGTTCCAGGGCTTCTTTTCGGTTACGCCAACCTCGACGAAGACCAGATTCGTGAGGGGTTGCGCCGCTTGGCAACCGTGGTCGGTGGGTCTTGAGCCCAGCCTACCTACACCTCAAGGTGTTTCCAATGGGCAGGCACACTACTCGTCGCGATGTACGGTCTCGGGAGAGAATGCGGGTAAGCAAACCGCGACGTATTCCGCGCCTTGCTCAGCGGGGCTCGAATATCGAACCCACTCTCCCCGATGGGTGATGATCGCCTGACCTGCGGCCACGTCGATCACACCATCTCGGGTTTCCACCCGCAGGCTACCGGCGAGCACCAGGGTGTATTCGTCGAATTCCGGGGTTTGCCCCGGCTCGAGCCACCCGCTTGGGCTCTTCATCCGAGCGATCGACACCCCTTCGGTTTGAGAATTCACGCGACCGACGAATTCCTCGATGATCTTCGGTTTGTTGCCGGCTGCTTCGATCACGGACGGTGAAGAGATCAGGGTGGCCATAGGGGTCTCCGCAAATTAGGGTGTAGGACCGGACCCAGGCAGCTCAGTCTTCGTCGAGCTGGGCCAGCCCTTGCCGCAGGGCATAAAGAACGGCCTCGACCCGGTTGCCTAGCCCCAATTTGTCCAGAATATTCTTAACGTGGGTGCGCACGGTGACTTTGGCCACGTGCAGGTCTTGGGCAATCCGATCGTCGTCCCAACCTTGGGAAACGAAACGAAGAATTTCGACCTCGCGGGGCGTTAGAGCTTCCTGCGGAACCATGGGTTCGGCCCGAGAAGAGATCAGCTTGCGGGTCAGCTCAGGAGATAGGAAAGGCTCTCCCCGATGCACCTGGCGAATGGCCCTACCGAAGTCGTCAGGCTCGGCGTGCTTCGACAAATAACCCAACGCGCCTTCGCGCACTGCCTCGTATATTTTCTGATCACCGCTAGTGCCGCTCAGAACCAACACCGCGGATTTCGGGCACCGCGCAAGTACTTCGCGGATAGCTTCCACACCGTCCATTTCCGGCATGAATAGGTCCATGAGCACCACATCTGGAATGAGCTGCTCTGCCATCGCCACGCCCTCGGCGCCGTTTTTGGCGGCCCCGACGACCTCGAGGCCGGAAATTGTAGAAAGCAGGGTCCGCACTCCCTCGCGGACCACTGGATGGTCGTCCACTATGAGGACCCGGATATCTTTGGACATCAAACCTCGTCGCTCCTGGAACGCCCGGACCCGAATCCCGTGCGCCGTCCCTCACATCGAGGTTGCTTTCCAGGGGGGGGCACAGGGATCCAAAAAAAAGAGAATTCTTGCAGAATGGGTATTTGGGCCCATCCGCGGAAGCTCTCGAAGAGAGGTTTATATCCTACAACAGGAATCGCCGACGGCAGGACACCGCCGGCAGGAATTCTGGTCCCAGAAAAATCGACCGAACCGTCTTAAGGGCCCTGATCGGCAGGACGTGGCTTTCTAGGGGCTCTTCTTAGCCCACAGCCGAAGGCCCCAAGAAGTGGAGACGGCTTCGGCCAGTACATCGTCCGCGAGCTGCCAAGCCACCCTCTGACTGAGCGGTGGGCCACCGGATACACTGGGCCACCCGCCCGCCGACGTGCCGGCATCGTCCAGGCTGACTCCGAGACAAGCTCCGAGCAGGTCTAGAATGCCTTTGAAGACCGAACTCAAACCGAGTTCCTCAGCACGGGCAGACACGAAGTCCGGCTCAAGGTCATAGTGGCTTTCGATGAACAGCTTGAGGTCATAGAGCCATCCCAAGCGACCGAAATCCCGAGCCTGACAATCCGTAGCCAAAACGACCAGCTCGTCCTCGGGGGTGAGAATCCAAAGCCGATCCCCCGTTTGGGTCTCATGGCGGATCGCCCGACGCAAAAGACCTTCGATTTGGGTTTCCGAGAGGCCGTTCGGCAAGGTGTGGCGTAAGTGGATCAGGGCTCCATCATATTCCGCCAGCAACGCCGCGGCCTTCAGATAGTCCCGGCGGGAGACCAAGAACGACAACTGGTTCGCCGCCCGCATGCCGACCTCGATCGAACCGATTCGCTCGTCCAACGAGGGACCGTGTAAAGCCACAGCACGGATGCCCGCTTTGGCGAAATCTTTGGCGACACGCCCTTCGATGGCCTTCAGCTGCCTATGTAAGAAGTGCTGACTGGCCAAGCGACCGCCATAGCGGCTCAAAACCTCTCTGGGCACCATCACGCCTTGGTCCAACATGGCCTGAAGCAAAACGCCGTCCACGCCTTGTTCGGCGGCACAGTCAAAAACTGTGTGCCAATCCGTGATGTCCTCGCACTGACGCAAGAAACTTTCGGCTTTGCTCGACTGGAAATCACCCGCGAAGCTGTCTAGGAAGTCCATCGTGTACCCCGTGGCCGTAGCCGGTGACGACGAAAGTGTGAGCGAGCCAACAAAAGAAAGGTTCAGAGGAACCTGATAGGACTCTCCAACTCTAATGATCGTGTGCCGGACACGCATTGCCGCGGTGTTGAAATCGTCCTCAACAATTGTTGAGCGGCGGATGAGCAATACTGGAGCAGCGACTGCCGGGTAACTCCGACCCGAGAGATCGAACCTACTGGACAGGAGTTATACTTCGAGCCAACGGAGCCCACGAAAACAACCCGCTCCTGGAGCGGTGAAACCCGTTTTGCCGGCAAAGCACTCGAAGGAGCAGCTGTGTCTCCGACCGATACCCTCGCGCTACTCGAGAAGATGGGGCTGTTGCGAGATGAGCCCCCCAACCGGGAAGCTTGGCAAGAAGTGCTTCAGCGCCTACATGCTGAGCGATCCCTAGAGCATCACAGCCGAAAACACTCACAAGATCGGCGTCGCCTGGACCGGGCATTGGTTCGCGAAGCTCCGGTGGTCACCTTCACTCTTTCCGTAGAAGACGGCTCGATCAGCTCCTTGAACCCTGCCTTTGAGGAGCTGACGGGATGGCCGGGGGCTGTTTGGCAGGATCGCCCCATGACCACCCTCGCTCATCCTGAAGACCGACCCACCTTGGTAGCCGGCATCCACCAGGTGACTCTGGGTGAAACGCCGTCGCCGTTTGAAATTCGTCTCAAAACACGCTCGAAAACGTTCATCACCGCCGAATGGGTGCTCAAGCCTTTGTTGGAATCGGGCAGGGTGACCGCCGTTTTGGGCTTCGCCTACGATGTCAGTCGGCGAAAAATGGCCGAGCGAGACCTCTCCGCGGCCAAAGATGCAGCTGAATCCGCAAATCAAGCCAAGGGCGAGTTCTTGGCCAATATGAGCCATGAGATTCGCACACCGATGAACGCCATCGTGGCGATGACCAGCTTGCTCTTGGACACAGAACTCAACCAGGACCAACGGTCGTTCACCGAAACCCTAAAAGCCAGCTGCCATACCCTGCTCGATCTCGTCGACGACATCCTCGACTTTTCTAAAATCGAATCGGGCAAGCTCGAGCTGGAAAAACAACCTTTCGACCTGCGCCGAACCGTCGCCGACGCCACCTATATGGTCAGCTCCCAAGCCGGAGAAAAAGGTCTTTCCCTGACCTTCGGCTTTTCGGAAATGTGTCCCGAAGCCCTGGAAGGAGACGTCGTGCGAGTTCGCCAGGTCCTGGTGAACTTGCTGAGTAACGCGGTCAAATTCACCGAGCAGGGATCGGTCAAGGTCTGGGTCGACGCCGAGCCCCTCGGCACCGGTAGCTTTCGCCTCCGCTTCGAAGTCCAGGACACCGGCTGCGGAATCGCTCTCGAGCAGCAAGAGAAGATTTTCGATGCCTTCAGCCAAGCCCAAGCCTCCACCAGCCGGCGATACGGAGGTACCGGGCTGGGTCTCAGCATTTCTCGCCGACTGACCGAGCTCATGGGAGGGCGCATCGGCGTCGAAAGCCACCTCGGGGGAGGCTCCATCTTCTACTTCACGATTCTCGCCAGAGCCGCCCGTTTACCGATTCGGGGTGAAATCTCCGAAGAATTCGACGCCCACTTGTCGATTAAACATCCGCTTGAAATCTTGGTCGCCGACGACAATCCCACCAATCAGCAAGTGGCCAAGCTGCTGCTCGCCCGACGTGGCTACCGAGTCGATGTAGTCGGCGATGGACATGAAGCCTTGCGAGCCCTCGAAAAACGGCGATACGACCTAGTTTTGATGGACGTGCTCATGCCGAATATGGACGGCTTAAAAGCAACCCGCGAGATCCATCGCTTAGTAGAAAAGCGATTTCGCCCCCAAGTGGTCGCCATGACCGCCAGCGCAATGCAGGGGGATCGAGAGCAATGCCTCGACGCGGGCATGGTCGATTTTCTGACCAAACCCATCAACGAGGAGGAACTCGAGTCCATTCTGATCCTGTGCTCCGAACGGGCCCGGGGCAACAAGGCGCCTCCGATAGAGGCTACGACCGACCGTCCGAGAGACCCCGATCCGTCGACAAGCCGGGCAACGAAATCCGCGAGCAGCCTACCTGATCATCCCGAAGCCGAGCCTCTCGACGATCCCGAGGCCGAGGCCCTCGACGATCCAATCCTCACTCCCCTGATCGAACAGCTTTACCGCGATCGCCCAGAACGGGTCATTCCGCTGATCAAGAGTTTCCTCGACCACACTGTCGAAGCGATCAAGGATCTGGATCGGTTGATCCGCAAAAACCAGGCTCAGAGCGTCCGTGAGGTCGCTCATTCCCTCAAGGGTAGCTGCCAGATGCTCGGTGCCAAGCGGATGGGGGTCGTCTGCGCAAACTTAGAGTCACTGGCGAAATCCGGACAGCTCGAGGGCGCCGTTGAGCTTCTGGACCGCCTCGACAACGAGCTGATTCCGGTTAGCGCCAAGCTGGGTCGATTTCTCACCGACGATCAGAACGAAAGGATTGGGGGGAATCGGGCATGAGCTTCCGGGTCGGCGCCAAGCCCGCACGCGCCACCAGCGTGTCTTCCGCGCAGGTCACCGCCCAACCCGCGGGCACGACGAATGAAGCGTGTCGATCAAAAACCAACGCCGGGCCGTCCAGCAGGGCGCCGGGAACCAGGGATTCGAGTTCAAAAACCGGCGTGTCGATCCAAGCGCCGTCAAAGCAGGCGGAACGTACGGCAAATGGCCGGGGAACCACCCTGTCGTTGTGCTGGGTATGCCGCTCGGCGTCGAATAGCGAGCAACCCTCCGCCAGCAGTGGCGACGCAGAAACCACGACCCGCAAGGATTCCAGCTCAATCGTTCGATCCGCGGGCCGATAGCCGAAACGTTCTTGGTAGGCCTTCAAGAAAGCTGATCGGAGTTCCTCGACCGAGCCTTGCACTTCCAATTCGAGGGTGCTTTCTTGGCCGACCAGACGCATGAAGGCCAGGCGGCGACGTACCTGGAGCTTCTCTTCAGCCCCAGAAGACCACGAGCGCCCGCCTTCAAGGCTTCCGGCGGAGTTCCTCAAGGCTTGGTCCGCTAGGTCCTCCAGCCAAGTCTCCAGACGTCCCCCCACCTCATCCAGACTTTCCAATATCTGCCGCTCTGCAAATCGTTCGATCACCGCGGCGCCCAATCCCAAAGCAGAAAGCAATCCCGCTTCCCTGGGCCAGAGCACGACCGACATACCCAACTGCTCCGCCACCTCGCACCCATGGAGCCCGCCGGCGCCGCCGAAAGCAACCATCGCATATTCCGACGGATCGTAACCTTGGCGCACCGAAATCTGCCGTACCGCGTCCGCCATTCGTTGATTGGCAATCGCCAGATACCCGAGCAATAGGTGCTCGACTCCAAAGGACGTCTCAGCTGCCAGGGATTCAAGCTGAGCCTGGGCGTTGCGGGCTGGGGAGGCAGCGTGGATTGGGATCTCGAATCGCTCGGCGTCCAGCCGACCCAACAACAAATTGACATCGGTGACCGTCAAAGGGCCTCCCGCGCCATAACAAGCCGGTCCAGGTGAAGCTCCGGCGCTTTCGGGTCCCACCTTCAACACACCTTCCTCGATCCGACAAATCGACCCACCACCGGCGGCGACCGTTTCGATCGCCAAGGCCGGGGCCGCCAAGGTCACATCCCCCACTTGATGGGCGAATCGATAATGATATTCGCCGTCATAGCGGGAAACATCCGTCGAGGTGCCTCCCATATCGAATGCGATCAAGCGGTCGAACCCCTGCTCCTTGCCCCGTCGGACCGCGCCGACCACTCCACCGGCGGGACCCGAGAGCAGGCTATCTTTGGCGCGATAGTCGGCAGCGCCCGCCAAACCACCGGCGCTGGTCATGACCTGTAGGCGATCTTTGCCCACCGCTTCGATGACCTGATCGAGATAGTCGCCGACCACCGGAGAGAGATAGGCGTCGACGACGGCGGTTTGGGCCCTTGGAAGCAACTTGAGGGTGGGGGTCAGTTCAGCGGACGCCGAGACGAAGGCAAAACCGGCTTCTCGCAAAATGCGCGTAGCCAGCCGCTCATGCTCAGGATTCAAATAGGAGTGCATCAAAGCGATGGCAATCGCTTCGAAACCGCTGCGACGGAGTTCCGAGACGTCCGCTCGAAGCTGGTCGAGATCGATCGCCTCGATCACGTTGCCTTGCGCGTCCAGTCGCTCGGATACCTCCACGGACTTTTCGTAGAGCGGCTCCGGCCGTCGCACTCGGCGGGCGAATAGATCGGGTCGGTGTTGATCCCCGATGCGCAACAAATCTCCGAAGCCACGGGTCACGAGAAAGGCAGTCTTTGCACCGCGTCGTTCGAGCAAGGCGTTGGTGCCGCGGGTGGTGGCAAGCCTCATTTGCAAGGGCGGCAGGCTGCCGATGCTCGACGCGCCGGTGATCAATCGAGCGGCGAGGACCGGGGCCTGCTCATCAAATAGCAGCTCGAACGCGGCTCCCGGCCGAATCCCGCGGGGCCGATGCTGAAGCTCCAGATTATGGCCGTCGCTCTTCACCACCCTGATTTTCTTATCGGAGGGTGTTTTATCGGAGGGTGTATTCTCGGAGGGTTTATTGTTGAAGCGTTTATTCTCGGAGCGCCCACTGTCGAGACCGAGGGCTCGAAATTGGGCACCGTCGGCAAAACCAGGAACTAAATTCCAGGACGAGCTGAAACCCACCGTCAGCCCGTCGATGGAGGTCACGGTTCCCCGCAAGGCGCTGTTGGAAAGGACTTTGATCCGGCGAAGATTCCCGTTCGGTGTCAAAGCAAGGCAATCGGTGAAGGTGCCTCCGGTATCGACCCAGATTTGCCAATGTCCTTGCTGAGGTCTTTGCCCAGGTCGTCCTTTTTGCGAATCTTGCATCCACCGATGCTATTCGAGATCAGGGCAAGAGTCGCCCCCACTCAGGAACGATCGGTGGAGGAACTTTGGCCTGGAAGCTGCTAGGAGCTGCCGCCCAAGGCTGTGGCCAAGCTCGTGATCCGAGGTCCATCCCCTTCGAATCGTTTGGCCTTGCGCAACATCTTTTTCGCCAAACGAAGATCCCCGCTGGCCACCGCCAACTGACCCAGAGCGGCATAACACTCGGCGTCGCCCTCGGACAGACTCACGGCTCGGCGATAGAACCGCTCCGCATCCCCGAAACGCCCTGCTTCCAGGCTCAAGTCTCCGAGGGACAGGTAGGTGTAGGGATTCTGATTGGGTGATTCCGCCAAGGCCTCTTCAAAGGCTTCGGCCTCGGATAACCGGTCCTCGGTCCGCAGCAGAGCTGCCAGGTTGTGATAGGCCGAATAGATCCGCGGATCCAGCTCGATCGCCTTCTTATAGGCCATCTCGGCTTTGCTCGATGCCCCAGCCCGCCGCTGGGCGACACCCAGATTGACCCACGCGCTGGGCAGTGTTTCGTCGATGGCCACAGCCAGCTCCAACCAACCCAGGGCATCTTGGACCGAACCGGCCTGCAATGCCTCGGCTCCGCGATTGGAATGAAACATGGCGATGGCACGAAGATCGGAAATCTTGCGCACAAAGCGCAGGTCGTCTTCCGGTGATTCTGAGAAGTCATAGATCTGACGGCTCGGCCCGTCCCCATAACCCACGGCAATGTGGTCGGAGATCACCACCAGATTGCCTTCCTTGCGGTAGGTCTCAACATTTTCTACGGCCAGGAAGTAGACCGGTATGCCGATCTCGCGAGCCATGCCCAAGAAAAGATTGGTGAAGGCCAGGCAATTGGCACGGCGATATTGAAAGACCTCGGCGGCGGTTCCCGTATAACCCCAGGTGTATTCGATCGCCAGGTTGCGGTTGGCCAGCAACCCCTCTCGGAGGCGATTCAAGCGATCCTCAGGGCTGTACTTCCGAGGCACCTCTTCCTTGGCCCACTTTCGCATCTCTTCGGTCAGGCCATATGGCAGGATCACCCGATGAGGGTCCAAACCACGATAGCGCAACAGCTTCACCAGCCGTCCGCGATCGAGCGGCCCATCGTCGATAGACCTGTTCGACGCGCAGGCGGACAAACCCGCCATCAGACAGATCGAAACGACGGCCGGAAGTGTCGGCAGGGCGGTACCCACGAGGGACTTGAAATCGAGAGATTTGAGACCAAGAGGTCCGTGTTGGGCGATTTGGGTTGATCTTTTTGGCATGACGGCCCCAATCCGGAAGGAGTCTGAAGAAGGCTCTCCATTGAAATACTGGCACCATTGTAATACGGGCCTTGCCGGTGATCGGCCCTTCACTCACCCCAACCAGGCCCCGACTCGTCACGAATCGTTCGGCGGAGACCGTCGGCGGCGCAGGCGACCTGCCCACAGCTCGAGTTCCGGTGTCTTCAACAGCGCAGCGACTCCGAGGTAGAACGCCGCGTAGGAGCTCAGGACGAGGGAAGCTTGGACAAATAGCCCAGACTCCTTAAGCCACCACCAAAGGGCCACGGCCGGACCACTGGAGAGCGAAGCCAGCACCACGAAAAAGGCAATCCGAGCGAACGGCAGCTTCAGCTCCGGTAGCTTTCGCCCCAGGCTTCTGACCAGGAGAAAAAGCTCTCCCCAGGCTCCGACACTCGAGGCGACCGCCAGACCGCATGCGCCAAAGAATAGACGCTCTCCCCCTTGCGCTCCGGTGATCTCCGTCACTGAATATTGGTCGAGCCAAACCATTAACCCAAGCCCGACAACCACCGAAGCCGCCAGTCTCACGGTGGCGATCTTGGCCGGGGTCTTTGTGTCTCGAAGGGCAAAAAAGGAGTTTTGCAACAGCCGGGAGAGGGTCGAAGGCAGAAGCCCGAGGGTGTAACACGCCAACACCGCCCATACCAACCAATTCGAGGCGACCCGGAACTCGCCTCCTCGGTAGAGCAAACCCACTACCAAAAAACCGAACACCAAATATCCCACCACCGAAGGCACCACCAAAAAGGCCGATTGGGAGGCAGCCTTCCGTACCCGGCCGGCGATCGCCTGGCGGGCGGTGGTCGGGTCCTTACGCGACAACTCGGGCAGCTCCGCCGCGGCCACCGACATGCCGAAAACCCCGAGGGGAAGATTGTTCAACGGTCCGGCAAAGGCAATGGCTGCCGGAGCGCCCGCTGCCAGCAGCGAAGCCAGGATTGTGTCCAAATAGAGGGAAAGTTGGACAACACCCCGTCCGGCCAATGCCGGTCCCACCGCCGCCAGAGCCTCCTTAACACCCTCGACTCGCTTGAAAAAGGACAGGCGTAAATTCCCCCGGGTCAGGCGCAAGACCAAAGGCAGTTGAACCAGAAATTGCAATAACCCACCGACCATGGCACCCACGCAAATGCCATAGAGCATGGCCGTGAGCTCGTCTAAATCGGCTCCTGCGGGTGTCAACAACCGTTGCTGCCGAAAAGCAATCCAGAACAGGCCGGAGAGAATCGCCATATTCCAGAAAGCCGGGGCCATATAGGGCAAGAAGAACCGCCGATGACTATTCAAGATGCCCATCGTCCACGCCGCCAAGACCATGAAACCGGTCATGGGAAAAATCAGCCGGACCACGCTGACCAGGAGCGGATAGCGATCGACGGTCGCCTCGCCGGCCGCGACTTTGGCCGCATCGGCCAGGAATCCCGGCGACAACAGCGCCACGATCCAGGGGGCAAAAACCACTCCAATCAACACCATGAGGCTGACCACCACGGTCAGTAGGCCGAAGACGGCCCCGGCAAAGCGTCCAGCCTCTTGCTCCCGCCCTTGTTCCAACATGCGCGAGTAGATCGGGATAAAGGCCGCTGAGAGGGTTTGCTCTCCGAGCAGATTCTGCAAGAGGTTGGGAGTACGAAAGGCTTGTCTCAGCACATCCGTATGGGGGCCGATACCCAAGAATCGGGCATAAAACATCTCCCGCACCAGGCCGAAGACCTTGCTCGACAGAATTCCGATCGCGACGAATTTGGCTCCACTGGGGCGGTCGGCGCTCTTCGCTGTGGTCATCGACTCAGCCTCGCGACCAATTGCTCGTAGGCGTCATTGATGGCCAAAGTCAGCTCACCCGCTTTCTGGGCTTGTTGCGGATCCCGGGCATGAAGGTCCGGATGGTATCGGGCCAGCATGCGCTTCCTGGCCCGGCTCACGGTCTGCAGATCGGACCCGTATGGAACCTCTAGGTTGGCGTACCAACGGGCGAGTTCGGGGTCTTGTGAACCTCGCGGCTCAGCCGAAACGGCTGCCCGCCAAACTCTTCTTACTTTTCGCCTCGCCATGCCGGCGATGCGCCCAGCTTTCCAGGCCAACGACGGCTGCTGATTTTCACGGCTCACTAATTTTTGCTCCGCCCAACCCTAAGCTTGGATCCCTAATCAAAATCAGGACCATCGACCGGGCTGCTCCCAAGCTTAACCGGGTCCGATCGGGTCCGGGCTCGGATCATACGACAATGTCCTACAGTGTCTTACAGAGTCCTACAGAGTCCTACAGTGTCTTACAGAGTCCTACAGTCGCACGACGACACCAAGTCACCAGCTCTCGGCCCTTTGATTCGACCTGCTCCTGGGAAATAATGTGTCGTCAAGCTTTTGGAGGAAGTGCATGAGATTGGTGACCCGAGCAGATCTCGACGGACTCGCCTGCGCGGCGATGTTCATGGAAAATGAAAAATTCGACGAGCTGTTGCTCGTCCATCCCCAAGAGATCACCGACAAGAAAATAGAAATTCGTGCCGAGGACACCTTGGCCAACCTGCCCTACCATCCGAATTGTGGACGATGGTTCGATCACCATCTGCTCACCGACTCGAACGAAAAACCGCCCGCTCAATTCGAGGGTATCTATCGAGAGGCGCCGAGCGCCGCCCAATTGGTTTGGGAATACTTCGGCCGGCCCGAGCACCACCGCCACATGGTGGAGGAAACAGATCGTTTCGATTCTGCCCAGCTCTCGGAAAGTGATGTCCTCAAACCCCAGAGCTGGGTGCTGTTGGGATTCACCGTCGACCCCAGGACCGGACACGATGATCAAGAACCCTATTTCCGACAATGCCTCGAGTGGCTGGCCGACGAGCCGCTGGAAAAAATTCTGATCAAACCTGCCGTCCGCGATCGGATTCAGAGCATGTTCGAGCAGAACGAGGCCTTTTGCTGGGAGCTGATGCAGCATTCCAGGCTCGACGGCAATGTGGTGTTTACGGATTTCAGGGCGGTGGCAGAGCCGACGGTGGGCAACCGTTTCTTGATCTACACCCTATTTCCGGAAGCAAACGTGTCGGTGCGCGCCCAATTCAAGGACCGCCAAAGGGTGATGGTCAATGTGGGCCATTCAATCTTCAACCGGACCTGCAAAGTTTCCGTCGGCGACTTGATGTCGACCTACGGTGGCGGCGGCCACTTCGGTGCCGGCTCGACCCCCCTGCCGATCGTCGACGCCGACACCCAGATCCTTGAAATTATCGCTGCCCTGCAAGGCCCTTAATTAATTAATTAGGGTCCATCCAAAAATGGAGTTTTCCGATGAAACTAAGGCCGGATGGACCGAGGACGGAAGCGAGCGTGTCTGAGCGAGGTATCCGAAACATCGGCTAAGCCCCTACTCTTCAGCAATTTATCGCGGCATTGCAGCGGTGGCGCGAGTTCGGAGCGACGCCCGCAGGCCATCCGGCCGACCCCACCGAGCCAAATCTGGACGGAACCTAATTAATTAAGCACGATCAGAACATCCACAACCCGCGATTGGACCCTCGCAGGGCGACCAAACAGCGGACGGCTTGAATCCTCAAGTCCTTATCCCCAGATCGAACCTGCTCCTCGAGCAGCTCTTCGAGACCGACCGCGTCGAGCGGCGCCGTGGTCAGAGCTTCGAGCATCTCCGCCAATCGGCGTAAGGTGTTCTCGGAGCGAAGCTCGTCCGGCCTTTCCGTCCAATAATCCACCAGTGCCGACACCGCTTGAGCCCCACCGATCTGAACCAGGGCTTCGGTGACCAACGAGGTAAATACCGGCTCCCTGAGCAAGGGCACCAAGTCTGGTATGACTTCTGGAGAGCCGATCTTGCCGATAGTTTCCACCGCGGCAACTTGCAACCAAGGCTCTGCTCGGAGGAAACGACGGATGGAGTCCACCGCTCTGACGTCACCGATCCGCCCCAAAGCGACGATCGCCGCTTGCACCACGTTGGGATCTCGGTGGTCCAAGACTCCAATCAGGGCTTCCAGCGCCTGCCGATCCCGCAAATGGGACAGAATTTGCACCGCTTGCAGCACCACCTGGGAATCCTGGTCTTCCAGCAAATAACAGGCGAGCTTGAGCGAACGTTGGCGCCGCAGCTTGAGAATTTCGACTGCGGCGTTGCGCCTGACGTCGTCTTCCTCGCGCAGATATTCGAGCAAGCGGCTGTTGGATAGGATTGCCGCACCGAGCCCCAACGCCCGGGGCCGCACTGCCGGATTCGAGCTTTTGATCACACGCTCAAAGACCTCCAACTGCTCGTCGGGGGACATGGTCGGCAGCAGATCGAGCAACTTGAAGTTGATGATCTGGGATTTGGTTGCGGACTTTCTCGGACGGTTCACCATACCGCTCCTGGCTTGCCGCGGACTCAGATGTGTCTGGCTGTGCAAGCAACTCTTAGGCATCTGCACCACTCAGCCGCGATCCCGCGCCTGGATGCTCAGGCTCTTGGCAAAAGGCCGGCTCGACATCATTCTTGACATCTTGGACCGGGCAAATCTAATTGGGGGCTCGTTGCACCGATTTTCCTTAGCCTACTCCGTTTGTCGGGCCCAGGTCGAGAGTCGTATACTGCGTCCACCCTCGCGAACGGTTCTATTCCACCTACTCCGCACCCCTTGAGGACATCCTGAACATGGCCGTGCCCTTTATCGACCTGCGGCGATTCGAGGACGATTTCCTCGAACGCTGGCAACATATTTGTGACCGAATCAGCCGAGCCACCCAATTTGTCGGCGGCCCAGAAGCCGAACAATTGGAGAGCAGTCTACGAGATCGGGCAGAAGTGGCGAGTGTGGTCGGCTGTGCCAACGGCACCGACGCTCTGCAGCTCGCGTTGCGCGCCCTAGGAGTCGGCCGCGGAGACACCGTGATCATTCCGGACTCCACGTTCTGGGCCACCTTCGAAGCGGTGGTCAACGTCGGCGCAGATGTCGTCACTGTCGACATCGATCCCGACGATTTGCAGATGGACTATCAGCTCTTGTTGGAGGCGGTAGACGCTCACCGCCCCCAAGCCGTGATTCTGGTTCATCTCTACGGCTGGGGCTCGGCACGGCTCAACGACATTCGCAAGCTCTGCCTCGAACGTGACATCCCGTTGATCGAAGACGGCGCCCAGGCCATTGGCGTGAAGTGGCAAGGCCACTCGATCTACCAAGCCAGTCAACTGGCAACCGTCTCTTTCTATCCGGCTAAAGTCCTGGGGTCTTGCGGCGACGCGGGAGCTGTTTATTGCAATCCCTTAGCCGACGGAACGGACCCTGCGACGGTGATTCGACAGTTGGGGAATCATGGACGCACCAGCCACTACGGCCATGGTCTGGTGGGTTGGAACAGCCGCATGGGCGGATTTGACGCCGCTTTTCTCAACCTCTCCCTGGAATATCTCGACCGCCGCCTGACGGATCGTCGTCGATTGGCCGAAGCCTATCGGAGCCGTCTCGGAGACCTCCAGATCGATCCCGACAAGCTGCGGGTCATGGGCCCGCCCGAAGGTTATGAAGAGAACGGTTACCTCAACGTGCTGCGGGTCGAGCCGAGATTGCGGCTCAAGCTTCAAGATGCGCTCCAAGCCGAAGGGATCGGTTTCGGCAATGTCTACCCGGGAGCCATGTCGAAGCAGCCCGGTGCAGGGCCGTTCCTCAAGGCGGCCGTCGGAGGAGAACAAGCTCAGGCCCTGGCGGACAGCGTCCTAAACTTGCCCCTCTTTGCTTATATGCGCCAAGAAGAATTCGACCAGGTCTTAGATGTCGTTGAGAAATCCATGCACGATTCAAGATGAGCCTAGTCGGCACCACCGTCGGACGCATCCGCATTGTTGAACGCCTAGGCCAGGGCGGCATGGGTGAGGTCTTTATCGGTTGGGACGAAACTTTGGAGCGCAAGGTCGCCCTGAAGGCCATCCGGGGCGACCAACGATTCGATACCGAAGCCAAAGCGAGGTTCCTGCGCGAGGCACGGATCCTCTCCCAGCTCGACCACCCCGGCATTTGCCGCATCTTCGAGCTGGTTCAAGGCGAGCAGGACAGCGACTTCTTGGTCTTGGAGCTGCTCGACGGCACAACCTTACAGGACGAGCTGAAGGCCGGCATGGAGTTGTCGTTTCGACTCTACATCGCCGAAAAAGTCGCGGAAGCGTTGGCCGCTGCCCACTCCAAGGGCATTGTGCATCGGGACCTCAAACCCGAGAACGTCATGCTCACCCGGAGCGGCGAGGTCAAAGTTCTGGACTTCGGCTTGGCCCAAACCGTCGACATCGGATCGCCGCTGGAGCCGGTTTCGACCGCGGCAGGGTTCGACTCGCCATCCGAGGATCACCCCGATGAAGGATCCTTCGAGACACCTCCGACTCGAGCTGTCGAGCCCCCGACCCAAACGGCCGATCCACCCACGGTCACCTTGGTCGATGCCTCGGCCACCGAGGAATCCGGCCTCGATTGCCAAGATCTTCCCGCTGACGGCAGCGAAAACAGCACGGTGATCCTGGGAGGGGCGAATGCTGAGCCTCAGCAGTTAGGGCCTGCCTATCGAGCCGACGGAGAATCCGCAACCCGAGAAAGCCCGATCCGAGGCGCACCGATTTCAGCCGCCGAAGCAGCCAACACCGTGTTTAAGACCCGTGCCGGAGTGGTCATGGGCACGGTCGCCTATATGAGCCCTGAGCAAGCACGAGGCGAACCGGCCTCCGCAGCGGGAGATATGTTCTCCTTTGGTCTCATGCTGCAGGAAATGGTCACCGGCAAACCAGCCTACGATCGGGGCTTGGCGCCCCTCCAAATCCTCGCCAGAGCCGCGGTAGGAGATACCGAGCCCGTCGAGGATGTGGACCCCGATTTAGCGACCCTGATCGGTCGTCTCAAATCGGTGGCACCGGAAGCCCGTCCATCGGCTCTAGAAAGTGCCGAGCGCCTGTGGCACATCCGGGGCAAACGCAAACGTTGGATACGAAATATCGCTCTCGGGCTGGCCGTGTTCGGCCTCTGCCTCGGTGCGGTGAAGTACACCCTCGACTTGAGAAACGAGCGGGAAGAAGCGGTTCAGGCCCGCCGGGAAGCCGAAGAAGTCTCGGGTTTCCTGGTTAGCCTATTCGACGTTTCCGCACCAGGGGTGGCCAGAGGGCGAGATATTTCTGCCCGAGACCTGCTCGACGCCGGAGCTCGGCGTATCGCCGGTCTGGCGTCTCAGCCCCTGAGCCAAGCCCGCATGATGCTGACGATCGGCCGGGTCTATCGACAGCTCGGCGCTTACGAAGAGGCCAGACCCATGTTGGTGGACGCCCTCGCGATCCGACGCCAACACATGCCGCAGGACCCGGACACCGTAGCCTACATTGATCAATTGGCCAGGCTTCACCACGATTTGGCCGAACTCGACGAAGCGGAAGCTCTCTTTCGCGAGTCTTTGGAGCTTCGGCGCGAGCAGCTAGGGCCCGATCACCCTCATGTGGCCGCCAGCCTAGCCAACCTGGCGGTCGTTTACCGCGCCCGCGGCGACGATCAAGGCGCTGAGCCCTTTCTGCGCCAAGCCTTGCGCATCCTGCGCCAGTCCTTCGGTGACCACCATCCCGACGTCGCCCGCAGCCTCAACAATCTAGCGGACCTCTTACGAGCCCAGGGCGAACTCAAACGTGCCGAGCCCTATTTCCGTCAGGCCCTGGAGATCCAACAACGCCTACTCGGGGCCGATCATCCCGACTTGATCACGGCGCTGAACAACCTCGCCCTGGTGCTGCATCGTCAGAATCACGTCGCAGAGGCCGAATCGATGTACCAGCGAAGCTTGGAACTCTCGCTCAAGGTGCTGGGGGAGCAACACCCGGACGTCGCCACCATCCTCAACAACTTGGCAGAACTCTACCGCCATACGGGCCGTTTTACCGACGCTGAGCCCCTCTACCAACGGGCTTTGCAAATCCAGAAACTCTCCCTGGGCGGGGGCCATCCCGCCAGGGCTCTTACCCTCTCAAATCTGGCGCAGTCTCTGCACGACCGTGGCCGTCCTGCCGAGAGCGAACCTCTCTTTCGGCAGGCCTTGGACCTTCAAGAGCAATCCCTGGGTAAGGACCACGGCGAACTCGCCGTGACTTTGAATCTGCTCGCCGACTGCCTGGTAGATCTGGGGCGCTCAGCCGAAGCCGAGCCTCTTTACCAACGCGCTCTCCGTATTCAAGAGCCTTTAGGCGACGATTCGCCGGGCTCCTTGATGACGTGGGTCGATCTCGGCAATTTGTGTCGTCAACAAGGTCGGACGGCCGCAGCCGAGTCTCTGTACGAGCAAGCCGTCACCCAGAGCGAGCAATATATCGAGCGTCGTCCCGAGAGTCGGCAGCTTCGACGAGCCCTTGCCTCCGCCCTGCTCGGACGTGGCCAACTCAGAGCCCAGACCGGCGCCGAAGCCGAAGCTCGGACCGATTGGACCCGCGCCGCTCGTTTGGCATGGGCAGAAGAAGATGCGGACATGGACATCCCTAAAATGGTCGCCGACCTCGAAATCGCCGCCTTGGCCTATCTGCTCCTGGGGGACTCGGAGTCCGCTCGGCCTTTGGTTGAAACCTTACTCCAGCTGGGATGTCGACCGCCGGAGGTCCTCGAACTAGGAATCCGTCTCGACCTCGTCGAGGCCGGAGAGATGGGGAGATAAGGAATCGACTAGCCGGCGGGTTGACTCAAAGACACGTGGAATACCCCGTCGTCCAGGCGATAGGCCATACCGCTCGAGCCGAGCGCGAGTTCGACCGCCGCAAGTGGCTGCAGATCGCTGAGGTCGCCATGTAAAGTCACGGTCTCCGCGCTGGTCTCAGCCTTTGAGTCCGAATACTCCAACTGCCACCCTCCTTCGCGCACGATCCAATGGAGGAGAGTCTCCACGGGTTGACCATCCACTTCCGGCAGCTTGGCGACCGACATGACCCAATCCCAATCGGGCCCGTGAATCGGCACATTCGCACGCTCCATATCTCCGTCGGCTCGCAACACAATTTCCTCGCCCACGGATGCTTGAGGAAGTTGGTCACCGGCGAAACCCTCGGGGCGAAGCTCGACTCGGCCTTCTCGCACTCGAATTCTCAGGCTCGGCTCGCCGCCGTCCGTGGACTCGTCCTCCACCAGACGAACCTCGAATTGGGTGCCGATATCGCGCACGACGCCAAGCGATGTCTGAACCTCGACGTCGATCGCGCCGGCACCATCGACATAAACGGCTCCTCGCTCCAGAACCAGCCGGGTCGGAGATTCCAATCTCATGCGACTGTGGGTATCGAGGCGTACGGAGGCCCCTCCCGCGAGCTGCATGCCGATACGGTCCGCTTGCTCTCTCGGGCGGTCGGTCGAATGAAGACCGGCCGACGTGGCGTTGACGATGGAAGAAGTCTTCATGACGCTGCCTACGGGCACCGCCCGAC
>CBDUGP010000085.1:0-43161 GCA_965366625.1 uncultured bacterium
TATCGCCCAAGTCACTCTCTTGGGTTATTGGGGCGATGGCCCCACATAGCATCTATAGCTAGAGACCCACCCGACCGGTGAGGAGCCCCATGAAACCGTCCATGAATCTAATTACTTTGGCGCAAGACGCCCGTTATGCCGCGCGCGCGGTGCGCAAAGATCTCGGCCTCTTCGTGTTTGCGATTTGCATCGTTGGAATAGGAATCGGGGCTTGTACGGCCATTTTCAGCGTCTTGAGCCCGCTGTTGCTCAAGGCCTTGCCGTTCGAAGAGCCTGAGCGTTTGGTGTGGATCGCCAACGACGGTGAAGGCGGCATGTCGGCGGTGACGTCGCGTGCGTCAAATTTGCGGGATTTCAGGGAGCTGTCTCGTTCTTTCGACGGTCTGACGGGTTACAACGCTTTCTTTGAGCAAGGGGGCTACAACCTGGGTGCCGGCGATCAGCCTCAGCGGCTGATCGGGGTCGGGGTGGCCGGTGATTTCCTCGACGTGCTCGGTGTTCAACCCGCGGTCGGTCGCGGTTTCAACGCCGAGGAGAGCCGTTTCGGTGGACCCAATGCGGTAGTCCTTTCCCACGGATTCTGGCAGCGCCAATTCGCCGGCGATTCCGCGATCGTGGGGCAGGCGATTCCCCTCAACGAAGAGCCGTTTCAGGTGGTGGGCGTTTTGCCTCCGACCTTCGATTTCGCTTCCATCTTTGCACCCCATACCCGAGTAGACTTTCTGCGTGTTTTCCCGATCAGTGACGAAACCGATCGTTGGGGCAATACCTTGACCATGGTCGGTCGGCTGGCACCGGGCGTGAGTGTGACGCAAGCCCAAGGAGATCTAGAGCGGGTCATCAAGGGATTGCAGGAGGCGGACCCGGAGCGTTGGGGCCTCGGAGCCGTGGTCGAAGGCATGCAAGAGAAGATCGCGGGTCCGTTCCGCTCCGCTTTGTGGTTGTTGGCCATAGCTGCCGGCGCGGTGATGTTGATCGTCTGTGTCAATCTTTCGAATCTCCTGCTCGCCAAATCGTCTCGCCGCCGCAATGAAATGGCCGTGCGCAGCGCACTCGGCGCGTCGCGATTTCGCTTGGTCCGCCAGATGTTGATCGAGAGTTCGATCTTGAGTGGTGGAGGTGCGCTGCTCGGGCTCGTGATTTCCCTGATCGTGGTCCGTTTCGTGTCCGGGCTTCAGGGTTTGAGCATTCCGATGCTGAGCGACGTCGTGCTCGATGGACGAGCCCTACTATTCTCGGTCGCCCTGGCATGCTGTGTGGGTTTGATCGTCGGCATCCTGCCGGCGTTGCAAATCTCGGCTGGACGAGAAGCCTCGGTCTTTCGCGGCGCCCGTCGAGGCATGAGCGCGTCGCGACACAGCACCCGCTTTAGAGAGATCCTAGTGGTCGGCGAGGTGGCCATGGCCTGCATCTTGTTGGTGCTCGGAGGGCTCTTGTTGCGCAGCTTTCAAAATGTGCTCGAAGTGGATTTAGGATTCAGCCCCAACGAGGTGGTGGCGTGGCAAATCAATACCAGCCGAGACTTCGAGCAACATCCCGACGCAGTAGCCCATCTTCGACAGATCGCCAGGACGGTCGAGGCAATCCCGGGGGTTTCGTCCGTCGGCCTTTCCGACGCGATCCCGCTGGGTCGCAACCGAACGTGGCCTTTGGGCGCGCCGGGTTATACCTATGAGGACGACCGAAGCGCTTTCTCAACTTTTCCCCACATGGTGGACACGGGTTATTTGAGAACCCTTGACATCCCTTTGGTAGCCGGTCGCCACTTTGCCCAAGAAGACGAGGGCGATCGACCCCTGGTGACGATTCTGAATGAGACCGCGGCGCAGAAAGTTTTCCACGGCGAAGATCCCCTCGGCCGCAAAGTGATGATTTCGGGCAATGAGACCGAGGTGGTCGGCATTGTGAAAGATATCCGCCACCGTTCCTTAGAAGTCGGCTCCGGTCCCCAGATGTACCTTCCCATGGCCCAGGTGCCGGCCTTCAACACCCTTGATTTGGTCGTGCGCTCGTCGGTCTCCGCGCCGGCTCTGGCTCAGAGTGTCAGCGAAGCGATCCGCAGTGTGGACCCCTCGGTGCCTACCCTCGAATATAAGACCTTGGCCAGCGTCGTAGAGAGCAGCGTCTCGCCACGCAAGCTGACCTTGCAGCTTTTGATGGCTTTTGCCGCGACCGCCTTGGTGCTGGCAGCCCTGGGAATCTACGGGGTTCTGTCGTATTCCGTGGCCGAGCGCGTCCCAGAAATCAGTATCCGCATGGCGCTGGGTGAAACCGGCATGGAAGTGCTGCGCAGGGTCGTCGGCAAGACCCTGCTCTTGGCGACGATCGGGTTGTCGCTGGGCGCAGTGGGAGCCCTTTTCGTCTCCAGGGGCGTTCAATCCATGCTCTACGGTGTGCAAGCCGCCGACCCGTGGACCTTCATCGGCATGGCCGTGCTGCTACTCCTGGTCGCCGGACTCGCGGGACTCATCCCCGCCTTGCGCGCGTCGCGCACGAACGTCGCGTCGGTATTGCGCGCGGGTTGAGCAGATAGTTGGCGAAAGGGTATAACCGGGGTTATACCTTGTTCGTGAAAACCGCTATATCCATACCCGACCCGGTCTTTGAAGAAGCCGAGCGCTTGGCCGAGCAGCTCGGTGTTTCTCGAAGCCGTCTTTACTCAGAAGCAGTGTCTGAATACCTCGTGCGGCGCGTCTCTGAGGGCGTGACAGAAAGGCTCAATACAATCTATGACGAGGTCGATGCCGAGCTTTCCTCTGAGATAGAGCTAGATGGCTCGTTCAGCCATGTTGCAGTCCGACCGTAGTTCGGTCGCGAGTTGAAGTTGGGCGAGAGCCGGCGCGACGTCCGGTGCGCTCGGGCTCTCGGCCAGGGGTCCGGAGGCGCTTTCCATCAACGGCGAGCGCGGAATGGCCGTCAATCGGCCCACAGTACGACGTTGCGCGGGCTCCACGCAGCGCCAAGCCGATTTGCGACCCACTCTTCCTGCCTATAGATTGTCCGAAGCTATCGAATCGGTTTGGGTTCGGCGGTCGATGGGCTCGCCGAGTTCGGTCGAATTCATTATTTGACCAATTAGAGGAGCTGCGCCATGTCCGCGAAACATCTGTCGACTCTCGCATTCTTGATCTTTGTCGCAGGATCACCGTCTCTTGTTTTAGGCCAGCCGTCTCAAATAGGTGTGTGTGACGCCAATGGCAACTTCGTGGCTCAGCTTCTCGACGTCTTTGGTCTTCCCAACACGAATCAGCATCCGAGCCCTGCGAGCTGGGCTCACACGGTGCTCGAGGTGGAGGGCCGCATCGTGCCTTTGGCCATGACTCCCAATGGGGAGTATCGCGGCCTCGGGCGCGAGCCCTCGGCCGAAGCCGTTTACTTCGAGTCCAACGATTGCACCGGCACCGCATTGATAGCGCTCTCGGAATATCAGCAGCCCAATTTCCAGGGCTGGACCGTGGTCGGCGCGGGAACACTCTACTTCGGCGATGTAGACACCACGGCACCCCGGAATCTTCGCAGCCGATTGCTCAATGACGATTCGTCCTGCTCGCCGATATCGCAGGATGATCAAGAAACCATGCAAGCAGTGCCGATTCTCGACCTCGATGCTGAATTCCAACCCCCTTTGAGCCTGTGCGCCGCTCCAGCACTCACCGTATCCGTGCCCGCGGTCGGGGTGCCGGGACTTCTGGTCTTGGCTCTCACCATCCTGGTTTGGGGTGCTTGGCTCTTGGCTCGACGGTCCTGACGGCCCCTAACCTAGAGGCAGAAATTTCTAGGCCGATCTGTAACCTCCGGGGGTAGGTCTTCGTGAGAGCGGGTGAATCGATATCGAATATCCATCGAGACACTCAAGGAGACGCACCTCATGAATACCAAGACTCTCTCAAAGATCGAAGAAGCCCCAGTGATCATCGTCGGTGGCGGCCTGGGCGGTTTGACCGCGGCTGCGGAGCTTGCTCTCGGCGGTCTTCCCGTCGTGCTTCTAGAATCCGCCAACGAGTTGGGAGGGCGGGCGAAGACCCGGTCTTCCGGCGGTTTTCATTTCAATCTCGGACCTCGCGCGCTTTATGTTAAAGGTGCCGGCAAGGCGATCCTCGATCGTCTCGGGGTGAAATATCGAGGCCATCGACCGCCCTTGAAACAGGGGCATGCTCTGGTTAAAGGTGAGCTTTCCTCCCTTCCCATGGGTTTGTGGTCGTTGATGTCCAACCCTTGGTTGAGCTGGAGGGAACGATTCGAAGTCGCGGGATTCTTGGGACGATTGCCTAAGCTCGATACGAAGACCTTGGCGGATCGAACGGTTGCCCAATGGCTTGACGACAGCTTTCGTTTTCCCATGAGCCGTCGATTGATCGAAGCATTGCTCCGGCTCACCACCTACTGCCGAGACTTTGACCACATGGGCGCCGAGGTCGCCGTGCGTCAGTTGAAGCTCGGGCTGTCTTCGTCGGTGCTTTATCTCGATGGGGGCTGGGAAACCTTGGTGCAAGGCTTACGGGATTTGGCGTTTCGCTCGGGGGTGCGCATCGAAACCGGCAGGAAGGTTACCCGAGTGGCCATGACCGACCGCGGACCGATGGTTGAAACCGCGGACGGATCGAGCCGGCTTGCCGCCGCTGTGGTGTTGGCGGTCGGCCCCGATCAGGCGGATAGGTTGACGGAATCCAAGCTGCCTGAGTGTGCTCGCAATGCCCGCGCGGCTCACCCGGTGTACGCAGCTTGTCTCGATGTCGCCCTGAGTCGGTTGCCTCGGCCGGAGCGGCTCTTTGCCCAGGGGATCGACAGTCCGTATTATCTCTCAGTGCATTCGGCGGCCGCGGACCTAGCGCCGGAAGGCGGGGCGTTGGTGCATGTGCTGCGTTATTTGGCGGCCGACGAATCACCGACCCGTGAGCAAATCCGGCAGGAGCTTGAAGGGATATTGGATTTGACCCAGCCGGGTTGGTGCGAGCACTTGGTGGAACATCAGCTATTGCCGAAGATGAGGGTGTGCCACGATATTCCGGGCCCGGGTCGGCCGAGGACGATCGGCCAAGTGGGAGAGAAGATCTTTGTGGCGGGGGATTGGGTGGGCGAAGAGGGCCTGCTGGCGGACACAGCCATCGCCAGTGGATCATGGGCTGCGCGCACGATCTTGGCGGCGGCCCAAGTGGGTAGGCGGGCCGCCTAGCCGATTATCCGTCCCGAAACTAGCCTCTGAAGTGAAAAACGAGGCCCAGCGATCCGAGCACGAAAGTGAAGACTGTCTGAGCGGTTCAACCTATGCGTCGACACAAAAATCTACACATCAGCAACTTATGACGGCATATCTATGGTGGCGCGAGTTTCGAAGCGACGCGCGCAGGGCGCTGGGCCGACCCCGGCGATCAGCGTTTCAAGAGGAAATCCGGCTTCGAGTCGACTCACCGACGACGACGATCCCATAGGCGAGGAAGGATGCGAGTTGAGCATGGACTATTCGACAGTTTATGAAGAGCAGAGGGGCTTTCTGTGGGGCTATTGCTATCGCCTTTCCGGCGACGCGGCCCAAGCGGAAGATCTGGTGCAAGACACGTTCGTCAGGGTTTTGCAGAGCCCACCGCCGGACACCTCGCGACCTTGGCGGCCTTGGCTGGTGCGAGTGGCGACCAATCTCGCGCGGGACGAGGCGCGCCGGGAGAAGCGCGGCAAATATGTAGGCCCTTGGCTTCCCTCGCCGGTTTTGACGGATTCCGATTCCAGGCTCAGTGCTTCGGTGGAGCCGGAGGTCGCGGGTCGCTACGAACTCAAGGAGAGCGCGTCGATCGCTTTCCTCTTGGCTCTCGAGGCGCTGACCCCTTCCCAGCGCTCCGTTCTGCTGCTGAGGGACGTCTACGACTACTCTGTGCTCGAAACCGCTGAGATCCTCGACCTGAGTGAAGCCAACGTCAAGACGTCCTTGCATCGCGCTCGCAAGGCCTTGGAGACCTACGACGCCGAACGAGTGCCCATGGATGCCCAGCGCGTACAGCGGACCGGTGAGGTGTTGGAGAAGATGCTCAAATGCTTGGCGGCCAAAGACATCGTGGGCTTGGAGGCGATCTTGGCGGCCAACGTCGAATCCTTGAGCGACGGCAACGGCCGGTTCTATGCCGCCAAGGTGCCGGTGGTCGGTGCTTCGAAGGTTGCTCTGATGTATTCCAAGATCTCGCCCGAGCCGGGGGAATCGGTAAATATTCAACCGGCGATGTTGAATTTCTTGCCGGCGCTGGTTTTGGAGCGGGAAAACGCTCCGGAAGGATGGGCTCGACGGTCCACGGTGAGCATCGATCTCGATCGAGAGGGCAAAGTGGCCAGCATCTACACCGTGGTGGCCCCCGCTAAGCTGGCGGCGATCGGAGCACGCCGCAGTTTGTGAAATTGTGGCTCTGCGGCGAAGCTGGGGCTGAAGTCTTGTAGCCGGCCCAGACCTCCGCTAGTGTCGGAGCATGGAACAGAAAGAGCAGCTGGACCCTGTGGAAGCTCCCTCCCTGGAAGCCATTCGGCAAGCCCGAGAGCGGCTCGGAGACCGGATCGTCAAGACGCCCGTTTGGCATTGGCGCGGGCGAGAGATCTGCCGGCGGCTGGGAGAAACTCAAGTTTTCCTGAAGTTGGAACTCTTCCAACACGGAGGTACGTTCAAACCGCGCGGAGCTTTGCTCAATATGCTGGCCTTAGACCGGGACGCCCTCAAGCGGGGCGTGACCGCTGTGTCTGCCGGCAACCATGCCATCGCCGTCGCTTTCGCAGCCCAATCCTTGGGCACCAGCGCCAAAGTGGTGATGCCTCGGACCGCGAATCCAGCGCGAATTTCAATTTGCCGCAGTTACGGGACCGAGGTGGTCCTGGTGGACGACGTGCATCAGGCATTCGATGAGGTCCACCGCATCGAGAAGCAAGAAGGTCGGGTTTTCGTGCACCCTTTCGAAGGCGAGAACGTTGCCCTTGGCACGGCCGGTGTGGGATTGGAGTTGTGCGAGCAAGTGCCCGATCTCGATGCGGTGATCCTGCCCATCGGCGGAGGTGGTTTATGTTCCGGAATCTCCGCTGCGGTCAAGCAGCTGCGTCCGGAATGCCTGGTTTTCGGGGTCGAGCCCGAGGGGGCGGACACCATGCACCGAAGTTTTGCCGCCGGCAGTCCGCAGGCGATCGACAAGGTACGCACGATCGCCGACAGTCTGGGTGCCCCCCACGCCGCACCTTATAGCTTTGCCCTTTGTCGTCGATTCGTCGACAAATTGGTCAAAGTCGACGACGACGCCATCCGCCGTGCCATGGGTCTGCTCTTCAGCGATGCCAAGCTCGCCGTGGAGCCCGCCGGCGCCGCCGCTACGGCGGCGCTCGTCGGTCCGCTGCGTGAGGAGCTGGCGGGTCGGCGGGTCGGCATCATTGTTTGTGGCAGCAATATTGACCTAACTACGTTTTCCCAGCAGGCTTTGCCCGCCGGGGATGGATCATAGGGGTTCCCATGCAACGACCGAGCACCCACGAATACCACCAATACTATGAAACCTACGTCGGCAAGGTGCCCAACGGTGACATCTTCCAAATCCTGGAACGGCAGTTGGAGGCCACGGAAAGCCTCCTGAGAGGGGTTCCGGCGGAACTCGAAACCCATGCCTACGCCGAAGGCAAATGGAGCGTGCGAGAGGTCCTGGGCCACATGCTCGATACCGAGCGCCTATTCGGATTTCGAACTCTGTGGATCGCTCGGGGGGATCAGCAGGAGCAGCCGGGCATGGACCAGGATAATTGGGGCGCTCTTTCCAATGCCAAGGTTCGGCCCCTGACGGACCTAGTGGAAGAATTCTCCTTGGTGCGTCGAGGGCATTTGCTGATGTTCCGCGGTTTGACGGACGACGATTGGATGCGCACCGGCACCGCATCGGGCTTCCGTTTTACCGCCCGGGCTTTTCCGTTCATCATGGCCGGCCATGAGATCCACCATCGACAAGTCTTGGCCGACCGCTATTTGGTGGCCAATTGACGGATTCGCCGATCGGTGACCTGGTCGGTTTGCTGGAAGAGCTTCAATCCTTGGATAGGATTCCCCGGCTGGGTTACGCCCAGCGGGGAGTGCCCGACCCAGAGAGCGTCAGTGAGCATTCGTTTCATGTGGTGTTTTTGGTCTGGGTCCTTTCCGCGGACGTCCCCGACCTCGACAGGTTCAGGGCTTTGGAACTCGCCTTGGTCCATGATTTGGCAGAGGTTCGATTCGGGGACCTACCGCGCACCGCAGCTCACTACCTTCCGGCAGGGGCCAAAGCCACTGCGGAGCTGGCGGCCATGGCGGATTTGCTGGCCCCTTTGGGGTCCGATTCAGAGTCCTTGCTGCGGGAATATCAGGAACGCCAAACCCCGGAAGCTCGTTTCGTTTCCGTGTGCGACAAATTGCAGCTGCTGATCAAGGCCGGGGTTTATGAAAAGTGGCAGGCGGGGGCAGTGGGCGAATTCTTTGGCGCCCTGGACGACTTCGAGGACGGCGGTTTCGAGGTGGTTGGGCGGGTGGCAGAAGCTCTGCGCAGACGCCGGAGCTAGGACGGTTCTGTCCAGAAATGGATTCCGGTGGGTCGGAGCGTCGCCCTGCGCGCGTCGCTCCGAACTCGCGCCACCGCTGCGCTGCCGTCGCAAATTGCTGATGTGTAAGACCTTAAGTCGATCAGCTATAGCTAGGACGGCTCCGTAGCCGCATCGCGGGCGGCTTGCTCAGCTTCGACGGCGTCGAGGTCAACACCTTTCGAAGCGAGGAGAGATTTGATTTTGCCGTGGAGGTCGGTGCTGACCAGTCCCTTGCCCGCGGTAAGGGTATCGCCCAATACCCGGCGCAACGAGCCCGAGCCGCTCCAATATTTCTCTGCATAAGGTTCGAGATCCCGGCCGAAGGCTTGGGTCAAGACCGCAACCGCCAGCATTAGGTCGTCGGCATAACCCGCCGGGCCGACGAAGGCTTCCGGCAGCAGATCCACAGGCAGCACAAAGTAGGCCAGGGCGCCGCCGATCAATGCGCGAGTTTCTTTGGGCACTTCCCGATCGAGCGCCAAACGCATGAGCAGCACGAAAACATCGGGAATCAAGAGGAAGAAATCTACCGCTTGAGGTCCGAGGCGTCCGCTCTTCTTTTCCACGAATGCATGGATGCGGGCCCGCAGGCGGTCATAGAAGCTCAGCAGTCCGGAACTCGGCAGATCATCGTCAAAGCTCTCGCTTTGGGCCGAAAGCTGATTGAGCTGGTCGACTTCCTGATGGTCCATTTCTTGTCCGCCGTGGTCTTGATCCATGATGATCCCCCGAAGTTGGTGGGCGCGCTCGCGCGAGATAGATCGCGCGTGCCGCGCAGCGGCATGATGATAACAACCCGTGGTTCAAAACATCTAAAAGATATACGCCGCGGCCAAACCGATCTGCGCGAACATCATCATCAGGTACATATGCTTCCACGACGGATGGTTTTCCACGCGGGTGAGTTCTTCGGGGTCCTTGAGGATCAGGGAAACGGTGTAGAGGCCCCAGGCGGTCAGCAACACGCCCAAACCGGTGAGCACCGTCGGGTTGCCCGTGAGGATCATTAGCGTGGGGTCCTGGGGGTCGGGGATACGCACGCCGATCGGCAGCAAGATCCAAGGGAAAACAAAGAAGGGCGCCATGATCCAAGCTGCCTTGGTCGGCCCGTAGAGGATCGGCGGTGTCTTGCAGCCTCCGGCGAGGTCTCCCTCGATGTCGGCGAAGTCCTTGGTCGAGGCAGCGCCGATCAGGAAAAGCGCCATGATCAAACCGATATACCAAGGCTCCCAATGCCAAACGTGGGCGACCATCGCCCAGCCCGCCACCTTGAGCAGGCAGCCACGGGGAATGGCGATGGTGACGTTGGCCCAAATGCCCAATGCCTTGGTCCTGCCCAGGGCGGGAGCGGAATACATGAAAGTGAAGACCATTCCGGCCAGGTAGATGAAGAAGGTCTCGTGGTAAGCCAACGGCGCGGTGAGCTTCTCAGCCCAGGTGTTGTAGGGGTAGACGACGACGAGCCAGGTGGGAATCAGTGCGAAGGCATAACAAAGCCACGTGAAAATCCAGCCTTCACGGAGGCTCAACGCACCCGTAACCAGAGGCCGTTCGGGTTTGTTGATGCGATCGATCTCCAGGTCGTAGATCTGATTGATGGCATTGGAAGCGGCGTTCAACAGGCTGGCGCACAAGGAGCCGAGAGAAACAGCCAGGATCACCGAAAGGGTCAGACGGGATTCCGGGTCCGGATTGTGGGCGGAGCCGAACGCGCAGACCGCGCCGGACAGGATGCCCAGCAACGGCGGCAGCAGGGTAAAGGGCCGCGCCAGCTTGATGTATTGGGAAAGCTTGCTCATGAAAACCTCGGGATCTGCGCGGAAGCGGCGGGGCTTCCGGATTGTGGGCGAGAGCGTCTCAGCCGAAGAGGGCGACCAGCGCCGCGGCGGCGAGGGCGCCGATCAGAGTGTTGAGAAAATTCACCGATTCATTGTCGAGCAAACCGGCCTTTTCGACGGTGGCCCCGACATAGCTTTCGAGGGTCGTGCCGATAAAGGCTGCCAGGGTGATGAGCGCCACCACCCAAGGGCCGTAAAAGCCCAGGGCCCAGCCTAGGGCGGCCACGGCTGCAGAACCGAGCACCGTCGCGAGGGTGCCCTCGAGGGACACTGCGCCTTCGGTTCCTCGGGGCACCGGTTTTAGGGTTGTGATCAAGAACGTTCTGCGTCCCCAGAGCTGGCCGATCTCCGAACCCATGGTGTCGCCCGTGGCGGTGGCAAATGCGGCCACAAAGGCGGGCAGGTAGATGTGGCCGAAGTCGGTGGTGGCGGCGAAAACCGCAGCCACCATGGGCACGCCGGTGTTGGCGAAGGCGTGGCGGGCTGACCTTCGACCTCCGCCTTCTTGGGCCAGGTTACGTTCGGCCTTCTTCTTGTAGCCCAGCTTGGTGGCACCGGTGCCGATGACGAAGAAAGCGACCAAGATCAGCCAGCCTTGCCAGCCCAGGAAGGTCCAAATGGTGGTGCCTATCAACAGGCCCCCAAAGAATCCGGAGGCGTTGACCGAGCGCTTCAGATAGGCCAAGGCGCCGAGCACGGCATTGGCGATCAAACCGTAACCGGCGGCCGCACCCAGAGCCTGCCAATCCACACTGAGCCAATAGGCTTCCGACAAAAGCAGGCCGTGCAGCACCAGACCGGCCAGCAAAGGCACGCTGATGTTGTCGTCCAGGGCGATGGGCTGGGATTCGATCATCGCCGCGAAGAGGGCGGTGACGGCCGCAGCCGCGATCAAAAAGGGTAGGACGTAGGGCTGGTCGGTCCGGCTCAGGGTCCACCATAAGAGGGTCGCCGCACCGAGAGTTCCGAAAAGCCAATAGGCGAACGTGCCGGACCAGCTCTTCTTGGGGTTCCAGGGCAGCTTGGGACCACCGACCGTCATGCCCACCAGCGAGGCCATGCCGTCACCGAAGGCGAGCACCGCCCAGATCGCAGCGGCCACCTCCAGGTGATTCCAGAACACTAGGATCAGGGCCAGGACCGCGGCCGGATAGAGGACGATACCGAGGGAAGCTCCGCGCTCTTCCTCTGACTGACGCCAAAGCACCTTGCCGCCGACTCTGGGCAACACAAATAGATTCATCAGCAAGGCAGCGAGGGCACAGAGGGCCGAGTAGAGAGGCCCCAAATAGGCAACGGCAAAGGAAATGCCACCGACGCCCATGTGCACGACTTTGCGTAGGAGTTCCCTGCTACTAACCCCCTCCGCCGAGGCGCCGGTGCTCATTTCGGCCACTCCGGAAGGCTTTTGAGCCAATCGGCGGAGCGAGTTAGACCTTCTTCCAGGGTGAGCCAGGTGTAGCCGAGCTCGTTCTCGGCTTTCTTGTTGGAGAGCGCCCAATCGTGACGATAGACCTCGACCAGGTCGGGAGTCAGCTTGGGTGTACCGCCCACCAACTGAGCCCAGCCCTTCATCATGGCGCCGGAGAGCTTGGCCATGGCGTCGGGCATGCGCATATTCGGGGTTTTGATACCGAAAACGTTGCCGACGGTGGAGTAGAAGTGTCCTTGGGTAACGTTCTCGCCACCGAGCACGAATCGCTCACCGGCAGGCGCTTGTTCCAACACTCGGACAATGCCTGAGGCGACGTCTTCCACAAAGGAGTAATTCCACACCCGCTCCGCCTTGCCCAAGAGTGCGGGCAGGCGTTTGTGGGCGAGGTCGAGCACATGGCGGAGCACGATGTTGCCTTCGGTCAGCTCTCCCGGGCCGTAGATCACTCCGGGATAAACGACGTTCAAAGGAATGCCGGACTCGATGGCCTTGCGCGCGGCTCGGTCGGAGAGGGTTTTGGTGCGCTCGTAATCGTTGATCCATTTGCGGTCGGCCACCGATGCCTGCTCGTCGAGCTGTCCGCCAGGGCCGTTTTCAGTCGGGCCCAAGGCCATGAAGCTCGAAACGTAGACGATCTTTTGAATGTCGGAGGCCTGAGCGGCGGCGATGACGTTCTCTAACCCACCCACGTTGATGCGATCGAATTGCTCGGCCGGGGCCAGAATTTTGACCAAGGCCGCGGCGTGAAGGATCGCGTCACACCCTTCGGCGGCGCGTTTCAAGCTGTCTCGATCGGTGACGTCGCCCTCCGCGAACGTGACAGTTTCGGCAAAACGATCCCGAGAGGAGGTCGGGCGCACGAGCAAGCGGATCTCGTGGTTGGCGGCCAGCAGATCGACCGTTCGTCGACCGAGGAAACCGGTGCCGCCGGTGACGAGGAGCTTCATGGGGTTTCTCCTTCTAGGCCCAAAGTTTCGTGCCAAAGATCGTCGAGGGCTCGATCCAGATCATAGCGCGGCTGCCATCCCAGGGCCTGCAGCCGCGAAATGTCTCCCTGCAGCAGGGGAATATCCACCGGACGAACACGGTCGGCTTCGACTTGAATCTCGGCGTCCACCCCGGAAGCTACCCGTAGCCGGTCCAGGGCTTTGGCAATCGAACGAGCTTTGCCGCTGGCCAAATTGTAGACCTCGCCTTGACGACCGAGGGTCAGAATCACCTCGTATCCGGCGACCGCGTCGGTAACGTGTAGGAAGTCCCGCTTGGGCGAAAGATCGCCGACTTTGATCACCGCTTCACTACGCCCGGCGCGGATGGCCGCCAGCTGTGAAGCGAAGGACGGTAGGGCAAATTGGCGGCCTTGCCCCGGCCCGATGGAATTGAAGGAGCGAACCACGATCGCGCCGTGATCGAGCGCGATCTCTTCGGCACAAGCTTTGGTCATCGCATACGGTGAGCGCGGCTCGACGGGCCGGTCCTCCCGGATGGGCTGCTGGTCTTCGGGCACGGAGCCGTAAACTTCGGCGCTGGAGGCGAAAATCACCTTCAGGCCTTTCGCCATGTGCATCAAGTTGCGGGTGCCGCAGAAATTGACCCGGAAGTAATCTCCGGGTCGACGCCAAGACTCGCCGACGTGGGATAAACCTGCCAAGTGAACAATAGCGTCGGGTCGGCAGTCGTCGATCGCCCGCCCCAAGGCATCGCGATCGCAGATGTCGACATTGTGCAGCGGAATCGAGGACAGCTCCGAACTCCCTTCGTCATTGCCGATCGAAGCGGAGGCCAAACCTAATATCTCGTAGACACCTCCTCGGCCCACGAGGTGCCGTGTTAGATGCCTGCCGACGAAACCTGTGATGCCGGTGATCAATACGCGCATAGGAAGTGCTTCGGGGTCGGGGCAGACGCCGTTGGAGGCGCCGCCATGAAAAGAGACGAGGCTTAGACGGGGTAAGACGGCCCGAGCTGCCTAGGGCCTTCTTATCGGCCGACTCGGCCCGAGATCTGATCGCGGCTCCGGAAGGGTCCTGCCGAGCCGGCGCGGAAGACGGCGCCGCCCTAACGGCCGCCGTCACCGCTCTGTGGCTCAGCCCCGACCGTCGGCGATTCGATCGACCCAATAGTCAAAAGTATCCTTGAGGGTCTTATCGAACGGGATCTCGATGTCCCAGCCCGTGTCGGCTTTGAATTTTGAAGCGTCGCCAATCAGAATCTCCACGTCCGATGGGCGCATGCGGGCGGGATCCTCCCGAACCTCCACCTCAACGCCGGAAAGGGCAATGAGCCGATCCAGCAGCTCTTGGATGGTGATCTCGCGGCCGCTGGCGATGTTGTAAACCTCGCCGGGCTTGGCTTTGTTGACCGCCAGCCAATAGGCGCGAACCATGTCGCGCACATCGGTGAAGTCGCGGATGGCGGTCAAGTTGCCCACATGGATCACCGGCTCGTTGAGCCCAGCCTTGATCCGCGCAAGTTGTTTGGCGAAGTTGGAGGTCACGAAGACATCGCCTCGTCGCGGTCCGGTGTGGTTGAAACCGCGGGTGCGAATGGCCTTGATGCCGTAGCTTTGGAAGTATTGGTATCCCAAGTAGTCTTGGGTGACTTTGGAAACCGCGTAGGGGGAGAGAGGCCGCAAGGGGTTGGTTTCCTTGATCGGCGTCTCCTCGGGTTTCACCAAACCGTATTCCTCGCTGGAGCAGGCGATTTGAATCACCGGATCGAGCCCGAGCCGACGGACGGCCTCGAAAATGTTGGTTTGGCCGGTGATGTTGGTGGTCAGGGTTTCCGTCGGCGCGCTCCAGCTGGTGGGCACGAAGCTCTGCGCGGCGAGATGGAAGATAAAGTCGGGTTTGACGGTTTCAAGGGTCGCGATGACCGAGTTGAAATCGCAAAGGTCGCATTCCAACAGTTCGACTTTGTCCTCGATACCCAAGATATTGTCCATCGGGCTGCGCCATCGCTTGGTGCCGGCGACATGAACATCGGGGTGGTTTTCGAGCAAGTATTCGGCGAGATGGGATCCGGCGAAACCGGTAATGCCCGTAATTAAAGCTCTCATGGTCTAGGATTCTCCAAAGTCTCTAGATAGGCCGTTAGACCGCAGATCCAGGGTTCTACGACGCGTCCTGTGGCGGTCTGGAATTTCTCAACATCTAAAACTGAATAGGCGGGTCTCGGTGCCGGTCGGGGGAATTCAGAGGTCGGAACCGGCAAAACCTCGGCGCCCGGAGCGACAAATCGTGCGATTTCCGTGGCGAAGCCGTGCCACGAGACCGCGTTCCGATTTCCGTAGTGCACTATGCCGGCGGTACCCGCCAAAAGCAGATCCCATATGGCTTGCGCCACAAAAGGGGTGTAGGTCGGGCGCCCGATCTGGTCGTCGACCACCTTGAGCGGTGTCTTGCCTTCGAGCAAAAGTCGACGGATCGTGGCGGCAAAATTTGGCCCACCCGGGCCGAATAGCCAGCTGGCCCTCACGACAAGGGCGCGATCATAACGCAAAGCGTGGGTTTCGCCCACGAGCTTTCCGCGACCGTAGGCCGACTGAGGCGCAGTGGGCGCCGTTTCCGGGATAGGAGAGTCGGCTCGGCCGTCGAAAACGTAATCACTTGAAATGTGGACCAATCGAGCGCGGAGCGAGGCGGCCGCTTCGGTTAGGAACGCGATCGCATCTCCGTTGATGCGAGTCGCGTGTTCTTCTTGGGTTTCGCAATCGTCCACCCGGGTGAAAGCGCCGCAATTGACGATCACCTCCGGGCGAAAGCGGTCTGCCCAATCTCGAATCTGCTGGCGGTCGGTGAGATCTGCTTGGGCTCGGCTCAGGGCCAGAACGGTCGCGCCGCGAAGGCGCCAATGTCGGGTGACCGCTCGGCCGAGCATGCCGGACCCGCCAAAAACCAAAGTACGCATAAGTGCTTAAGGGTGGGTCGGGGTCAGGAAACGCCGACCTCGGAGTTGTCGCCCAACATAAAGCGGTAGGCCTTAGGTTTGGCTGGAGATTTGACGATGCGGGCGTTTTTGCCCACGAGGGATCCGTCGATGCGAACCGGGATATCCCGAATCTCGCTATTAGAGAGCACGATCGAGTTCTCAATCTCACTGTTGGCGATGACGCAGCCGTCGCCAATAGCGGAATACGGGCCGATGAACGCGTTTTCGATCCGTGCGCCGTCGCCGATGACCGCCGGTCCCCGAATCAAGGAATTGATCAGCTTCACGTCTTTGCCGATGCCGATCCGTCCCTCGAGGGTCGTGCCGTCTCCGTGTTGGCCGTGTCGGCGCTTGAGGTCGTAGGTTTCGAGCACAATGCGGTTGGCTTCGAGCATGTCCTCGAGCTTGCCGGTGTCTTTCCACCAGCCGCGCACTTTGTGTGGGTGCACGCTCAGATCGCGGTCGATCAAATCCTGGATGGCGTCGGTGATTTCGAGCTCTCCGCGGGCGGAGGGTTTGATGTTTTTCACCGAGTCGAAGATGTTTTTGTCGAACATGTACACGCCGACCAAGGCCAAGTTGCTTTTCGGCTCCTTGGGCTTTTCGGTCAGTCGCTCGATTTTCTCGCCGTCGGCGGTCAGCTCCGCAACGCCAAATTGCTGAGGATTGGGCACTTCTGCAAGCAGGATCTGCGCATTGCATTTCAGATCTTGGAATTCCGACACCAGGCTGGCAATTCCGCCGGCGATAAGGTTGTCGCCCAAATACATGACGAACGAATCGTCACCGATGAAATCCTCGGCGATCATGACCGCGTGGGCCAGCCCCCGGGGAGCGTCCTGCTCGATGTAGGTGACCTTGGCGCCGAATTGGGAGCCGTCACCCACCGCTTCGCGAATTTCGTCCTTGGTGTCGCCGACGATGATTCCGATGTCGGTAATGCCGGCGGCGACAATCGACTCGATGCCAAAGAAAAGCACCGGTTTGTTGGCCACGGGCACCAGCTGCTTGGCGGAGGTATAAGTCAGGGGACGCAGACGAGTCCCCTTGCCGCCGGAGAGAATTAGACCCTTCATGTTCTTATTTCCATGGAGCGGCGCGCTCGCGCCGTCGGCTCGATTAGTTGAGGGATTCGTTCAGATCGAGGAAGGTTCCCACGTTCTTGAGCGACAGGGAGAAGCGAATTTCGCTGTCCTTCGAATCGGCGTCACGATATTGATGCTCGCGGAATTCCAGGTTCCAGTCGTAACAGTCTGAGATCCATTTGAGCACATAACGCTGAGCCAGCAAGCGCGAGCGATTCGTCGGCAGGGGGTCGATCAAGTTGTAGTTGATCTGGGCCCCGAAGGTAACTTTTTCGGGAATCAGCTCCAAATTCGTCGAGAAGCGAATCTGGTTGCTGATTTCGCGGTCGCGCATGATGCCGTCCATGCCGTCGCCGGCGGTGGCCCATTGGGTGAACCAGGAGAGGCCGATACCGAATCGGTCGGCGATTTTGGTATTGCCGGAAAAGTTACGCGAGGTGATCGCGCTGGCCTGGGTGTCGTAGCGCAGCTCGAATTTGAAGCTGGTGTTTTCGTTGGGGTTGACCCGCAGGGTCGAGAAAATCGGCCCTTCACTCTTCTCGGTGGCGTCGTTGCCTTCAATGAAGTCGTCGAAGGTGTGGGCCTGGGCGAAGGCCAAGGAAGCGACTTCGAAGGCGCCGCCTTCCTCCTCGTCGCGAGGTTTTGCGAGCAGGCGGTTGACCACCGAAATGACGCCCTGGTCGAGTGGGCTGATCAGATCCACCTCGTCGAAACGGGAAAGTCGATTGCGATCCTCGAAGTTATCCACGTAGGTGTAGGTAAACCTCGGCTCGATGATGTGCTTGAACTTGGAGTATTTGCCGCCCTTCTTGTCGTAGATGCGGGAAAAGCTGGGGCCGACGATTTCGAGCTTGCCGGAGGGTAAGAAGCGATCCACGGCATCGCCGTCCAGGGGATCGTCGTTGGTCGCGTGATCGGGGTTGTCGGGGTCGTCCAGGGTTTTGGTGTAGTAGGTGTAGCGGGCGCCGACGGAGAGCTTGGCCGAGAGCCAAGACAGGGTGCTGATCGGAATCGATAGGACCGGCGAGAAGTCGGCCCGGCCGTATTGCAGACTCTGGCTGGCGAGCAGGGCCGGCTTTTCGGTGTCGAGGTTCTGCTCGTAGCGATCAAAATCTGCCTGGAAATAATTCACCGAGCTGGTCAAGCTCAGATAAAGGGGCAGCGATCCCAGCCGGGTGGAGCGCATCCGCCATTCAACCTCAGGCAGCTGGTGCAGGGTGGTGCGATTACTGGTGTTGACCGTGGCGCCGGAGTCGTCGGTGATCACGCCCTCGCCCACCAACTCGCGGCGGTCGACCATGAAATTCAAGGAATGGGCGCCCACGTTGGAACTCAAGAAGGCGTTGGAGTAAATGAAAGATTGGGTTTGGCGATCCACGCTGCGCTCGATGTCGCGCAGGTAGTCGAAATCGGAATAGAGCTGAAGATTCACCACACCACGGAATTGGTCCCACACGTTCTTGGTTTCGTGCTGCCACAACAGCTTCCACCGGTCGTCGCCCAAGACGCGCTCGGGATCGAGCAGCTCCCTATTGCTGTCGGTCAAGAAGGCGTCGTCCGGCTCGGTGGTGAAGTAAAGGTCGAACACGCCCTTGGTGTCTTCGGAGGGGCGGTATCGATATTCCCATCCGGCGCCGTTGAATTCGTTGGTGGAAAGGTCCAAGAAGAAGGTGGTGTCGGCGCTACGGCCTAGGGTTCGGTAGTAGGCCATGCTCACATGGGCGCCGCGGCGGTCGGAGTAACCGGGTTTCGGTACCAGCCAACCGGAGGTCCGCTCGATGGTCGCGGGCCAAAGAATATAGGGGGTGTAGAAGACGGGGACTTTGCCGAAGCGCAACCGCGCGTTGCGGATTCGAGCGTACTCCTCCATGGTGATGTCGGCCCGGCTCATCGCCAGGCTCCAGCTGGGATCTTCTCCCTCGCAGGAGGTAAACATGCCGTCTTCGACGGTGAAGGTCATGGGGCCGACCTTCTCGATCTCAGTGCCGGAAAAATAAAAACCCGGTTGAACCGCGGCATGGGCGTTGGTCATCTTGCCGGTTTGGGTTTTCAGGTCGTATTCGAGCACGTCACCGCTGAGCCTCTCAGGGCCTTGGTCGAGGATGACGTTGCCTTCGGCGGTGATCCGATCGGCAGGGATGTCGAGCCGGAGGGTGTCGGCTTCTATAGTGATGTCGCCGTATTTCAACTCGACGCCCTCGCTGGCAACCAATATTCGTCCCGGCTGAAATTGATAGTCGCCGGCAGATCCTTGGATCCGACCGCCGGCTCCCCGTGGTTCCAGGGCCACATCAAATGTAGCGCGGGGTTCTTGGTCTTCCGTCGTCGACTCGTCGGCCTCAGAGTCGGCCGAATCCTGGGCCAACAGGGGGGCGACGCTGGCCAAGGGGAGCATGATGAACGAAATGGCGGCGATCCAGGAGGCGAAGGGCAACGCGCGTGTCATCGATTTCCTCAGGTGTGGTCTCGGGCTCGGCTCGAATCAGCAGTGTTCTACCGCGTTGGCGGTGTGGTGTCCAGTGTTTGACGGGCTGGAGGGCTCGATCGATCGGTTGCCCGGCTGTCGGATCACCGATCAGCCGGGGTTCTCGACCGGACTCTCAGTCGAGAGACTCCAACACGACAGAGGTGGCTTCGCCGCCTCCTAAACAAATTCCCGCGCAACCGAATCGGGCATTCTTTTCTTTCATCGCGTGAATCAAAGTGACCAAGATGCGGGCGCCCGAAGCGCCGATCGGATGGCCGAGGGCGACAGCGCCTCCGCGGATGTTGACCTTGGCGGGATCCAGCTCGAGATCCTGGATCGCGGCCTGGACCACCACGGCGAAAGCTTCATTGATCTCAAAGACGTCGATTTCGTCGAGGTTTAGGCCGGCTTTTTCAACCGCCTTGCGCATGGCATTGACCGGCGCGGTGGTGAACCATTCGGGCTCGTGGGAGAACGTCGCCTGGGAGACGATGCGCGCGATCGGCTTTTTGCCCAGCTTTTGGGCGTGATCGGCTGTGGTCAAGATCAAGGCGGCGGCCCCGTCGTTAATGGTGCTGGCGTTGGCAGCGGTGATCGTGCCGTCTTTTTGGAAAGCCGGGCGCAGCTTCACCAATTTGTCGAAGTTGACCCGCGAAGGCTCCTCGTCGTGGTCGACGACGACCGGATCCCCTTTGCGCTGGGGAACCTCCACCGGCACGATTTCCTCGCGAAGGCGGCCGTCGGCGGCAGCGGCTTGGGCGCGGCGGTAGCTCTCAATCGCAAATTCATCTTGCGATTCCCGCGAGAACTCGTATTTGGCGGCGCAGGTTTCGGCGCAATTGCCCATGTGCTTGTCGCCGTAGATGTCCCAGAGGCCGTCGTAGATCATGGAATCCAAAAGCTCGCCGTGACCGAGGCGCAGGCCGTCGCGAACACCTTTGGCTAAATAGGGCGCATTGCTCATGCTCTCCATGCCGCCGGCAGCTACCAAGTCGAACTCTCCGCAGCGCAAGTCGTTGGCGGCACTCATGACCGCGCGCATGCCCGAGCCGCAAACCTTATTGAGGGTGATCGCGCCGGTGGAAGTCGGGCATCCGGCGCCGAGAGCGGCTTGGCGGGCCGGCGCCTGGCCAACACCGGCCGGCAACACACAGCCCAAATAGACTTGATCTAAGTCACCGGCTTCGACACCTGCGCGTTCGATGGCCCCGGCTAAAGCGGCGGCGCCCAGTTCAGGGGCCTTCTTCTTCGCCAAAGTACCCTGAAACGAACCGATGGGTGTGCGCGCTGCGCTGAGGATGACCACATCCTTCAATGCGCTGTCCTTCAATGGGGTGTTTTTCATGCTCTGATGCTCCACGGGCTGAGATCTCTAGGGAGATCGTATCTTTGTATCCGTCGATCCGTTGTATGCAGTATTCGTTGCACGCAGTATTAGGACGGTCGTCGTCGGTGGGTCGGGCCGAGGGCGGCTTCGAGAGGCCGAGTCGGAGAGCCGTCTCAATGTATCGCTGGGAGTGCGTCGTCAGGAGTTTGCGGCGCAAGCCGCGACACCGGCGATGCTAGCATAGCTGCGAGGCCTAATAGAGGTTCGAATAAGCCGTTCACGGCTGGATAGGCCGCAGACCCGCGAGGGGCTGCGCCCACCCATCGACCGGTCTGAAAATCACAGGGAGCGACTGCTTGAGAGCATTGGGAATCGACTTCGGGGAACGCCGAATCGGCTTGGCCATTTCTGACGCCAAGGGACGTCTCGCAGTCCCCCACGGAGTGATCGAGCGTCAAACCGATCGGCGGGCGGCGTATCAAATCGCAGCTCTGGCGCGCGAGGAAGAAGTGGCGGTGTTGGTGCTCGGTGAGCCCATCGGTTTGGACGGTTCCAAAGGGGAGAACGTCGATCGGGTGAGGCGATTCGGGGCGCGTTTGTTCAAGGCGTCGGGTTTGCCGGTTCGTTACGTTAATGAGGCCTTGACGACCGTGGAGGCTGCCGCTCGCCTCGCCGAAGCAGGGCTCGACCGCCGGGATCGGGCCGAGTTGAGAGATGCCGTAGCGGCGCAGATCCTATTGCAGCAAGCCTTGGACGAAACGAGCACGGCCAATGGGACGGAGGAGGCCTGATGGGGGCTCGCCTTCGTCGATTTCTTGGGGCGCTCGCACTGCTCGCCCTCGTCGTCTCGGCGATGGTCGGGGGGCTGGTCTGGTGGTCTTGGGGTCGCCTCCATCAGCCATTTCAAGGCTACGCCGGCGAAGAGGTCGTGGTGGAGATCGAGCCGGGCATGTCGGCGACGAGCATTCTCTCCCGACTTGAAACTGCTGGGGTCGTTCAAGACGCTCAATTGGCGCGTCTCTTTTTGATCTATCGCCTTCAAGATCCACCCCTGAAAGCGGGCGAGTATCGTTTTGATCGCCCGCTCGACATCCCGGGAGTCCTAGGAATGTTGACCCGGGGCGAAGTGGAGACCCACCCGCTGACGTTGATCGAGGGTTTGACGATCGATGAGACAGCAATGGCGATCGCGAAAGCGGGATTCGGCGAGCTGTCGGTGCTGCGGCACCAAATGAATCGAGTCGAACTGATCGCTGATTTAGACCCGCGTGCGGAAAATCTCGAAGGTTACCTTTATCCAGAGACTTACCATTTCGCGCGAGGCACCACGGAAAAAGAAGTGATCGCCACCTTGGTCGGAACCTTTCGCCGTCGTTTCGTGGCTGAAGTGCAACCGCTCTTAGGGGATTGGGAGCAGCTCGAAGGCCTAGCCGACCTGAGGGATCTGGTAGCCCTGGCGAGCATCGTAGAAAAAGAAACCCAGCGCGACGACGAGCGTGGCGTTGTCGCTAGCGTCTACCGCAACCGTCTGCGCATCGGAATGGGCCTCTACGCGGATCCGACTCTGATCTACGGAAAAAAGATCGAAGGAAAGTGGGACGGCAACCTGCGCCGGGTAGATCTGAAAACGGACGGACCCTACAACACCTATATGCGTCCCGGTCTGCCGCCGAGCCCGATCTGCTCCCCGTCGGTGAGCAGCCTCATTGCGACGTTGCTGCCGGCAGAAACCTCATATTTGTATTTCGTCAGCCGAAACGACGGCACCCACGTGTTTGCTGAGACCAAACGGGAGCACGACCGGAACGTCTATAAGTGGCAAAAGCTTTATTGGAAAAAACGTTGGGCGGAAGAGCGAGCTGCCGAATCCGCCGCCGATTCTTGAGCTGGGGGGGACTCTGGAGACCTGGTACCTGATCGAATCGTCTGCCGAATCCGGCAGGGCGGTAGAATCCTAAGCCTCGGGCTGGTTGACAAGCTCGGGTCTCTGGTGTGACGATGATTTGAGGGTAGAATTATCTTTCCGGTGCATTAGTTCTCAACTCGAAGGTTTGAGGCCCGCTGACCCGAGGTCGGCCCCGATCCACGAGGAATCTTGACGGAGTCGCGATGGAAATGCGAGAGCAGTTCGGCAAATATCTGCTGCTGAAGAAGTTGACCGAAGACCCCATGGGTGAAACTTTCCGTGCGGGCTTGCTGGGAAGCAAGGGCATGGAGCGAGTTGCACTCTTGCGCATTTTTAATGGACAAGGACTCGACGGAAACCGCCTTTGGTCGTCCGTGGAGTCCCGAACCGCAGTCCAAGAAGCGCTCAAGAGCCCGAACATCGGCGAAGGCATTGAGATGGGCCAGCTCGAAGGCATTCCCTTCGTGGCCTACGACTATGTCTCCGGCAAGAATATGGCGAAGCTCTTGGAGCAGGCCGCCAAGAAAAGGAATTTTGTTCCAGCGGAGCATGCGCTGCTGATTACGGAACGTATCGCCTTGGCGTTGGCTTCCGCCGCGGAAACACGCTTCGGCGGCGAGCGAATTCACCACGGCTTCCTGGTTCCCCATCTGACGATCATTTCGAACGAAGGCGAAACGCGGCTTTTGGGTTTCGAATTCGGCCCGGGGCTGCGGTCTTTTGCCCAGAATCCGGTGATTCGCCAGCACTTCGGCCGCTACCTGGCACCGGAAGCCTTGGCCGGAGCGGCGCCCCATCCAGTGGACGATATTTACTCCCTGGGCGTGATTCTCTACGAGCTGCTGACTGGCCGTCCGCTGCCTCCGCCCGCTCAAGACGGGTTTGCGTCGGTCGTCGACCAAGGGGTTGTTGCCACCGAAGGCACGCCGATCCCGCCGGAACTCGCGACCTTGCTGAAGCAGAGTCTGATCGCCCGCGATCACCGGGTGAAGGATGTCGCGACTTGGCATAAGACTCTCAATACCTACATGTTCGAGGGGCAGTACAACCCCACGACCTTCAATCTAGCTTTCTTCATGCACAATCTCTTCCGCCAGGAGATCGAGCGGGAGAGCCAAGAAATCGAAGTTGAGAAAACGCTTCCCCTGCCCACGGTGCAGGAGAAGAGAGAGCCGACCTCCGCTGGGGTGGCTCCGCCTCCTGCCCCAGCCCCAGTGCCCGCACAAGCTCCGCCTGGAGAAGGCACCGCAGCGGGCGAAAAAACCGAAAACTTTATTCCTGAATACGCCAAAGAAGACCAGAAATCGAAGTCTGGTTTGATCATTGGCGTAGTCGCCGCGCTTTTGGTGCTGGGTGCTGCCGGCGCCTATTTCATGAAGGGCGGCGACGGTTCCTCAGGGGCCGCTAGCCAGCCGACCGCACCGCCTCCGGTGGAGAAGCCGGCTGAGCCCGAATACACGGGGCCGTCGGAGGAAGAGGTCAGGCAGCAAATCACCGAGCTGGTTAGCCAGCAGAGTGATCTGATCCAACAGCAATACGATGAGAAGCTCGCGGAACTCCAAACTCAGCTTGAAAAAGCTCAGCGGGAAGAAGACGCACGTTTGAAGCGCCAAGCCGAGGCCAAGGCCGAGCAGGAACGCCTAGCGGCCGAAAAAGAGGCAAATAGGGTGGCTGAAGAGCAACGATTGGCCGACGAGGCCATCGCTGCCAAGAAGGCTGAGGAAGAGGCTGCCGCGAAGAAGGCCGAGGATGAGAAGAAAGCTGCAGAAGAGGCTGCGAAGGTCGCAGAGGCCAAAGCCGCGCCGCCGGCTACACCGAAGGCGCCGCCGAAACCACAGGTTCGGCGAGGCGACTTGGTGGAGCCCGGTCTCGGGGTCGTATTGCCCGTCGCAACCCGGCCGGTGAAACCTCGCTATCCGGACATGGCCAAGCGTTTCAACAAGAACCGGGCGACGGTGGTGGTGAAAGTCCTGATCGATGAAAACGGCAAGGTACTAAAGGCCGAGGTGGTGGGCGAGGAGCAAAAATTCGGTTTCGATACCGAAGCGCTCCAAGCGGCCAAACGCTCGCAATGGCGCCCGGCCACCAAGAATGGCGTGCCGGTCAAGATTTGGCACACCTTATCGATCGAGTTCCGCCAGTAGGCGATCAATCGACAGATGTCGGTGTTTCGGGGGCTGTGCGACATCGCACAGCCCTTTTCGTGTCCAGTGGCGGGCGACCCTCGCCTGAAGATGACGGGTTAACTAGAGCCCGTCCAGTTTTGGTCTTTTCGAGGATCTAGAAGGCGCGGCGCGCCGAGCACGGAAAGCGAGCGTGTCTGAGCGATACAACGTATAGATCGGCTTAAGATCTTACACATCAGCAATTTGCGGCGACACTGCAGCGGTGGCGCGAGTTCGGAGCACTTGGGGGCCGCCCAGGCCGCAGGGCGCCGCGCCGACCCACCGAGAATCCATTCCTGGATGGGCCCTAACTATTGGGCCGTGCTCGCCTCGCCGCGCCCTTCGGGATTGCGCGAAGGGTCAGGGTTAGGGCCGCCCCCGACTACCTCTAAGCCTTGTCCCTCTGTGAGCCTCGTCCCTGCGTACGGCCTACACCTGGGCTGCCCCCAAACAAAGGCGAAGCACGAGCAAGCCTCGGAACTTATTCCGTGGCGTCGAACCGATAAGCGCGCCTATTCGGCGGGTCTCCCACAGGCAGGATCAGCGGGTTGTGGCGGCGATGGGATCGCTGCGCCGGCTTTGATTTCCCGCACCGTCGAGGGCCTGTAGCCGATAGCGGAATGTGAGGCCACTAGCCAAGCCGCGGTCCCAGAATTCGGTACCGCTGATTGGATCGGTAGTGATTTGTACAAATTCCGACTGGCGCGGATCTTGGCGGAATACGAGGTAGCCGGTTGCGTCGGGATCCGGGCTCGGGTCCCAGCGCAGCCGAACGCTGCCTTGTTCCGGTAGAGCGACGAAGTTCCTGGGTAGTCGAGGCGGGAAGCGATCGTCATAGTCGACTTCGCGATCACCGGCCTGTTGACTGGCGATTTCTGGATCTTCGCCGGTCACCGTGCGCACGGTGTAAATGTATTGTTCGCCGTATTTGACCTTGCGGTCGAAGTAGTTGTTCTGGTCACCCGGTACCCGGGCAATAGGCTCGCCGTATCCACGTTCGGTGGCAAACCGCCGGAAAACGTCGAACGCCTGAGCGGCGACGCTCGAGTTCCAAGAAAGCTCGATACCCGCGGCTTTGGGGTTGGCGGTTAGATCTGAAGGCGGGGCCGGTGGTTCTTGGGGAACAAGGGTCACGCGATTTGAGAACACCGACTCCTCGACCCCCTTGGTGGTACGCACGGCGAAAATATTCGCCGTGGCCTCCTCGGGCAATGGGTCCTGAAGCGGTAGGCGCAGCTGAATCCGATCACCCACAATCGAGGATTGGAGGTCGGTGCCGCGCAAGGTCAAGAGGATCTCGCTGTCGGCCTTCATCTCGGTCGCGTCCGCAGTCGGAGGCGGACCCTCGCCGGCGGGTTTGGTGAGCAAATAGAGCTGAACGCTGTCGACGCCACCCAATGCCATGCCACTTACGGTTGTGGCCGGATAGGTCATTTCGAACAGTATGTGCCGCCCCTGTTGGCTGAGCGCTAAATCGGTCGTGGCCGCGGGGACGTCGCGCAACGGTGGCAATGGCGGACCCTTCTTGCCACAGCCTACGGCCGACAACACCAAAACAGTAAGCATGATCAGGGAAGAGATCCGCAGGAGGGTGCGAGCTTTACAGCACATAACGACTTAGATCCTCGTCTTTCACGATATCGGACAGAGCTTTGCGAACGTAGTCGCCATCGACGTCGATCTCTGTTCCACCGATCTCAGGAGCCTCAAAGGAAATCTCCTCGAGCAACCGCTCCATGAGCGTGGCCAGTCTGCGGGCGCCGATGTTCTCGTTGTTGGAATTTACCTCGACCGCCAGGCGTGCCAGCTCCTCAACGGCCTCACGGTCAAAGCTCAGCTTGACGTCTTCTGTAGCCAAGAGAGCTTCATATTGCTTGGTCAGTGAAGCTTCGGGCTCCGTCAAGATGCGAACAAAGTCGTCCTGGCCGAGAGCGTCGAGCTCGACCCGAATCGGCAGGCGACCCTGTAGCTCGGGAATCAAGTCCGCGGGTTTGGATAGGTGGAAGGCGCCCGCGGCGATAAAGAGGATGTGGTCCGTTTTCACCATGCCGTATTTAGTCGTGACGGTGGTGCCCTCGACGATCGGAAGTAGGTCTCTCTGCACACCTTCGCGAGAAACGTCAGGACCTCTGCCACCTTCTCGGACGGCCACTTTGTCGATCTCATCGAGGAAGATGAGCCCGCCTTGCTCCACGCGCTCGCGGGCCTCTTCGGCCACGCTGCGCTGGTCGATCAGCTTTTCGGCTTCCTGCTGTTTGAGGATTTCACGGGCCTGGGCGACGGTCACGGATTGCCGTTGGCGCCGCCCGAATAGCCCGGGCATCATCTCCTTCAGGTTGATGCCAACCTCTTCGACTCCGCCCTGGGGAGTGAACATTTCGAAACTGGGGTAGCGGGTTTCGTCTACCTCGATCTCCACTTGGCGGTGTTCGAGCTTGCCGTCGCGCAGGCGTTGGCGAAATTTTTCTCGGGTTGGGCCTAGGGACGTGTCTTCGTCGGAAAAGTAGCTGGAGGAGTCGGGAACCAGCAAGTGGAGCAGCCGTTCCTCGGCGCTTTCCTCGGCGGTGGCCAAGACCTCTCGGCGTTTCTCCTCTTTGACCATCGCGATCGAAAGGTCCACCAAATCGCGGATCATCGATTCGCAATCCCGTCCGACGTACCCGACCTCGGTAAATTTGCTGGCTTCGACTTTTAGAAAAGGCACCCGAGCGAGTTTTGCCAATCGGCGTGCGATTTCGGTCTTGCCGACGCCGGTGGGGCCGATCATCAGAATGTTCTTCGGCATGATCTCTTCGGCCATAAAGCCTTGGATCTGCTGCCGACGCCAGCGATTGCGCAAGGCGATAGCCACGGCGCGTTTGGCGGCTTTTTGGCCGACCACGTATTTGTCGAGTTCGGCGACGATTTCCCGTGGGCTGAGAGATTCGATGGCCCTGCTGGGACTCAAGCCGGTCGGGTCCGTCGGCTCGACGGGGGGCGTTTTTGGGGCCTCGCCCTCCGCGCTGATGAGAGAGCTATCCGTCATGTCTGTCACAGCTCCTCGATAGTGAAGTGATCGTTGGTATAGACGCAGATTTCGGCGGCGATGCTCATCGAAGCTTCCACGATCTTGCGAGTTGGAAGCTCCGTATGCCGCATCAGGGCACGGGCGGAAGCCAAGGCATAGTTGGCACCCGACCCAATGGCGATGGCACCATCCTCGTCCGGTTGCATGAGGTCGCCGTTGCCGGACATTAGGAAGCACTTGTCCTTGCCGGCAATAATCATCATGGCCTGAAGCTGGCGCAGCACTCGGTCCGTGCGCCAGTCTTTAGCGAGTTCGATCACCGCACGCTCTAAATTGCCCTGGAATTCTTCCAATTTGCCTTCAAAGCGGGTGAAGAGGGCCAGGCCGTCGGCAGCGCCACCGGCAAAGCCGACGACTACGTCGCCTCGACCGACTCGTTTTACTTTGCTCGCCGTGTGTTTGACGATCGTGTCGCCGAGGGTCACTTGGCCGTCGCTGGCCATCACGGTTTCGCCGTTTCGGCGAACCAAGAGAACAGTGGTTGCTTGCATCTCGCGAGGTTTGTCTTTGATAGAGGTCATTGAATCATTGGAGGCGGAGAGTGTATCAGCGGAAAGCGTGAGAATAGGTTGTCAGCAGACGGATTCCTATCACGTCCCGGACCCGGTTTTGCGCGCCCGAGGATGGGAATCGCGATAAACCTGAAGCAAACGGTCGATGTCCACGTGGGTATAACGCTGTGTGGTCGCCAGGGAGCTGTGCCCGAGAAGCTCTTGAATCGTCCTCAGGTCGGCCCCCTCCTCCAGCATATGGGTCGCAAAGGTGTGACGCAATGCATGGGGGTGCACATCACCGGCTAAACCCGAGGCGAGGCCCATATCGTCGAGAATGCGACGCACGCTACGGTCGCTCAAACGGCCTCCGCGATGGTTGAGGAACACAGGCTCGTCGACGGGGTCGCCCTTGGCCTTGGTCCTGAGTTCGCCCCATGGACGCAACCAAGCCGCGAGGGCTTCGCAAGCCTTTCGACCGAAAGGCACCATGCGCTCCTTGCCGCCTTTGCCCAAAACCCTCAACGTTCGATTGGCTAGGTCGACCCGATTCCAATCCAGGGAAACGAGTTCGCCGACTCGGAGGCCCGAGGCGTAGAGAAGCTCTGCAATGGCTCGATCGCGCAATCCCAAAGGGCCGTCTTTGTGCTCGACCTCTATCAATTGCTCGATTTCCCCCGGTCGCAGGTGTTTAGGTAGGGTCTTTTCGTGTTTGGGGGCTCGGACTGCTTTCGCTGGATTGTCCTGCAGCATCCCGATTCGGCAGCCGTAGGCCAAGAGGCTGCGCAAGGCAGACAATGCGCGACCTTGGCTGCGTTTCGAGAGGCCGCCACGCCCGAGATGAGACAAAAAGGCTCGGGTCGATCGGGAATCGATGTCGACACCTTTTAGATCGGTCTCGGCTTTCCCCAGATAGTCCACCAGGAAGAGCACCAGGCGCTCGAGGTCATTGCGATAGGCCCGCGCTGTGTGAGGCGAGAGGTGGCGCTCCAAGGTGACGTGGTCGAGGTAGTCCTCGATCAGGTGCCGGAGGTCGTTCATGGGGGAGCCGTTCCGGCCGCCTCGGCGGTCTTGCCGGAGGTTACTTCGGGGTTTGCGGGTCGCGGATCTTTTTCCAGCTCGAATCCGTGGGTCTCCATCCAGGTGATGAGTTCACCATGGGCTCGATCCGCCATGCGCTCGCGACGCTGCCTCTTGGGCATGCGGCCTGGGATCGGCTCGAAGAGACCATAGTTGATGTTGGCCGGTTGAAAGTGTTTTGCGGTGGACTCCGTGAGGTGGCGAGCGAGAGCTCCCAGGGCGGAGGTTTTCGGCAGATCTGGAATCTGCCGATTGCGGCGTTCTGAGGCAATGTAGAGAGCGATGGCCAGGCCAGTGGCCGCGGACTCCAAATATCCTTCGACACCGGTGATTTGACCCGCAAGCCGTACCCTGGGTGCCACCTTCAGCCGATACCTCGTATCGAGGTGCACGGGGGCGTTGATGAAGGTGTTGCGGTGAATTTGTCCCATGCGAACAAATTCGGCGTTTTCGAGACCTGGAAGCATGCGTAGGACCCGTTTCTGCTCACCCCACTTCAACCGCGACTGAAAGCCGACCAGGTTGTAATGGCTTTTGGCGAGGTTCTCTTGCCGAAGCTGAGCGACAGCATAGGGTCGGCGGCCGTCCGGGGTTTCGAGGCCCACGGGTTTCATCGGTCCGAAGCGCGGGGTGTCTACTCCTCGTTGTGCCAGCTCCTCAATCGGTAGGCAGCCTTCGAAGAAAAGCTTCTTTTCAAAATCTTTGATCGGCGCGGTTTCCGCTTCGACCAGCGCCTGATGGAAGGCGAGGTATTGCTCTTTATCCATCGGGGAATTCAGGTAATCGTCGCCGTCTCCCTTGCCGTAGCGAGAGGCGGCAAAGAGGATGTCCATGTTCAGAGACTCGGCGTCGACGATCGGCGCAATGGCGTCATAGAAGTAGAGATATTCATCCCCCAAGAGCCCCTGCAGCACAGCCGACATGGCGTCGGACGTCAACGGGCCGGTGGCCAGGACCACATCGCCCTCGGGCAGCTCGGTGACCTCCTGGCGCCGAATTTCGATACCTTCCTGGGCCTCCAGCAGACCGGTAACCCGTTCCGAGAAGAGGTCTCGATCCACTGCCAGGGCACCACCGGCAGGCACAGAGGCATGTCGAGCGGAACCGATGATCAAGGAGCCGAAGGCTTCCATCTCTCGCTTCAGCAGACCCGCGGCGTGAAAGGGGTCGTCGCTGCGCAGGGAGTTGCTGCAAACCAGCTCTGCGAATCCACCCGTGGAGTGGGCCGGTGTAGATTTTTGCGGACGCATTTCGTGCAGAACCACGGGCACGCCTCGGCGCGCCAATTGAAACGCGCATTCGCTGCCGGCTAGGCCGGCGCCGACTATGTGAACCGGCCCATCCGCAGATGCGCTTTGGGAATCGTTCTTTTCGCTCATGGCTGCATTATATGGCTCACTGCGTTCGGCTCACTGTTTGGAAGAGGTTCACCGCTCGGCGGCACCTAGCATCAGCCGATCAGCGTGAATAGACCGGCCCCGGCAGCCGCTCGATCCGGCCGGAAAGTTCGAGTTCGAGCAGGGCGCTCAACACTTGGTCAACTTTCACCCCCAGCGTTACCGCGAGGTCTTCGGCGGTAGACCCGGCGCCACCCCGGGGAAGGGCATCCAGCACTGTGCCGGCGAAACCCGCTGGGCGGGTTTCCGGCTCAGTTGTTTCAGGACCGGCTTTCGAAGGCTCGGGAAAGAGTTCCCGTTGATGGCCCATGCCGAGATGGCTCAAAATGTCGTCGACGCTGTTGGCCGGTACGGCCCCATCGGCCAGTAAACCGTTGGCGCCCAGGGAAAGCTCGTCGAAGATCCGGCCGGGCACGGCAAAAACGTCGCGTCCGAGTTCGAGGGCCGCGTGGGCAGTGATCAAGGATCCGGAGCGAACCTTTGCCTGTACCACCAAGACCCCGGCGGACAGGGCCGCAATCACCCGGTTACGGATCGGGAAGTGCCAACTTCTTGGTCCGCGACCCATGGGAAACTCGGAAATTAGAGCCCCTTCCCGAGTGATGTCGTCCGCCAGATCGCGGCTGTTGCTCGGGTACGGAACGTCAATTCCGCAGCCCAAAACAGCAAAGGTGCAGCCACCACCATCGACGGCGCCGCGGTGAGCCTCTTGGTCGATACCGACGGCGAAGCCCGACACGATGATCACCCCCTGCCTAGCGAGCTGGGAGGCAAAGCACCTCGCCACCTCTCTACCGTAGCCGTCGCACTTTCGGGCGCCGACCATGCCGATCATGGGGCCCTTAGGGAGCCGACCTCGACAATAGAGTACCGGTGGAGGCAGTGGATGGTCGAGCAACGACGAAGGGTAGTCGGGGTCATGGCGGGTCAGGATGAAAGCATCGTGGGCCTTGGCCTTGCGCAGCTCTGAGGCGGCAATTCGGTCGGCGGTCGGTAGGGTTTGCAGAGCATAGTCCAGCTGTTTGAGAGGCACCCCCAGCTCGGCAGCCGAGCGGGCATCCCCAGGTCGAAGCTTTTGCCACAGGCCGGTGTCTAGGCCGAGACGACAGATCGCGCCACGATGCATACGCGGATGGGCGTTCAAGGCGATCATCAAATGACGTTGACGAGTAGGCATAATGGAGTCCTTTCCTTGGCGGAAATAAAAGGTGTGTCGTTTGGGCAAGCCGGCATTCGGTTTGCTTGAAACGAATTGCGAAGAAACGAATTGCGAACGTAGCGGGCAACCCGCAAGCTACGGATTCGCTCAGCGCAAAGCCTCAAAAGAGATGGACGCAAAAAACAGCCGCAATTCTGCAGCCGTGACAAAAAATAGGAGATCCAAGTGAGATTTCCGTACGAGCCAATGAGAGCGGGGCTGAATGGGGTCCCCAGTGGGGTGCGCAGGTAAGCCAGAGGGGGGGCAGGCTCGTATATACTGCTGATGGTTATCCGCCGAGAAAGTGGCCCATTGACAGACATCCGTTGTCGCTGAGCAAGCGAAGGAAATCGATATGAAACGGCATAGGCCCGATACTCAAACGTCCGATTCGATCGACGTCATGGTCCGCCCGGCGGGGTCCAAGTCGTCGTCGGTGGTGGCATCGATACTGACCCTCGCCATGTTGATGCCCGCTGTGTTGACCACAGCTTGTGGCTCAGGCCATGTGGAGCCCACAACGTCGCCTGCGCAGCTCGATTTCGGGGTCAAGATGGCCCAACGAGGTCTGTGGAGCGAGGCGCTCTTCCGGTTCCGCCAAGCCGAGCGTCACCAACCGGGAAACGCCAGAGTTCTCAACAACATGGCTGTGGCCTATGAGGCGTTGGGCCAATTCGAAAAAGCCTTGGAGTACTACCAAAACGCCATTAAGGCGGCTCCGGGTGACCGAGAGCTGAAGCGCAACTACTCTCGATTCGTCGAGTTTTATCGGGCTTTCCGTCCGGACGAGCAGAACAGTGGAGCGCTCGATGGTTGAACCGATCAAGTCGGTAGAACGGCCGGAGCCGAGGACACAAGCGACCTCTAAGGGAGACGCCGAAGGTATGAGAGCAGAGAATCGATTCCGAGGTCTTCGGCGTTTGGCCAAGAAGACCGGCGCTCGGCGAGCTGTCGGCGCCGTCGGTTTGATCGTCGGAACATGGATTGGGGTCCCTCTCCTCACACCGGCGCCGTCTTCGGCGGGCACCGTTGAGGTGAAGTTGACGCTACCGGTGCGAGCCCGACTAGATCTTTCGGGCCGCCGGACGATCTCGCCGGTACCCTTCATCATGATCAGCCAAGAAGGCGAAGGAAAGTTGCCGGGGCGGGATCTCGATGTCCGAGGGGAATTCGAGCGGTACCTTTTCAAACTCCTGCGGCGTGAGACAGACCTAAAAATCCAAGAGACGGGCAATATAACTTTCCCCTCCTACGACCTGGATATGCTGGCGAAAGACCGCGATTTCTGGCGCGCGCTCGGCGAACGGCTGCAAACGGATTTAATCCTCGCCGGGAGCCTCGATTTCGACATCCAGGATCGCAGTGGATACCGTACAGAAGAATACGTCTCCCCATTCGATGGTCGGACCTACAGGCGTCAGGTGTTGGTCGAAGAAACCGGTTTCGAATACGACATCGTGATGCAAATTTACGACGGTCGAACCGGAGAACTCCTCTATTCCGACAATTTCAAGGATTTCAAGCAGTACGAGGGTGAGAGTGCCGATCCCCTGGTCGGCATGTTCAAGAATCTCTACTCTCTGGAAGATAGGATTGTGGGCATCTTCGCCCAACAGCAGGTCGAGGCCAGCCGGGTGCTCTTCTCGAAGTGAACTCGGCAGCCAGATTTTTGATGTGAGTCCCCGCCCGTCGCCGGCCCATCGCGACCCTTCGGGCAGGCAAGCTTCTCATGAGTAGAAGGAGGTCCCAGTGACCCGTTCCGCCGTCCTTCGTAGGAGTGTCCTCGCCCTTGCAGTCCTGAGCACTGGTCTAATGATGTTGCCGGCTCAGGCCCAGTACTTTGGTTATTTCGGCAAAAATAAGGTCCAACACCGAGAATACAACTGGCGGATCTACCATTCGCCCCATTTCGACGTTTACTACTACACCGAAGACGAAGAGCTGCTTCAAAAGATGGTGTCGTTTGCCGAAAGCGCATACGACGAACTGTCGCGAACCTTCGATTTTCAAATCCAAGATCCCACGCCGTTGATCGCCTATGAGACCCACTCGGCGTTTCAACAGACCAACGTCATCCTGGCGGGTGTGCCCGAAGGCGCTCAAGCTTTCGCCACCTCTTCGAAATTTCGGATCGTCATGCCGATGGATCAACCCGAGCCGGAGATGCAGGCTCTCATCCGTCACGAGCTGACTCACATTTTTCAGTACCACATCTTGTTCCGCGGGCGTTTGGGTGGCCTTCGTGGCCAGCCGCCTCTGTGGTTCATTGAGGGTATGGCGAGTTACTTCGGTAAAGACGAAACTCCCGGTGACAGGCAATACATGATCGACGCGGTGGTCAATGACAACATCCCGTCGGTGCGTGCCCTGGGTGGAGGGTTTTTTGCCTATCGCTTCGGCAATTCCATGTTCAGCTACATCGAAGAGCGTTGGGGGCGTGACGCCATTCTGGACTTTGTTTACGAGTTCAGAAATACGTTTGGCTCTCGGATTGAGCGGGCGATTGAACGAACCTTTCGAATGGACGTAGAAGACTTCGACGCCGAGTTTCGCCGGTGGGCTCGGAAGAAATACTTGCCAGAGCTATTGGAAACCGGTGAGCCCGGAGACTTTGGTCGCCCGTTCCGCCTGGATAGGGGCAAAGTGGGCCACGAGATGGCTCCCGCGGCTTCACCTTCGGGTGATCTCGTGGCAGCCCTGACCACAGATCGTGGTGATCTGGACGTCTCTCTCTTTGACACCAAGAGCCGTCGTCGGATTCGTAATCTGACCAAGGGTCTGGATACGGATATTCGCGGCATCGTGGTTCGAACCAATCGCGAACGGGGTGGAGACCTGGCATTCTCCCCCAACGGCAATACGATCGCCGCATTCGGTCGTCGCGAAGGGGGCCGCAGCTTGCTGCTCTTCGACGTGATCAACGGTGGCATCGACAGAATCATCGATATGCCAGGAGTCGAGCAACAGCGCTCGCCGGCTTTCTCGCCGGACGGACGGTACGTGGCCTTTGCGGGCAATATCCGAGGCGTCAACGATATCTTCCTGGTGGATCTAGACACCCTTGAGGTTTCGAACGTCACCCAGGACGAGATTTTCGACTCTGCGCCGACCTTCTCGCCGGACGGGCGTTGGTTGACCTACACGTCGGTCATTGGTGATCACGCGCAGATTTTCCGCCTGGAGCTGGACAGCCCCGAAGCTCGCTACCAATTGACCGACGGCGATTTCAGCAGCAAAGAGGCTGCTTATTCCCTGGACGGCCGGCGGATCTACTTCGCCGCCGACCGCGATGGGGCTTTCAATATTTACAGTCTCGATCTCGACGACGGCACGGTGCAGAAATACACCAACGCCATCACAGGTTGTGATCGTCCGGTGGTGTTGCCGCTGCCCGAGGGTGGTGAGCGTTTGGTGTATGCCAGCTATTGGAAAGGGCGTTTCGGCATGTACACCACGGACGTGGAAGAGCCGCTGGGCGATCCAGAAAACGTGGTCATTCCCTCCGAGCCCGCGCAAATCGGCGAGCTGCCCCGATTCGAGCCGGACATTGAAGTCTCGATCGATGAGCGTAACGATGAAGAGCTGACGGGTTTCAATTTTTTCCTCGAAGATGCTCAGTCATTCTTCGGTGTCGACACCAATCAGGTCTTTATCGGCCGAGTCCTACTCTCGTTCAGCGACTATTTGGGTGATCGTCGGATCATCGCCAACTTGGCCGCCGTCGAGACCTTCTCGGATTTCGATTTGCTCTATCTGGATCAGCGCAAGAAACGGCAATGGGGCGTGCGTCTCTTCGACACTCGATACTTCGTGTACTCCAACCCGAATAGAGTCTTGGATCCCTTCAATCGGGATCTGGAGCGAGATCAGGTCTACAGCATCACCGGCCTGGAGTATCTGAACATCTTCCCGTTGTCGCAGAAGAACCGATTAGAGATCACGGGAGGTTATTACTATCGCGACAGCGATGTTGAGATCTTCCGCCGCACGGCCTCCGGAGATCTCGTGCCCCTATTCCCGGTGGGCAGCGACGACTATCCCCAGGTGAAGGTCGGTTTCGTCAGCGACAATACGGTCTTCAACCAATGGGGCCCGGCCACGGGTCATCGCGTGCGGCTCGATGCTTCGTATGCTCCCGATTTGGATGACTCGGGCACCTTGATCAACACTTATTCGATGGATGCCCGCCAATATCTGCCGATGACGAGACGCAGCAACTTGGCGCTCCGACTCTTCGCCTACGATTCCTCGGGCAACACGCCGAATTCCATTTTCATTGGGGGTCTCGACACGATCCGCGGTTTTGATACCCGTTCGATCGGTGGAACTCGGGCTTTCTTCGCCAACGCGGAGATGCGTTTCCCCTTGATCGATCGCCTGGCCTTCCCGGGCTTTGCCTTCGACGGGATCCGAGGCGTGATCTTCTTTGACGTCGGCTCGGCGTGGTTCCCGGACGAAGGCTTCGATTTCTTGGACGACGATGATCGTCTAAAGGATGCCTTTGCCGTTTACGGTTGGGGATTCAGCATGCGCCTCTTTGGTTTGCCGGTGCAGTGGGATTTCTCGATGCGCACGGACCTGAAGGACGACTTGGATGAAGGCTTCGAGACCAACTTCTGGATTGGTACCCGTTTCTAATTACCCATTCAGCGGTCCCGTCTCTTGACGGAAAGCGAATGCCGCGCCTAAGGCGCGGCATTCGCTGTTTATGGTGACCTGATTGTCGGCATCGCCAAGGGTCCTGATTGGAGAGCCGGGAAAACAGCGAACCTTCGGAATGGTGGGTCGAACGACGGTTTTGGCCATGCGGATGGGTACAGCTTGCGTGGTCTGCCTCTCACCTTTGAGCTAGACTGGAATCAACCATGGGTGTGGACAGCACGGATCAACGACTAGCCGACTATCAGAGTCTGCTCGAAATCGGCGTCGAACTGGCGGGTAGCCTGGACCTTAATCGGGTCCTGGAACTGGCGCTCGATCGCGCGGAAAAGCTTTGTCGAGCGGAGACCAGCTCTATCTGGCAACTAGACGAGGCTTCCTCTGAACTTTACTTCCGGGTCGTTCGCGGCCGAGTTGCGGGCGACATTCGAAATCAGCGAGTCAAGCTGGGTGAAGGTATCGTCGGCCGAGTGGCCCAGGGTGGCGATGGCGAGATCGTCAACGACGTTCGGGCAGATCCCCGTTGGCGAGGTGATTTGGCGAGCGCCTTTCGGACACGCGCAATTCTTGCGGTTCCGTTGCGTGCTCGGGGACGCCGGGTCGGGGTTCTGCAAATGCTCAATCCAATCGAGAAAGACTGTTTCGACCTCGACGACCTTCAGCGGATGCGTCTTTTCGCCGCTCCCCTCGGTCCTGCGATCGACAATGCCCGGCTGTATACGGCTCTGAAGAGCCTCTATCTGGATACCGTTACCGCACTCGCCGAGGCCGTGGAAAAGAGAGATCCCTATACCGGCGGCCATGTTCGAAGAGTCGTCCTCTATTCCGTCTTATTGGGACATGAAATGGGTTTGGCCTACGAGGATCTAGATCGTCTGCGGATCGCTTCGACGCTTCACGATGTGGGCAAGATTGCGGTGCCCGACGAGGTGTTGCGCAAACCCGCGCCTTTGGATGACGACGAATACAGCATCATGAAACGTCACACCATCGATGGCGCTGAGATCTTGTCTAGGATCCCGGAGCTACGCGACGTACTGCCGGGCGTCCGGAGTCATCATGAGCGTCTCGACGGCAGGGGCTACCCTGACGGTCTTAGGGAGGATGAGATTCCTCTCAACGCGCGGATCATCGCCGTCGCCGACACCTACGACGCGATGACCTCTACGCGTCCATATAGGAAGGCCCTCGCGCATGATGTCGCCGTGGCCGAGATTCGTCGTAGCGCGGGCAGCCAATTTTGCCCTCGGGTCGTGGCGGCTTTCGAGTCGTTGGTAGAAAGTGGTGAACTGACAGTGGAAACCGGACGTTCTGTCATGGTGCGCTTGTTCGGCGAGTCCGGCCAAGTATAGAATTCTCTCAGTACATGCATGACTACCCATAGAGGATCATCGGCGAGACCAAAAACTGGCGGCTCATTCGTGATTTGAGCAGCTCTTTCTTATACAGTGGATTTATGAAGATCGAGGTCCTAGGAGGTTACGGCGGCGAGAGCTTGGGTTGTCGCATGACCTGCCTGCTCATCAACGACACCATTGCCCTGGATGCCGGGTCGTTGTCCCAAGCCTTGCCGATCGAGCGGCAGGTGCGGGTTAAGTCGATTCTTCTCAGCCACTCCCACATGGATCACACCAGCTCGATTCCGTTTTTTGTCGAGAATGTATTCGGCAAGAGTGAGGACCCGCTGGACATCTATACCTCCCCGGCAACGGTCTACGCGATCCGCAAGTATCTGCTGAACAACGCCACTTGGCCGGACTTCACCCGCCTTCCTAATCATCTGCTGCCGGCGGTACGTTTCCATGAACTCCAAGACGAGGTGCCGTTCGAGCTTGATGGCGTGCGGTTCACACCGATTCCGGTAGACCATCTGGTGCCCACCCACGGTTTCTTGATCGAGCAGGACGACAAGGCGGTGCTGTGGTCGAGCGATACCGGCCCCACCCACAGGCTTTGGGAAATCGCTAACCAGACAGAGAATCTCGAAGTGGTCTGTGTCGAAACGAGCTTCGACAACTCGCTTCAAGATATCGCCGACGTGTCCTACCACCTGACTCCGGCAACCCTCGCCACAGAACTCGAAAAGCTCGAGAAGAAGGTTCCGATCCTTCTGCACCACCTGAAACCGCCTTGTGTCGAGAAGATCAAGGAAGAGGTGGCAGCGTTCGGCAATCCCGACATCGGATTCCTCGAACAGGGCAAGGTCTATACCTTCTGAGTGATCGACCTCCGCGACCAGCGGTGGAATCCATTGAATCATCGGCTTCCTTGAAGGTCATATGCGAGTAGCCGTCCTTGGCTCAGGTAGCGCAGGTAATTCGGTAGTAGTCGAATCTCAGGGCAACAGCCTGGTGATCGACGCTGGTTTCAGCTGCCGCCGACTTGAGCAGCGCATGGAATCTCTGGGTCATTCGGCCTCCAAGGTCGGGGCGATGCTCTTGACCCATGAGCACCGAGATCACTGTGCCGGAGCGGATGTTTTTCTGCGTCGCTACGGCTTGCCCGTTTTCGCAACGGAAGGTACCCTTCGCCACGCAGGGCTGAGCCGAGATGCGGCCGCCCACTCCCAGAGTATTCGCTCCGGCGAACCTTTCGAGGCCGGCGGATTTCGGATCGAGCCTTTCAATATCCCTCACGACGCCCAAGAGCCGGTCGGTTTTGTCGTCGAGGATTCAGCGGGGCGGAGAATGGGTTTGGCGTCGGACATGGGAAGCCGCAGTCAGTTGGCCTGGGGGCGATTGAAGGATCTCGACATCTTAATTCTCGAAACCAACCACGATTTGCAGATGTTGCGCTCGGGTCCTTATCCTTGGGCGCTGAAGCAACGTGTCGCCGGTCGGTTTGGACACCTTTCCAACCGCGAGGCCGCCGACGGGCTGCCGGACCTCCTGTCGTCCCGCCTATCGACTCTGGTGCTTTATCACCTTTCCCAAACCAACAACCTGCCTGCCTTGGCCTCTGAAACTCTCGGAGAGCGTCTCGACCGCGAAGGTGTCTCGACGCGGATTGTGGTCGCCCAACAACACACTCCGACTTCTTGGTTGGAGGCTGAAACAACCCGGGGTGCGATTGTCGACCTCGAGTGCACCGTCGGTAGCGCCTGAGGTTCTGAGTCGAATGCCCCGTGTGGGGCATTCAGTCTTCCCATCTTCCAATTCGTTCAAGGAATTGCGGCCATGTGTGGCATTTTTGGCATCGAATCACACGCCGACGCGGCGAATCTGACCTATCTGGGTTTATACGCCCTCCAACACAGAGGACAAGAAAGCGCCGGGCTGGCTTCGTGGGACGACCGGCAGATGCGCGTGGAAAGGGGAATGGGAGAGGTTTCCGACATCTTCCAACCTCGGGTGCTCAAGAGGCTGTCGGGACGCCGTGCAATCGGCCATACCCGCTATTCGACGGCTGGAAACAGCGTTGTAGCCAACGCTCAACCGGTGGTGGTCGCGACGGCAATGGGGCCCTTAGCTATTGTCCACAACGGCAACTTCGCAAACGGCGCCGAGATTCGCGGTCAATTGGAAAAGGAAGGCTCGATTTTCCAAACTACCAGCGATACAGAGGTGATTCTCCACTTGATGGCGAAGAATCCCCGGGCCGATGTGGTGGAGTCGCTGATGATCGCCCTCAGCGCGGTGGAGGGCGCCTATTCCATTCTTTTGCTGACCGATGACTGCTTTATTGCCGCCCGAGACCCCCACGGGTTCCGGCCGTTGATTCAAGGCGATCTTCAAGGGGCGCCCTGTTTCGCTTCTGAGACCTGCGCTTTCGACATCCTGGAGGCGAAGAAGGTCAAGGAACTCGAGCCCGGAGAGGTGGTCGTGGCTCGAAACGCCAAAGTCGAGCGCTATCGAATGTCCCATTCCCGCCCGAAGCCGAGCCGTTGTGCATTTGAGCATGTCTACTTCGCGCGTCCCGATAGCGAGGTGTTCGGCGATCCTGTGTCCGATGTCCGAACCGCCATGGGCAGGGTGCTGGCACAAGAGCAACCCGCCATCGGCGCTGAGTTCGTGTTGCCAGTGCCCGACAGCGGTCTTTTTCCTGCCTTGGGCTTTAGCCGTGAGTCCGGGTTGCCGTTCGAATTCGGCTTGATCCGAAATCACTATGTCGGCCGTACCTTTATCCAACCCAAACAGTCGATCCGCGACTTCGGGGTCAGGGTCAAGCTCAATCCCGTTCGCCAGCTGATCGAAGGTAAACGGATCGTCATGGTCGACGACTCGATCGTCCGTGGGACCACATCCAGGAAGATCGTCCGCATGGTGAGGGAGGCTGGGGCGGCCGAAGTTCACCTACGCATATGCTCTCCGCCGACCAGGTGGCCCTGTCACTACGGCATCGACACCCCTTCCCGGGAAGAACTCATCGCGGCCCAGAAGAGCCTGGATGAAATCCGCGACTACGTCGAGGCCGACAGCCTCGGCTATTTGTCGGTCGAGGGTATGTTGGGCTGTTTGAGCGGCGAGGCCGACACCTATTGTACTGCTTGCTGGCGTGGAGATTACCGGGTTCCGGTTCCGCCGGACTCTAGACAAAGCCGACTCTTTCCCATTCAAACCGGCGAGGTGGACTGAGAGCTATGAGCACTGAAGATTCCAAGAGCGCCTACGCTCGGGCTGGTGTCGACATCGACGCTCAGGATCAAGCGTTGAGTGAAATCAAAGACATGGTTCGGTCCACGACCACGGCCGGTGTCATGAGCGAGATCGGCTCTTTCGGCGGTTTGTTTCGATTGCCTTCCGGTAGCCAAGAGCCGATCTTGGTGTCTTCAGCGGACGGAGTGGGCACCAAACTGATGGTCGCGCGTATGGCCGGCGATTACTCCACTGTGGGTCACGACCTAGTCAACCATTGCGTCAACGACATCTTGGTCCAGGGGGCGAAACCTCTCTTTTTCATGGACTATGTGGGAGCGGGTGTCTTGGAGCCCTCGGCGGTCGTCAGTCTGGTAAAGGGCGTTACCGCCGGGTGTGTGGAGAACGGTTGCGCCCTCTTGGGGGGCGAAACCGCGGAGATGCCGGGCTTCTATGATGTCGGGGATTATGAACTCGTCGGCTTTATCGTCGGCCTGGTCGATCGCACACAGCTGATAGACGGCTCACGCATTCGCCCCGGAGATCATCTGATCGGCTTGCCGTCCAGCGGTCTGCATACCAACGGCTATTCACTAGCTCGAAAAATCCTATTCGAAGAAATGGGTCTAAATATTGACGATCCATTGCCGGTTTCCGGTGGTGAGTCAGTCGGCCGGGAACTCTTGAAGATACATAGAAGTTATTTTCCCGCTCTGGCTCCAGCACTTGCGGAGGAAGGCCTTCACGGCCTGGCTCACATCACCGGTGGCGGCTTGACCGACAATGTCCCAAGGATCCTGCCGGAGGGATGTCGGGCGAGGATTGACCTGAGTGCTTGGCGGATTCCGCCCCTCTTCGATCTCTTACGACGGGAAGGTGGCGTAGCCACCGAAGAGATGCTCAGGGTCTTCAATATGGGAATCGGTATGGTTGTGGCAGTCGACCCCGAACAGGCTGACGAGATAGTTGAGGGGCTGAGCGCTCGAGGCGAAACGCCCAAGCTTATAGGCGCGGTGGAAGAGGGGGCTGGAGGGGTCGCCTATGAGGGACTGTTGTGACACGAATAGGGGTCCTTCTCTCGGGGCGAGGCTCAAACTTTCTGGCGCTGAACGAGGCAGTGCTGAAAGGAGATCTGGGAAACACAGAGATCGCCGTCGTGCTGAGCAACGTCGAAGACGCACCGGGCATCTCAAAGGCAAGGGACCTCGGATTGGCGACTGAGGTTATTCCTCATCGGGGACTGAAACGGGCAAACCATGATGCGCTGATGGTCGAAGCACTGCGAGCCGCGAGCGTCGACTGGGTCTGTCTGGCCGGCTACATGCGCTTGTTGACACCCGTTTTAGTTGAGGCCTTTCCTCAAAGGATCCTCAACATCCACCCCAGCTTACTGCCGTCGTTTCCGGGGCTCCGCGCGCAAGAGCAAGCGTGGCAGTACGGTGCGGCTATTTCCGGCTGTACGGTCCATCTGGTGGATGAGGGAATGGACACGGGGCCCATCGTTGCCCAAGCCGCTGTTCACATAGGAGACGCGGTGAGCCCGGCGGAGACCTCCGAGAGGATCCTGAAGGAAGAGCACATTCTCTACCCTCTGGCTCTGCGTCGATTGCTAGAAGAGGACTGGCGAATCGAAGGGCGGAGAGTCGTCTTTGGCGTTATTTGAAGAGAATTCACAGAAACGGTTGACACGTCGGAAAGGGCTCTCTACAATCCGCCTCCCTTGACGGCGAACCGCCGCTAGGATCTTTTACAACTTACCCGCAGCCTTCCTGACAAGGGTTCGGCGGTGAGTCCGAAAGCCAACGATTCCAGCAAATTTGCTTGACATGGCACTTCGATTCACCATAAGATCCATCTTCTGCACGCAAAAACGTGTAGCGGGAATGGCGCGGTCCGAACCACGTCGAAGCCTTTTGAGATCAATTCAAAAAGTGGTTGACAGTGAATCGGGTAGGTCGTAATATCCCGCTCCCGGCGACGAAA
>CBDUGP010000086.1:0-42047 GCA_965366625.1 uncultured bacterium
CCCTTGTCCCCTGGCGGGGACGGCCCGGAAAAGATGCAGGGCAGCCCCGTCAGGGCAAGACTCGGGTAGCCTCGGGCTTTAGCCGGGGACGCCTAGCCCGTGGCGGGGTCTGTTTTGAGGGGTTTCCACAAGCCTCGTAAATTCTTGACTCAAATGTTCAGGACCTTATAAGCGGAGCCCTCTAGGGCTACTGAATGGACGGGATATTCGTGGCCTCCGAATTCGGAGTTATTGGATTCAACAGGCTGACATCCTTCTCGTGATCGACGAAGGCCTGATCGTCGAGCAGGCACGGCATGCTGAGCTGAAGGAAAAACGCGGCCTGTATTGCGAGATGGTGATGCGGCAGATGACGTCCAGTCAATTCGAGTCTTGGGTCAAAGTCGGCCTTTTTGTTGGATAGCTTCCGCGGGCCGGATAAGCTTGGGCCATCGCCGAAGCTGCGGCGCAATCTTGGAGCTTGGGTAGAAGAACCCACGAGGAGACACGACTGATGAATAAGAAATTACTCGGCTGTGGTGCCGTTGTGCTGGTGGTCGGCTTGTTGGTGGTGCTCATGGCCGGCGGCATTTACAACAATTTGGTGGGGCTCGACGAGGGCGTTGACGCGGCGTGGGGACAAGTCGAGAACGTGTACCAGCGACGCGCGGACTTGGTGCCCAATCTGGTCGCGACGGTCAAAGGGGCGGCGGATTTCGAGCGGGAAACGCTGGAGGCGGTGGTCGAGGCTCGCTCTAAAGTGGGTCAGACTTCCATCCAAGGAGCGCCGACCGTTGAGCAGATGGCCGGATTCCAAGCGAATCAAGACGCCCTTTCGAGCGCGCTCTCGCGTCTTTTGGTGGTGGTCGAGCGTTATCCCGACATCAAGGCCACGGAGGGTTTCCGGGATCTTCAGGTGCAGCTCGAAGGCACGGAAAATCGGATCGCGGTCGAGCGGCGGCGTTATAACGAGGTGGCCCAGGCCTACAATCAAGCACGCCGTAAATTCCCGGCCGTGATGCTGGCGGGTTTGATGGGATTCGGTGACAAACCTTATTTCAAAGCAGATCCGGGCGCTGATCAGGCACCCAAAGTGGAATTCTAAAGCGTCCGATGCTCTCTTTCGACGAACAGGCAATGCAGCTGTTGGCCGACGCCACGGCAGAGGCTGAAAAGCGCACGGCGGGTGAGATCGTGCCCTATGTGGTGGCACGGGTGGACGCCCACCCGGAAGCCAAAGCGCGCGCTGCAGCTTTAGGAGCGGTGGGTTTCGCGCTCGGCGCCGGCCTTGTGCACTATTTTGGGGCCATGTGGGGCTCCGGTGTGGTGTGGATCACCCTACCGACCTTGGCCGGCGCGGCGTTCGGTTGGTGGCTGGCGGAGATTCCGTCCATCGGCCGGAGATTGGTGTCGCCCACCGACCTCGACCATCGGGTCCGCCTGCGCGCGGAAGCCGCCTTTCTCGAAGAAGAGGTCTTCCGCACCCGCGACCGGACCGGCATCTTGATCCTGCTGGCTCTCTGGGAGCATCGCGCGGTGGTGCTGGCCGACGAGAGCATCCACCGCGCAGTGCCGGAGGGGACGTGGGCGGAGGTGGTGGAGCAGCTGGTGGCTGGGATCCGAGCGGGTGACGCCGTCGAGGCGTTGCGATCGGCCATTGAACGCAGCGGTGAAATCCTGGAGACCTACGGCGTCGCCATCCGACCCGACGACGAGGATGAGCTGGCAGACGCGGTGCGGCTCCGGGACCGATGAAAGTGGAGATCCCTGCCATGGCCCACTTCAAGTCTTCGCTAGGCGGCTTTAGCACGCCTGAGAATCGATATTTCTTCGCGATCCCCGGCTTGCGAGCTTTGGCTCTGATGCTCGGCATTGGGGCGTCGCTGCTGATTTCCGTCGGCGCCGGAGCCCTCGAGGACCTCAAGGTGCCCGAGCTTTGGGGTCGGGTGGTTGATACCGCCGGGCTCATGCCGTCGGAGGCTAAGGCTCAGCTGGAAGCCAAGCTCGAGGCGCTCGAGCGCGAAACCGGATCGCAAGTTGTGGTGCTGACCATTCCGAGTCTGGAAGGTGAGCCGATCGAAGACTTTTCCCTGCGCGTTGCGGAGAGCTGGAAGATCGGACGCAGTGAACTCGACGATGGTCTCGTGATCGTCGTCGCCAAAAACGATCGGCGGATCCGTCTCGAGGTCGGATACGGCCTCGAAGGAGCCATTCCGGACCTCATCGCTCGCCGCATCCTCGACGAGCACATGACACCGCATTTCCGTCAAGGCGACTTCGCGGGCGGTATCGACGCCGCCGTCGATGCGGTCGCCGCCCGCATTCGCGGTGAGAATCTCCCCACACCTAGGTTAAAGGGGGGCGATTCAGGCACCGGGGACGATGCCGGCGGCATGGTTTTCATGTTTTTCGCCTTCTTCGTGATGCCTTTCGCTTGGCACACCGTGCTCGCCAAGGGCACCAAAGCCTGGGTGTCCTACTTCTTGCTGGCGCCTTTCTTTTGGCTGCTTCCGACCCTGCTCGTCGAAAAATTGGGCTGGGTCGTCGGCGGTATCTGGCTGCTCGGTTTCCCCGTCCTGCGCCTGTTGATCCCCGAGCACCGACGCCAGGCTTTACGCCAGCGGAGTGGCAGGGGATCAGGGGGCGTCTACTGGGGCGGCGGCTCTTCGGGCGGTGGTTTCTCGGGTGGTGGTTTCTCCGGTGGTGGAGGAAGCTTCGGCGGCGGCGGGGCTTCCGGTAGCTGGTAAATAAGGAAATAGGGATGGACGATAAGCGGAACGAAACGCGGAATTGCCTCCTGCCTTTGCTCGTTTTGGGGCTCTTATTTCTTGGTGGATGCGCAGGGCCCGAGCCATTGGAGATCCACTTCGCGGCGGAAGTAGGTGACTCGGCGGCGGCTTGCGGGGTTCGTTACGAAGGAGTAGGAACCTTGGGCGCGCCGGTGGAGCTGGCGGATGCTCGCCTGTACGTATCGAAGGTTGAACTGCATCGCACGGACGGCACGAAGGTGGCCCTTGAGCTGGAGCAGGAGTCGCCTTGGCAGCACGGGAGCGTGGTGTTGCTCGATTTTGAGGACGGCACCGGACGTTGCTCGGATAGTGGCACGGAGCAGACCAACGCCACCCTCCAGGGTTTCGTTCCAGCGGGTGAATATTCCGGGCTGAGCTTCGAAATCGGTGTCCCGAGCGAGCTGAACCACCTGGATGCCCTGACGGCTCCTTCGCCCCTCAACCTCAACGCGCTCTATTGGAATTGGCGCCTCGGTTATATCTTCAACAAGGTTGAGTTTTGGAATGACGGAGTGGATTCGGTGACGGGCTCTGAAGATCCTGCGACCGAAGAGACTTCCGATCCACGGGCGCCGACCATGACCTACCTTGCCCATGTGGGCAGCACGGGATGCGAGTCCGCCGCACCCACCATGCCGCCGTCGGAACCATGCTCAAGGCCCAATCGTGCCCGGATCTTTATCGAGGATTTCAATCCCAAGACCGACGAGGTGAGGCTCAATCTGGCGGGTTTGGTCGACGAGATCGACATCACCCGTTCCGTGCTCCGGCCGCCCGGCTGCATGGCCGCTCCCACGGACCCGGATTGCCGTCAGGTCTTCGCCAATCTCGGCCTCGATTTGGCGACCGGTCGCTGCTTTACCGACTGCTCCGACCAAAAGCTGGCCGAGGGTCGGGCTGCCGGAGGCGGCAAGTGACCGAAACCAACCCAATTCCCGGTCGGATCTCCAGTCCGGTCGCGGAGCGACTTGGATTCGCCATGGTGGCGATGGCTTTGGCGGGCTGGATACACCTGGCGATCGCCCCGAGCCACTTCGAGCATGCGCCGGCCCACGGCCTCTTTTTTGGGCTTCTCGGCGCTTTCCAAGCCCTTTGGGTGATTCTGGCCGCGATGTGGTTGGCGATGGCTTTCCTGCGTCCGGAGGTGATTCGCCTTTCTCCGAGCGGAGATCTGGCCGGGTGGTTGCGCCACAGTGGCCTGGCCCTCGGTGGCGGTGCCGTCGTGCTTTGGCTGCTGACCCAATGGGTAAGCGCTCCGTTCGCCGCCTCGCCTGAACCCATCGACGGTCCGACGATCCTGTCGAAGCTCGCCGAGCTGCTCGTCACCCTCGCTTTGCTCGGACCTATGGGCGGGCTGTGGCGAGTCCGGCCTCAGGCCCTTCGAATCGGTGGCGTCATCGCGTTCGGCTCGGTGATGTGGGCCGCCGGCCTGGTGGCGGAGAGCCGGCTTCCGGGGCTGACCTCCGAACCCGGCGAGCATACCCACGGAATCGGGCCCGACGGGCAGGCTATCCCTTTGCCGAGTTTCTCCGAATACCTTTCGGCGGCGGGACGGCTGGTGGTCTCACTCTTCACGATGTCTGACTATGACTGGGGTTTGCCTGGCGGTTTTCCCAGACCCCAGATTCCCGACGACAACCCGATGACCGCCGCCAAGGTGGAGCTTGGACGCCATCTTTTTTACGACCCGCGCCTTTCCGGCAATGGGACTCAGTCCTGTGCGTCCTGCCACCGGCAAGAGCTGGCGTTCACCGATGGTCTGGCGTTGGCGGTGGGCTCAACGGGGGAAACCCATGCCCGCAGCTCCATGGCTTTGGTCAATGTGGCCTATAACGCGACCTTGACCTGGGCCCATCCAGAGCTGGAGGTTCTCGAAGACCAAATTCCGACGCCCATGTTTGGTGTCCACCCGATCGAGCTCGGAATCACCGGTCACGAAGACGAAGTGTTGGGCCGGCTCCGTGACGCCGAGATTTACGGACCTCTCTTTCGCGAAGCCTTTCCGGGCGAGATGGAGCCGATCGCCTGGGACCCTATCGTCAAGGCTCTCGCCAGCTTTACCCGCGCCCTGATCTCCGTGGATTCGGCTTACGATCGTTTTGTCTATCAGAACGATCCCGAGGCCATGTCCGCTGCGGCCCAGCGGGGCATGGAGCTTTTCCTTTCCGAAGACTTTGAATGTCACCATTGCCACGGGGGTTTCAACTTCAGCGTCGCCTCGGTCCACGTGGCCACCGCTTTTTCGGAGAAGGTCTTCCACAATACGGGCCTCTATGACCTCGGCGACGGCGCGTATCCGGACGACAACCAGGGCGCATTTGAGATCACCCATCGAGCCGAAGACATGGGTAAATTCCGCCCACCGACCCTGCGCAATGTGGCGGTCACCGCGCCCTACATGCACGATGGATCGATCGCCACCCTTGAGGAGGTGTTGGATACCTATGCCGCAGGCGGGCGACGTCTCGAAGCAGGTCCCAACGCCGGAGACGGTCGTCGTAACCCTTTCAAGAGCGGTTTTGTGCCCGGGTTTCCGATCACCGATCAGGAAAAGCAGGATTTACTCGCTTTTCTGCAAGCCTTGACGGACGAAACCTTCCTCACAGACCCCCGGTTCTCGGATCCTTTCCCAACCCAATCGAGCGCTTTGGACTGAGTTCGATGGCTACCTGGGATGTCTGCCGAACCGTCCGATTTTCTCGGTAGGTCCGAGCTGGTAGGGTCCAGAAATGCAGGACCCACGAAGCCATGAAGCGCTCCTGAAGACCGACGCAAGAGTGGCGGGGTGGTTGGCGTTTGCCCTGCCGGCCACGGTGTATTGGATGACCATGGCGCGGGGTCTCGTCTGGGGCGACGGCTTAGAGCTGGCAGCCGTCTGTAAGTCATTGGGTGTGGCTCATCCGACCGGATACCCCCTGTTCACGGTGCTGGGTCACGCCTCAACGTATCTACCGACCGATTCTCCGGCGCAGAGTGTCACCTTTCTATGCATGTTGGTGATGGCCGCGTCTTGCCGGGTGCTCTACCAACTACTGTGGGTTCTGAGCCGCGCGGATGCGGAATCCGTCGGTCGGGCTTTACCATGGTGGGTCCTCGCCGGCACACTGACATTCGCTTGGGCCAGCGCACCTTGGTCTCATGGAACCCGGATCGAAGTCTATGGTCTTCAGCTTCTATTCCAGCTGGCGGTGTCGTGCATTTTTTTGGAGCAGGTGCGCTCGCCATCCGAGTGGCGGCGTGCCGGCCTCGTCTTCGTTTGGGGTTTGGGAGTCGGTCATCACCTCTTGGCCCTCGTCTTAGCGCCATTAGTCTTCGCCGCCTTTTGGGTAGCGGCTCCCGGTGAGGGCCAAGTTCTTGGCCGGCCTGGCGCATGCCGGAGGTTCTTCCGACGCTTCCTCATTCCGTTGCTGTCTGGTTCTCTCGGTCTGCTGCCTATGGTTTATGTGCCTTTGAGAGCGATGATGTCACCGGCTCTCAACTTTGGAGACCCTTCGACTTGGCGTCGCTGGTATTGGACCCTCAGTGGTGGCGACTACCTCGACCGGTTTCTCTATGGAGCTCAAACCCACGTCGCCGGTTCAGGCGACAGTTTTTTGCAGCACTTCATCGATAGAGTTCTTTCGTTAGGCCGATTTCTTGCTCAGCAAATAGTGCCTGGAAGCACGGAGTGGTTCGGGTGGGGCGTCATTCTGGCGACCGGCCTCGGGCTTGCCGTTCTTGGACTTCGGCAGGCAGCTTGTGAATGGAGCCGGTTTGGGTTCGTCAAGGCATGGTTGGCCATGGGTGGGTTCTATGTCTTTGTGCTGACGGTTTATGACATCAGCGATATTGCGGACTATCAGTTGGGATTCCTTGGATGGATTTGGCCTATGGGGTGGCTCGGCTTCCTGGCCCTGGCTCGCGGGGGCCAGGCTGCTGAGCCCGCTCGCCTGGGTTTCGTCTTTCTGATTCCAATGCTTCTCCTGGTGGCCAACTGGAAAATGAGTGATCGCTCGGCTCCCGGACCCGCGGATCGCTATGCTGAACGGCTCTTTGAAGGTCTGCCCCAAGAATCACTGCTCATCACCGAGGGCGATGTCGCTACTGGCACGGCCTGGTACCTTCAGCATGGGTTAGAGCGCCGAGCTGACGTGCGAATAGTGTCCCTAAATCTGATACCGCGCGATTGGTATGCTCGTCAGCTGCTGCAACAAGGAATCTGGGATGGTCCGCTACCCTCGGCCCGTGGGGAGGGAAGTGCCGACCGGATTTCCTTATTGTGGGAGGCGGTGCTCGCGCCGAAGATCGGAAAGATTCCGATTTCGTTGGTGGTGACTCAGTCCACCTCAAACGTGTTGCGCCGCCATGCCGTGCTAAAAGATGAAAGGCCTCTGCTGACGAGTGATGAGATCGTAGAAATCATGTCGGCAGAAATAGGCCCGCCACTTCACGGCCGAGTCGAGTCCATCGTTCCAGACCCAGCGGTAAGTCAGAAGAAACTCCCCGTGAACACGGAGAGAGTGCCCGGATCGTAGACATTGAAGGAGGGCCGTTCAAGGCAACAGATCTCGTCTCCTTGATTTTGCGCGATGTTGTCACAAGCAGTATTTGTGTAAGCTGCTGCGAATATTTCAGAGGCATCGGCGAATTCGTTGCCGTTGATGTCGATACCTAGGCACAGGCCCCCGTTGGTGGTTGGGCTCGGGCTCGGAGCGTTACCACAGTTCGTTACATAGATAGTTTTTTTGGTGTCGATGGATCGAGCCAGCTCCACAAGCTGTGGCGGATTGTTCGGATTTTCGGCAAGTGCTTTGGCCAATGCGGCTTGCGCAGCCTTGTAGGCTGATTCGTGAACCGTACTCCAAGCGGCCTCGGTCGTGTTTTTCATGTTGAATCGAGTGATCGCTAAACCGCAAAGAATAGCCAGAATGCAGACCACGATAAGCAGCTCGAGCAAGGTGAAGGCTGCTTGTGAATTCGACAGGCGTACAGGTTTCATTTTGGACTCCTGATAAAGGTTAATTTCTTTCTTGATAAAAACACTCAGGATCGCTGGAAGGAGCCGGGAGGACCGCGAATCGGCGGCGGTGTCGCTATCGCAGTAGCACGGAAGGCTTCGGCAGAGTCGGCAGGCATACAAACCCCCTTCGGTTGGGAAGGTTTCTCGAAATCAATCCGATCGGTGGATGCTGTATTACAGATTTTCGAAGTATCTGATAGGCCTAGCTAGAGCCCGTCCAGTTTTGGCCTTTTCGAGGAACTAGAAGGCGCGGCGCGCCGAGCACGGAAAGCGAGCGTGTCTGAGCGATACAATGTATAGATCGGCTTAAGATCTTACACATCAGCAATTTGCGGCGACACAGCAGCGGTGGCGCGAGTTCGGAGCGACGCGCGTAGGGCGCCGCGCCGACCCACCGAGAATCCATTCCTGGATGGGCCCTAGCTAGGATCGTGCCATAGTCGATTTCCCTTCAGTTGGGAGATTTGTGCCCTTGAGATTGATCTTCTCTTCTTATGTATGATCAAAAGATCTGAGGGGTGGAAAATAGTTGCTAACTGCTAGTTCAAAATTTGCCAGTGACAATCAGTGGAAAAAATTTCAGTGAATATTGTCAACTTGACCGGGAAAGAACGTCGGGTGGCGGATTTTTGATGACAAGAAGTGTCACGGACTCACGTTTTCCGTCTCTTCCATGCGGAAAAGTGGTAATCGTTCTGCCGAGAGCCCATGACAGAAAATGCCATGTGAGCTTGCTGGTTCGGTGCCGTGGCGAGGGTCGTGTTTCCTGATAATCTAGGCCACAGGTACCCCAAATATGGAGTCGGAGAGAGTGCCATGAAATCGCGGGAGGCGATGTCGCCAGCTCAGAAGTTAGGGCCTTATCAGCTCGGATTGCTGCTCGGTGAGGGCGGCATGGGTGAGGTATATAAGGCGTTTGACGATCGTCTGGGGCGTTGGGTGGCGGTGAAGCGAGTGCGCGGGCAGGCAGGTGAGAAGGAAAAAGAGCGCTTTCGGCGCGAGGCTCGTACCCTGGCGCAGCTCGGGCATCCGGGCATTGTGCAGATTTTCGACTGGCTGCAGGACGACGACGGCGATTGGATCGTCATGGAGCTGATCGACGGTCCCACCCTGGCAGAGCTGCATCGGTCCGGGCCTCTCTTGCCGACCTTGGCCATGGACTATGGACGCCAGATCGCGTCGGCTTTGGCGGCCGCCCACGGCAGCGGCGTGGTGCATCGGGATCTCAAAACCGAAAATGTGATGGTGCTGCCCTCGGGGCACGTCAAAGTGCTCGATTTCGGCTTGGCGTGGCATCAGGCCCCGGATTCGGCGTCCGTCGGTTTGACCCTGCCCCAAGGGATGCCCGACGATGGCGGGCCCAAAGTGCAGGAGTCCCGGCCCGGCCGCATTGTCGGCACACCGCGGGCCATGTCGCCCGAGCAGGCCTTGGGTCGGGAGATCGACGCCCGCTCGGATCTCTTCTCCTTCGGCGTGTTGCTCTACGAACTCTTGACCGCCCGCTCGCCGTTTTCTGGGCGCAATCTCACCGAGACCTTACGCCGAGTCGTGGAGCATCGTCCGCCCGCGGCCCAGCGGCTCAATCCCATGGTGCCCCGGCAGCTCTCACAGCTGGTGGATCGACTGCTGGAAAAGGATGTGGCCCACCGGCCGGCCAATGCCCTCGAGGTGCAAGAGGCCTTGAATGCCATAGCAGCGGGAGATCCTTTCGCCTCGTCCACCGGACAGGGGCTGTCGCAGATCGAAACCTTAGACAGCACCACCATGGGCCTCACGGCTGAGAACGGTCAGGCGGTGGACGAGGTGAGCAGCACGACACCTTCACAGCCCCACGACACCGTGGTGGTGACCACCCTGCTGGTGAGTGATTTGGTGGGCTCCACCCAGTTGGTTGAAGCGCTAGGTGACCGCCAAGCCGCCGCTCTCTTTCAGCGTCACGACCGCTTGGCCCGGGATCTCCTGCAAGCCCACGATGGACGGGAGATCGATAAGACCGACGGTTTCCTATTGCTCTTCGATCGTCCTTGGAATGCGGTGGCCTATGCCTTGGCCTATCACCAAGCGCTGCAAGCGCTGGAGCTGGAAGCGCGGGTGGGCATTCACTTGGGGGAGGTGGTGCTGCATCACAACTCCGACGACGACGTGCAGCGAGGGGCTAAGCCCATAGAGGTGGAAGGCCTGGCCAAACCCACGGCGGCCCGCTTGATGTCATTGGCCATGGGCGGACAAACCTTATTGACTCGGGCCGCCTACGAGGTGGCGCGGCGAAGCTCCACCGGCGGGCAGGATGGAGACGATCTGCAATGGCCCAGCCATGGACGTTACCGCTTTCAAGGCATCGCCGGCGAGGTGGAAGTCTTCGAGGTGGGCTCGCCCGACACGGCTCCCTTGATCCGGCCCAGCGGCTCCGACAAGGCGCAACGGATCGGGCCGTCGCCATCCCTTGACGCGCGATTGGCTGCGGCCCGGGCGGATTTGCAGCCCCGGGCCTTGGTGCCCACGGATCCCCAACAAGCGGCCGTGACCCTGAGGGCCTGGCCGCCACCTGAGCTACCCGAGCAGCCCTACCCTGTGCTCTTGCCCTACAGCCATCCGGACCTTTTGGCGGGCCGTGACGCCGAGATCTCCAAGCTGTGGCGTTTGTTGGAGATGCAAGTTCCCATTCTCGGCCTGTCGGCACCTTCGGGCACGGGCAAGAGCTCGCTTTTGATGGGTGGCCTAGTGCCCTTGCTGCGGGCAGCCGGCGTGCCCGTGGCCGTGGCGCGCCATCCCGCAGAAGCAGGTCTGCCGGCTCACCTGATCGGTGACTTGCTCGACGGCGGGTCGTTGCCGGCCGATCATGATCCCTGGACCTTCGTCGACCGGTTGGTGGAGGTGGAGCGTTTAGCGGGAACGCCGCCGATTTTGGTGCTCGATCAATTCGAAGACGTGCTGCGCCCCGAGGCCTGGGACGCGCGAAAAGGGCTTGGCCTGCTGATGGCGTCTAGCTTGGCCCGTCGTCCGGGTCTGACGACGGCGCCGTGCCGCTGGTTGATCGCCTATCGACGGGAGTTTTACGGCCGGTTGCGGGGTTGGCTCAGCGATGTGCTGCGGGAGGCCCGCTCAGCCGACATGACGGCCGTGGGTATGTTGCCCCATGATTTATCGGGACCTGAGCGTTTCCACCGCATGGCCCTCGCCCCCTTGGCCACGCCACCACCTGCGGTTGCGAATTCGCTGGAGGCCTCAACGCGGGTTTTCTTGGCGGCCATTGAGGCGCCGTTGGCGCCTTCACCCCCTAGCCCCCTCTCCCGCAGACGGGAGAGGGGGGACCGGAATGGGAACCCAGCGTTAGAGACGGAGCGGTTTCCTTGGTTTTTCTCCCCCGGGCATGCCGAGCGCCTGGCTCGGGCCTTTGCCGAGGCGCGGCTGGCCCAGCCCAAGGCTCCGTTGGCTCCAGAGCTGCAAGTGGTTTTGGCCCATCTACTGACCCGGGCCGACCCGGACGGTTGCTTGAAGGTGCCTGAAGACGCAGGAGCTTTGATCGATCAAGCCCTGGACGAGCATCTGCGTCGGGCTTTGGAAGGGGCCTTCCCGGCCGATCGGGCCGACAGCTCAACCCGCAGGGCCAGGGCGTTGTTGGCACTGCGGGAGCTGGCCAGCGCCACAGGACAACGGAAAGACGGGCTGAACTCCGAGCAGCTGGCGCGGGCCATCGGTGAGAACGGTGAGGCGGTGCTGGAGCAACTGGCGACCCCTTTGACCCGCTTGGTTTGGGTTCGGGAGACACCAGATGGGCTGCGTTGGACACTTTCCCACGACCGCTTAGCCGAAGCCGTGGTGCGTTTAGTGGAAGAAGAAGGGCAGCAGGGACGGTTGCTGATCGACCGCGAGCTTTTGGCCTTGCGTCGCTTTGTGACCCTGCGCACCGAGCTATTTCGTTCTGCTCAGCAGGAGTCTTCGACCCGCGTTTCCGAGCGGCGATTCCAGGGCATTCGAGAGAACGCAGAAGCTCTGCTTTGGGACGACGAGCGGCGTTCATGGTTTGCGGCCTGTGGCGTCCGTCGACGCTCCGACCGCTTGCGCTTTGCGGTGCTGGGCGGCACGGCGTTGTTGGTGCTTTCTTTGATCGGATTAGGCGCCTGGATCTGGGCCGAGAGGATTGCCGAGCGTCGGCATCTACTCGATCAGGTGGCGAGGGCCGAGCCCGAAGAGGCGTTTCAGGCCCTGCATCGATTGAACTCAGACCCGGATGTCGACGAAGACGAGCTGCTCGCCTTGCTCAAGCAACGAGATGTTCCCATGGACGTCTTGGAATGGGGGTTGGGAGGGCTCGAAGAGCCGGAGCGGAGCGCGGCTGTGTTGCGGATCGTGGAGATGGCTTTGCCTTGGGTCGACGAGACTCCCGAAGATCCAGTGCTGATCGCAAACCTTGTCTGGGCGTTGGATTTCTCGCCGGGACGGGATCCAGCATCCAAATTGAAAACACAAACTTTGCGAGATCGAGTGCTGGAACCCCTGCGGCGGCTGCGTTCGCCTCCGCCCGCGCCCGATCCAGACGATCTGGATTGGATCCAGGTGCCGTCGGGAAGCCTTCTTATGGGCACAGCGGCTGATGAAGAAGGGCAAGACAAAGAGCGTCCACAGCATGAAGTGGCCGTCACCGGCTTTCGCATGTTGCGCCACGAGGTGACCGTCGCCCAATACCGTCGAATGGTGCCCGAGCACCAACCGGAAGCCGACGGGGATCTGCCGGCAGCTTACCTAACTTGGTATGCGGCCTACACCTATGCGGCGTGGCTGGGTGGGCGCCTGCCCACCGAGGCCGAATGGGAGTATGCGGCCCGGGCCGGCTGTGACTTCGCTTATTGCACCCGAGATGGAGCCGAGACCACGGTGGATGCGGTGGCTTGGACCTTGCGAAACTCTAAAGATGCCTCGGGTGAGCTCGCGCCCCATCCGGTGATGGCCTTGGAACCGAATCCGTGGGGCTTGCACGATATGTTGGGAAACTCTGGGAATGGACCATAGATGCCTATGCAGACTACCCAGAAGGTTCCCAAGGTGACGCTTGGGGTCGAGCTCCCAGCGGCGGCAGGCGCGTGAACCGCGGGAGCAGCTTCGGGGTTGGGGCGCGCAGGGCGCGTGTGTCGCGTCGGAGCGGGAGCGCCCCGGGGCACGGGGTCGAGAGCCAGGGTCTTCGCGTCGTGCTTGCGGGGGCGCCTAGCCCCGGTCGCCCCGAGCCGTAGATTGTAGATCATTGATCCTATAGAGCTGTTAAGACTCTGACCGCCTCGGAAGAAATATTCCGCCGGCGGTCGGGGATGGCCGCCCGGCCGGAAATATTCGGTGGAATGCCACGGCAAAAGTTCCCAAATTACCGAAGTTAAACAGCCTATGCTCGGTCGTTCCATGTCGGAAGTCTTGCTTTAAGAAGACCTAGGGTGGCGTTTCGCATACCCCTACGCGGGTCGCCTGGGCTTTGGAAGTTGCAGCCCTTCAGGCTGCGGATCCGTTGGCTGGAGTTGTTCAGTCCCACACGTCGCGTTGATCGTTCGAGCTGGGGAAAACCGCAGCCTGAAGGGCTGCTACGTCCAGAGCCTAGGGTAAGCGAAGCGCCACCCTAGGTCCGCTTGGCCGGAAAAAAGAAGGCGGCTCGGGGAACAAATAGGCGCCTGGTGCATTGTATTCAATAGTTGACGCCAAGGAGATCACGCCATGCACCTCTCAATCCGTGAAGCCGCCACCCTTTTGGAGAAAAGTCCCCGTGCTTTTCGAGCCCAGGTGGCACGGGGAGATCTGCCGGCGGTGAAACGCAATGGGCGTTGGCGCATCGACCGTGGCGACTAGAATCCCAGGGTGGCGCGCTCCGCGCTGACCCTGGGCTTTGGAAGTTGCAGCCCTTCAGGCTGCGGATCCGTTGCAGCCCTTCAGGCTGCGGATCCGTTGCAGCCCTTCAGGCTGCGGTGGATTTGTTCAGTCCCACACGTAGCGCTCGTCGTACTGAACGTTGTATCTCTTGAAAAGGGCCCTCATCTCGTCTTGGAATACGACGGTTTTGTGGTGTTCTTCTTGGTGGTCGATATATTGAGTCAGGGAATCTAAGAATTGTGGACTCACGGAGAAGGCGCCATAGCCCTTTTGCCAAAAGAAACTGCCGAGTGAAGGGTGCTCCGCCTTGACCCATTTGGAAGATTCCTTTTTTAAGGTGAGCAACAAATCTGCGACTCTCATGGTTCTTGATAGGCGGCAACCTATATGAACGTGGTCCTCGACCCCGCCGATTCTCAAAGCGGGACATCCGACATTGTTGCAGATTCCAAATAGATATTTATGCATGGCTGTTCTCAGTCGGACATCCTCCAAATAAGGGATTCTATTCTTCGTTGAGAAGATGATGTGAAGGTAGATCTGTCCCAAAGATTGTGCCATGCCTATGAGGATAGCACTCAAGGCAGAAATCTCCGCAGCCTGAAGGGCTGCCACATCCAAAGCCTAGGCGGCCCGCGTAGGGGTAAGCGCAGCGCCACCCTGGGTCCTCTTCTGAACCTGAACCCCTCTCCCGCCAGCAAAGCCACCACCGGCACCCGATGCTCGAAGGCGCTGCCCACCTCCCAAGACGTCCACGACCGCAGGCCGTCGCCGCCCAGGGCCCCCGGCGGCACATGGGCCCGCCGAAACCCGACGATGGCGAGCACGGCGTCGACCCTGGAAATCTGCTTGCTGCAAGCGGTCACCGGATCCAGGCCGAGGCGCGGGACCCTATCGCGCAAGATCGGCTCGTAGCCGAGTTCTTGGGCCATTTGCACGGCGATCGTTTGGCAGGTCTCCAGCTCCGCCGGGGTCGAGGTGATAAAGATACGCATGGTTTTCCGCAGTATATCTGTCGTGAATCGTGGCGCCGAAGCCGGCCGGTCGAACGTCCTGATCGGGCAGGTGCGCCGTGGAATCATGAAATCCGTGGCGAATTTTTGCCGAAATATGAACCTGCGACCCCTGCCGAACGACTTAATCCATGAAAGGGCGGAGCTTCTGCCCTGGCTAGACCACGGAGTGAGAGCCGGATCATGATCAGAACCCCCGAACAGATATTCAACGAGTTGCTCGTCCTGCGTTGCCAGGATGGGGAGAGCGAGGCTCTCGGGGAGCTTGCCGAGCTTTGGCAAGAGCGTCTGTGGCGACATGCACGGCGTATGACCGCCGATCCGGAGCTGGCCAACGACGCCATGCAAGAGGCCTGGATGGCGATTGTGCGTGGCATTGGCAAGCTCGGGGATCCAGCGCTCTTTCGGCCCTGGGCGTATCGCATCGTGACCCACAAATGCACCGACCAAATCCGGCGCATGTCGCGGCGACGCGAACTCACCGAGGAAATGACCCGCCAACCGTCGCCGGATACCGAAGAAAACGTAGCCGCCGCCGACGACCCACCGGAGATCGCACGCCTGCGATTGGCGATGGCATCTCTACCGGCAGATCGCCGGGCTCTGCTCGCGCTCCACTATTTGGAAGAGCTGGGCATCGGCGAAATGGCGGCCATCCTCGGTATTCCTGAGGGAACGGTTAAATCGAGACTCTTCAACGCACGTCGGGCTCTGAAAAAAGCCCTAGAAAGGACATCTGATGAAATCTGCAAATAACGATATCGACGACAAAATTCGCCGAGCTTTGGCCGAGGACGAAAAATCACTCGATTTCAGCGCTGCCACTGGCGATCAAGGCATCATCGAAATGATGCTCGGCATGTTCCATGGCCGATTGTGGTGGTTGAATGTGCTGGTATTTGTTTTCCAACTATTGTTCATGGGTCTCACCGTCTGGGCTGGATGGAGCTTCTTCGGCGCCACCGTGGTGCGAGATCAAATCCTATTCGCAACGGTATTTCTCTGGGGCGTGGGGGTCATCGGCATGTTCAAGATCTGGTTCTGGATGGTGATGAACCGAAATTCGGTGATCCGCGAGATCAAACGCCTCGAGCTTCAAGTGGCCAGGTTGAGCCAGGGCTGAGGGTTGGGGCAGCACGGCTGGGCCAGGGTCGACATCACTGTGAGCGTCCGAAAAAGCGGAAACATGGGCGTATAGACGTCGATTCTAGGAAAGTTGAGGTGCGATCCATTGTAACTGTGATCTACTTGACTTTAGGCTGTGTCAGCCTGTGTCGAGAGTCTCGAGACGCGATGGCCACTTTGCCGCCGACCTTGTTTGGAAACCTCAACGCTTCCCAATATTCTGCGTATGAGGTCTCGACTCGGCGCAGCTCGCCAGCGCGCGAGTTTCGCCATCGGATGATTGAGACGGACACTGCAACCATAATCTCTCACTATGCCGACGAAGAAACCCCATGAGCATGAAGCAATTTCAGCTCCTTCTACCTGTTCCTTGATCGTTGGCGAAAGCGTAGGAAATGGAATCTGAGCGTTACGAAGCGGATCTCAAATCCGAATCAAAAGCCAGGGCGGACAGTGACACAGCTTCATCCGATACAGAGGTGGGCTGGGTTGGGATCGGGCGGGCTCGTCCGGTCGAAAGCTCGACCGCGACCAATAGCGTGAGAAAAATCGGCCGATATCGTCTCGAAAGACTGCTCGGGCAGGGCGGTATGGCACAGGTGCATCTGGCGGTTCGGGAAGACGATTACACGCAAAAAGTAGCACTCAAGCGGGTTCTCGCTTCGGTCAATCATGACGAGACGCTCGCCCGTTTTGTGAATGAACGACAAATCCTAGCGGGCCTTGAGCACCCAAGTATTGCTCGCTTGCTCGACGGCGGTACCGACGAAGAGGGCTTTCCGTTCCTTGTCATGGAATACGTCGAGGGTTCACCCATCGATTCCTATTGTGAGTCCGAGAGCTTGAATGTCCGGGAGCGTCTCCGACTTTTCCGTCAGGTCTGCCGTGCCGTCCACTATGCACACCAGAATTTAGTGGTCCATCGGGATCTCAAGCCATCTAACATCTTGGTGACGGCCGATGGGCAGGTACGCCTATTGGATTTCGGCATCGCCAAGCTGCTCGCAGAGACTCGAGAGGCAGATCTTACGACCGACGGCCATGCACCCATGACGCCCGCTTTTGCCAGCCCGGAGCAGGTGTTGGGCGAGCCAGTGACGACCGCGAGCGACGTTTATGCCCTGGGGGTGCTGCTCTACAATTTGCTTTGCGGGCACAAACCTTATGATTTTAAGGGCCCGGAATACGCGGTAATGGTGCGGAAGGTATGCCTTGAGGACCCTCTTCCCCCAAGTCGAAGGGTCGAAGTGACGATCCATGGGGCACCCAAGCGCTCTCGCGAGCGACGGCGCTTACGCCGAGCCTTGGCCGGTGATTTGGACGCGATCGTCATGAAGGCAATGCGCAAGGAACCCGGGCAACGCTACGACTCGGCCGCGGAGCTAGAGGCTGATATAGATCACTACTTCGAAGGAGCGCCGGTACTGGCTCATCAGGGGAATTGGATTTACCATACCGGCAAATTTTTACGTCGCAACCGTCCAGCGGTCTTCATTTTGGCTCTTATTGTGGCATTGGCTGTCACGTCGACCTTTCTCTGGCGTCGCTCCGAGTTCCAGCGCGCCGAAGCTTTGACCGCACGCGACGAAGCACAGGCTTTATCCAGCTTTCTTACAGGCATGCTGAAGTCGGCCGATCCCGACCAATCCCGAGGTGCCGAGCTGACGGTAAGAGAAGTCGTGGACGCGGCCCAAGAGTCCCTTGAGACCGAGCTTGCTGATCGCCCGGAGACCCAAGTCACAATGCTGGCCACCCTGGGGAGCGTCTATGATCATCTTGGGCTCTACCGGGAGGGACTTGAGCTAGCCGAAAAGGCGATAAAGGTACAAAGGGCTCACTCTCAAAATGTGACATTTGAGCTCGCGACTCTCCTCGGGGATCTCGCCCGCTCCTATTACAATCTCGGAGATCTCAGCTCCGCCGATCGCCTCTACGAGCAGGCCATCGCAGCTAGGCGAGCCATCGACGCTTCACCGGAAGATCTCGTAACCCTGTTGTCGAACTCCGCAGCGGCGAAGGGGCGGTTAGGAAAGTTCGACGAAGCGGAGAGCTTATATCGAGAAGTCTTGGACATACGTCTGGCGAAAGCCGACACCTCGACTGCCGACCTAGGCTCGTCGTACTACGGTCTCGGCTGCAACTACCTTCAACGCGAGCAGCCGGAAAAAGCCCTTTCGATACTTGAGAAGGCTCTCAACAACTATAGTCTCGATGCTCACGGATTGATGGATCGCAAAGTCGCGGCGGTCATGGCGACGCTGGCGGAAGTCTATTTGGACCTGAACAATCCTTCCCGCGCTCTCGAGCTGTTGCGCCAAAGCCTGAGCATCCGACAAGAATTGCTGAGCGATGCGCATCCTTCGGTACCCGGCACCCATAAGTTGATGGCTTCGGCCTGGTTGGGTTTGGGGGAGCCGGAGAAGGCGGCGAGGGAAATCGTAAAAGCTTTAGAGCTGTTGGGAGGTCACCCCGAGGACTATTGGGGGATCGCCGATGCACGGAGCGTGCTGGGAGCCATTAAGGCGAATCAGGGTCAGCGAGAGGAGGCCCTGAGGCTCCTGGAAACCAGTTACCGAAAGCTGGAGGAAAAGCTCGGCCCTCGCGATAGACGTACTCGAATAGCGTATCAACGCCTCCTGGAGGTGAAAGACTCTCCGAGTGATGCACGCGAATAGAAGTGTATAACGAGATCCGAATGAAACACCCGATGGGCATTCCTTTCGGATCTCGGAGAGCGGGCAGCTTTATATTTGGTCAAAGAAAGACAACTTTAATAACTGCATACAATACTCCAGCAAGTCAGAAATCCTGGAGATCCAAGAGTCCGTAGGGTCTGCTTTTTTGGCCCGGAGGTCAGACGCTGAATCAGCGAGGCGGCCGCTGGGGTTGGGATCCACTTCGTCATCGACACTCTTGGATGGGTTTTCCGTCCATGTGGAAAACCCGCTGGGGTTGGGATCCACTTCGTCGTCGACCAGTTGGGCGGCAGCAGTAGGCAAGCAAGGAATCGATGCCAACGTGATGAGCACCATGAGCATCAGGGCTCGGGCAGCGAAACGGTACGATTTGAGCGAATAATTCATAACTTGCTCCTATTGACAGGAAAATGAAAGATGTCAGCGACCCGATTTCGCGTAGAGATTCCTCATCCAAAGCTCGCCAAATCTCGTTCTGAAGAGATTTCTTGATTTTCTTCGGTTTGTCTCCCGCAAGAGGGGTTCTGATCTCGACGAATAGGTACTAAAGCAAGTGTTGTGCCGGCCCCAGATGGCGGATAAAAGCTTTTTGAAATGTCGGGAAACCCATCGAATATGTCGGTGAGGGGCGAGAAATGTCGGGACGTTCCTCGGAATGTCGGTGATTGGCCGAAACATGTCGGGCTTGGAAGCGACCTCGGGAAACGGCTTCTCGGAACGGCGGAAGGACGAAAGGCGTTATCTTCGGCTAGACTTGAGCCATGGAGCAGCCCAAGAGTTCATGGCATAGCAAAGAAACGGTAACCGCCTCGAAAGCCAAATACCGTAAGACGGCGGAATCGGACGTTCCCGGATTGACAATCCTTGCTCTAGCCGATGCACGAAGAATCGGTGAGCGGGCGATTCTGCACGGACTCGCTGCTGGACGCGATACCCTGCTTTCCCGGCTGTCTCCGGACTTCGGCGCGCCGGGCCTCGAAGGAGGAAGCCGCCCTCTGGCTGATACGCACCTCAGCCGTGCCGCAATTCGTCTCTCGGGAGCCGAAGCCGGTGCTGTTCGACTGGATGCGGGGAACACACGGACGAAGCTGGAAGTTGAAGGTATTCCTGTCCAGGGCGAGCGCGTAGTTTCACTCAACGAGCTCGAAAGAGGCGTGGTCTTGGTGTTGTCGGGCCGTGTTGCCCTGCTATTACATTTGCTGGATCCGGAACCGCCGAACCGTGTGGGTCGATTCGGCTTGGTGGGCGAAAGCCAGGACATGGTCGCCGTCCGACGACAGATTGAGACGGTGGCCGATCTCGACGTTCCAGTGCTCGTGCGAGGCGAGACAGGAACCGGTAAGGAGCTGGTCGCCAACGGCATTCACCGGGCTTCGGCTCGACGATCAGGGCCCTTCGTCGCCGTTAATATGGGAGCCTTGCCACCTGCCTTGGCAGCTGCTGAGCTGTTCGGGGCGGTTCAGGGCGCGTTCACGGGGGCTGACCGAAACCGCAAGGGTCACTTTGCCAAGGCTCAGAACGGGACCTTCTTTCTTGATGAGATCGGCGAGACTCCGCCCGAAGTCCAAGCGATGCTTTTGCGCGCTCTCGAAACCTCCGAAATTCAGCCCGTGGGGTCGGACAAAACACAAAAGGTGGATGTCCGTATCGTCGCCGCCACCGATGCACAGCTGGAGAGATCCATTGAGGAGGGGCGATTCCGAGCGCCCTTGCTCCACCGATTGGGTGGTTATGAGATTCGCTTGCCGCCTCTTCGCGACCGTCGAGAGGACATCGGACGCCTTCTGACCCATTTCCTCGGGATGGAGTTCGAGGCACTGGGGCAAGGCCGGCGTCTAGAAGGGCAAGGTAACCCGTTGTTGTCAGCGGGCGTGGTTGCACGGCTCACAAGATACACTTGGCCGGGTAATGTGCGGCAGTTGCGCAACGTGGTTCGCCAACTAGTCTTTGCCAATCAGGGCGCCCAACACTTAAAGATCACACCGCAAATTGAAGCTTTATTATCTGATGATATCCAAGAAACAGAGATCGGGGCGCGGGTTGCCATCTCGACACCCGAAGAACCACCGAAGGCAGTAGCTGCAAAAGATCAGCCCGTTTTCGGTGCTCTGTTGTTGATTGAGAGGATCGCCCCCCATCCGCTCACACGACAGATGTTATTGCGCCATGATCAAGAGGCACGAAGACTCTTGGAAGTGCATTCCGGTTATGAAATCGAGAAACACTTGGGTTTCTTATTTCACTTCAATCGACCCGCTGACGCCGTTGCCTATGCATTGGATTACCAAGATTTTTTAACACAGCTCGCCGATGACTCGAGTGAGTTCGCCGCTCGTATTGGGATTCATTTCAGTGAAATGTGGGTTCGGCACAACAGTGCCGCCGAGGTGGCCTTGGGAGCCAAGGCGATCGAAGTGGAAGAACTGCCCAAGATGCGAATGGAAGGGTTAACGTCCCTGGCGGTTGGCGGACAGATATTGTTGACCCGCGCCGCCTACGAAATGATACCTCATGGACCCGCGGATGCCGGTCCCTTGGCTGCCCCCGGGATCCGTTGGCTCTCCCATGGTCTTTACCGAATAGACGAGGAAGAAGAGCCCGTCGAGATTTTTGAGGTAGGCAGAGGAGACTCGGCACCGATGGTCGCACCCACCTTGGGAGCGGCCGAATCGGAAGGTGAAAAAAAGGGAGCAAGGGCCTATCGATCACCGAACGAGGTCAGTGAAGACGAGTTGCTCGCCGCCCTACGGTCCCATTCTTTTCGAATCCAACCCACGGCCGCAGTGCTTCGAGTTTCGCGGACCTCGCTCTACGCCCTGATCGAAAAATCTTCCCAGATTCGAAAAGCCAAGGATCTGAGCCGTGAGGAGATAGAGAAATGCATCGAAGACCACAAGGGGAATTTGGATGCTATGGCCGCTGAGCTCGAGGTCTCCCGCAAGGGCCTGCGTCGACGCATGACTGCGCTCGGACTGGAATGACTCAAGATTTTCTACCTAATCTCTACTCGAAGAAATGACGTCAGATTCTCATAGAGCACTAGCCATAACCTGAGCAATTCCATGCGGAACGTCAACATGCCGCCGTTTTCCGCAAGAATATTCTTGCGGACTAGCTGCTTCAACGAAGCCGACATATCGCCGGACTCGTATCCTTGGTCTTCCAGATGTCGTCGGGCACCGGCTAATGTAGCCAGGCCTTTAGATCGATGCAGCTCCTCGACAGCGAATACGAGCATCCTCTCAGTTTGACTGACTCCTTCAAACAGATAACTCATATGCAAGCGTCCTTTGACGACCACCTGGTTGGCCACCGCGTTGACATCTTGGGCCGTGATCCAGGTCAGCTGTTGGTGATTTCGGAAATCCACCAACTGACGAGCCATCAACTGGCTGAAGTAGGGATGGCCGTTGGTAAGCTGCCACAATTTGTCGAGGGCGAGAGGATCAATGGTGAAAGAGTCACTGGTGGGTTCTTCTAGAAGGGACTTTAGCTCTTCTTCCGATAAATGTCCGACTTCGAGATAAATTGCCAGGTTGAACAACACGCCCCAATAGTCCCAGGTCAGCTCGTCCAGACGATGAGTTCCGGCAAATACGAAGCTGATATTCTTTTCATGCTGCATCAAGCTACGAAAGTACGGCAAGATCTCGGGTTTTAGATCTCCATTGCATATTCGCTCTTCGAGCACCTCGAGCTCGTCAAACATCAAGAGCAACCGACGCTCCTCGACAGCTCGCTGCACACTCTTTAGGAAAACTCTTCGGAACGCGTATCCCGGGTCGTTTATGAACACGTCCATGGGCGGCTCTTTCACCTCTATGCCTTGCTCTTCAAGCTCGTCCCGAATGTCGGCCACCAACTCGCTGAAGAACGATACTTCGCCGGAGCCGATGATTCCTTGAAGATCAATCAGAACAGGCACATAGTCCTCACCAAGATAACGGTGGAGTCGTCGAAGGATGGAGGTTTTTCCCATGCGACGCGGTCCGATCAACACGATGACGTTGTCTTGGTGAGCGCCTCTGAGACTCGACTCGAGTCGGGCGAAAACGTCGTCTCGACCATAGAAGGGATCGTCGGCGGATAGGGGACGTCCAACAATGTAGGGGTTCGGCCTCAGGGGATGGAATGCTCGGTTCCCGACGATTTGTCGAAACTCCACGGTCTCGAAGAATCGGCGCTGATTGCCCAGGTTTTCTAGATCATCGTAAGACACATCGAATTTGAGGCGAACTGAGTCCGACACCAAGGGTTCGATCAAGAATTCAACCCGCTCGGCCTGACCGCGAGCAAGCCTCTTAAGAGTCTTCTGGCGCCGCAGCGAACGGAATTTGGCATCTGAAGGCACCAGTTCAATCACCACATCTCGGGCCTTCCCATAGCCCACATTCTTGATGATGAGCACGACCAACGCCTCGCGTCGGGTAGCAATGACCTTGGAACGGAGCTCGAGCATCAAACTCGCCCGTCGCTGGATCTGTTCGAGACCCGACGTGAAAAGCTGACGCATCGATTCGAGCACGATGCCACCCAATCGAAAGAGATAGGTCGACTTGCCCGCGCATCGTTGGGTCAACCGATCTTGGGCCCTCAACACCTGAGTCAGAACCTGGCTGAGCACCGAAACTCGGTCCTCTGGATTGGGTAATCGGCTCAAAGGATCAAGCCGCTCGAGGATCTCATCTAGATCGCGCAGCAGCTCCACCTGCAGAAAGGCGATTTCAGGGGCCTCTTCGACGGCCTGAATCAGCGCAGAAAGCCGAGCGCGTAAGGATCCGAAGTGACTGTAGCTTTCACAGTGGAGCAAGGCCGCGAATAGACGGCCTTGGGTCAACGTGGCTTCGATCACGACACTTGTCCTACGGTACCCGCGACTGACGGCTAGGCTCAAGAGGCTTTGCTGCGCCGCCACGTATCGCTCCATGGCAGCGGCATTCGTCTGACGCGCCTGTCGATCGAAGTTGTCGATGCCGTCGAAAAGACTAGCACTCGCCTCTAGGCTCTCAGCAAATGCCTCAAACCACTCATCCCGAGTTAGCAAAAAATACAACGCCAGGTGGCGAACCACCGCCGCGATGCGGTCGGGGGTGAGCGGCGCCAGCTCCCGATCGAGGAAGGCGGGGACAGCCGGTACGGGCACTCTTCGAAGCCGGCCGAGAAGCCGGACGGCTTCCTTGGGCACTGAGCGTTGCCACGTTAGGTGGGCGATCACCAGCCCCAGGGTACTTACTCCGATCGCCAACGCTCCGAATAGGGCAGCCTTGGGCGCGGGAGCGGTGCGCAAGAGCATCCATCCGCAGATGGCCGCTAGGCCGAGGCCGGCTCCTACGACCGACACCGGAACCTTGAGCGGTGGCCGGCTCACATACCTTCCTCCACATACCGAGCACGTTCGATCTCCAAACCCGGCAAGCTCAGGCCGAGAGGAATATCTCGCCAGCGGGCAGAAAGCAGAATCACCTCATTGCCGTGATAGAGGGCTACACATGGCGCCTCGGCAATGACGATCGCTTCGGCTTGGCTGTAGAGTTCTAGGCGAGCCGTCGGGTCGAGTTCGGAGTGCGCCGCATCTAGCAGGCGATCTACTTCCGGATTGGCATAAGCGGAATAATTGGCCTTTCCCTGGCTGTGAAAGAGGGGGCGGAGGAAGAGTTCGGGATCGGGAATGCTGCTAATCCAGCCGCGATGGAATAGATCCCATTGACCGAGCTTCGCGTCTCGAAGCAGGGATGCAAGGTCCATCATTCGGTATTCGGTGCTGATGTCGAGTTCCGCCCAGCTCGACACCAGGGCCTCCGCCAGTGTCTTGGAATGGTCGGCGGACCTCATGGCGTAGGTCACCGCCGGAATTTCGGCGCCGTCTGGATAACCCGCCTCTGCGAGCAGGGCCTTCGATTGCGCCAGATCGTAGCCACGACCTAAATTTGCCGGATCGTGTCCTGGAATGCCCTGGGGCAAGAGCCCAAATCCAGCAATGTTCTCTCCTTCTCCCAGCTCACAGACTAAGTGTTCACGATCCACGGCCAGCGCCAGTGCCCGGCGGATCCGGAAGTCGTCGAAGGGTGGCCGATCCGTGCGGAAACAGAATCCGCTCCAATTTGGGATCGGCAACACTCGCACCTCTGCCGGATACTCTGTTTGCAACCGGCGAAAGCTGCGGTTGGGCAGGCTTGTCACCAAGTCGAGGCGATCTTCAAAATACATCTCGAGGGCCTTGGATGCTTCGGGCACGACTTCATAGATCAAACGCCTGGCCTGTGGTTTGTGTATCCCGTGGGAGTCGAAAGCGGCTAGCTCAATGCGCAAGCCAGGCACCCACTCCCAGAATTGATATGGGCCGGAGCCCATGGGTTGTTGCCCAAAGCTTTCTCCCAAACGCTCGACTTCCTCCCTTGGTACCGCGGTGGCAGCAGGGCTCGCCAAATAGCTCAGGAAGAACTCATGGGGCTGTGTGAGATGAACTCTTAGAATGTTGGGGGCAACAACCTCAATTCCTGAGACCGTCTCGGCTTGACCGGACTGGAAGGCCTCAGCTCCGATGACTCTCTCCAAGAGCCAGGCCCTCGGTGACGGGGCCGCTGGATCCAACAGGCGTTGCCAGGAATACTTGAAGTCGGCAGCCTCGACGGGCCTTTCGTTGTGGAATCGGGCATCTGACCGAATTCGAAATTCGTAGACGCGACCATCCGTCGACACCGAATAGGAGGCGGCCATCTCGAGCTCGGGCAGGCCTTGGATGGGATCGAGACGCATCAGACTGTCGAAAAGGCGGTCGGCCACGCCCAGTGAATAAGTATCGTTCACCCGAGCAGGATCGAGGCTCGAAGGTGAGGCCTCAAGATGGTAACGAAAGGTCAACGGTTCGGCTTCGGGAGCTTCGCAAGCCAACGAAACCAAAATCAAAGGCCATAAACATGCTCTTGGCGACCTGAGTTTCTTGATCACCATCAATCTCCCGCCCAGCGGGCGAGTTCGATTTCAAAATAATCGCGGTCAAACCCCACCGGTATGCCCTGCCAGCCGGGCCGAAGAAGCACCATCTCGCTTCGCTGGAAAAGGCCCACGCATGGAGCATCTTCGATAATCAACTGTTCTGTCTGGCGATAAAGCTCAAGACGCCGAGCGGGGTCACGTTCTACTTGGGCCTCGTCGAGCAGGCGGTCGACTTCTGGATTGCCATATGCAGTGAGGTTGGAGGATCCTCGGCTGTGAAAAAGCGGTCGCAAATAGGGTTCTGGGTCTGGATATTCACCACCCCAACGCCAAGAGAATAAAGCCAGAAGGCCACCTCTTTGACTTTCCAAAAAGCGCTCCCAACCTAGGGGTTTTCGGCCTAGTCGGATGCCCAAATCGGACAGCCCTTCGGTTATGGAGCTGGCGGTCATGTCTCCAAATTCACTGTTTTCTCTGAAAGAATAAATCAACTCGGGGAATCCAAGACCTTCAGGGAATCCCGCGTCTCGGAGTAGCTGTCGAGCGATCTTGAGATCCACGCCGCGGATCAGAGTCTCGGCTTGGTGTCCGGGAATGCCTTGGGGGATAAATCCCGCTGAGGCTATATGCCGCGAGGTACCCAGCTGGCGGACGAGAGCGTCTCGATCGACCGCCCTGGCGAAAGCTCGACGCACCCGTGCATCGGTAAAGGGCTCTCGATCGCAACGGAAGCAGAAACCCCACCAAAAAGTTGACGCAAAAGCTCTCACGCCGGCTGAAAAGGTTTGGCGCAGGTTTGCCTCAGTGCCGCTGGGAATTGCGGTCACCAGATCCAGCTCGTTGGCCTGATACAGCCTCAGAGCTTCGACGGCATCGGCAATCTTATAGATTAGGCGCGAGATCTGAGGAGGCCGTAAATGATCTTCAAAGGCATCTAGGATCACCTGATCTTTTTCCCAGCTATGAAATTGGAAAGGCCCGGAACCTACGGGCCGGCGCCCGAACTCATCGCCCAATCGTTGGACTTCCTCCAGGGGCACGACCGACGCCCCAGGAGCGGTCAGATGATAGAGGAAGGGAGGGAACGGCTGGCGGAGACGTAACCGGAGCAAATAGGGATCCTCGACCTCGATACCCGCCACCGTCTCAGCTTGGCCGGTTCGAAACGCCTCGGCGCCTTCGATCAGCTCGAAAAGCCGGGCGTTGGGCGAGTTGCGGCCAGGCACCAACAATCGTTGCCAGGATTTTTTGAAGTCGGAGGCCCGGATCGACCGACCGTTGTGGAAGTGGGCTCCGGGCACAAGCTGAAAGGTGTAAACGAGCCCATCTTCGGACACGGAATACGATTCCGCCAAAGCCAATGCTGGCTGGTCCGTCGATCGATCGAGCTTCATCAAACCGTCGAAGAGGCGGTCGATCACGCCGCTCGAAGAGGTGTCACCAGAAAGCGCCGGATCGAGGGTCACCGGAGTTCGTTCGAAATGGTAGCGGAAGACCCGCGGCTCACGATCGGGTGCGGCGCCACAGCCGGCGAGCGTAAGAGCTAACCCACCCAGAGCGAGCCACTGGATAGATCGGAAGGTGGTTTTTGACGGTGTCTTCACCAGATCCTCCTCAGGCTTTTAGGGGTCGCGCGCGGCGGACGGCGGCGAGCAATTGATCGCCGGTGGGGAAACGCTGTTTCGGATCCGGCATCAAACAGCGAAGCATGATTTCGTCCAACGCATCCTTGGGCGACCGGCCCTGAACGCCCTCGGTCGGCAGCTCTCCGTAACGTGATTCGTGCAAAACCATACCGAGGGCAAAAAAGTCGGCAGCAGGCCCGGTCTCCTCGCCGGCCAGCTGCTCCGGTGCCATGTAGGCCAAGGTGCCGGCTACCGCCCGACGTTCGCCCAATTGGCTTAAATCGCTGAATCTCAGGGCGGTGCCGAAATCCGCCAACTTGGCAAGGGGCAGCACCGAGAGCCCCGGATTGGAAGCCCGTAGCGGCGGCCGGGCCGCCAGCAATACGTTTTCAGGTTTGAGGTCACGGTGCACCACGCCGGCTCGGTGGGCGGCGCTCAGGGCAGCGCCCATGTATTCGGCCAAGGAGAGTACATCGGCAAGTGGCAGGATCGGCATCATCTCCAAAAGATCCCGCAGTGAGCCACCGGCCAAGAATTCTTGCACCAAGAAACCGCTTTGTGTGTCGATATCGAAAACGGTGACGATGTGAGGGTGGTGTAAGGCGGCGCAAGTCCTTGCTTCCACCAATAGAGGTTGAAGGCGCTCAGGTGAATCTCGGATTCTACGATCGAGCACTTTAACCGCCACCAATCGCTCTAAACGATCGTCCCAAGCCTTAAATACGGTCCCCGCGCCGCCACGGCCGATCTCTTCGAGCACGTGATAGCGCTGGGGCACAGCCGCCTCGGCAACAGAGGAGAGTGTCTTCGTCGGCGGGGGAGGGGAGCCTTCAACCTTAAGGCTGACGAGTTTATCGGGCGGCAAGGTGACCTGCTGGGTAACCCATTGGCTCAGCAGCTCGGAGAATAACAAGAACCGACGACTGCTCTGGGTGGTGTCCCGATAGTTGCCGGAAGGCCCGGAGGCCGGCGGCCTGACTTCTTTGACCAAACCCCGCGTTTCCAAACGCACTAGCGTTCGACCGTCGAGAGATCCTGGGCTAGGCGCCCGGCCCTCTGGATATTCTTGCTCGCTCATGGCCAGGGTGGCGAGAGCCCTACGCTCCGCGTCGTCGCTGTGTTGCCATTGATTGCGAAAGATTTTAGCCAGCTCACGTCCGACTTGCTCTTTAACCTCAGAGCGGCATTTTCGAATCCGGGCGTTGATTTCTTCGGAAGGCAAGTTACCACCACGTCTCGAGCCGGGCCGTCCGAGGCCCGCATGTTGAAGCTCCTTGTAGAGATGGTAGGCTGCCAGCTGTAAACAATACGGATGTCGGCCCGCAATGCGGCTCAGAAAAGCCACTTCCTCTCGATCCAAGCGAATCTGCGTTTCCTCTAGGGATCCGCAAAGCATCTCGGCGACCTCGTAGTCCTTGAACGGGCCGACCGTAAATTCGGCGAAGATATTGAAAAACGGGGAGCCTAGCACTTTTTCTCGTACTTCCGCCTCACGATACTGACCGAGTTCCAGCAGACTCAGTCGGCTGGCGGTGACGAAAACCACTCCTTCGCTACCGGCTAGGCTGCGCAGAGCTCCGAAGAATCTGGCATCGAATTGAGGATTCTGAACAGCTAGCTCGAATTCGTCGCACAACAGCACGACCCGGAATCCTTTCCTTTTCAGCTTGCGCAAGGCCCGACGAAAAGTATTAAAGGTCAGGTCCGAATGCTCAGCCGTAAGTTCCAAGATTTTCTGAGCTTCGCCGGATTCAGCAGACGGCTCCAGGCTCTCTACGATTTCTAGCCAGAGCTCGGATGGCGAGCAGGTGTGCAATGCCAAAAAGTCGAGAACGGCGGACAGCGTTTTCTGTGGATCGAGCTGATGAGCCGACTGGATCCTCGAGTCTGCAAGATGGGCAAGAAGAGAGCTCTTGCCAATGCGACGCTCGCCGACCACGGCGCAGCTCTGACCACTGTCGATCATCTCGAACAAGCTCCGCACCAAGGCACCGCGGCCGTAGAAGTGACGGGCGTCGACGATCCCCTGACGATGATAGAAAGGATTCCGCATCTCAGGCCTCCGAGTCGCGGTTCTTGGAGAGTAGGAATGATTCCAAGTTATGGTGGCGGTCGAGCCACAATTTCAGCAAATCCATGCGAAACGACAACAGCCCCGCGTTGTCTGAGAGAATTTGGCGGCGAAGCATCCGACTCAGAGACCGCGCTGGGTCGGCGTTTCCGATACGGTGCCGGCTCAGATATTGATCGACTGCGGCGAGCGTCGCCATACCTTTGCGGTCTAAGAGTTCTTTCGTAGCGAGCAGCAACAGCTGATCGCTGCGGGAGCCTTCTTCCCACAAATAACTGATATGTAATTGGCCCTTGTCCACGACCCGATCAGCAACTGCGTTGACGTCTTGAATCGTCATATAGGAAAGTTTTTGCTGATTTCGATATTCGACTAACTCTCGGGCCAGTAGCTGACTAAAGTGGGGATGTCCGCCAGTCAGCTGATACACCTTGTCCAAGGCCAGCGGGTCTATGTCAAACGTCTCCTGGGTCGGAAGCGTAAACAGCCGTTTTGCTTCTTCCTCCGGCAGGTGCCCCACATCCAAGTAAATGGCTAGGTTGAATAGGGCTCCCCAATAATCGTGGGTGAGCTCGTCGAGGCGATGGGTGCCCGCAAAAATGAAGCTGACGTGTTTCTCATGCTGCATCAAGCTCCGAAAGTAGGGGAGAATTCTCGGCTCCAGGTCACCTTTCCGAATCCGAGTTTCCAGCACTTCAAACTCGTCGAACATGAGCAACAATCGACGCGAGGCGAGGGCACCGCGCACTCTTTTAAGAAATTCCCGGCGGAAGGTGCTTCCTGGATCGTCTTGGAAAGCCTGTGGCGGGGGTTCGGGCACCGCGATGCCGAGTTCTTCGAGCTCGTCGCAAATGGTGGACGCCAGCTCGCGAAAGAAAGCGGTTTCCCCCGAGCCGATCATTCCTTGAAGATCGATCAGAATCGCCACGTAGTCCTGTTCCAGGTGGGCATGGAGACGTCGTAGGATTGACGTTTTGCCCATTCTCCGGGCGCCGATCAACACCACGACATTATCTTGGTGAGTGCCTTTGAGGCTAGATTCGAGGCGGGCGAAAACATCTTCTCGGCCAAGGAAGACGTCGGATTGCAAGAGGGGGCGTCCGACCACATAGGGATTCGGACGTAGGGGACGGAACGTACGATTTTGACCGCTTTGCCGGAATTCCACCAAGTCGGCAAACTCGCTGCGCTGACCTTGGCGTTCGAGATCGTCGTAGAAAAGGTGAAATCTGAGACGAACACGATCGGAAACCCGTGGCTCCACCAAGAATTCAAGGCGAGCTGATTGGTTCCTCAGGAGGCTCTTGACCTCACGACGGCGGCGTAAGGAATGGAATCCCTTGCCTGGCTGGAGCTCCACCGCAACATTACGAGCATGCCCTTGGCCGACATTCTCAAGCTCGAGCACGATGACCGCCTCTCGCTGAGTGGTCAGGACCTTGGAGCGCAGGGTTACCTTCAGCTCGGCGCGTTGGTGGATGTCTTGAAGGGCGGTGGCCAACAGCTCGCGCAGGCTCTCAAAAACAGCCTGGCCGATTTCAAGCCGAATCGTTGGATTCTCTCTTAGCCGGCGCTCGGTATCGTCAAGGGCAGAGAGGGTCAGGCTCAAGGCTTGGCCGACGAAAAGGGCCCGGTCCTCTGCGCTTGGAAGACGACTGAGCTGGTCGATCACATCGAGAATCGGGTGAAAGGCCGCGCTCATTTCCGGCTGGACCCAAGAAGCCAAGCTGGGGTCCACGGCCAATGCTTCCGCTTTCAAGAGATCCGTTCTTAGAGCAGCTACATGGCCGAGGCTTTCAGCCAACAAGAAGTGCGCAAAAAGAGCGTCCTGAAGCTCCATACAACCCGTACCCACTGCGATAGCACGACCTTGAGGACGGTTCTCTAGACGCTTCGTTAGGTCGCCGAAAATTCTAGAGCGTTGTATCAGGGCCGCGGCAAGATTTTGCCGATACTCCGAATCCGTATGATCGTTGGGGCCCCTCAAAGCTTGCAGTACCTTCGCTGTTCCAGCGATGAACTCCGAGCCCACCCCCATCACGCTGTAATTGTTCCGAGCCATGTAAACCGCCATGTTCTCTAGAATGGCAGGTGCTCGATCCCTTGGAAGCCGGTAGAGTTCCCGGACCCAATAGGATGACACCTCAGAGGCCGTTTGGCTTTCAAGCCGCCAATAGAAATCCCGGGCCAGCGCGGGCACCGATCGGCGCCAAACCAGAAGAGCCGAAACCAAGATCAGACTCGCCAACAGGGCTAAGGCAACCGCTGGGATCCACAAGGGGTGTGCGGGAACACTTCGGTACAGTCCTCCCCAAGTACCCAGAATCACCTCGTCCGGCTTATCTGGAGCCAGCAAGACCGCGGAAACAGTCTTGTTTTTTAGACCTTCCGTGACCGCGACAAAGCGGCCGCCTCGGCGTCCTATGGCGACTCCGTGGCCACTGGTACCGACCACAACTCGACCCGCGCCGGCACCAATAGAGAGGATTCCCACCCCATCCAATAGCGAGCTACCCTGGCTCTCGAAGGTGTATGGGCCACCCTCTACCCCCGAGGTCACGGCGTATAGTCCACCATTCTGGAGGCCGACCCACAGCACGTTGCCGTCCGCGGTAAGACTGGAAACCGCTATTCTCTCGTAAGCCGGATTGAGCGGCGACCAACTCAGACCCCGGTCATTGCTACGATATACACCACCGTACCAAGTGCTCGCGAGCAGGTTTCCTTCGCCGTCTACCGTCAACCCTTGGATCGTGAGGTTGAGCAATCCTTGATTGCGATGCTCCCAGGTTTGACCATGGTCTTCAGTCACCAGAACCCCGCGCCCTTTGGTTCCGACGGCAACGCCCACGGGATCACCTGGCAGCACGAGGATCGTTTGTAGGGTCAGTCGTTCCCAATCCACCGTGTCGTCCGTCCGACCCCAAGGAAGCCAACGTGACCCATCCGAAGTTGAAGCATAGAGTCCGGCGCCATGGGTTCCAGCCAAAAGTATAGGAACTTTTTCAGCGGGCTTGTCTGGCGTTTGGCCGGTGCTGAGAAGCTCCGAAGGTGCGAAGGCCAGGCTCCAAACTTCCGCAGTAGTAGGAATTCCACGACTCGCTTGGACCCATCGCTCTCCCCGATCGGTGCTTCGCAAGACGCCGCCGAAGTGCTCGGTTCGAGTAATCGATTGCCGCCCGCAGGCGGCATAGATCCTGCGCGGATCGGTCGGGTCGCGAAGTAATTGGTGGACCGGGGCAGCGAAGGTCGGAAATACCGGCTCCCAACGTTGTGGTGCTCGGAGAGTGCTGCCCTCACAGCTGCTCAGCATCAGCAGGAGTAGGGCCATCGCGAGACTTGCAGGTAACCGGTCCACTAGGAAACTAACGCCCTCAAATCGTCTGCGAAAGACTTGCTGTCTTGATAGCGATCATCGGGACGAAGCGCGATCGCCCGTTCCAAGAGCTGACTAATCTTAGACTGATCACTCAGCTCGGGAATCGACGGTATGGTTTGCCCGAGCTGCAAATACCTAGCCATCCTTATGGGTGAAACGGCTTGAGCCAGGGGCCGACCGTGCACCATCTCGAAGAAAATCGCCCCTAGAGAGTAGAGGTCCGACCTGGGATCCGACTCCCAACTGAGCATCTGCTCCGGAGCCATATAACCAAACGTTCCGAGAACCACGCCTTCGGCAGTCAGATCTTTGAGCACAGCACTCGGCGGGTCGTCGGCACCCTCAGCCGCAAGGGAACGGATCTTGGCGAGGCCGAAATCGGCAACTTTCGCGTTTCCGTCCCTGGTCATCAAGACGTTCGAAGGTTTGAGGTCTCTGTGGACTACGCCTTTGCTATGCGCGTAGGCCAACGCTTCAAGGATTTGCAATGCGACTTCGATCGATTCCTCTACGGGCAGACTGCCGCGGTTGGCGATATGATGACGCAAGGTACGTCCTTCAACGAGGGCCATCACCAAGTAAATGTCGACTCCGTCGAATCCCGCATCGTGAACAGTAACAATATGGGGATGTGTCAAGCGGCCCGCAATCATCACCTCACGATGCATTCTTCGTTGGAGTTCCTCGGCCTTTCTTGAGGACGATTGCACGCGTAGAAGCTTGATGGCGACTGGGCGTTGTATGAAAATATCTTCGGCTTGAAAAACCATTCCCATTCCGCCTTGCCCCAGCTTCGCCCCTAATCGATATTTCCCAGCTACGAGATGTTTAGGTGACGACTCCGTGGGCTTGCCGGCTTCAACGATGGTGGATAGCTGGGAATTGGTGGGCGCAACTTCTGGGTTGGTCGCCCTGGGGCGACGGCCTGAGAGCAGATCGTTGGTGATGCTCGTAAGGCGGAGCCCTAAGGCTGAGGTGGAAGGCTTTGGTGATCGAACCAAGAAGACATCAGCTACTTGTGTCAACAAGCTCGCTACATAGTCATGATCGGAGACCAGAATCGAGCGGCAATCCGGACACAGCTCGCGGACGCGGATTAGAGTGTAGGCTCCAGAAATACCGGGTCTGCTCAACACCATCTCCGCGATGACGAGATCGACTGGATCCACAGAAGCTATGGAGACGGCTTCTTCTCCACTTGTCGCATGAACCACTTTGCAAGCTCCATCCCGTTCCACGGACGAGCGTAGAACTTCTTCGGTCTCTCGTCCCCAAACCTCTCCAACTCGAACTAAGAGAATTCGGTAACTCATGAATGCACCAGTGAATAGAGCCGAAAGCTGCCGATTCGATCGGATCATCACCGATGAATGACACTCCCAGCACATAGGAGGCGTGCTTAGTTGCTAGCGGAATATCTATAAGAGGAAAGTGTAGCAGCAATTAGGTCCAAGTCCCAAGTTGGGCGAGAAGCGCAATGGCCGGCTAGCGTTTTCACGCAATTGGCGCGCTCCTTGGGAAACCGTAGCCAGCCTATTAGCTACCAAAAGCAGCGAGAAATTTTTGCTGCGCCTCGGAGGTGCCGACCAGCACCATTTCCGTGTCTTGCTCAAGGGGCTCATTCGGATTCGAAATCGGCTCCAAGCCGTGATCTCTGCGCACGGCAACCACGCTGCAGCCGGTCTTCTCGCGGATCGCACACTCGGCGATCAGTCGGCCCGCCAGCTCCGTGGGGACTCGTTGCTCGAAGAGGTAGAGGCCCTCGGCGACCATCAGGATTTTGGTGTGGTGCAAAAGGTTCATGACCGCGTTGACGCCCATGGAGGCGTAAGAAAGTACGCTGTCGGCGCCGGCTCGGTGCAGGGTCGGGACATTGCGCTCTTGGGTCGCTCGGCTGAGGATTTGAATATCCGGTCGCAGCTGTCGGCAATAGATGGTCAGGTAGACGTTGAGTTCGTCATCTCTGGGGGTGATGATCGCGGTTGAGGTTTCGCGAATTCCTGCTTCTTCCAGCACTGCCAAGTCGGCGGCATTGCCGATCACGTACTTTTCGGGGTTCTGCACCCGTTCCGGCAGCATCTCCACCACTCGATAATCCATATCCTTTTCTGCCATGGCGCGTGCCGTGGCCCGACCCACACGACCGCCGCCCAAAATCAGCACGGGGGCCGTGGAGACGTTGTAGATACAAAAGAGTTCGTCGTAACGGGCTAGGCTCTCTTTCGTGCCGGCCAAGAGGAGGATGGTGCGATCGTGAATGATGGTCTCCGGTTGGGCGGCCTGGAAGCGTCCCCGCTCCCAAATGCCGACCACCGTCACTCCCAGCCGCTCGCGCAATTTGCTTTCCCGTAGGGTCTGACCGACGATCGGCGTACCGTGGGTTCCGGCTTCCGCGATCAGCAGCTCCCCGAACTCGCCGATCACGTGGGACATGGCATCTCCACCCACCGTTCTTCGGGCAAAGCTGCGGCCGATCATCTCCTCGAGCCGCATCACATCGGTGCTGCCGGCCAATTTGAGAATGTCCACCGATGCTTCGTCCTTGGCGGAAGCGATGATCGGTAGGTTTTCCGCCAATCCACGGACGGTGAAGACTACGTTGGTATTGGTGATGTCCGAGGCCGTGGTCGCCACCAGAGCTGCCTGCTGGACTCGCATTTGAGTCCATGCCACGGGGTCGTCCAGGTCGCCGACGACCACATTCAAGCCCAGGTCGTAAAGGCGGAGGGCCTCCTCGACCTCCGGCACCACCAAGGCGTATTGATAGTTATATTGCTCGAGACGGTGGATCAACGAGTCTGTGATGGCGCCGAGATGGGTCAATAAGACGTGCCCGCTGGTGTTCTCGGGCAGGCTGCGAGGAGCTCGCGACGAGGCTTGGCTATCGATCCACGGGATGTAGAAAAATTCAATGAAAGTAAACGGCAGCAGAATCAACAGAAAAACGGTTCCAGACAGCAGAACCACGATGGAAAATAGCCGGCCGATATCCGTGTGAAAAGTGATGTCACCGAATCCCAGAGTCGACATCACCGTGAGCGTCCAATAAAAACCGGTCAGCCAAGAATGCTCTTGCCCTTCCCGCAGCATCAGAATGTGAAAAATCACCGAATAAACAGTGATTATCACCCCCAAGACCATGAAAAAGCGAGCGAGCGAGCGCAGGTTGTGCTCGCCGCGGCGGCTGCTGGTGACGGAGGTGAGCTGGGCGATCAGAGTCTTCACAGTGGCCTCGAGGTCTATGGGGTCATCGGTGCTCGTGCAGCAGAAGGCGCAGTCGCTTCGGCCGGGTGGATGATTGTTGAATGCCTACTGCCTCAGGTCAACTCGGCCCTGCCTCCGCGGGCAGCTAAGCTTGGCTCATCGCCGGGTCTTTTGCACTACTTTTTGGCCATCTGGGGTGCTGCAGTGGATCCAAAAGTGATGGGGGCCTGCTACCTGAAAAAAGCGAGGCAACCCACCTTTGGGGCTGCCTCGCTTTTCCATACTGTTCTAACAGCCTGCTAAGACTCAGACTCGACTCAGTCGCAAGTGTGGCACTGGTTCTCAACATTCCAGGGGCTGACGACCAGAGAATATTTCTGATCGAAGAGTGGATCTCCCATACCGCTTTCGGTCACATGGATTTGCCAGGTTCCGCTGTCGCTCTTTGCCACGTCGTCCACTAGCACCTGCTCGATGTTGTCGCGGTCATTGGGTTGGTTTCGCTGAGCCGGCACGATGCCTGCCGCTGTCACCGGCAACGCGGGGACGTCGAGGGACCAAGGGTAGTATTTCGTGCCGTCGGGTGCTTGCAAGATCAGGCTCAGATTATTCACCAGACTGTTTTGGGTCGGCGAATCGTCCCAGACCAAGGTGACTTTTAGACCTAGATCACCGGCTACGAAAGCATCGGAAACCGGTAGATCGTAGGTGTGCCAATCGTTCTCCTGCAATTCGAACTCGATCACCTCAAAAAGAGGCTCTGCGTCGGCTTTCATGTTCATGAGATCGATGGCGCTCTGGATGTCGACCAAACCGTAGCCGGTCGTATAGTCAGGGCCTGCATGGTAGACATTCGGCACCCCGGTATCAGGGTTCGGCGGAGTTTCTGGACCCGCGAAGGTGCGGATCATATCGTCGGCGGTGTGTACGAAGAGGGCTTTCCAGGTGGAGTTGAGAGGCATGCCGGTGACGAAGGATGGGGAAGACCCGGCATAGTAGACCGACGGATAAAGTCTTTGATCCAGGTCCACATTTCTGTACAACCGAGTGAGATTCTCCATCGCCAACGCGTAGGCGCCGCCCAACACTGGAGAAGCGCCCGAGGTGCCTCCGCTGCCACCGTTGTAATACTGAGGATAGCTCGGGGCGGGTTGTTTCTGGTTGCTCTTAAATCGGAATCCGAGAAACTGAATCGACTCGTCGGCCCAGGTCTCTTCGTCGTCCCAAAAGAGATGGGTTCCTGTGTCCCAATCCCCAGAGGTTCCGATGGGAACTTCCATGGTTCGCCACTGACCGTCACCGATGCCGATACCACCATGCAAGCTTTGGCTATACCAAGGGCAGGCACTGGGGTCCGGTCCGGCAAAACAGTCAGGGCTGACATAGGGATGATCCCGGAACCAAACCGGAATCATGTCGAAGTAGTCGAGATCATCGGCACGATAATGCACTCTCAGCAGATCGCCCTCCTGGCCCACAAAGTTCAGGGGATTGCCGAAGGCGTCGACCTCGGTGCCGACCACAGGAGTGCCTCCCCATCCACCCCAAGGTTGTCCTGGGATTTTCTCCTCGACCTCCATCTGAATCCTGCCGTGCAGGGGCACGACGTCCACGCCGCTTCGGCCGATGCTACTCACGGTTTGTCCCCACCCTTCGGCAGTTGCATAGAGGAAATTCCAGTCGAAGAGAGACGTTCCACCGCGGATGATTTGGATTCGAGATACTTCCACGGTGAAACCACCCGCCACGATGGTGGCGTTGGTTTGTCCCGTTGGGGCGGAAATATCGGGCTTGATTCGACCGTCGTCGGTGGGGCCGGCACTGCTGCCCGCGTAGATCTCACCGTTGACCTGGGCGTTGCCTACGCCAAGGAAGTTTTTTTGGGGGTTGCAAACGCTGAAATAACCCAAACCGCAATTATATGGATCGGTTTGTCCACTGTTGCCGAGGGCGATCACATGGGCATGATGTTTTTCTGCGGACTCAGCTCCGACGACGGTGCCGTTGGGATGGGAGGTGACATAGGAATGACTGCTGACATGGGCATGTGCTCCAGGTTGGTGGTAACACTCGTAGGTGGCCTCGGGGGCGAGTCCTCGGTAACCCAAATTGCCACCACTGTAGAGATCGCTGAACCAACCGTTCCCCAAAAGGACGCCGGCGGTCATCATTCCGTGGCTGGATGTGCCGGACCAACACGACGTTGCCAGTGCGGTGCTGGACAGCCGCGGGGTCGGGATTCCGCCGAGCACGTTATGCTCCATGAACGCCTCATGCAGGTGGTCCACACCTTCATTCGTCCCCAGCGTCTCTCTGGTCGCAGCCCGAATATTCTTGCCGGTGAGCAGCTGGCCGTCCCCTCCGACGACGTTATCGCCCCGTGAAACGGCTCTGACGCCGTCCATAAGAACTTGTATTTCCCAGGCTCCAGGCTCAATGGAAAGGACCTGAGGCATGGCCATGAGGCGGTCCAAATTGGAGGGATCTGTGACCAGAGTGACCCGATGGACTCCGGATTCGTCCACATGCTCGACGCCGGATTGGTGGAATTCTTTTCGCAAGCGATCCGCCAGGCCCTGGTCGGCCTGTGGAATCAAGCCGACACTCAAGACGATGAGATAGCGCTCCGAGTTGAAGAACGCCTGATGCTTGCTGAAATCGTCGAGGGCCGGGGCCACCTTGTCGGAAGGTCGGTATTCGATGAATGCAAGCGCCCCTGTGGTTTTGAAGAGAGCCGGCACATCGCCGGTCAGCTGCACGAGCCAGTGCTTCCGGCCTACATATTGCACATAGCTCAATCCGTTCGCCGCCCAATCCGTCCATTCAGCGGAGGAGGGAAAGCGATCCATGGCCATCAGGGCGAGGCCCGGATTTTCTTTTTGGAAGCTGTTCACCAGAAGGCTCTGGTCGATACCTACACTGGGCATGAGGGTGCGTCGTGCCAGCTTGAGCCCTTCACTAGGGGCTCGGCTCTTGGTGTCATCCTGGAGGGTGAAGACAGCCTGTAGATCTGCGGGTGCCTGCTGCTTCGACCGGATCACCGGTTCGGCTGCCTGGCTGCCGGTGGCCACTAGGAAGGTGCAGGTCAGGACAATGAGTGTTTGGGTGCTCAGGGTTTTCATACTCAGTCCATCTGCGCTGGGTGGTCTAAAGCGGGGCCGTCGTTTAGCTTTTGGGGTGATGATGCTGGGGTGGGTTGGACGCATTGGAGGCTCCAATTGAAAAATATAAAGGGGTTGTCTTCGTGCCCCAAGTGATTGGACAAATCACTTCGCCTGGGCCATCGGGCCCCGCTCCAACAAGCTGTGGTGCAAGCCTGCCGCTCGCAGCGCGGTGAGACTTTTTGCGACAGCCCGTTAAAGCGTGAGAGGAAAAAAAAGCCGGGCAACTTCGACTGGCAACTTCGACTGGTAACTTCGACAAAGGCGGCTTCCCGCAAACAGTACTACACTCGAAATCAGCTCGCTGAGCATGCTGTGGCGGAAGTCTCGCGTCTGCGTCCCTCGGCTCCGTCCACTTAGGATCAACCTACAGAAAAGCCGGCGCTCCCAGCAGAGGGCTTGCGTCACAGATTGAAGGGCAAGGTTCTAGCAGGCTGTGGCAAAAGTTTCGCGGATGGGTTGAGAGACAAGGTACAGAAACAGGGAAACCCTGCCTTCGCCGAAAGCAGAGCGCTAACTTTGACGGATGGAGGAAGAGCCCATGTGTCATGAAGCCCGAGTTAGCTTTACACGCAGCCCACAAGACCTGCCGGCAAGAGCAGGATTGACGATTTTTTGGAGCCTGCTGCTCTTGATGGCGTGCGGTCCGCCGGCTGCCGGGGAGCCGGAATATGTCGTTCGGGATCTCGGCGCGATCGGTGACGGATCTTCGCGGGCGTTGGGTATCAATGAGGCCGGCCAAGTAGTGGGCTTGTCTCAAACCGGTGAGTTTTCGCCGGAAGGTTATTCCGGATTGTAGGATCCGGCCTCCGAGAAGGCCAGTTTCACGCTTTCTTGCTCGACTCAGCGCCGATCTTCGCCGACGGCTTCGAAAGCGGGTCTACGTTGGCTTGGTCTGCCGTCCCTTGAGCTTGCGGACGGGCCCCTTTAGACGCCGAGGCATCCATGTTTCTTAATCAGCCGTTCGAGTTCTATGGGGAAGCGCTCGGAATGGACGGCAAGACTCTGACAGAATCCACCTTCAGGAGAGGTCGGTTCTTCGTCGGGTGCCAGGCGCCGAGCCCCTAGCAGAGCCTTACCCTATTCGGGATACCGGCCCTAGCGAGCGCGACCGGCCTTCTCTCCTGGGCTTCAGCCCGTTACGTGACGAGGAGAGAAGCTGCAGGCATCTGACCCCTCTATTGAGAGAGATGAAAGCGATGAAAGCCGAAGCAGTGAGCCGGGATTGGAGTGAGGAGAATCGCGCCAAGATTCGCTCGGCGGCCGAAGCGATCCAGGTGATTCGACCCGGGCATCGGGTATTTGTGGGATCCGGTGCCGCCGTGCCGTTGGAGCTGATTCGAGCCTTGGCCGACTATGCCCCGGAGCTGCACCACGTCGAGCTCATGCATTTGCTGACCTTGGGTCTCGACCCGACCACCGAAGCCAGATTCGCCGACAGGGTGCGTCATTCGAATTTCTTCATTGGCGCCAATGCCCGGCAAGCGGTCCAAGAGTGTCGAGCCGACTACACCCCCATTTTTCTTTCCGAGATCCCGGCCTTGTTCAAGACCGGTGCGGTGCCGGTGGATGTGGCGCTGGTTCACCTGTCACCGCCCGATCGTCACGGCTATTGCAGCTATGGGGTGTCCGTGGACATCGTTAAGTCGGCGACGGAGGCAGCGGATCTGGTGGTGGCTCAGATCAATCTCCAGATGCCTCGGGTCCATGGAGACGGCTTGATCCATCTCGATGAGATCGACGCTGTCGTGTTGCTCGACGAGGCCCTTCCCGAGCTGCCGAGACCCGAGATCAATGCGGTGAATGGGGCGATCGGCCGCTATACGGCTTCGCTGATCGAAGACGGCTCCACCCTGCAGCTGGGGATCGGCGCCATTCCCGATGCGGTCCTAGCGAATCTTCGGGATAAGAAGGATCTCGGAGTCCACACAGAAATGTTCTCCGACGGGCTGTTGTCGTTGATCGAGACTGGAGTCGTCAACAACCGCCGTAAAACCCTGCACCGCAAGAAGATCGTTACCAGCTTTGTGATGGGTAGCCGGGTCCTTTACGATTTCGTCGACGACAATCCGATGATCGAATTTCGGCCTTCCCAATACACCAACGACCCTTTTCTGGTGGCCCAGAACCACAGGATGGTAGCGGTGAACTCGGCCCTCGAGGTCGACCTCACGGGTCAGGTGTGCGCTGATTCTATTGGCCACAAATTCTATAGCGGCATTGGAGGACAGGTGGATTTTGTCCGCGGCGCTGCCCGTTCCGCCGAAGGCAAACCGGTGATCGCTTTGCCGTCGACGGCGTGTAAGGGGAAGGTTTCGCGCATCGTGACCCGTCTTTCCGAGGGAGCGGGCGTGGTCACCACCCGTGGCGATGTGCACTATGTGGTGACCGAATACGGCATCGCCCATCTGCACGGCAAGAGCATTCGCCATCGAGCCATCGCTTTGATCAGCATCGCCCATCCGGATTTTCGCGAGCAGCTCCTGCTCGACGCCAAGGCCTGCGGTTATCTCGAAGACGAGCAGCTGTTGGTCACCAGCACCGCACACGCTTATCCCATCGAGCTGGAAGAAAGGTTTCAAACCCACACCGGTCGTGATCTCCTGCTACGACCGTTCAAAGAAACCGACGAGGATCTCTTGCGTCAATTCTTCTACGCTCACTCCGACCGCTCGAGCTATTTCCGCTTCCTCGCCGCCGCCAATTTTCCACCCCGCCAAATGATGCAGGGCTTGGCTCACATCGACTACGACCAAGCGATGGCAATCTGTGCCGTCGACGACTCCCAAGCTCGCGAACGCATCCTGGGAGCGGTCCGCTACTTCCGGGATCCGCGTTCAGACCATGCCGAATTCACCGTGTTGGTGAATGAGAGCGACCAAGGGCAAGGCATCGGAACGGCTTTGATGAAAAAACTCATCCGGGTGGCCAGAGAACGCGGAGTCCGTGGATTCACCGCCGAGATGTTGGCGGAGAACACGCGGATGTTTGCTCTGCTGGAAGACTTGGGAGTAGGCAAAACGACGCGCTTCGAGCGCGGGGTGGCCGTGGTCGAATTCTCCCTCGACGAAGTCGTGGATTCGGCGCCAAACCTCGATCCGTCGTGAGTCCGCGGGTAGTTGGGGAATCTCCCGTCGACGAAAACGGAAAAAAATTTCACGATTCTGCAGAATTGAAGCTCGATGCTTCGTCCTATTACTTTTTGAAAGCAGCCAGGTGT
>CBDUGP010000087.1:0-41749 GCA_965366625.1 uncultured bacterium
CCGCACCTCAGCCGGCCGCACCTCAGCCGGCCGCACCTCAGCCGGCCGCACCTCAGCCGGCCGCACCTCAGCCGGCCACACCCGCAGACTTCGCTATGCCGGGCCCAGAGGCATCCACCGACTTCGCCATGCCGGCGCCAGCGGCACCTCAGCCGGCCGCACCTCAGCCGGCCGCACCTCAGCCAGACCCTTTTCCAGCCGGCACGAGCGACTTTGAAGGTCTATCGTTCGACCCCGGAACCTTGCCCGAGGGGTTCGAGCCCGCTGGTTTGGACGCACCAGCAGGAGCCGATCCCCAAGCGACGGATCCCGCCTCGGAAGGCCACGAGCGAATTCCAGCTTTGATCGAAGAAGGGCAAGCCCAATTTCAACAGGGTGAGTATCAAGCGGCGATCGACACCTGGTCACGCATCTTTTTGATCGACATCGATCACGCCCAAGCGTCCCAGCTAATCGAGCAAGCTCAGAACAAAAAGGCTGAGCTGGAGCGCCAGGCCGAGGAATTTTTCCATAACGCTCTCGAGCAGATTGAACAGCAACAACTCGAAGAAGCCAAGGCCAGCCTGACTCGAACCTTGGAGCTGCAGCCGGCGCACACCACCGCTAGGGAATACTTGGACCAACTCAACGCCGGCCAAGTCCCGGTCGTCTCCTACTCGTCCGGCACCGGTGAAATCGACCTCTTGGACGACGGTGGATTCGGATCTTTCGACGGCGCCGATCTCGCCGCCGCATCGGGCATAGGCGGAGCCGGCCAGAGCATGGAAGCCGCCGTGGCCCGTGATCGCGTGGTAGTCGTCAAAAAGACCGACCGCAAGCTGGTCGGCATCGCCGCGGTGGTGGGATTCTTGGTCTTGGGCGGCGGAGGATTCCTGGCTCTCAAATGGAACGACCTTTTCCCCAATACCTCAAAGCCGAAAGAAACCGCTCGGCAAATGGATCCGATCGACCGAGCCACCAAAATGTTCGAGGCCGGCAAGATCGAAAACGCAGTGCTCTTATTGGAGAAGATCTCGTCGGAAGAAGAAGGTTTCACGGAAGCTCAGGCTCTCATTGCCCAGTGGCGTACCCAAATCGAAGCGACCGCCAAACCCCAAGACACCGGCCCTTCACCCCAGATGGTGGCTCGTCGTAACTTGCTGCTCAAGGCGGCCCACAGTGCCTTCGAGAAGCAGGAATACATTCGAGCACGAAAGTACTTCGATCGGGCCAACAAGATCTCCCCTTTGGATTCCGAAGATGTGGCGTTGTTGCGGGAATGTGATTTCAAGCTCGAACCCCTTGAACCGAGAATCGCAGAGTTTGCCGAGGGTAAGTACGCGCAGGTGATTCCCCAACTTTGGCGCATGCGTGAAACCGCGCCGGACGATCCGAACATTCAGCTGTTGATGATCGACTCCTATTACAACTTGGCGCTCACCGATTTACAGCGGGGCAACCCCGGCGGTGCGGAGAAGAAATTGAGCGATGCGCTCGAAGTTGAGCCGGACAATGAAGGGCTCATCCGCATGCGTCTGTTCGCCCAGACCTATAGAAATAAGTCCCCGGATCTGCTTTACCGCATCTACGTGAAGTACCTTCCGTCCCGTTCCTGAGATAGAGGTTCGATCGTCATGAGCAAGCGCCGGAAGTCGGCGGAGCCGGAGCTGCCCCTATTCGACTTACCCCTTCACGGGGGAGACGGACCGGACTCGGCACCCGCCAAGGCCTCTGCCCCATCACCCCCCACCAAACCGACAGCACCTCGGCCGGCAGCACCTCAGCCGGCAGCACCTCAGCCGACAGCACCTCAGCCGACAGCACCTCCCCCTCCAGCGGAGCCCTTGCTTTTTTCCGAAGAGGAGCTGGCTCGGGCTCAAACGGGGAGGTCCGCCCCCATCGACGACGAGGAATCGGAGACGGCCGTCCGTGACGCAGAGGTTCCGCTGATCCAAGATCGGCTTCTGGGCGGATTGGCTGATGTGACGATTCACCTAGCCACCTTGGGATCCATGATCGTGGCGGTTCAGCTGATGGGCGTGCCGGTGGCGCTCGCCGACTGGCCGGCCTTTGCCGGTTTGACCCTGATTTTTTCCTTTCTTTACTCGGTCGTGCCCCTGGCTTTTTGGGGCCACACCCCGGGCATGGCGTGGGTTGGCCATTCCGCACGCTCGGAATCCGACGAGCCTCTCTCTTTTCCTCAAACCGCCATGCGCTGGTTGGGCTCGCTCTTTACGGTCTTTCTACTCGGCCTGCCACTCTTGCTCGGCCTGGGAGGAAGATCGCTCGCGGATCGAATCAGCGATTCCAAGACCCTTCAGCGCTAGGTTTAAAGAAGATCCTCGACTTTGACCGTCAACACGGGCAGCGAAATCTGATGCTGGGCCGCTCGATTCAAAATGTCTTGGTGCTCCCGCACCTGGTAGAGATAGGCGTGACGACGATCGGGTTTTAGATAATTCGTTTTACGCATTAGCTCTTTGTAGGCCCGGCTCAAGTAGGGCATTGGATCGGGCGCCGGATGCTGATGGCTGCGGAGCCAAAGGAAACCTCGATAGAGCCGGTAGTAGAGTTGCTCTCCCCGAGGGGGAAACTCCAAATCTTCCAGCAAATCGCGGAGTTCGGCCCCGTGGATTTGAAGCGCTTCCGGGTCCGCCTCCTGGATCGCCAGCTCCACTAGCCAAGATCGGCCTTCCGCAAGCTCCTGCTCGGCCCCGTATTTTCCGTGGATCTCGAGAGCCTGGTGAAGGTGCTCTTTGGCCGCCTCCAAATCGTTTTGTTTGAGCAAAACCCGCCCGAGAAAAAGCTCAACATCGCCCAAGAGAGAGATTTCTTCGGTCAAGCTGAGCTGGAAATGGGCCTTTCGGACCTCGTCCAAAGCGTTGGGAATCTGATCCAAAGCCAACAAATTCTTGGCCAACTGCAGACGGGCGGCGGACTCATCCACCGTATTTGGCCGCCCTTCCCTCGCTTCGAGAGCCGCCCGCAAGGGTTTTGTCGCCCTGGTGATCTCGCCAAGCTGCCCCAGGGCTTGCCCCTTTCCGAGAAAAACGACACTGAGGTCCCAAGGCTCTGCATCCACGGTCCGCAACGTTTTCTCCGCCTCGTCGAAATACTCCAAAGCCGTGAAGTAATCGCCTTCCGTCAGGGCCACGTACCCGAGGGCCGAGAGGGAGTCACCCAAAGGTTTGAGAAGCTCGTTTTGGCGCCGGTGATCTGCTGCGGCCAGGTGCAGGCTTCGGGCCTCTCCGATCTTTTTCTGCTGTAACGCGATGTTGCCCAGGTAGTAGCGGCAAGTGGCGCCTAACGCCGTCGCGCCGTTCTGATCGACTACCGACGCCAACTGTTGGAAGACCTGGGTCGCTTCCTCGTAGCGTTGTTCCCTCTGCAAAAGGGCTCCGAGACGGATGAAGAGAGTCGCTCTCCGCTGCTGCCCTAGACCTTCCGACGCCGAAAGCGCCTCCCTCAAGCCGCTCTCCGCTTGCCGATAGTCTCCCCGGTCCATCGCCAGCTCTGCTTGCAGAGCCACCAGCGGCACCCATTTCTGACCATCTCCCCGGGCCAGCTCGACACCGCGCATAAGCTCGCTTTCGAGTTCGGCAAGCTTGCCCAGGCGGCGTGCCAGGGGCAGCAATGCCCACAAGATTTGCAGCTCTGTCTCTCGATCCGCGCCACGCTCGGTCGACTCTTTATGCTCACGCCAGAGGGCGAAGAAAACCTCTTCACGGGTAGAAACCACACCGGTCGATGCGCGGGTAAAATCAAGCAAAGGGGGCAAGGCCTCGGGCGATCCGGCCATCAGCCGATAGGCGCTCCATTTCGTCTCGTCCCTAACGCTGCCCGCCAACACCGAGCCCAGTGCGTGTCTCAGGGTGCCGCGTCCCTCGTCGGACACGGTTTGGTGTAAGGCTTGGGCCAATGCCGGATACGCGAATCGAACCCGTGGACCTTCGCCCGGATCCTTTTGCCCTTCTTGGTCGCTGCTCGACGCGCCCTGCTCCGGTTCCAACCAGCCCGCTTCCAAGAAGGGCAGGTACCAGCTCTCTTCAACCTCGGCATCGAATCGCTGCGCCGCCAAAGCCACGTGACGGGGTTCGATGGGATGGTCCGCCAAGGCCAATATCCTCACCGCCAACGAAGCCCCTAAACGCTCTGCCTCCGCCGCGGCGTGTCGCACCAAGCGTTCCGATGCCTCGTAGCCCTGGGTGTCTTTGCCGGCAAAGAAATAGCTGCCGTAAACGCTACGCAACTTGTTTTGGTGCAGCAGTCGAATGAGGCCTTCTTCGAAAGCGAAAGGATGCCCTGCGGCAGCCTTTAGAAATCGTCGGCTGACCACATCGCCTAGTTCGAGGCCCTTGAGCAGCTCGCCGAAGAGCTGTTCCATCTCCGCCGCCGACATGGCCGGCACCCGCACCAAGGGCAGCTCCGTCAGCGCCGAGGCCTCGGACGACGGGCTCGGCTCACGGCCGACCAAGATCAGGCGGCAGGCCTGCGCAAACCGACGACTCTGCGCCAAATTTGCTAAGAGATCTTGATCCTCAGGGCCCGCAACTTGGACATCGTCGATCACCACAGTCGGGGGTGCTCCCAACCGTAGCTCAGCCACTTCGGCCGCCATGCAGAGCCAATCCACCTGCTTGGCCAAAGAAAGGGAAGCGAGCCCACTGCTGTCCGGCGCACCGCGACCGGCGTCACCGCTCCAAGCGCCGAGAATAGTCGCCAGCTCAGGACCGAGTTCTTCAGCTCCCAGGGGTCGACGCCCCAGCCCGAGCCATTGTTTGTGGCCTTCCAGGCAATTCCACGTCACCGCGGTCTTGCCCGAGCCCAAAGGCCCTCCTACCCTCGAGATAGGCCGCTTGAATCCTTCCGAAAGCTGGGCTTCGACCTCGGGTCGAGAGACCTTGCCTCGATGTCCGAGCAGAGTGCGATTGTGCCAGGGCACGATATCGGCCACGCGACCGAGCACCTCGAACATAGTAATCCGTCGACCGGAGGGCGCTGCCCACAGAATTTCCGAGCCCAAGTGATATCGGCCGGCCAACCACGAAGCCACATAACCGGTGACAAAAATTCCGCCGGTCGTGAGCTTCGGGCCCGACCGATCCAAATCGTCGAATAATGGGTTGGGAACGATCTCTACCGAGGTTCCGGCCAAGAGAATATTGCCCGGAAAAATGAGCACACCTGGAATTTGTCCCCACTCGGGCTCCGGCACTCGGGCGCGAAGACCGAACGCCAAGCCGATCGCGATCTCAAAGACCTCGGCACGCCCTTGAAGGGGATAAACACCCATGAGGTGCTCGCCCAACCGGCGGACACCTGGGGTCTGCGGCAGATCGTGCAGCAATCGTCTCCGGGTTTCGGAGACCGGCCAGCTTCGCAGGAAAGCGGCGGGCAGGGCCAAAGCGGGGACAGCTACCGGAGGAGCACCGGAATCGGGAAGGCCGGGAGATGGACTTGTAGGAATCATAACCAGAACGCGCACTTCCATCGGTGGGGGGACCTAGGACGGCGCGAGCCCACCGACGGCTTGGTGAAGAAACGAATTTGATCGAACTCTGCTAGTATGACCTATGCTGTCGTTTCTCGACAGCATTTTCCGCTCTTGTTAACGAATGCAAGATCCGTGCAAGATCTACGCACTCCTTCCTCGCTACCAGCCTGAGCTTCACCCCGTCGGAGGATTTCATCCATGAAACCGCGTTTAGATAATCGACTCTATTATTTCACCGTCGAGGACGAAAGCCTCCTCGGCGAGACCTTCCCTCGTTTTGGGGAAGATACCTACGCCATCGCCTACAAGGTGATGGGCACAGAGGACGTTTTCGTCACCACCGCCGAAACCAAAGACGCCATGGAGCGCCACGACGTGCCCCATAACCGTCTGGCCGAGGAGGACGGCATTCGGGTCGCCATTCACCACACGGAACTCTCCCGTGAGGAACTCGGCGACTACGAAGACGCCCTCAAGGCCCTCGCCCTTTCCTATCGCTCGATCGGCCTCCTGTGTGTCGGCGTCAATGGCGACAAAGTCGATTTGACCGACGGCGCCAAGACCTATTGCTACTTCACGGCTCCCGCCGGCCATACTTTCCTTTGGCGTAGCTTCAGCTCCCGTGATGAAGCGATCGGTTATGTCGAAGATCGGTACCCCGAGGACGAAGAAGCTCTCGAATGGGCCCAGAGCTTGCCGCTCGACTCCGCGGAGCTCCTGGTCAGCTACCACTGACGGCCAGATCGCAGCGACCCACAGCCAAAGAAAAATCTTAGAAATCAAGGCCTAAACACACCTTGGGATTCGACTTAGAGCCCACCTACACGGTCTCGGAGCTTACCGACGAGATCCAGATGGTCCTGGGCGAGGCTTTTCGCGGCCTTTGGGTTCGGGGAGAGGTGCACCGACCGCGCGCCAGCCAACGGGGACATCTCTACCTGGAGCTGATCGAAAAGGGCCGAGCAGACCAAATCCTCGGCAAAATCGACGCTGTCATTTGGCGCACCGATTTTCAACGTATCCGTCGGCAGCTGCGGGCCGACGACCAAGAGATCGGCGACGGCATGGAAATCCGCTGCTTCGGCGGACTGGATTTCTATGGCCCGGGCGGCCGCTTGCAATTCGTCATTCGCGAGGTCGACCCAATCTTCACCTTGGGGGGCCTAGAGCGCCGTCGGCGGGAGACCCTGGCGGCGTTACAACAAAGCGGATTGCTGGAGCAAAATCGCTCATTACCCCTCAAGCCATTGGCCCTACGCATCGGTTTGGTGACCTCCGCCGACAGCGCCGCCTTCCACGATTTCATGACCGGTCTGCAGGAAAGCGGTTTCGGATTTCAAGTGGTTTTCGTGCATGCGGCCATGCAGGGGCCGCTCGCCGAACGGGAGGTGCCCAGCGCCCTCGAGATGCTCGGCGCCGCCCGGCTCGACGGCAGTCCTCTCGATTTGGTGGTGGTGACCCGCGGCGGCGGCTCAAAGACCGACTTAGCCGCATTCGACAGCCGCGCCATCAGCGAAGCGATTTGTCGTTGTAAGATTCCCGTTTTCTGCGGCCTGGGCCACGAGATCGACCAAAGCATTGCCGACCTGGTGTGCCGTTCCTCGTTCAAAACACCGACCAAAGTCGCCGAACATTTGGTGGATTCGGTAGCGGACCAGGAGACCTACCTAATGGACCTGCGGCGCAGTATCTTGGACGCTGCGGAAAACCGATTGCGCACCGCGTGGGATCAAATGCGCCGCGCAGAACCCCTGGCACGCCTGGCCGGTGTGCGCTTGCAAAACCAACAGATGCGTCTTCACGAGCTGAGCGAACGGCTGGTGAGATCCAGCCGAAGGGTGCTCCAAGGATTCGAGCAACGGCGACTGGAACTTACGCAGAGCCTGACCCATGCAGCCGAAACCCACGTCCAAAGGGCGAGTCGGCTTCCAGAGCCCCTCGCACGCCGTATCGCCGCCGGCGCCGCCGCTCAGCTGACCCAACATTCCACGGCCCTCGACGGCATCGAACGTTGGTGCCACAGCTCAGCGCCCGAGCGGCTCCTGGAGCGTGGCTTCAGCCTCACCTTCGACGCCCGAGATCGCCTTATCAGCCATCCGGATCAGGTACGATCGGGAGAGCGCCTCACAACCCGATTGGCCGGTGGAACCCTGGTCAGCACGGCTACATCGCCAGATCCAGTTTCATCGTCAGATCCGGTTGCATCGCCAGATCCGGTTACATCGCCAAATCCGGCCAATACCCTCGAGACCTCACCAGAAGCGCCGACCGAAAAGCCGACCGAAAAGCCCCAGGAGTAGGAGCCATGAGCACCCCCGAAACCCCGAGCTTCACCGACGCCATGCAAGAACTCGAAGCGATCCTCAATCGAATCGACAACGACACCGTCGACGTCGACCGACTGGCCAAAGAACTGCGCCGAGCCACCGACTTGCTCGAATTGTGCCGCGGCAAAATCAAAAAAGCCGAGGTCGAGGTCAACCAGATCGTGCAGAAACTAGAATCCGACGCTTGAGGCCGGAAGAGGCTTCCTTGGGCTCAACCCACAACGATCGTTTCCGAGGCTGGGCCCTCTACCTCGGCTGCTGGGTGCTCGTCGCCCTACTCTTCGCCTTCGGCCGGGCCACCGACCCGGGCTCCCCGGCCGTTTCCGGGTTTGCTATCGGCTCGGAACTCTGTCGCTGGCTGCTCTGGGCAGCCCTCGCTCCCGGCATCCTGCGCGCGACTCAATGGATCTCCAGTCGCCGGGGCTCGGTCACCGGCCATCCGATCGGCAAGACGGTGCTCCACGGGTTCTCGGCGCTGGTTTTCTCGTCGTTCGCCACCGTCCTACTGACCTTGACTTTCGCGGGGCTTCAGCTCCTACAAGGCTCCGGCCCCTTAGGCGCGGAGCGACTCCAGGCCGCGCTCGACCGAGTCCCACCCTTCTACAACCTCCTGACCTATTTGGCCATCGCGGCCGCGATCCACACCGGCCGATTCTTCGATCGATCCCGGGGCCGGGCGATGCGCACCACCGCCCTCGAAGCCCAATTGGCCCAAGCTCGATTGCAAGCCCTCAAGGCCCAGCTGCACCCCCATTTTCTTTTCAATACCCTGAACGCCATCTCGGCGCTGATGCATCGCGACGTCGAGTCCGCAGATCGCATGATCGCCCTGCTTTCAGACCTGCTCCGCGTTTCCCTCGACAAAGACGACCGGCATCAGGTCAGCTTGCGTGAGGAGCTGGCGATTCTGGAACGTTATTTGGCGATTGAACGGATACGTTTTCGGGATCGTCTGAGGATTGAGATCGACGTGGAAAGGCCTTGTTACGACGCCTTGATTCCCCGATTGATCCTGCAACCGCTGGTGGAAAATTCCGTCATCCACGGTATCGCCTTGCAGTCCACCGCCGGTTTGATTTCCATCCGTGCCCGACGCAAAGGCAATCGCTTGGCGGTTACCGTGGCAGACGACGGCCCCGGCCTATTGGAAGAGTCTCCCCTGCGCGAGGGGGTCGGTCTATCGAATACCCGCGCGCGGCTGGCAGAACTCTATGGCTCCGATCATCGTCTGACCCTGGAGCGGGCTACGGTCGGCGGGCTGGAAGTGGGCATCGAGGTGCCGTTTGAATTTCAACCCCGCTTCCCCGACGGCTCGGAGTCGGCGACGTCGGGCGACGGAACCCAAGACCCGGACGATTCCTGAGGGGGTCAATCCGGCGTTTGGGCCACTACTTTTAGAATCGCCGCCAGCTCGCGACCTAAAGTCGACGCCGACCTCGGCCGCTCGTCCGGGTCCTTGGCCAAACACGAGAGGATCAAATCCGCCAACGGGTCGGGCACGTCGGACCTGAGCCGACGCGGATCCCTGGGTACAGAACTCAGGTGATGGTGAAACGAGGGCGGACCCGTGCCGAACACCGACTCACGGCAAAGCAGCTCAAAGAGCACGCATCCGAACGAGTAGATATCCGCCGACGGCGACACCGCCTCACCGCGGATCTGCTCCGGCGCCATATACGAGGGGGTGCCCGCGGGCTGGGTCACCACCCGTCCTTGAGCCGCTTCAAAGGCGCGCGCCAAACCGAAGTCCGTCAGCTTGACCACCCGCTCCTCGCTCCACATCAGATTTGAGGGTTTGAGATCCCTGTGAATAATGTGGCGTCCGTGGGCATGGTCGAGGGCGGCACAGACCTGCAGCCCGATTCGCAAGGCTCCCGCGACGGTGATTTGCCGGCTTTCGAGAATTTTCTCCAACGACTGGCCACGGATCAGCTCCATGACCACGTAGAAGCCCTTGCCTTTGCGCCCGGCGTCATAAACCTGAACGATATTCGGATGGGATAACCGGGCTGCTGCCCGCGCTTCCGCCAGCAGGGATTCCGGTTCTACCTCAACCCCCAACATATGCTCCGGCAGGACCTTGAACGCCACTTTCCGTTGCAAGACGAGATCCTCGGCCGAATAAACCACCCCCATACCACCGCGTCCCAGCTCTTCACCCAAGCGATACCTCGCCTCACCCTGCCACTGCTCGCCAGCAGATTCGCCGGCAGGCGGTCCGTCAACCATAGGCAGGGTGACTTTCGGCGGTGTGGGCAAGCCCGCGACCACCGTCGCCGCACCGTTTGCGGCGCCTAGGCCCGGACCTGCGCGGCCCGGACCTGCGCGGCCCGGACCCCCGCTGGGGATGGTCGGCGCAAACGGATCGGATCCGGGGCCGGGCTTCGAGCTGTCGATCGTCAGCTCCTGCTCTAAGCCGAGCAAATGGGCTTGGGTCAACCAGGGCTGATCGCAGGAGGATCCCATTGAGGATCCCACCGGCGATGCTCCGGCCGCCACCGCTCCAAGTTCCGACGATTCCGATACCACCGGGTGTAGCTGGGCCGCCGAGACCGGATCGCCGGCTCGAGCAAAAAGCTCGGCCGCCCGTTGGGAATCCCCCAGCGCTGCCCAATGGTCCGCGGCGCTCGCCCAATCTTCCGCCTTTTCGAACCACTCGGCCGCCTCCCGGCGACGATCTCGGCGCACCGCGTCTTCCGCCCGTTGTAGCGCTTCGAGACGCTGCTCCCCCAATCGACCATAGAGGTCCGCCGCCACCCGGTGGGCGCCCGCTCGGGCACACAACTCGGCAGCTTCCAGCGACGGCTCCAAGTAATCTCGCGCCACGGGCACAGCGAGCTTCAGTCGATCGGTGTCCACGGCTAAACGGAATGCGCGATCGGGACGCCCCAGGGACAACCAAAGTTGCACGCCCCGCTGCACGGCCTCTTGCAGCTCCAGGCTGAGGCCGGATCCACCCATTTGCCCCAACGACGCACGGATCGCTTGATCCAAAAGCTCCGCCGGCTCCGGCCCTTCGGCGTCCTTGAGCAGACGCACCACCTCCGCTTCCAAACCCGCCGCCAAGAAGCAGCGAGCGGCATCGACGAGCCGATCGATTTCGGCGTAGCACTGGCCGGCGAGAAAAGCTTGTCCGGCTCTCTCGTAGGCAACCGCAGCTTCTTCGAGGTCCTGATCTTCTTGGCAGAGTTCGCCGTAGAGGCGCCATTCGCCACCGTCCCGAGCTGCGACTTTGGCTTCCTTGCGTCGACCGAGACGCAGCAGCAACAACGCCCGCTCTTCATGGCACTGACCTTGGCGATAAATTTTTAGGGCTTTGCGATTCTTGCCCAAAGCCTCGAAAGATTGGCCCGCTTCTTTGAGTTGCCCCGCTCGCAGCTGCTGGCGGGCCTGGCGCAGGAGTTCGCCGGCTGAATAAGCCGAGGCCCCCGATCGCCGCTTGAAACGACCCGCCAACATCCAAAGCGCCGACAAAAACAACGCCAGCGCCAAGGCCGGCAACAACCACAGACCCGGCGGTTCCTGAAGAGCCGACGGCAGAAGCTCGAAGATCGCCGAATCGAGCCATCTCCACCAAAGCTGACGCACAATATCCATAGCTCAACGCAGTGTATCCCCTTCCCCCTCGGTATTCGACTCGTGGTTTCGATACCATGCCGCAGTGACTTCGCGATGGTTTCTGTGACCCGCACCGAGATCCGCAGCACAGCCTGTGATGCGCACGGCGTTGCTCGCATCGCCATCGGTTCAACACCCCCGAAGAGGAGACTCCATGACCGCCGCCGATTCAAACCATCAGATCCTTCTCGACTCCCGGCCCGAGGGCTTGCCCAAAGATTCGAATTTCAAAACCCAACACGGAGATATCCCCAGCCCGGGAGACGGCCAAGTTTTGGCCCGCAACATCTATCTCTCCCTAGACCCGGCCATGCGCGGCTGGATGACCGATCGCAAGTCGTACATCGAACCCGTGCAATTGGGTGACGTCATGCGCGGTTTGACGGTCGCCGAAGTGCTGGAGTCCAAGGCCGAAGGATTTGCCCCGGGAGATTTGGTTTCCGGAGCCCTCGGCTGGCAAAGCTACGCCGTGGCCCGCGCCAAAGAGCTACAAAAATTGCCCGGTGGATTGCCCTTGCCCCTGTTCTTGGGTCCTTTGGGCATGACCGGATTGACCGCCTACTTCGGCCTGCTCGACATCGGCCAACCCAAAGAAGGAGAAACGGTTTTGGTGTCGGCGGCGGCGGGTGCGGTGGGCTCGGTAGTCGGCCAAATCGCCAAAATCAAGGGATGTCGGGTGGTCGGCCTGGCCGGCACCGACGACAAATGTGCTTGGTTGAAAGAGCTGGGCTTTGACGCCACGGTCAACTACAAGACCGCCGAGGATCTGCGCAAGGCGATCTACAAGGCCTGCCCCAACGGCGTCGACGTTTATTTCGACAACGTCGGCGGCGAGATCCTCGACATCGCCCTCGGCCTTTTGAATCAGGGAGCCCGGATCCCGCTCTGTGGCGCCATTTCGCAATATAACGCCACCGAGCCCGTGCCCGGTCCCTACAACTACTTGTCACTGCTGGTGAATCGCGCCAAGCTCGAAGGTTTCATTGTCTTCGACTTCCTCCACCGTTATCCGGAAGCCCTACAACAGCTCGGCCAATGGGTGTCCGAGGGCAAGTTGGAAGGCCGATACGACATTGTCCAAGGTTTGGAAAATGCACCCAAGGCCTTGCTCAAGCTCTTTAACGGCAGCAACACCGGCAAGCTGATCGTGCAGATCGGCGACGAACCCGCATGAGCCCAACGGGCGAACATCCGGTGAAGGCCCTTCGCGGCCTTTACTGGGTGGCGCTCGTTTACTTCCTGTGGAACGTCCAGCGCTATGTGACCTTCCTGATCGACGATGCTTACATCAGCCTTCGATATGCCCGCAATTGGGTGGAAGGTCACGGGCTGGTGTTCAATCCCACGGAGATCGTCGAGGGCTACACCAACTTCCTCTGGACCGTGCTCGGGGCCCTAGGCCTGTGGCTCGGCCTGGACGGCATGATTTGGTGGAAGGTCCTGTCGGCGATCGCCGGTTTGATTTTGCTCGGGGTGGTCGTGCGGCTCACCCGTCATGTTGTGGGCAGTCCAGAGACGGTGGTGGTGTCGCCCCTGCTTTTCCTGCTCGGTCTCGAAGCTTTCGGCTATTGGCTGACCACCGGCATGGAGTCCCTTTTTTACGCCACCCTCTTCAATCTGGCCATCTACCTGGCACTGCGCGAATCGGCACTGCGCGAATCGGCACTGCGCGAATCGGCCCGGGACAACTACCCGGCACCCAATTTTCGGTCGTCGGACAACTACCCGGCACCGACTCGGGACAACTACCCGGCACCTCCAAAAACCAACCTTCGACGCTCTTGGTTAGGCCTGGGGTCCACCTGGGTCTTCATCGCCTTGGCCTTGACCCGACCCGAAGGGGCCATGGTTTTCGCCCTCACCCACGGGGTGATTTGGCTGACTTTGGAACGAAACCGACGCTCGATCCCCCTCCACTTTTTCGACGGCTTGGTGTTCGCCGGGGTCTACGGTGTTTATCTTCTCTGGCGCTATTCCTACTACGGCCACCTTTTTCCGAACACCTACTACGCCAAGGTCACGGGTGGCCCCGAGCAATGGACCAACGGCTTCATCAAACTCGGCCAGTGGGCTGCGAGCCAGCCGGTGCTCGCTTCCGCTCTGGTCGCGCCGGTCGTGCTTTTCGCCCGAGCCCGCAATCGCCGGCGCTTTCGCCGCCTACTCGCCGTGTGGTGGATCTGCCTGACTTACACCGCCTATGTGGTTTCGGTGGGCGGCGACTTCATGCCGTTCTTCCGTTTCTTCCTGCCCTTGATGCCGCCGTTGACCATCCTCGTCGTCGCCTGCCTGAGCGCTTGGGTCCGGTCGCCCCCAAGGCGGGTGGTAATTGCCGGGCTATTGCTGATGATCCAATGGACGGCGGCCGTTTTCGATCAACAGACCTATCGCGCTTTCGTGGCCCATCGCACCACCGTCGTGGGCCAGGATGTGGGTCAGTTTTTTCGCCGGACCCTCGAGCCCGGTCAGTGGATGGGCGTCAACACGGTCGGCAGCCTGCCCTATGAAAGTCGTTTGCCCACCATCGACGGGCTCGGGCTGACCGATGCCGCTATCGCCCGCCATCCCGTTTATGTGGTTTCCCCCCTGTGGTCCGCACATCGTCGGGGCTGGGGCGAGTACATGCGTCGACGTCGACCCCAGGTCATCGTCTGGTACAACTCGGCCGGCCTGAACGAGCCCCACTATCTCGGCGACCGTCAGTTGGCGGATGATCCTTATTTTCGATTTTTCTACCAGCGGCACAGCCGAACCCTTCCCGCCCGGCGGCCGGATCAGGTCCTAGAACGATTCATGGGAACGCCGTTCGGCGAGCCCACGACCGACGGAAAAACGGCCGACGGACAGACGGCCGGCTCGCCCGAGCTCGGGCTGAGCTTTGAGATCCGGCGACGACCCTGGCTGCATACGGTGGTGCATGAAGCTCCCGTGGAACTCAACTACTTTGCCTTGCGTGGCGATACCGACGCCCTGTGGCCGATGGTGGATGAAGACGCCGAACAACCCTTGAGGGGTTTTCTCGGCCGGGTCGTTGAGTTCTGGCACCGCCGAGCTCAACCGGGAGAGCCCGCGGCGCGATTCCAAGTCGAAGCGATTTGCGAGCAAGCCCGTCGAAAACATGCCCAGGGTGATGTCGATGGGGCAAAGGAGCTGCTTTCCCGGGCAGCGCCCCTCAACGGAACCGCTCGATCCCCCTTGCTACCCCATTACGTTGCTAATATTGCGGTCGCTGAAAAAGATCTCTTCCTGGCGGTCCACGCCCAGCGCGAAGCTCTGCGGCTGCAGCCGGAAAACCCCCTCTACTTAAGGAATTTGATTCATTTGTTGACCGTCGGCTACGAATCATTTCGCGCCGGCAACACCACGGCGCCCACACCATGAGCATCCCATTTTCCAAACCCACAGCGTCAAGAACTACGGCGCCAAAAACTACGGCGCCGAAATCCACGGCGCCGAAATCCACGGCGCCAGAATCCATAGGCCTTGAGCTGAAACCGGCCGGTGCCTTGGCCGTCGGATCGTTCGTGATCTACGCCCTCGGCGCCTGTCGCACGGTTTATGTCGGCGATAGCGGTGAACTCTCGGCCGCTGCCGCCACCCTCGGCATCCCTCACCCGAGCGGATACCCGCTCTATGTGCTGCTGGGCAAGCTCTTCACCCTCGTGCTGCCCTTCGGCTCCATGGCTTTTCGCTTGAGCCTGATGAGCGCGTTTTGGGCCGCCTTGACAGTGGGTTTGGTTTTCGTGCTCGGACGACGTTTGGAGCTCAGCCGTCCGGTCGCCGTATTCGGCGCGCTCTTGGTGGCCTTCGGTCCTAGTTTTTGGTCCCAAGCCAACATCCAGCGGGTCTATTCGCTCAATGCTTTTTTCGTCGTGTTGGTGACCGCCCTGGCCCTCGAGTGGTACCGGACCCGGCGTATTCAATGGATGGTGCTCGCCGCGTTCGCCGCCGGGCTCGGGGCCTGCAATCACACATTCCTCGGGGTTTTCGGACTGGCTGTGGGCCTCTTTACGCTGATTTCACAGCCTTCCCTGCTCAAGCGCCCCAAGCATCTTCTGGCGTGTACGGCCGCCGGCCTGGCCGGCCTCTTGCCCTACGCCTATTTGCCCTTGCGCTCGCGCATGGAGCCCCGCTTGGATTGGGGCGACCCCGACAATCTCGAACGATTTCTGGCGGTGGTCGTACGGGAAGACTTCTGGCAACGGGCCTGGATGGAATCGAGCGCCGACTGGTTGCCGATCCTCGCCGACTACGCCACGGGTTTGGGGCACGAAACCCTCTGGCTCGGCGCCCTCCTGGCGGTGCTCGGAGCCTGCTTCGGCCTGGGCCGACATCCCGTCCTGTTGCCGCTCTTGGGCATGGCGGTCAACCTCATTTCCATGGGCACGCACGGTTCCCGCAGCGACATTTTCATCTGGCACCGCTACTACATCCCCAGCTATTTGATGACCGCGATCTTGGCCATGATCGGCCTCCAATGGCTGGTGGAGCGATCCTCCGACGTCGCCCGGCGGAGAGCTTGGCTCGCTCTGATCATCCCTGTCGCGTTGCTGCTGACCGGCTGGCGCGACTTCGACCGCAGCCGCTTCCGCATCGCCGAAGATTTCAGCCTCAGTCTGCTCGAAACGCTGCCCCCGGGGGCCCACCTCTCCGCTTCCGACGACAACATTCTCTTTGTGCTCATTTACCTACATTTGGTGGAAGGAGTGCGTCCGGATCTGGACTTGATCATGCAAGGGGTGGGCAACGCGGATCTGCCGAATTTGAGATTTGATCCGGACTCGGATCCGCTCTTTTTCACCCACCACCCCAATTGGAATATGCAGGGTCTCGAGCTGGTGCCCGTGGGTTTGGTGTTCCAGACCGCCCGATCGAGTTCCCCACTGCCCGAGCTGAAACTGCCCAACACCGAGCTGGACGGCGAAAACGACCCGCGGGTGCCAAAGGATTATTTGACGTCGAATCTGATCGGTCATTTCCATTACATGATCGGCATCTCCCACGAGACCCGGGACTGGTCGGTGGCCCAGCGGGAATTCAAGCTGGCGATGGAAAAAGCACCCGACAACGACGTCTTGTTTTACAACTTGGGATTGATCTATCGCCGCAACGGCTTGTTGCAACGCTCGAAGGAAGCTTTTGAGCGCTCCGCGGAGATCAATCCTCGACGGCTGGCGAGCAACAAACCCGCCCGGGCCACGGATCGTCTGCAGGAAGTGATCGCGGAGCTTGAGAGCCGAACGGCCCTGGAGCAAACCCTGCGACAGCAACTCGGACTGACGGAGCGGCGGGATAGCGCGGCTTACCATCGAGCTATGTCCGAAGCCCTATTGGCCGCCGACGAAGTCTTGGCCGCCAAGGGTCATCATTTGCTCGCTCTCGAGATCGCCCAACGGAAACCCTGATCGTGCTGTGGATACCCGTCCTGCTGCTGGTGATCTTGCCCGGGTGGTGGCTGGCTCGTCGTTACGGCTTTCTAGAAAAAACCCGAAATATGTGGATCGCGGTGCTCGCATCCGTGGCCCTGTGCGCCGCGTCGATGCCCTGGCAAGGGGTCGATTTCGAGCAGCTCAAACACGTCAACATGTTGTTGGCGGCAAGCGCCACGCTGCTTTTTGTCGTCCATCGATGGCGCCCGCTGACGTCCCGTCGGCTCGACCTGAGCCTGTTGCTGTTGGCGATCCTGTCGGTGGTGAACTACAGCAACTACTTTGCTTTTCACGGCGAGCGGGTTTTCGTGCATCTGCACGATGTGGCCCATTACTACCTGGGTTCCAAGTATTACGACGAGCTCGGTTACGGCGATCTTTATACCGCCATGCTGCGCGCAGAAGCCGAGAACCACGACAATCGCTTCAAGGCGCTCGAAGCGCGGGACCTAACCACCTACAAACGGGTCCATGTGCGGGAGCTGCTGCGTCGCAGCGATCCGGTCAAAGCGCGATTCTCGGCGCAACGTTGGCTGCAATTCCGCCTCGACGCGGAGTATTTCCGCGAAGGGCTCGGTCCCCACTACGGCAAGGTTTTGCTCGACCACGGCTTCAATCCGACCCCGGTTTGGGCCCTCGGCGGCGGACTGCTGACCCGCCAGGTACCGGCCGGCAGCGCCCGCGGCATCCTGTGGCTGACCCTTCTAGACCCTTTCTTACTCGCTCTGACTTTCACCTGCGTGCTGTGGGCCTTCGGCCGCCAGGCGGCTTTGTTGGCGATCTTTTTCTTCTGCATCGTTTTCGGCTCGACCTTCGGCTGGGTGGGTGGCGCCTTCTTGCGTTATCCCTGGTTCTTCAGCGTGGTGTGCGCTTTTTGCTGCCTCAAGAAGAGACATTACGGGCTCGCGGGCGCGCTATTGGCCGTGGCGACCATGGTGCGGGTTTTTCCGATTTTCTTCCTCGCCCCGTTGGCCGCCAAGGCAGGGCTGACCTTGTGGCGACGTCTGCCGAATGGATCGGACCCTAAATCAACCTCCAATCCCCGGTCCTGGGTTCGCGCCTTGCCCGGTCGATATTTGCGCCTCGGCACAGCCTTCTCGGGTATTTGCCTGGCACTGTTTCTAGCGACCCTCACCTTGCCCAGGGGCTTCGATCATTGGCTCGAATTCCGCACCAACATGCAGCTTCACGTGCGTAATATCGCGCCCAACGTGGTGGGCACCACCGAGATTCTCGCCCATCGGAGGACCAGTGACGCTCTGGTCACCGAGCAGGAATTCGAGGTCTTGAAAACCCGGCGCCACCGCATTCATCAGGTCCAACAGATTCTGTTGTTTTTGCCCCTCTGCGCTTGGGCGGCTTGGACCGCTCGACGCCGTAGCGATCTGGCCGCGTTCCTTTTGGCTTGCCCTTTGTTGCTCACCGGGCTCAGCTTGGCGGCCTATTACTACGCCTTCATGGCTCTTTTGGTGATCCACTTCCGTCGTGACCCGGGCCGTCTGGCGGCGATCTTCGCCACCGAAACCGCGAGTTATGCCCTGCGGCTCTTCGAACCCTCCGACGGACGCCTCTTCGTTTATCGCTCGATCGCCGTGGCGTGGCTTTACCTCTATCTATGGCTCGGGGATAGATCGGAAACAAGGTCCTAATGTCGACACCAAACCCCGACAACCCGAGCCGTCGAAATATCTGGGCGGTCAGCATCACCAGCTTGCTCACCGACATTTCGAGCGAGATGGTCCTGCATCTGGTGCCTCTCTACCTCTCCGGCGTGCTGGGGGTCGGCGTGCACGTGATCGGTTTAATCGAGGGGGTGGCCAAATCCGTCGCCAGCTTGCTGAAGCTGGTGGCCGGTCGCATGGCGGATCGTCTACAGCAGCGCAAATGGCTTGCGGTGGCGGGTTACGGCATTTCGGCCTTGGCAAAACCATTTTTCCTCTGGGCCACGACCTGGCAGAGCGTGGCCGCAGTGCGCTGGGTCGAACGAGTGGGCAAGGGGGTGCGGACCGCCCCGCGGGACGCGCTGCTGGCGGATAGCGCACCCGTTCACCGACGCGGTTTTGTGTTCGGCCTGCACCGAGCCGCAGACACCCTGGGGGCGGTCCTCGGTTTGGGTATCGCCATCGCCGTAATCTCCCATCTAGGATCCGGTCCGGCTCTCGACGCCGGGACCTTCCATCGAGTGGTGTGGTGGAGCTTGGCGCCGGCCTTGGCTGCGGTTTTCGTGTTGGCCCTCGGCGCGCGGGACGTTCCACGCGCTTCGACGGCGCCCAAATCTAAGCAGTCCTACGCTTTTCGCGCCCTGGGCAAGCGGTTTTTCATTTTTCTCGCCATCGTCGCCCTCTTCGACCTCGGCGACTCCTCCGACGCCTTCCTCGTGTTGCGCGCCTCGGAACGGGGGCTCGGCGTGGTGGGCATCTTGAGCCTGCTGGCCCTCTTCAACATTGTTTATGCCCTGATCAGCACCCCCGCCGGGCGCCTTTCCGACCGATTCGGCCGGCGCCGGGTTCTATTCGTCGGCTGGGGTGTTTACGCCTTGGTCTATCTGGGCCTCGCCCGGGTCCAAACCGAGCAACACCTTTGGATCTTCTTCGCCCTCTACGGCGTCTACTACGGCCTGACCCACGGAACCGCCAAGGCCTTCGTCACCGACTTGGTGCCTGACGAACTCCGGGGAACCGCATTCGGGACCTACCACGCCCTGATCGGCGTGCTCGATCTTCCCGCTTCGGTGATCGCGGGGGTGCTGTGGCAAGGTTTCGGCGGATTTCAGGGTTACGGTCCCGCCGCCCCTTTCTACTTCAGCGCGATCACGGCGGCCGGAGCTGCCCTCGCGCTGATCGCCTGGCGACGGGTCGACCGGGGCTAGGGCCCGTCCAGTTTTGGCCTTTTCGAGGATCTAGAAGGCGCGGTGCGCTGAGCACGGACAGCGAGCGTGTCTGAGCGACACAACATATAGATCGGCTTAAGATCTTACACATCAGCAATTTGCGACGGTGCCGCAGCGGTGGCGCGAGTTCGGAGCAACGCGCACAGGGCGCCGCGCCGACCCACCGAGAGTCCATTTCTGGACGGGCCCGCGCTAGCCCCTGCAGCCCTGGGAATGCATGCCCGAAGCTGCGCCCGGATCCCAAACGATCCGCTCGTCCCGCGGAAACCGGGGATTCAAGGGCAAACGCGAGGGCAACTCAGCCGGCATCCCCCTTGCTCTTACCGACGAAGAACGTGCTCTTGTAGAGTGACAGACCGAATCTAGGGCCAACGGGAGATTGCCATGAACGAAATCGATACCCATCCAAGATGGGATCGCCCGATCGACGATTCTCTGACCGAACGAATCGTCGAGATCCTGCCCAAAGAGGTAGCGGCCCGATTCTCGCAATGGGTCCGCCCCCGGCCGACGGCCGCTCAATGGCGCGCGTTCCTGTCCGCCCTGCTGCTTGCGGTCGGCGCCCTCTTTGCGGCGGCCGCGGTGGTCTTCTTCTTCGCCGCTAATTGGCAAAGCTTGCACAGACTCACCAAGTTGGGCGCCCTCTTGGTGGGATTCTCAGCCACCGGCTTAGGGGCTTGGTGGCTAGGTTTGGACAAAACCGCGGGGCGAGCGCTGCAAACCGTCGCTTGGGTTTTGCTCGGCACCCTGCTGGCCGTTTGCGGACAGGTTTACCAAACCGGTGCCGACGATTGGCGGATCTTCGCTGGGTGGGCCGTCCTTTCCATCCCCTGGACCCTGCTCAGCCGTTGGTTTCTGCCCTGGTTGGCCAACACCGCCCTCGCCATGTTGGCCGCCCTGCTGATGATCGAGCAACAATTCTCACCGTCGGACGCGACCACGATCCTGCTCGCCCTATCGGCCATCGCCGGAGTCGCCTGGGCCGGTTGGGAGCTGGCCGCCCGCCGCGGAGCCCCCTGGCTCGGTCGACGCATCGGCCCATGGATATTCGCGACGCTCACCTTTGCCCCCCTGATTCCGCCTTCTTTCAAGGTGGTCTTTGAGCACGATCACCATCTCTTCGAGCCCATTGCATTGGCCGTGCTGACGCTGCTCGTCGCTTTCAGCCTCAGCCTTTATCCACGCTGGGTCTCCAAGGAGATTTTCGTGCCCGCCATGGCCCTTGCCTCGGCGATCGCGATCTTGACTATGTGGATCGGCCAACGTTTGGATGGATTCTTCGACGGCTTGTCATTGCTGGTGATCGGCTTCGGTCTAGTGCTCGAAGTATCCGCTGCCACCTGGTGGCTACACCGGATGCACGAAGAAGCCCAGCTCGACACGCAGGTCGGCTCTCAAGTCGCCGAACAGGACTCGCCATGAACTTTCCCACCCTGAACCCCCGTCCGACCCTGCGCCAGATCTTGGATCGACCCGACGATGTGGAGGGAGCGGGTGATCGTCAAATCGTCAAAGACCATCTCAACCCCAAGATCTTCCAGGAAACGCCGAGCCCGTGGTTCGTGGAAGCTCTGGCGGGTTTCGGCACTTGGGTCGCGGCGCTCTTCATGGTCGGCGCTTTCTTCATCACGGGCTGGAGCCAATATACCGAGCAAGTGCTGCTCATCGGCTTGGGTCTGACTTTGGCGGGAGCCCTCTGCCGATTGCTGATCTTGCCCCGGGGCCAAGGCCTACCGGGCCGGCTATTGATCGCTTGCAGCTTGGCGGGTCAAACCCTGTGCGCCTTCGGCCTATTCGAGAGCTATGGGCACCAAAAGGCAGCGGCATTATTTGCCGTCTTGCTCTTCGGCCTGCTGCTCCTGGACCCCGGCCGACTCCAGGCCTTTGTCTCCGCGCTGATGATCGGGATCATGACCTTCGTTTTCTTCTTCGAGCGGGCCGATGACGCCATGGATTCGGCAGCCCTTTTCTGCCTCTTCTTCCTAATCGGCCTTCTGTGCTGGCCGCCCGGGTCGATTCTCAGCCGACGGCGGCGGAATTCCGCGGCGGCCGGAGCGGCGAGCGCTTTGGTCTTGCTCCTGGTGCCGACCCTTTTCCCCGATCTATTCGATCAACCGCCGGCTGGAGCTTGGACGACCGCTGGATTAACCCTGGTCGGTCTAGGCGGTTTGGCGGCCTTGGGTCGGCAGATGGGAAACTCGATGAATCGAGAACTATCCTTCGCTGCGGGGCTCCTGGTGGCCGTCGCCCTGCTCGCCTACCAGGCTCCGGGCATTCCCGCATCGTTGATGCTCTTGGGTTTGGGTTGGTGGCGACAGAGGGCCGCGACCCTGTGCTCGGGCGTTGCCTTCTTGCTGATTTTCTGCTTCGGCTTCTATTACTCCCTGGACCTCAAGCTGATGGAAAAGTCTTTGATTTTGGCAGCCACGGCAGCCGTTCTGCTGCTTTGTCGAATCGCCTTTTTAGAACGCACATCGGCAGGCGTCCCATCCCCCGCATCACCGACGACCTCAGCGCGCCGGTCCTTATTCTGGGTCGGATTATTGGCGGCGATGTTGGTGCCGAGCGTTTGGGTCGTGGGCAAGGAGATTCAACTGCGAGCGTCATCGCCCATCTTGTTGGAGTTGGCGCCGGTGGATCCCAGGTCGTTGATGCAAGGGGACTACATGATCCTGCGCTTCAAGCTGGAAGAGTCCCTGGGGAAAAAGGGCGGTGGTCAAGCCGAGAAAGGGCAAATTGTGGTGCAGCCGGATGAGGAAGGCGTCGCCAAATTCCAACGGTTCCACGATCCTCGGCAGCCTCTCCAAGAGGGACAGCAGCTGATCGCCTATCGGAAAAAAGCCGGACGTTTCGACCTCGGTCACAACGCCTTTTTCTTCGAGGAAGGCCAAGGCCCTAAGCTATCGGCTGCCCGTTACGCCGAACTGCGCGTCGACGCCGACGGCCACGGCATCCTAAGCGCCTTGCTCGACGGCCAGCGTCAAGTGCTGGTTCGGAACTGAGCCGGGCCTCGAGCGGAACTCCTGGGTCAAGGATTCGTGGAGTTCCAGGACGAAAGGTCCCCGCTTTCGAATCCATCGGCAAACAGCCCCAACAAACCTGGACGGTAAAACATCAGGGTGCAACGCATCCGTTTTGCCTGCTCGGCGGTAAAACCGTCCATGCAATCGTCGTCCGTGTATTGCATGTAATTGTCGATCGGTACTGGAATGCCACCGCAGCTGGTGGCGCCCACCGGGCATTCGTCCGATTGCTCGGCGTCGGGTGGGGTATCGCAAAGCAAATCGCCGGTGGTGTGGCAATCGGGCTCGGTCTCGATGCCGCAACCGCCGCGAAAAGTATGCCAAAGCCCCAGGTAGTGGCCGATCTCGTGGGTGGCCAAGCGGCCGCCCTGGCGTCCGGGGACCGGCCCATCCGTACCGAAACCCAGAGCATTGACCACCACACGATCGGAAGGATCGCCGATCAGCTGGGGATCCGCCGCCGGAATCACCGGCACATATCCCCCTGAGCCGCCGGCACTGTGGGTGTAGAAATTCAGATAGCGATTGGGGTCCCAGGCCAACGACTGCCAATAATCCCCGGCGTCGCTGAACCACAGAGAGTTGCAGCTGCGGGTCACACCGGCCAGCTCGAAACGAATCTGAGTGTCGACCCCCGCGCTGCCCGGGGAACCCGGAAGGGCCAGGTAATCCTGGTTGAGAATGTCGAGCTGGACCTGCACCTGCTCATCGGAAATCGCACCTTCCACACAATCGTCGTCCATCACAATGTGCAAAACGATCGGCACCGTCATCAAACCCTGTGACGGATCGTAAGCCGACGACGGAGTGTTGCTGCCCGCTGCGCAATCGTCCAAACCGGCACCAAAAAGTTGGAGGGGAAACCTCAACGTCGGCGCCGGCGTCGAGGAGGTTCCACAAGCCAACGGCCCGGCCGTCAACGAGTCTGCAGCGAATCCAATTCCCACAAACCACAAACAACCGACGAAACCGAGAATCCATCTGAAAAACATCATCCTGCCACCTGCCTTATCTCCGGAAAAGAACATCATCCTGCCACCTGCTGAACATCTGCCTGCTTGGACATCTACCCGGCACCGGCCGGCTAGCACCGGGTCCTGAGCATCTACCTGGCACAGATCTCAGACAGCATCGATCGAACATCTACCCGGCACAGATCTCAGACAGCACCGATCTCAGACATCTACCCGGCACCGGCCAACCACCACCGGCCAACCACCACCGGCCAACCAGGCACCGGCCGACCACTCGGTGCTTATGCTTAGATAGCGCGTTTCGCTGACGTGACCCGCAGTCGTTGCTCAACACGAAAGGTCTGCCCGCGCTGCCTTCATTTTTGCCGAGGGGCGTCCTCGCCGACGGGCTCTCGCTGTACACTGGCTCTAGACTCGGCGGGGAAAGGACCAGCCGAGCCCACCCCTTTTAGGAGATTCTTCATGAGCATAGATTCAAAAGACACCGTCGCCATCGTGACCGGAGGCAGCCGGGGCATTGGCCGGGCCGTGGTCGACGCTTTGTTGCGCCAAGGATTCACCGTTTGGTTTTGCTCGCGCACTCAATCCGCCGTGGATCGCGCGCTGTCGGACCTCAAGCCAATTTTCGGCGATCGCGTGGTCGGACGGGCCGTGGACGTCGGCGACGAGCAGCAGGTGAATGCCTTTGTCGCGGAGGTGGACGATCAACACGATCGGATCGACGTGTTGGTCAACAATGCCGGCTTGGGCCTATTCGCGCCGGTGGACGAGATCACCGGCGACGATTGGCGACGGTTGATGCGAGCCAATTTGGACGGCCCTTTCTACTTCACCCGGGCGGTGGCTCCGGTGATGAAGAAACGTGGCGACGGGTTCATCTTCAATCTAGCGTCCCTGGCCGGACGCAATGCCTTCGCCGGCGGCGCCGCTTATAACGCGAGCAAATTCGGCCTAGTGGGTTTTTCTGAGGCTTCTATGCTCGACTTGCGCGGTGACGGCATCCGGGTCGCCGCCATTCTGCCGGGCAGCGTGGATACGGAGTTCTTCGACTCCATCGGCTCACCGGGCAGCACCGCCCGGGATTCCATGTTGCGCGCTGAAGACATCGCCCAAACCGTGGTCGACCTGCTCCGCTATCCCAGCCGAGCCCTGCCCAGTCGTGTGGAGCTTCGGCCATCGATGCGCAAAAACCCGTCGTCCGATTGAGGAGATTTTTCGTGATTGCTGCTCACCCATCCAAGATTTCCCGAGCGCCCATCGCGCGCGCAGCCCTCCTGAGCCTTTCAAGCCTCGTTCTGCTGTGGCCCGCTTCGGCCCAAGTCTGTGGACCAACGGTTTTCGGCAACGGCTTCGAATACGGTGACGTCTCCGATTGGACCCAGGTCTCCGCCGCCGCTGAGGTCCCGGCGACCCCCACGGTCTTCCGCATCGATTCACTGGCCTTACGTGACCCACACGTTTTCATCGATGCCGACATTTTCGGCTGCCTCGACGGCACGGACGATATCGGATTGCCGGGCGTCGATTCGGTCAACGACATCATCGATGATTTTCTCAACTTGGACGGTGACAAGGACGGCTGCTTGGATACCACCACTCTCTTGGCCTTCCGCCAATGGGTCGCCACCGACACGGGCATCGAAACCGTGGACTTTCGTTCCGGCCAATGCGCTTCGGCCACGGAATGTGGCCCGGGTGATGCGCCGGCGGGCAGCCGTTCCCTTTACTCGACCCAGGACACGGGAACCTGCCTCGAACCGTTGGCCGCCACCACCTCCGGATATTCGCCGGCGGTGGGCACTCCGGACGCGCCGTGTTTCAGCTCGGTGATCGGCGATGCGAGCTTGGCGTTCCTGGGCGATATTCCGCTGAATTTGTTGGACGTTCAAATCGCGTCCATGTTCAGCGCCGGTGAGCCGCCGTCGAATCTGATCAGCGGCCTGCTATTCGGATTCTTGCTCGAAAGTGAGGCGGATGCGTTCATCCTGCCCGCCGACCTGCCAGTGGTCGGCGGGCAAAGCCTCAGCTCTCTTTTTCCGGGCGGCACGGGCAGCTGCGCCGGGAGCGACGATCGCGACACCCACAACCTGGAATCCGGCTGGTGGTTGTATTTCAACTTCACCGCCTCGGCGATCGACTGGCCCTACCTCTGAAGGCCCTCTGAGCCGAGCTGCACCAACATCGACGCGCCCTTCGGCAGGACGTCGACTCGGGCGCCGGAGCCCAGCAGCTTCTCGGTTTCCATCACCTCGATCACCGCATCCAAAATCTCGGTGTCGTGACGGCCGATCTGGTTCAGGGTCTGACCGACTACAGCGGGTCGAGCGGCGGATGCCTCGGCCAATTTTTGTGACACCTTCTTGGCGGTTTCACTCTGGATCAAACCGACCCGATTCTCGCCGTCCTGTTTCATGGCGCTGGTGACCTGCACCAACCGCTTGACCACCTTCTCGGTGATGTTTTCGACCATGGACCGATCGGTGAACGCCACCTTGCGGATATAGACCGAGCCCAGCTGATAGCCCCATTTTTCACTCAGGGGCGATACCGCCGAGCGCACGGTGCGGCTGAGGCTATGACGATTTTCGAGCATCTCTTCCATTTCGAGATTCGACAGGGTCGAAATGGTGGAGCTGGCCACGTTGGCCTGCAACGAGCCTTCGGGATTGGCATTGATGAACAGATAAGAAACCGGATCGCTGACGCTCATTTCGTACCAAATGCCCACACCCATGGGCGTGCCCTCTTCCGAGTTCACCATCTGGCTACGTGAATAGTGTTGGCGCAAGGCCGAGGACACCACGTTGCGTTTGCCGAAGAAGGGCACCAACAAAGCTCTCGGGCCAAAGCTCAGAACCGGAAATCTCAGACCGGGTTCGTCGAGCACGCCGATCACTTTGCCGAAGAGGGTGAAAACTTGCCACTCGCATTCGTTGACCGTGGCATAGAGACCGAAAAGCCTGGCCAACCCGAGGATAATCGGAATCAGGATAAGGCCGAAGAAAAAGGCGAAAACACTCCACATCATCTATATATCTCCTCAGTCGGCGTTCAGGATGACGCGGTCGGCCCGCTCAAAGAGTGGCACGCGCATATTACGCAGGTAGGCACGCAGAGCGCCGGAGCCGCCTTCGGTTTTGATCTTCGACAGGATTGTCGCCAGCTCACGCAGCGGGGCCACCTCGGCCTCGGCGTTGTTGCGCGCAATCTCCACGGCGCGCTCGCTCATGGTGATTTGCTGCTCGGCGTCGGCCCGGGCGGTGGAGATGTCTGCTGCCACTTGATTGCGAGTCGAATTGATGGCCGACAACGCATGATCCACCTCGGGTGGTGGATCGATCTCGGTGATCAACGCGGCATCGAGTTCGATGCCGTATCGACCCGCGGTGGATTGGCATTGCTGCTCCATATATTCGTTGAGCAGCGGCAGGTTCTTGCGCAGATCGTTGATCGACACACCCTCCGACAACTCCACCGACGATTTGCTACCGGCAAGGTCGCCGTCTGCCACCAGGCTCGCACCTTTGGGGTCGACGAAATTGGCAATGCGCTCGCGAAGCACGGAGACGAAATAACCCATCACGTGCTCCAGCGGGCTTTTGACACCAAAGAGATAGGGATAGAGGTTGTCTTCACTCACCCGATAGCGCAGCTGACCGTTGACTCCCGTGGTCAGGTTGTCTTTGGTCACCGCCTCGATGGTGCCCTGGCTCTTGGTGGGATCCCAGGTGATATCCACCGCTTGGGTGGCCACCGATACCTTGTGGACCCGTTGCCAGGGCATTTTGAGATAGGGCCCGCCCGGAGGAATGACTTGGAGGTTCGGATAACGATAGCGAGACTTTTCGTCCTCGCTGAGGTGTGGATCGTCGATCGGCCCTCCGGGGCGGCGCTCCGCCCGGCCGAAGCTGGTCTTCACTGCCCGCTCATTGGGCCTGACGGTAAAGAATCCTCCGATCCCGACCTTGATGACGATGTAGGTCACCAGACCGAGGATGAACGCAATGAAACTCATAGGCGATCTCCTTTTTGAGCTGCCATCAGTCGGGACGGCACTTTTAAGGGCCGGCACCCATAGGGCAGCGAATCCAGCTCGAACGATGCAGAATCGAGCATAGCGATATAGGTACGATCAAATACGCACCGTAGCACATCTCAATTCGACGCCTGAAGGATGGAGATAGATGCCCTGGACAAAGATTCGGGGCTCAGCTCGACAACTTTCTCTCGTCGGTCCATGGATCCTGGCCAAAAAGATCCCGTTGGAACGAAACAGCCGGCCCGCCTATGTCGTAGTATCCCCAGCCGAGCCATTACACTTCGGCGAAAGGAAGACCATGAGCAACAAGTCCACGGGTTGTTTCAAATATGGATGCGTCGGCTGCATTTCGGTGATCGCCCTAGGATTTGGGCTGATTTTCCTCTTGAGTGCGGTGCAATTCGCCTCCCAGACCGATCCGGACCCTGTCCAGCAGGCCACGGAGCAAAACTTGCCTGAGGCTCCGCCGCTGCCCGCCGGTGACGCTTCTACGGATCGCCCACAAACGATCGAGATCGACGGTGAAACGCCGTTGATCAGCGAACCCCAGACCGCAGGCGGAACTCTTGTACTGGACCTGGCGATGGGCGATTTCGTCGTGCGCCCGGGCCCCGCAGGTCAGCCGATTCGGGTCAACGCCGACTTCGACGCCAGTGGTTTCGAGCTCAAGGAGGACTACTCCGTTGGCAAAGACGGGCGCTGGCAATACAAAGTCTCCTTCGGCGGCAAAGGCGGATTCTTCGGTGCCATCTTCGGCTCGGGCAACAACAGCCACAACGAGGTCGAGATCACGATCCCTCGCGGCCATCCCATTCGCATCGTCGGTGACATCGGCATGGGAGAAACCAAAATGGATTTCGGTGGCCTATGGGTTCAAGAGGTCGATCTCGAATTCGGCCCCGGGGATCACTTCATCGAATTTCGTGAGCCAGTGCCATTTCCCATGACCAGATTCGCGGTGGACAGCTCCATGGGCGAGATGGAAATCCGTGGTTTAGGCGACGCCAGCCCCAAGATGGTAAGTGTGGATCACAGCATGGGCGAACTATTCGTCGACCTCCAGGGAGCTTGGCGTCAAAACGCCGAAGCCAAGGTATCGTTCAGCATGGGCGGCTGCCGCGTTTGGGTGCCGGAAGAGGCCAGAGTCGACCTGCAGGGCGGCAAAGTTGCCATGGGAGAAAGCGTTAACCGCTTGCCGGATTATTCCGAGCTTCCCGAGGATGCCCCCGTCATTACCCTGAATGTCCGAGGGTCCATGGGCGAGCTGAGGATCGAGCACTGAGGTAACCACGGGGAACCACTAAGTCGGCACTGAGATGAGGATCGAGCTGAGGATTCCGATCGCTCTTGTGACCCTGGGTCTCCAGCAAAAACCCCGCTCCGGCGGGGTTTTCTTGTACGAAGATGTTAAGCTGCCATTTAGGACGAGCGCTCGTCTAAACTCCCTCCAGCTCCTAATTCTGACCCCAACCGTGACCCGGCCGTGACCCCGACCATGACTTCCGCATCCTCTATCCCACATCCCGCACCGGGCTCGCCCGCGCCGTCCGCTTCGCCGGCTCGTCAGCCGCTGATGCAGGATCTTTCGCTGCTCACTAAACCTCGTATCACCCTGATGGTGGTGCTTACGACCCTAGTCGGTTATTGGGTCGCAACCCCGATGTTCGATTGGGTCCTGCTGCTCCACGCCTTGGTCGGTACCGGGTTGTTGTCCACCGGGTCTTCGGTTCTGAACCAGGTAGTTGAACGGCGGACCGACGCCAATATGCGTCGGACGGCCAACCGTCCCCTGCCCGCAGGTCGCTTGAAAACGGCTCCGGCGCTGATTTTTGGTTTGGTGGTTTCGGGGCTGGGCGCCGTCCAGCTGTGGTTGTGGGTCAACCCCTTGACCTCGATTCTCGGAATCGCCACCCTAGTGCTTTACGTGGCGATCTACACGCCGATGAAACGGGTCAACTCCCTGTCGACCCTGATCGGTGCTATTCCCGGCGCCATGCCACCGATGATGGGTTGCACCGCCGCCACGGGCCAGGTCACGTCTTTGGCCTGGGTGCTCTTCGGCATCCTTTTCCTCTGGCAAATGCCGCACTTCCTAGCCATCGCCTGGCTCTATCGAGCCGACTATGAACGAGGAGGTTTCCCCATGTTGCCGGTGGGCGACCTCAACGGTCGCCGCACTTGGATCCAGATGGTGCTTTATGCGGGCGCCCTTCTGCCCGTGAGCCTCCTGCCCAGCGTGCTCGGCTTCTCCCGCATCTCTTATTTCGTCGGCGCATTGATTTGCGGCCTGATGTTCCTATGGTATTCCTACGATTTCGGTCGCACCAAAGACGTCAAATCCGCCCGCCGCTTGCTGCTGGCATCGGTCGCCTACCTACCGGTGATTTTGATCCTGATGGTGATAGATCGCGCCGCATCCTGAGCGACTCTAGCCTTTCGTCGACCTTTTCCCGAGTTATTCCATGAGCCGACCTCCGAAGACCTTGCTTCGTCGACTGACCTGGGCCCTCTGGGTCCTCGCTTTGCTGATGGCCGCGCTGGTGATCGGTATGCGCTTGAGACCTGCAGCGCCAGAAGGTCCGCCCCTGCCGACCATCACCGTGGCACCGACCTTCGAGCTCACCCACTACGACGGTCGGACCGTTCGAAACAAAGACCTCCTGGGCAAACCATGGATCGCCGATTTCGTTTTCACACGCTGCCCCGGTGTCTGCCCCATCATGACCCAACGCATGAAGGAGCTGGCCTCAGACCTGCCTCCGGGCATCGCCCATTACGTGTCCATCAGCGTGGATCCTGAGCACGATACCCCCGAAGTCTTGAAGGCCTATGCCCAGAAACACGAAGCGGGTCCGGATTGGTATTTCCTCACCGGCACCGAGTCGGAGATCTATCCGCTGATCCGAGAAGGATTCCTTCTCGCCCTCGACGCCTCGCCCGAGAGTTCGTCTGAAGGCGCCGAGCCCATCGTGCACAGCAATCGCTTCGTATTGGTCGATGCGCAGGGCAAAATTCGGGGTTATTACAACTCTTTCAACGCCGAAGAACTCGCCCAGCTGCGCATCGACGTGGCACGTCTCGGTGGGTGACGCCAGCTGTCCGCCGAAGGCTGTCCATCCATGTGGCTCCTCCGCAAAAGCCTCAGCGACCTCTCGTCCAATCGCTACTCAGGCACCTACTTGAAGTAGGTTAGACTCGAGACACAAAGCCATCGCAGCTACAAATCGAGTCGACACCTTCCGTCGCGCCACACCCATGGCTCAAGCCGACCGGGTCATCGCCTCCTATCCGAGGTCGCTATGCTTCAAGAACGAGTCGTTCCCTTCGAAGCCGGAGACGGATTCCGCTGCAACTTGATTCACGTCACCGGAGATCAACCGGCTGATAAGGGATCCGTGGTCCTAGTCCATGGCTCAGGAGTTCGGGCAAATATTTTTCGAGCACCGGTGGAGACCGATTTCGTCACCTACCTGATCTCCCACGGCTATGACGTTTGGCTCGAAAATTGGCGCGCCTCCACCGACTTCCCGCCCAACGAATGGACGTTGGATCAAGCCGCCGTTTACGACCATCCCGCTGCGGTTCAGAAGATCCTCGAAGAAACCGGCGCCGAGACCCTAAAGGCGGTCATTCACTGCCAAGGCTCCACCAGCTTCATGATGTCTGCGGTCGCGGGCCTAGTGCCGGAAGTCACGACCATCGTGTCCAATGCGGTCTCCCTCCACCCCGAGGTGCCGACCGGCTCGTTTTTTAAGGCCGCGCTGTCCGTGGACCTTCTCGCCAAGATGACGCCCTACCTCGATCCGCAATGGGCGAAGCGGGCCCCCACCCTAACGGCCAAGTTGATCACTCTCTTGGTGCGCTTAACCCACCACGAATGCAACAACATGGTTTGCAAGCTCTCCAGCTTCACCTACGGAACCGGGCGGCCCACGCTATGGCTGCACGAGAACCTCAACGAAGCAACCCATGAATGGCTGAAGGACGAGCTCGCCCATGTTCCAATGACGTTCTTCAAGCAGATTCGGGAATGTTTGAAGGAAGGTCATTTGGTTTCGGTCGCCGGTCTCGAGCAGCTACCCGCAAGCTTTGTCGCCGAGCCGCCTAAAACCGAGGCACGCTTCGCATTCGTGGCTGGGCGCGAAAACGTCTGCTTTGAAGCCATTTCACAACAACGGACCTTCGAATACTTTGAATCGCTCGATCCGGGTCGCCATTCCCTCCACATGATTCCGGGCTACTCACACCTCGACATTTTTATGGGCAAGAACGCGGTTGAAGACGTCTTCCCACTGCTGCTGACCGAACTCGAGGGCTGATTCGTGCGCAGCTTCGAAATTCTCCTGCTGATCGCCCTGCTTCCGGGTTTGCTGCCGATGCTGACTGGCCCGGCTTGGCGCCGAGCTGCCGCTTGGGCAGCGATGGCTTGTCTGGGTATTCATTGGATCGCGGAAGGTCTGCGTTGGCAGATGGCTCCCGCATACCTGCTCGCCATAGTCTTCGCGATTCGCGACGGCCGAGCGAGTGACCAACTACCTGGTACAGGAACGAAAGAAACAGGAACGAAAGGGACGAAAGACCACCAACCCGGCACCCCATGCCTCTTGCTCACCAAGCTCGCCCTGCCCGCCTATCTCGCCACCTGGATCCTGGGCCTAGCCTTGCCGGTATTCCAACTCCCCAACCCCTCGGGCCCTCACTCTGTGGGCACTCTTTCTCGCCAATGGGTCGACCAAGAGCGCCTCGACCCGTTCGCGAAAGATTGGCCCCGAAAGCTCATGGCCCAAATTTGGTATCCCGCCCGGCCTGCGGAAACTGCGGAGCCGGGCGTCTATTGGCCAGTGAGAAAACCATGGTACTTGAGCCATTGGTCCCTAGTGCCGACGTCCTCCTTTCCGGCAGCCCCCAGCGTCGACGGCGATCCCTTGCCCGTTATCCTCTACAACCACTGCTACACCTGCCCCGTGATGGAAAGCACCCAGCTCATGCAAGAGCTGGCTAGCCATGGTTTCGTGGTGGTGAGTGTTGCCCACCCGTTCGAGGAACTCGCCACTCGATTCCCCGACGGTGAGCTGCTGAGGGGTGACGGCGAGCATATGAGCGCTGTGCGCGGTCAATTTCCCCTGCCCGAATTCTACGACCGATTGCGAGCCGCCGAGGGTCCAAATCGAGAGACTCTCTTTCGGGACTTCATCGAGGGTGCTGATCTCATTGAACAAAGCGTGCGCCTGTGGACCGCAGACAGCCTCTTCGTGTTGGACCAGCTGGAGGAACTCCATGCACACGATCCGATCCTCGCCGGTCGATTGGATCTCGAGCGGATCGGCGCCGCCGGTTACTCTCTCGGAGGAATCGTCGCCGGACAGCTTTGCGTCGAGCGGCCCGAGATTGTCGCCTGCCTGAACGTGGACTGTCTGGCTTCCGGGGACATGATCGACAAGATGCCTTCCCAACCCCTGATGTTCATGGAAAGCGAGGTCTTCCGCGGGGCCAACGCCGTGCTCTTCGACCAAGCCAAAGGGCCCGCCTACCGTGTGACTTTGGCGGACACCACGCACCAAAATTTCGGCGACATGACCCTTCAATTTCCTTTCTTGGGTTGGATCTCGATCCCGCAATGGATGGGCGCCACCGTCGGCACCACCGGTCCGTTGATCGGCGATCTCGAGCCCCGCCGGGCGACCCTGCTCGAAAACACCTACATCCACGGTTTCTTTCGCCGCTACCTTCAAGGGCTGGAAGCACCGATGCTCGATGGCCCGTCCGAAAATTTCCCTGGAATCACTCTTGAACATCATCCTGGCACGAAGTCGACGAAATCGGACCATCAATCTGGCACCGATCCAAACGGCACCGATCCAAACGGCACCAAATCAGACGAGACCTCGGTTCATGACTGAGCCCGACACCCCCGAGACCTTCACTCCGACAGCCGAAGATCCTTCTGACCACCGCTGTGCGGAACTCTCGGCGTCGAACGATATGGAGCCCGTCGCCGACGCGGTGATCCTGGACGCACCCTTGGGGGAGGTCTGGCGCGCCTTCAACCAGCCCCGTCGCTGGCCGGAGTGGAATAAATCCTTCTACTGGGCCCACAACCCTTGCCTAAAGCTCGACACACAGCTGATATGGATCTTCCAACCCATCCGTCCGGCTCTGCTCTACAAGATGCCGGCAGCGGCACGAATCGTTGAATTCGAGGTGGGAGACGAAGCATGCCGGGTCACGTGGAGCGTCACGGTTTTGCCCGGCTTTTATGCCCGCCACACCTACCACATGACAGCCCTACCGGATGGCCGCACCCGTTTCGGCAGCTGGGAAAAGGCCATGGGTTGGTCCTTCCGAGCCTTGCGCAGGTTTTGGTTGCAGCACTTCCAATTCGTCTGCCGCGAGTCCGTTGACGGCGCCCCGAGAATGCTCAAAGGGACGTGAATCCATGCCCCGGCAACTTCAGAAGACGGCTTTCTCTGATGCCGATTGGACGTTTGCCCCTCAGATGTGAAGAATCAGGCCGCGACTGGACTCTTTTAGGTGAGACAACCCGGATCGGAAGCGATTTCCGACCCGCAGGGCTACAGCGTCACAAGGGCGCTCGAGATCCGGCTCGTACGATTTGTGCCCACAGGAGACTTGGCCATGGCCAAAGGCGAGGATCGCCGGACAGAGCTGCTCAAGAAAGCTGCCCACGTTTTTGTCGAGCACGGTTATGAAGCGACCTCGATGAACCTCATCGCCGAGCGCGCCGAGGTCACGAAACCGGGGCTCTACTACCATTTCAAGAGCAAGCAAGAGCTGCTCTATTCGATCATGACCTATGCCCTCGACTTTCTCGAGCGAGCCACCCGCGAAGCAGCCCTGCGCGCCGGCGACAACGAGCAGCGATTGCGCAACATCCTTTCGACCCACGCGAAGATGATCACCGAAGAGGAGGAAGGCGCTTTCACGCTCCTGGTGATCGACTTGGTGCACGTCCTACCGGACGATGATCGCCGTTTGATCGACCACCGTAAACGCGCCTATTTTGAATTGGTGCGCGCCACCCTCGATCAATTGCGCAAGGAAGACAAGCTTCGCCCGGAACTCAACGAGAGCGTGGCTGCCTTCACCCTGCTGGGCATGGTGATGTGGATCACCAAGTGGTTTAAGGAAGGAGGCGCTTTGGATCATCTGCAGGTCGCAGATCAAGTGACCAACATGGCTTTGGCCGCGGTGCTCAAGAACGGCAACCCTCAAGGGTAGGGTCGGGCTAGCGGGCTGGGGTGCCGTTGACCTCCGGCTCTTGAATCCAATGCAATCGGTCGACGTCCAGACCTCGGACCTCCTGTAAAACACCGGACGGCCAGGTCACTCGCACGACATCGACCTTGTCCTGCTCACCGAGACCGAACGTCAGCACGGGCTCGCTGGCCGACAAATAGGATCTTCCGCTGGTGAGCCAGCGCCGAAACACTTGCCCGCCGGCTTCGACATCGACCCTGGCACCGTAACCCGAGCGATTCGAAGCGCGACCTTCCAACTGTAGGCGCAAGAAATGCCCTCTGGGCGAATCGTTTCGCCAGACGCGAGCACTCCCCCCATTTTGGGTCACCACCAAGTCGAGATCGCCATCGCCGTCGAGATCGCCACTGGCCAGACCACGGGCCACCAGGGGATCGGACGGCATGGACTCTTCACCCACTTGAACGAATTCCGCAGCCCCAAGATTACGAAAAACCGCCGGCGGCTGAGCGTGGGTTTGCAGCGCCTGAAATCGCTCGATCTCGGGTTCGATGTGACCATTGGCGAAAACCAAGTCCGGGTGCCCATCGAGATCGAGGTCCAAAATCTGAACGCCGAACGCCAACGACATCAAGGTCGGCAATCCCACCCCCCAGCGGGCAGCCTCATCCACATAAACGCCCCCTTCCGCGAACCGGTAGACAGCGCTCATTTCTTGGGCAAAATTGCCGATGACGATTTCCGGGGCAAGATCGCCGTCGAGGTCGGCCACGTCGATGCCCATGGCCCCACGTGGGGCACCGGACTGCCCGAGAGCGACGCCGAAACCCAACCCCACTTCCTCAAACCGGCCGTTGCCGAGGTTCCGAAATAGGAAGTTTCGGATCGTATCGTTGGCCACGACCAGGTCGGGCCACAAATCCCCGTCCAGGTCGATGACCGCCACGCCCAAGGTCTTGCCTTCCGTTCGTTCGAGCCCCGTCTCCACGGTGACGTCCTTAAAACGCCCTTTGCCGAGGTTTCGATAAAGCCGATTGCTCGCCCCCGGATAGGCTTCCGGCGTGCAATAGCTGCGATGCACACCGTCGGGAAGACACGGTAGATCGGTTTCGGGAGACCATGTGACGTAGCGGCCGATAAAAAGGTCGAGCCACCCGTCACGGTCGTAGTCGAGGAAAGCAGCGCTCGAGCTGAAACTAAATGTCTCCTCTCCTGCCGCCGCTCCCAAACCCGACACCGCGGTGACGTCTTCAAAAGTGGCGTCACCGCGATTTCTCAACAGCTGATCGCCGCCGACCCCGGTGATCGCCAGATCCAAATCTCCGTCATTGTCCACATCGCCGACCGCGACCCCCATCCCCAGACGGGGCGAATCGAGCCCAGATCCCGGGGTGGCATCGACAAAGGAGCCGTCATCCCGGGCCAACCACAGAGTCGATCGGCCGGCCGCGGACGGCTGACCCAGATCCGCCACCGCCAGACCACCGACCAAGAAAATATCTGCCCGTCGATCCCCATCGGCATCGAAAATAGCAACTCCGGCACCCATGGTTTCGGGCAAATATCGTTCTTCGGTCGCACCGTTGTGGTGCTGCACTTGCACACCGGCGGCGTCGGTGGCGTCCACCAGATGAATCGCACCTACACCTGAGGCACCCACGCCTGAGGCTCCTCCAGCCACAGCGCCGGCTTTCGGATTCGGTGCTTGCGAGCGACTGTCGCAGGCCGTCACGACGACCACGCAAACCAAGAGGAGTCCCCAAAGAAACCGTGAGCTTCGCCTCATGCTTCCTTCCCCCGGGCTGTCGGCCGCTCCAAAAGTCCGTGTTTGCGCAAGTAGTAGGCGAGGTTACGCTCATCGATACCCAGCAGCCCGGCGGCGACTTTACGTATCCCTTCCGCTCGGCGTAGGGCTTCGAGCAACGCCCGACGCTCTGCCTGGGCCCTTACTTCGGCCAGCACCAGGGAATCGCCGTCGGCGATCCGGCCGCTGACCGCTGACGTGCTGGACAGCGGAGGTAAATTCGACGGCAGCAGCTCATCTCCAGTGGCGAGCAGAACCGCCCGTTCCACCACGTTGCGCAGCTCCCGCACATTGCCCGGCCAATCGTGGGCCTGCAGCAGCTCGAGTGTGGCCCCAGACAAACCTTCGACTCGGCGTCCGAGATTCGCTGCGGCGTCGGCCAAGAAGGCCATGGCCAGGGGTTCGATATCTTCGGGTCGCTCTCTCAAAGGCGGAAGCCGCAAGATCACGACATTGATTCGATAGTAAAGATCAGCACGAAATCGCCCTTGGGCTACCTCCTGTTCGAGATCCGCGTTGCAGGCGCACAGCAAACGGACGTCGACCTGGGTCGGCCGACTGTCACCCAACCGCTCAAAGGAGCCGTCCTCGAGCACCCGTAGAAGCTTCGCCTGATTGTGCAACGCCAATGAATTGATTTCGTCGAGAAAGAGGGTTCCACGATGGGCGACTCGCAGACGCCCATCGCGGTCGGCGAGGGCACCGGTAAAAGCGCCGCGGCGATGACCAAAAAGCTCGCTCTCGAACAGCTCCACCGGGATAGCGGCGCAGTTCACAGCCACCCAGGGTCTTGCTGCCCGATGGCTGCGACGGTGCACCAACCGCGCCACTTCTTCCTTGCCGGTGCCGGTTTCGCCGACCAACAAAAGCGATGCGTCGCTGGCCGCTGCAGTGGTCGCCAAGTCCACGACTTTTTTCCAAGCCGGCGAAACTCCGATCGGCTCCCGACGCTCGGCGCCTTGCCGCGGTCGCAAGCCTTCCCGGTCACGCAAATAGTGCCGCTCGCGCTCTTTGGCTGCACGACTCAAACAACGCTCTACGGTCAGCACGAGCTCGTCCGCATTGGCGGGTTTGAGCAGATAGTCGACGGCGCCCTCTCGAAGGCAGGTCACCGCGGAATCCACAGTGCCGTAAGCGGTGAGCACGATAACTGGGGGTGATGAGTCCTGCTTGGCCAATTCACGCACCAAGTCAAGACCCGTCTTTCCCGGCATCTTGAGGTCCGAAAGCACAAGGTCGACCCCTTCCAAGCTCACGGGCTGAAGCGCCTCGGCCACCGACTCGGCGGTGCGAACGTCAAAGTCTCTCCGGCGCAAGAGGTTGGCCAGCGAATCGCGCACATACGCTTCGTCATCGACAACCAACAAGGTGCCTCGAGTCGATCCAGTGGGAGTGCTCGCCATCCTGCTTTATTCCTCCAGGGTCTAAGACCCAGAGATTTGACGGGGCAGCCGGACCAGGATCTCGGCACCGGGCCCGGGAATACGATCGAGCGCTTCAATAGTGCCCTGATGGCCGGCCACAATTCCATGGCATACGGCCAGACCGAGTCCGCTCGATCCGCGGCTGGATTGGAAAGGCTCAAATAGGCAGTCTCTCATCTCGGCGGATATACCCGGACCGGTATCCAGCACCCGCAGCTCGATCCGCCCGTCCGGCGCAGCGCATCCGATGATTTCAACTTCGCCACCGGCAGCTTGCATTTGGCAGGCATTGAGCACCAAATTCAAAACCAGCTGGCCGAGGCTCACCGAATCCCCCTCGAGATGCAACCCCTGCTCACATCGGACTTTGAAGACCGCCTCGCGACAATCCGGATGGCGACGTGAAAAATCGACCGTGCGCTCGATCACCTCGCCAAAATCAACCCGATCATGGGCTGCGGAGCCCGGCTCCGCAAAATGCAACACTTGGCGAACGGTACCCGCCACCCGATCGATTCCTTCGTTGAGGCGCGGTAGCCATTGGCGCGCAGCATCGAGACGCCCCGATCCCACGTCGTCATGCAGCAGCTGGACATAGTTCGCCATGCCCTCGAGGGGATTGTTGATTTCGTGGGCGAAACCGGCGGCAAATCGACCGAGACTCGCCAAACGTTCCGAGTGCTGAACCTGAAGCTCAAGGGCCCGGAGTCGTTCCTGCTGCTGCCGCTCATTTTCCAACCTATCCAATCTCCGGATCCGCCGAAGGGTCAAGGCTCCGAGACCCAACGTCGCCGGCAATAGGGCCACGTTGAACATCAAGGTGATCCAATAGAGATCTGCCAAGCGCTCCACGGCTCCGAGCACACGGGTGTCGTCGCTGTGGGAGCGCTCGATCCAAGCCTCGAACGGCGGATTCCGGCCGGCGATCGACACTCTCTCAACTGGCCCGGAGCTCTCCTCCGGCTTTGTTCGTAGGAGGCGCAGATGATCACCGAGGTCGAGAACCAGGGGCTGTGGATCGAGCCAGCCCTCGAGTTCGGTTGGACTCTCTTCCACCGCCCACGCGGCATGTAACAGCCGACTGTCGGGAGGGGACTGATCGCCGGGGGACGCCAACGACGGAACGCCCCCGACACGACGAGCCACGGCTCGGATCTCTTCGTCTTCCCGCACTCTCAGCTCAACTACGGACGGATTCGACTGCATGTAGAGCAACAACGTTGCCTCGAGGTCGAGACGCGCCCACCGGAGGGCCACCGGGTCGCTTGCTGCGACCGTCGAAAGTGTGGTCAGCGGGGGCGAGCGGGCGAGAAATTCGAGCTGGGCCAGCTCACTCGTAAGTCGAGCCTCGAAGGCTCTGGCGTCCGCGCGAGTTTCGAGCGCGAGGCCCTCACGCACCGCCGACCTGGCATCACGCCGGGCAGCCACCAAGCCTACAACCGCCAACAAATTAACTGCCACCAAAACGCCCACCAACAGCACGGCGGGATCGAGGCGATAGGGATTTAGGAGCTTCATGAGCAACAGGGAGTCCGTGCAAGAGGCGAGCCGGCACCGGATCAAAAACAAGGCCCACCCGCGGCCGTGGGCTGTCCGATGCCGAGCTGCGGCATCATAAATTTTACCGTCTCCGATCATAGACCCAAAGATCAGCGGCAGCCAATCCGGTGTTGGAGTGCACTCGGAGAGTCCGGACAGGTGTATTGATGGTTGTGCGGACTATTCGAATATGACAAAAAGTTTAGATTCGATTTTTCGATCGGCCCGCTCCCCATTTGGGACGGTCAATTCTTTACCTACGCGCAGGAGTATCCTATGAATTTTCGATTTGGTTCTTGTTTAATCCACGGCAGCCTAGTCCTATTGCTCGCGCTCGGCTCAATGTCGATCGCCGACCAGGCGTTCGCCGAGGAAGAGCCAAACCTCGGCCGTGAGGTCTCCGTCCGCCATCGATTGGCCGATGGCGACGAGTATCAAATGAGCAGCCGAGACCTGTTCAACAAAGGCGGCGAGCTCTTCGACGCCATGTGGACCCTACAGGAAGGCGGCGGACGTCCGCTGAGCAAAGGCGTCGGCTCCGATCTTTCGGATCCCAGTCGTCCGCTCGAATTCCCCCGCAACTTCAATCGTGTTTCCGCACCGGACGCCAACTCTTGTGCCGGATGTCACAACCTGCCGCGATCTGGAGGCAGTGGCGACATCGTGGCCAACGTTTTCGTGTTGGGCCAGCGCTTTGACGCCATCACCTTCGATGACGACCCCCTGCCTTTGGTGTCCGGTGCTGACGAGCGCGGCGAATTCACCACCCTCGACGAAGCGGCCAACAGCCGCGCGACCGTGGGCATGTTCGGCGCCGGTTATATTGAAATGCTGGCTCGTCAAATGACCACCGAAATGCGCACCCTCGCCGCAGATTTGGCCCTGGGCGAGTCGGCCGAGCTGGTCACCAAGGGAGTCAGCTTCGGCACCCTGACCCGCAACGGTGACGGCACTTGGGACACCTCGGGTCTCAACGGCCTGCCACCCGCGAGCATGTTGGCCGACGGCACCACGGCCCCCAGCCTGATCATCAAACCCTTCCACCAAGTCGGTGCGGTCACCTCGCTGCGGGAATTCACCAACAACGCCTACAACCACCACCACGGCATCCAAACGGTCGAACGATTCGGCGCGGACACCGATCCCGACGGCGACGGTTTCACCAACGAGATGTCGCGCGCCGAAGTTACTGCGGCGTCGGTCTACCAGGCCGCCTTGCCGGTGCCCGGGCGACGGATCCCCCACTACCGGCCGGTGGAAGACGCGGTGCGATTGGGCGAGGCCAAATTCCTCGAGATCGGCTGTAGCTCTTGTCACGTGCCCGAGATGCAGCTCGACAATTGGGGTTGGTATTTCATTGAGCCCAATCCCTACAATCCGGCGGGCAATCTCCAACCCGGCGATGCCGACGACTATAAGTTCAACCTCAACAACCCGTTTTTGCCCAAACCCCGCCTGACCAACAAGAACGGTTTGACCAAGGTGACGGCATTCACGGACTTTAAGCTTCACGACATCACCTCGGGCCTCGACGACCCGAATCGTGAATCCCTCAACCAGCACGCAGCCGCCGGGTCCGACGAATTCTTCGCCGGCAACGGTACTTTCCTCAGCGCTCGGCTGTGGGGTGCGGCCAACCAACCGCCCTACTTCCATCACGGCAAATACACCACCATGCGCCAGTCCATCGAGGCCCACGCCGGTGAAGCCCAAGCGTCCACCGACGCCTGGCATGCGCTCAGCGATCACGAACGGAATTCGATCATCGAATTCCTCAAGACCCTGCAGATTTTGCCCGAAGGCACACCTTGTTTGGTGATCGACGAAAAAGGCAAATGCCGTTCGTGGAAAGCCGCCTGGGAATAAAACTAAGAGGGAGGGCCTTGCGCCCTCCCGTCGCATGTCCCGTAGGGGAGGGCCTTGCGCCCTCCCGTCGGAAGTCCCGTAGGGGAGGGCCTTGCGCCCTCCCGTCGGAAGTCCCGTAGGGGAGGGCC
>CBDUGP010000088.1:0-41556 GCA_965366625.1 uncultured bacterium
GGCCGAGACCACGGCCGAGACCACGGCCGAGACCACGGCCGAGACCACGGCCGAGACCACGGCCGAGGGGGACCCTGTCGAAGGAGACCCCGTCGAGGGAGACCCCGCTGAGGGAGACCCCGCCGAGGGAGACCTCGCCGCTGAGGGGCCTGCCGCCGATCCCTCGGATGAAACCGAGCCCCAGGCCGATCAAGTCAGCGATCAGGACGCGGATCAAGCCACGGATCAGGACCCCAACCAGGACCCCGACCAAGTCACAGCCGACCCCTGCCGGCCGCAAGCCGAGGGTGGGGCCTGGCTCGATAGTGTCCAGCGAGGCATCTTCCGCAGTGTCTGCAGCTCGGCCCGCTGGTTTGACGGCATCTTCGGCGATGCCCGCTTCGACAACGAGGCGAAGGATACGTGGGGTCGGCTGTCGATCGATACCATTTACGACGAGTATGAGGATCTCGAGGCCAAGGTCAGGTTTCGAGCCGAGGTCGACTTTCCCAATCTCGACCATCGTTTGAACACCTTCCTAGGGCGGGAGAGCGAGGATGACTTCGTCTCCGGACGGAATGAGGGCCTCGAGTCCCTGCCCGGATTTTTTCGCGATGCCCCCGATCAGGAGTGGCTGATCGGTCTCGGCTACCGGCCGGTCCGTCGCGCCGACAGACCGAGCCGCTTCGATTTTAGGGTGGGTGTTCGGGTCCGTTTCCCCCTTGAACCTTTCGTCCAAGGACGCTTCAGGCGCTTCTGGTTCCTCTCCGACACCCGTCTCGTCCGCTTCCGCAACACGGTTTTCTGGCGCAACCAGCGTGGTTTTGGGGAAACCGTGAGCCTCGATTTCGAACAGGCTCTGGGCCAGCCCTTTCTGCTTCGCTTGAGCGGCTCCGCGACCTTCTCCGAGAGCACTGAGGGGGTCGACTGGGGGGCGAACGCTACGTTTTACCAAAGCCTCGGCGGCCAGCGCGCGCTGGCTTATACCCTTTACGTCGATGGTGAAACCGACAACGAAGTTCAGGTCGAGCGCTTCGGCCTACGGAGCGTCTACCGCCGGCAAATGCTCCGCGAGTGGTTCTTCGGCCAGCTCATTGCCGGCGTCAACTTTCCCCGCAGCCCGGGTGAGAGCCGAGAAACCAGCTGGGAGCTGGGTTTCGGCTTTGAGATTCACTATGGACGCAATTGACCCGACCCTTCTTGAGGAAGAATTGGGCTCGTCATGCTCGAAAACTCATTGGTAGTAGGCGCCCGAGGGCGGTCCGGCCATCAACGCCATGGCTTTTTCGAAGGTGCCGGGCGGCACATTGGCGGCGGACGCACGATGGGCGTCTTGATCCCGCCAGACTTCCAAAACCACGAGTTGATCGGAATCGTCGACACCTCTCTTCAGCTCGGCGCTGAGGCATCCGTCCGATTCTCGAATCATGGGCAGGAAAGACTCGATCAAGGCGTAAAGGGCGTCACCGGATCCGGGTTTGGCGGAAAAATGATTGATGCGGGTGATGCTCATGGGGTGGGGCTCCTGGCTCGGAGGTGAGGTTGTTTCTTCTTGAGTCACCATCGGTGAGAAAAGTTGGACGACGTTACCGTCGGGATCTCGGACTTGCAGCAGGCGGAGGCTGTGCTTGTCGAAATCGAGGATCCGCGGACGCTCTTCGCCGGACGCGGCGACCCGATCGGCAATCGGCTCCAGATCTTGAACCTCGAAACCGACCTTGGAAAGTCCCCGGACCCTGCCTTCCGCGGCGCGATCCCGCCGGTCTTGAATCAGCTCAACGGCAAGGCCGTCGCGGGTCAGGTTCACGATCCGCCACCTCCCGTCCTCAGCGGAGGTGTCGTCAAGCACCTCCAAGCCGAGCGCCCGTTGATACCAGGCCACGGATCGATCCATGTCGGCGACCCTGACGGCGAAATACTGCCGATCCGTCATCGAGTCGACCCAAGGTGCTTCGGCCCGGGTTGGAGGCGGAGTGTCTGCGGCGAGTTGTCCAAACATCGGCAACGCTGCGAAGAGAAGGTAATAGGTCAATAGGAGCGAAGGCTTCATTCGGTCTCCAGGTCAGAGAAGATTGCGGCCCCAGGGCTTTCCACACTCAATCCCACGGCACGGGAACGACTCTGCCGTAGGTCCAATTGCGGGTTTCGTTGTACTCCATGATCGTGGCGGTGCTGCCGGCGAGGGTATCGTTGCCCAGGATCTCCCGCAGCATGTAGAAAGCTTGATCGATGCCCGCCGAGACCCCGGCGGACGAGAGAATCCGCGGGTTCTCGGAGTCCGGATTGTCGATGTAGCGGGCGCCCGGAATGATGGTGGCTCGGGCGTCGCGGGCGTCGAGGATCTTTTTCAGATCGCCGATCGAACCGTGGTGGGTGGTGCATTGGAGACCATCGAAGCCCCCGGCGGTGGCCAAGATCAACGCACCCACGCAAACCGAGGCGACCACCGGAACGTGGCCCAAGCGCTGCTTCAGCCAATCGATGACCGAGGGGTTTTCATCGATAAATTTCTTGATGATGTCCGGAGATGCACCGGGGATGATCAACACATCGATGGCGTCGTTAGGGCAAGTTGCGAAGCTGTAGTCGGGTTCGATTTTCAAACCGTGCAAAGCAGTAACCTTGCCGCCCGCCTCACTGACCGTATAGAGCTTGAAAGCGTGCCCTTGGTCGTAATTCGGGGGCTGTCCGGGCGGCTGCGGGACCGGTATGTTGGCCATGGAAAAAACGTCGAAGGAGCCGGTGAAGTCGAGCACTTCGACGTAGTCGAATAGTAGAAAGAAAATATTCCACTCTTTTTTATGGCTCATGGGGTTCTCCTAATGTGGAACGATGTGGAAGGAGTCGTCACAGAAAGCAAATAAAAGACGGCGTCATCGGAGATGCTGCTCGATGTGGGCATCGAGGGCCGCGATGCCTTCGTCGAGCCCTTTGCGCCCAAAACCGAGACGAAAACGGTCGGTTGGGGTTGGGCCCAGCTCCGAGGTGTAAATGGTGCTCGGCAAGAATAAAACTCCGCTCTCTTCGACCAGAGATCGACAGAATAAATCGACCCCCTCGGCTCCCTTGTATTTTGGGAATGCCGTGCAGGATCCATCCGGTCGCTGCCAATCGAATAGATCGGGATGGCGCTCGAAGAAGGTTTCCCATTTCGGAAGGTTTTCGTCAATAATCGCGCAGTTGCGGCTCAACAACCTGTCGCGGTTTTGCAACGCGATCTTCGCTAAACGCTCGCTCGGGCCGGAGTTGCAGATCGACAGATAGTGTTTCATTCGCTCTAATTTGGAGAGCAAGGCTTTGTCTGCACAAGCGATCCATCCGATTCGCAGCCCTGGCAAACCAAACGACTTAGAGGTGACGTTCAGCGACAATCCGCGTTCATAAAGATCGGTGATGAACGGCAGGTGCTGGGCGTCTGTCGGGCCGAGTCCGTTAAAGATCTCGTCGTGGAGAATATAGATTCCATGCTTCCGACATAATGTGACCAACGCGTTATAGCGATCCACTGGCAAGATCGTGCCGGTTGGATTGTGCGGGAAGTTGATCGTGACCAATTTGGTGTTCGGTCGAATGGCTTCAGCGATTCGGTCGATGTCGAGCGACCATCCGTCGTCAGGGTCGAGAGGGACTCCTGTTACTTCACAGATCGCGCTCGGCAAGGTTTCATGGGATTGATAGTTGGGCGTGACCACAATGGCGTGGCTGTCTTGGTCGAGAAGTACGGAATTGGTTGCGAAGATGCCCTCGCTGGCACCTGCAAAGCAGAGCACTTCATCAGCCTTTCGATCAGCATATTGGGCAGCAATGGTTTCGCGCAGATCGGCTGCGCCGAACGTTTCGGTATATCCAAGCCACAATCCGTCGAAAGCTTCGCGTTCCTCGGGTGTCGCCATCGCCAACAAATCGCGCATGGAGAGGCTCTCGGCATCCGATGCCGTCAGGTGGTAACGCGCCTTGAACTCCCATTTCGAAAAGTGGGTCTCGAGTCGAAAGTCCGGGAGCCTAGTCATTCACGTTTCCTATTTCGCTGTTTTTGGGAAGGTTGCCGGTGCACGGGCGGAGGTTTGACAGCCAGGCAGAACCGGCGGGCATGATAGCACCTTGATTTCCGCCAGGCCGCCGATCTACCGCCGATCTACCGCGGCAGGCTTTTTGGGCCACGATGGAGCTCCGCCCCTACCTCTGGAGGTTTGCGGGCGTAGTCCGCTAAGTTCAGGATGCCCCCTTCCTCTGAATTATTCTGGATATGCATGGACTAAATGACTTAGAAGGCCTTAAAGCGTTGACATGTTGAACTATGCAGCTATAATTTGCCCAGTTTTTCAGCGACTGCCGAGCTATTTTGCCCAATTAATCTTCCACCCAAGAGGATTCCCGAAAAGACACGTACCTTATTTGTAGCGGTACCTTTTGTGGCGGAAGTTTTTGGGTCTTGGTGGTGATGGCTTGAGCGGAAAACAAGTGTCGACCTATGGAATTTCAACGTTAACCAGTTAGGAGTCCTATGAAAACTCGCATCATCCCCTTCGCGTTGGTTGTTGTCGCCCTTTTCGCTCTCATGGCCGTCCCGGCTTCCGCTAGATACCCGAATTGCACCAGCATCTCCTACTGCAGTGGCTCGTCCAGCTGCCCATGTACTTGTTATGCCGGCTCCACTTGGTGGTCCTCGACTTGTGGAGAGGGCTGTATGTTGATTGAGCCTTTGGCTCCGCAATCCAGCGATGCGGGTTTGCCCACTAGCGTTCTCATGGATTTCGGCATCGTCGCCTACGGCGCTCGCTGAGGTCGCTGGAGCCCAAGGCCTATCTGGCTAAGGGACCTGATTCCAATGATTTGGTTTGATGATCTGCTGGGATAGCCGATCGATCTTCGAAATAGATTCGAGATAAAACGGGCGGGGAGGCTAAGGCCTTTCCGCCCCTTGTGGTCCATATTGGGAAGGGCTTTCGCTGGAGAACGGATGGCGATAGTACCACCGGCAATGGCCCGGTCAGCTTTCACCGACCGGGGCCGTGTCCAAGCTCGGCCTCGCGGCTCTGACTCAATGCGCGCCGGGAATCGGGTTTCTAATACGCATCAGACTGGGTCGGAAGGTGGTGGTGAATTGGGGGAACGCAGCGTTGGTGATGTAAAGATTCTTCCGATTCTGGCCCCGTCGACCAAAGGCGCACGACGTGGGGCCGTCGAGCAGGTCGGAAGCGTCGAGCAAGGTTTCGACGGTGCCGTCGCGATCCAAGCGTAGGACCGTATTGAAAGGGTCGGTGGTGCAATAGATGCTGCCGCGGACGTCGAAGGCGAATTCATCGCAACCTTGGGGGAACGGTAGGGTGACCGCCACGCTCGCCGATCCAGCGCCGCCGTTCGGCTCGATGGGGATGGCGACCACGGTTCCGGTGGACGAGTTGGCGACGTAGATCTCGCCACGGAAGAATTTCAAGCCATTGGGGCCGGGAAAAATGGCTCCGGGCGGGCGAGCGAGCAGAGGATCGTCGGACCAAATCTCCGGGATACCGCCGTCGATGGGAATACGCCAGACCAAGCCGTCAAAGGTGTCGGCCGCATAGATGAAACCCCGGTGCACGTCGATGCCGTTCCAGACCGTGGAACTCGGTGCGTTGGCGACCAGCTCGTAGCTGCCGGTGGTGGTATCTACCCGAAAAATGCCTTGGTTGCTCGGGTCACAAGCGGAGACCGCGACATAGAGACGATCCCGTCGATCCAGGGCCAAACCCAAGGCGACGGTCGGTTGCGGCGGACAAGGGGCACCGATAGGCAAGAAGGCAAGCGAGGTCATCTGGCCGTGACGGTCGACCTTTCGAATCTCACCGGTCAGCGCCAGGGTGAGGTAGGCATTGTCGTGGCGGTCGAAAACGATGCTCTCCGGCGTTTCCGGAACGTTGGGATCGAACAGAATCAGGGTGTCCGCAGATTGAGCCGTGGCGATCAAGGGAAGGCCGGCGAAGGCTGCGACCGCGACCATTCGCGCTAGGCGAGCTGTGTTCAGCATAGGAATCTCCGTGGGTCGTGGATGGGTGTGGACGTTACACTTCTATTGGATAGTGCGTTTTCCAGGGTCCGGATCGAGCTCGGGTCACCCCTATCCGAGAGCGACTAGTCCCAATTTCGCACCAAGGTCCCATTTTCGCGCATTCTTCAGCTGGATCGAGACCTGTTGCTCCAGGAGCAAGCTCCGGGTGAGAATGAATCATGACTTCTATCAAAGCTGCTCAACTCTATCCGCTCGCCCTTCTGGTCGTGATCTTGCTCGGCGCTTGCGCCGGTAGTGATCCGGCGACCGACCCAGTCTCTTCGACCGACCCTGCAACCCCGCCTCCATCCGCGCCGACCGAAGACGTTGCGGAATCGTCGACCGATCTTTGGTGGCAGAGAGTCCATGAACTCTGCGGCAAAGCCTTTGCGGGCCGATTGGTTTCCAACGACGAGGCCGACGCGAGCTTTTCGGACCAACCCATGACCATGCATGTGCGGAAATGTGAGCCCGAAAGGATCGAGATTCCTTTTCACGTCGCTGATAATCGATCGAGGACTTGGGTGCTCACCCGCAAAGCCGAGACTATCCATCTACAGCACGATCACCGCCATGAAGACGGCAGCGAGGATCAAGTTACCCTCTACGGCGGTCTTTCCACCGACGAGGGCAGCGCGGAGGCCCAGAACTTCCCGGCCGACGAGTATTCCATCCGGTTATTCAAAGAGAACGAGCTCAGCGCTTCGGTGGCCAACACCTGGAGCATGGAGATCGTTCCCGGCGAGCGTTTCTCGTACATCCTGCGTCGTCCAGAGCGTCACTTCCAGGTTGATTTCGATCTTCACCAAGCGGTCGAGCCACCGCCGGCGCCCTGGGGTCACGACTGAGCCTTGACGATTGCCACGGCTGCAAACCATCAAGTCGAATCCTTCGTTCCTTGGCCGGTTTAGTTAGCGCACGGACGTAGGGAGCAACGCTCGGCCCCGGAGGGCCCTCGCCTGCGCGAAACTTCCGCCCCAGCCTAATATGGCGAGTCGCCGATCCCGAGAGCCTTTACCCCGGGATGGTCCTGTGCGTAACCCACTAAACGAAAGACCTGGGTTTGATCGCCGTCACCGGTGGTGTTCTGCCAAATCGGCGACGTGGAGATGACGGCCCCGTCGGGGTCGAGCCAGATCACCTCGCTGGCGGTGCAGTCGCACGAGAGAGTATTGCCGTCGGCCATGCGTTGTGCGGTTCCCACCGAGGTGGCTGTGACGCCCAAATCGGCTGCCAGGACCGGCTGAGACGGCCCGTAGACGTCACCTTTCAGGATGTAACTGCCGTTCGGCTGAATCGGCGGCGCGATTTCGACCATCATGCTGTTGCCATTGCCGACATTGTTGTCATACATGATGAAGTGACGCGAGTCCGAGAGCCACTTCGGGTCGTGCACGGCGGACAGCACGAGCTGATCCGTGTCGTCGTGCCCATAGACCGCCGGGTTTCCCCAGCGATAGAGCAGGTCGCCCCCCTTACCGTACCGGCCTTCGGTGCTGCCGGCCGCCTGGTCCGTGGTGGTGGAGTGGTCGATCACCCACAGCTCGCTGTAATGATAGGAAGACATCACGATCTGGTCGTGCTCCTCTATGTAGAACGCCGAGTTTACGTGCATGAAATCCTCCGGAATGTTGAACCCCTTGCCGTAGTTGATGTCGATTTTGCCCGGATGCTCGGTCAGATCGCCGTAGTTGCTTTTGGTTTCGTCGAAATCCTGGACCAGATGATCCGCCGCTTTCCATTCCCACACGATCTCCCCTCCGTCCTCGGTGGGTCGCAGCTCCACCAGCGACTCGATCCAAAGGCCGCCGGAGGTCAAGTGCTTTGGATCCCGGCCCAGGTCCAGCGCTTGGTCTTTGGTGTGATACCTCCATACCGGAAACAATAGGTTGCCGCTGGGCATCACCGTCACCACGTGATGGGGGGCGTGGTCGTCATCGTAAGACTCATAGGACCACATGACTTCGCTCTCTTTCGAAATCCGCTCCAGGATGCCACCGATTTGGAACGTGTCGTTGTGACCTTTGCGATAAGCCGTCACAAAGCGATTGTCGGGCGCCACCTCATTGATCGAACCCGGCCGGAGGATGCTGCCGTCGTCGAGCAGGAAAGCCGATTGCCCCGCCTGGTATTTGCTCGCCCATTGGTAGACCGGCTGATTGCCGGCATCGACAAGATAGGTCGTGGTGAAATTGCCTGGGGTATAGAGAATCAATTCGTCGGGCTCAACGACCACCGACGGATCTTCTGCGGTTTGATCGTTCCCTGCTTCACCCTGCTCGTCCGAGGATCCACAACCCGAGGAGAGGAGGACGAGGACCGCCACCAAGAGCGACAGGATTCGGAAGGGTGCTCCCGCAGTGAATACGCGGTCTTGCGGGCTGCTGCTGGTAGATTTCATGGCTTCTCTCCTAGGATTCAGAAAGTGACTGGCAGACGGGCCTGCTGGACCTACCTGCGGGCAGGGCCCGATCCCGCTGACATTGACCGACAAACCTGAATAGAAGCTGAATGGTCCCGATGGCGCTCGGCCGGCAGGGAAAGGAGGCAGGGACCACCGATGGCGCGGATCTCGTCAAAGCGCCGAAACAGAGCAAGCCTCAAAGTCATGTGACTTTATTTTATCCCAGGTAGGACAGGAGATCACGGTTTGAAAGGTCCACTTCTTCTGGAGCTCCGCCTACCTCGGCGCCTTTGGCACGCCGGGCTCGGTACGAGACAAGCGGAAGCTCGTAGGCGACGATGACGAGGGCAAGCCGTCGATAGGTTAGCCGTCGACAGGTGAGTGGCATGCTGACGCTGCTAGTGAGACTGTTGGGATCTCGTTGAAAAACGTCGAGAAGTGTCGAAAAACATCGACATCACGGTGTTTCGACGAAAATACGGTGTCCTCGGACGCCGGAAAGGCCATGGATGGGCCTCGATGGCTGGAATGAGAATTGCGATAGGGGAGGTAGCTCTCGTCTCGCCCTTCAATATCCAGGAGATCGACATGTTCCAGTCCTTCCGTCCGCCGTGTTTACCCTTGTTCTTGGGAACCTTGTTCCTGCTCGCCTTGAGTCTTGGTGCTGCCGCCGAGCCGCCGAAAGACTTGCCCTTCGAGCGCACCGAGGAGCGCGAGACCTGCGATGCTTTCGACCCGTTGAAACAACCTTATTTCGGCACAACCCACCTACACACGGGCCGCTCCTTCGACGCCGCCATTCGTTTCGTGCCTCCCGGTCCGCGCGACGCCTACACCTTTGCCAAAGGCGACGGACCGATCAAGGGTGTGGATCCCACTGGCCGGGCGACCCGAGAGTATTGGATCGATCGCCCCCTCGATTGGGGGGCCGTCACCGACCATTCGGAGCATTTCGGGGAGGTGGGCATTTGCCAAAGCGAGGACGATCCCGCTCGCTTTTCTCTCGATTGCCAACTGATCAACGGATTCTATTGGCGCCCCGGTGCCGGCCTACCGCCTGCCGTCCAGCGCAGCAACGCCAGTGGCGCGTTCGGCATTTTGGTGGCGCCCGGGCTGGGGCCGTCGAGCCTCAACACCCGCTTGCCCATGTGCAATAGCGGCGAGGCCGATTGCGACGCCTCCGAGCTGCGGGTATGGCGGGAAATGCAGACCGCGGCGGAGGAAGCCTACGACCGCTCGAGCACCTGTGAGTTCACCAGCTTTGTGGGTTATGAAATGAGCGCCGCCCCGTCGGGCACCAATTGGCATCGGACGGTGATCTTCCGCAATGCCGATGTGGTGGACCGGCCGGTGACCGCCATCGATCTGGCTGCGACCCCCAACGCCCGCCCCAATCTCAACGAGCCGACCTACAACAAGCAGCAGCTGCGCATCGATCTGCTGTGGAAGAAGCTCGAACAAGAATGCGCCGCCAATCCCAGCAAGCCGAGTTGCGAGGTGATCACCATTCCCCACAACTCCAATCTCGGCGGTGGGGTGGGGGATGTGGTTCCGCCCATGCTGTTTGATCCTCTATCGGCCGAAGATGCCGCATTCCAAGCCAAATACGAACGCTTGGTGGAGATTTACCAAAATAAGGGCAGCAGTGAATGCCGTTGGGATCCGCGCTTTCAAAAAGGTGTGGGCACGGTGGACGAGCATTGCGATTTCGAGCTGCTCGACTCCTTGACCTTGATGTCGGCCTCGGGCGTGGGCTCGGGTGGCTCGGCGTCGGCGGCGGTGCCACCCCGTGCTTTCAACGAGCGGGCCTACGTGCGTAACGTGCTCAAGGACGGCCTGACGCTCCAAGACCAATACGGCGGCGTGAATCCCTTCCGTTTCGGTCTGGTCTCCGCCTCCGATTCCCACAATGGCACCATGGGTTGGCATCCGGAGAACGCCACTTTCATGGGTCATGAGGGCATCGAGGACGCCATTCCGATCAACAGCGGCAGCAACATCCAGAACGGCACCGGGGGATACGGCGTGGTGTGGGCGGAAGAGAATTCCCGCGACGCAATCTTCGAGGCCCTTCTGCGCAAGGAGACTTACGGCACCAGCGGTACCCGCCCGGTCGTGCGTGTTTTCGGCGGCTGGGGGCTCGACGACTTTTGTGAGTTACCGCCCCAGAAACGGGTGGAGAAAGGGTATCGAGAGGGCGTGCCCATGGGCGGCGAGCTGCTTGACGCAAGCTCTGCGAAGGGCCGCAAGGGTAGCGACGAGGCGCCGACGATCGTGGTCTCCGCGCGCAAGGACGACTTCATCAACACACCCTTGCAGCAGATCCAGATCATCAAAGGTTGGGTCGACGACGAGGGCAAAACCCAAGAACAAGTGCTGACCGTGGCCGGTCACGATCCCCAGCGGTGGGAGGTGAATCCCAAAACCGGTAAGCATGAAGCCCAACCTATGGTGAATCCGGAGACGTGCGAGGCCCTGGTCACGGGTAAAAACCAATTGTGCGCGACTTGGAAGGATCCCGATTTTGACCCAAAGCAGCGGGCCTTCTACTACGCCCGCGTGCTCGAAGATCCGGTGTGTCGCTGGAGTACCCATTGGTGCCGCGATAATTTGCGCGTCGGCTCGGAGACCATCGATCCCCTTTCGCCCACCTGCAAATTGGATCTCGTGAAGTGGCAGCATTCCGACGATCCTGAGAAACAACGGCGGGGTGAGATCGGTGCTTTTTGTTGCAACAACCAAGAATCCGACATCTTCGTGCAACCGGTGATTCAAGAGCGTGCCTGGACCTCGCCGATTTGGTACACGCCCAAGACCCATAAAAGCTCTTCGGAAGCGGCGCCATGAACGAGCATCGAATCGGGTGGTCTTTGAGCGCGGCCTTGCGCTCGCCGGCGGTGCACTTCGTGGTGGTGGGAGCGTTGCTTTACGCCCTGTCGGGATCCCAAGAGACCGAGCCGGCCGCGCAAGTCCTGCTCGAGATCCCGGCGGCGCGGGTGGAACTCTTGCGCACCGACCTCCACTTCGAGCTCGGTCGGTCGCCGAGTCGAGCGGAGCTACACGCGGCGGTCGACTCCTTGATCGACGAGGAGGTCTTGATCCGTCACGCCCTGGACCTGGGCCTCGATCGCGAGCCCGCCGTGGAAAGGCGTCTGGCGCAGATCGCCTCCTTCGTCGAGGGGGACGAGAACGATATGGAGCAAGGCATCGAGGCGGATTTGGCGAATCGTGCCCGCGCCCTGGGCCTGCAACGGAGTGATCGGGTGGTGCGCAACATCTTGATCGATCGCGCGTCGCGGTTGATTCGTGCGGCAGTGCTCGTCCGCGAGCCCACGGACGCCGCGCTCGAACGTTATCTGAATGAAAACGCGGCGGTCTTTCGCAGGCCATCTCGCTGGGCCCTGGCCCATGTTGAGCTGCGCGAGGTCTCTGTCAGTGAAGCCGAACAGCAGCTCGAGCTGCTGAATCAAGCCTTGCCTGGCCCTGAGATCGTCGCTGCGGACCTCGCTGGCTGGGGCGATGCCCCGTCGGTGCCGTCGGTGTTGCCCGCGCTCAGCGAGCGGGATCTGGCCCGACGTTTCGGCCACGGCATTGCCGGCGCCTTGGCGGAGATGCCGGAAGGGGTTTGGGCCGGGCCGGTGAGTTCGCCCTACGGTTTGCATCTGGTGAGGATCTTGGAACGTCGGCCCGGGGCCGTTCCGCCCTTGGATCAGGTGCGTGACGAGGTCCGTGGGCGGTTACGCCACGAGCTGGCGGAGCGTTGGCTCGATGAACGATTGCGCGGGCTGCGCGCCGAATACGACGTGCGAGTAGGTCCGGTGAGGATGGCATCGTGGAAGGTTTCGAAAACACGGAAAGGCAAGGCGTCCTCATGAGTCGTATTGTGCGCCAGTCCTGGCTCCGAAGCGGCCTGCTCCGAAACGGCCTTGTCCTATGCTTAGTTCTCTGTTTCGCGTGCCTTGAAGCTCCCTCGGCTGTCCAAGCCCATGCCTTTGCGCCGTCGTTGCTTGAGCTGCGTCAAGTGCAGGGTGCCCAATTTGCGGTGCGCTTCAAACAACCGACGGTCCGTCGATCGGGCTCCGAGCTACGGCCGATCTTGCCGACGTCCTGCGAGGCCACGGGGCCGGCGTCGGTGGAGCCCGAAGGCACCGGGCTGGTAGCCACTTGGTCAGTGCGCTGTGGGCAAGCCTTGGTGGGGCAAACGATCGCCCTGGAAGGCATTGCCGAAAGCCAAGCCGACGTGCTCTTGCGATTGGAATGGGCGGACGGCCGATCCATGCGCCACGTGCTCACCGCCGAGGCTCCGTCGTTCGTGGTGCCCGCTGAGGAAACCATCTGGCAAGTGTTGCGGGGTTACGGCGTGCTGGGCGTGGAGCACATTCTCTTCGGCTTCGATCATCTGCTCTTCGTGCTCGGCCTGGTTCTGCTCGTCCGAGGGGGGCGGCGCCTGCTGCTCACCATCACCGCCTTCACCCTCGGCCACAGCGTGACCCTCGCCTTGGCCGCCCTGGGTGTGGTGCATCTGCCGTCGTCACCGATCGAAGCGTTGATCGCCTTCAGCATCTTGGTGCTGGCGGTAGAGCTGGCCCGTCGACATAAGACCGGCGATGAATCCAGGTCGTGGCTCGGCCGCTCGCCCTGGTGGGTCGCGTCTGGTTTCGGCCTGCTCCACGGCCTGGGTTTCGCCGGTGCCCTATCGGAAATCGGGCTGCCCGCAGGCGATATCCCGGCCGCCCTCTTCGCCTTCAACCTCGGCATCGAGCTGGGCCAGCTCGCCTTCGTCGCCACGGTGCTCGCCGCCGGAGTCGCCATGCGTCGGGTGGAGGCAGCCGTGTCGCGACCCGAGACACGTTCCTGGATCTTGATTAGAAACGCCGGCGCATTGGCCCCGGCCTATCTGATCGGCTGCCTGGCCGCGTTTTGGACCTTCGAGCGTATTTTGGGCTGAGGACGAACCGGTTAACAGGCTGTGGCAAAAGTCTCATCGCGCTGCGAGCGGTCTTTTCCGCCGACTCTTCGTTGGAAAACCTTGACGATTCCCGAATCGCCTGCGGTTTTCACGCCTCGATGGCGGCGCGCAGACCGGTGGCTTCGAGGGCTTGTTGGATCAATCCGAAGCCGCCGCATCCGACGGCCCGGGTCCGCCCGGCGATCTCATAGGAAATATTTCGGCTTTCCAACACGGGTCGATCACGAAGCGGCTGCCTTTTACGGTCGAGTCGCTGTTGAATTCGGCTTTGACGCTGGTTGAGGAAATGCGTATTGTTGTTCACCTGAAACGCCTCGTTCGCAGTTGGTATTCTCTTGCTTCGCAACTTGACAATACCCTGAAAACAAGGCGTTTCTTCTATTTTGGCCGAATTTCTTCAGGAGCTATGCGCTTCTGTTGGGGCTAGGTTGCATCGCTCAGACAGTCCCACTGCCGAGTTTGGGTCGCAGGGCCCTCTGCTGTCGCAAGACCTCATTTCTGGATAGGCTCCAGCTGTGGCGATCGTCTATACTATTGGGCGAGACCCATGTGGTAGGTCGCGAGAAGGAGCCACAACGGAAGACAAACGAGAGCGCCACTTACCCGGCAATTATGGAAAGTGCAAAGTTGGGTTCATGTCCTGACGACAAAGGGATCACAGCTTAATATTCGAATTCCTGCCCTTTTACTGACTATTATACGAATCAATTGCTCAGAGAGTATTCGAAAAGTAAGAACGTCCCACTTACAGTAAACCATATAAAGAGTAGGGAAGAAGGGCATAAAAAGCCTATACCTTGGGTGATCAACAGTGTTTTTTATAAAGGGGAGCTGGTAACTCTAGAGATGAAAGCTGAAAGGCATTTGGATAAAGTAATCACATAAAACTGCAAGCTCACCGGGGCTTTTGAGCGGCGGTGCCGCGATCCCTCGACCTGGCCTGGCAATCGGTGTCGACGACGACGATCACCCGACGAATCGGGATCCGAACTCCGCATGATCGCGAAACTCGGATCCCGATTGGGGTGATTATGGGTCCAGTCAGACTATTGGATGACCTTCTTGGTGGATGGCAGGCACAGCAGGTCGGCGATATCTAGGTGCAGGGATTCTGTGCCGAATTGGTTGCGGACGAAGGCGCCGTTGATCTGCGGGATGGTACCTTCGAGGCGATAACAGACGAGATGATCCAGCGGGTTGAGGATCGGTGTCTCAACGTTGTTGTGGATTTTCTCCGTGGGGTTGCACAGGAGTTGAGGCTCGACCGCTTTGACATCGGGTTCTTGGCCGAATTGATCGGTCAAACCCACGGGGATGCTCACCGGCTGGCCGAAGGCCTCGTAGCACTTGAAGTGGTCGAGGTTTTGCGGGAACGGGTGGTTTCCGGGTTGGATTTTCTGGGTCGGCACCACTAGATAGAGCGCACGACCGACTTCGAGATGCTGTTTGGGGCCGAATTGGTTACCGACCTCTACCAGAGACGGTGTGTCGCTCACAGCGATGTCGTAGAATTCGAGGTGGGCGTCTTTGTCTGTGATCGGGGTGATGATGTTGCCATGTCTTTTCTCGACGGGCGTGCAGAATCGGGACGATTTGAGAACCTGAGCCTCGCTGTGACCGAATTGGTCCGTCAGCAAGACGGGCGGTATGTTCGTCGTAATATCCGATTGTGATAGGTAGCACTTGAAGTGATCCAGAGGAGGTCGGGGAGCCTCTGCTTTCGCTGGGGCGCCGATACCGATGCTGGCACCGTCGACCACACCGACCGCAGCCGGTGCCGCCAAAGAACCGCCGAGATTCTGACTGTAGAGCAATCGGCGATTGCCCCAATCGACCAACATCACGTCGTCTTGCAGGTCACCGTTGACGTCATAGGCGTCGATGCCGCTGAAATTGTTGACGGTGAAGGCGGATCCCGCCGGCGCTGTGAAGTTGCCCAAGCCGTCGTTGGTGTAAACATAGTGGCTACCGTCGAACGAGCCACCGACGATCAAGTCCTGATCACCGTCACCTTCTAGGTCGAAGAGGGCCAAACCCGTGGGATTGGCGACCACCGGAAAAGTGGTCGAAACGTTGAATTTTAGAACCGGGGCGGCCATCGCTCCGGTGCCGTTGCCTTGGTAGTACCAAACTTGGCCGGTGCCGGCGCCACGATAACCGAGCATCAAAATATCGTCGTTGCCGTCACCGTTTACATCGTCTGCCGCGATACCGAAAAGGCAATTGCAAGGAGTGCCCGAGGGCGATGCCCAGGTGACGTTGAGGCCGGGCGCCACCGGAGTGAAGGTACCCACAGGTCCTTGCAAATATACGAACGTGCCGTTGGTGACACGATTATCGCCGACCACGAAATCCTTTAGGCCGTCGCCGTTGAAGTCGGCTTCGCGCAAATAGGTGCAAAACAAGCTGCCGCTGACGCCGGTGGTGATACCGCTGGCGATGAGAGACGGTGTGAACACACCGGCAGGACCTTGGGTGTAGAGATAAGCTTCGCCGACGAGGCCGTCGCAAGCGAGAAAATCGTTGTCACCGTCGTTGTCCATATCGGCCACGTCCATGCCGTCGACGATCGCCATTCCGGGGATGTTGGCCCTTGGGGCGAAACCCCCGATACCGTCGCTGGGGAAGCAATGCTCAGTGTTGGCCGCAGAGGTTTCCGAACCGGTCACCACGTAATCCGGTGTCGATAATGTACAGGAAGCGACGGGGGGCACCGCCTTGGCGCTGCCTGCATGCGCAGCAAAGTTTTGCTTGGTCTGCTGGTGAATGGCTCCGCCCGGAGCCTCTGCTTCGTCTTGTGCACCTGCCCCGGTCGAGGGAGCAAGGGCCAGTACGAGTCCGAGAAATAAGGCGACTAGGGTTCTGTTCATCTCAATCTCCAATCATGGATGATGGCAGGCGCCGAGAAAGGGGTTCTGGATCTCGGCATCTGAGTTAAGGGGATGATCAAGATTACCTGGCCACCGACGACAAAACAACAGTCATTTGGTTGTATTAGGATTAATAGCCAAAACTTTTAGCAGAATGTATGTTTGGGAGTCGAGCTGGAATGAGTTGGCTGCTTGACTCCGAGAAGAACATTCGGCTTCGCCTCATGCGGGCGGGGACAAGCCCCGCCCCTACACCGGAATTCCGAGTCTCGTCGGTTTGAGGCGGCGAGGCGACTAGCCCTCGACTGTCAGCTGGAAGCAAAACGTGTTGTCTTGTTCCACCGACTCGTGGACGGTATGTCCCGGGTCTACGATTGCGCCGAGGCAGTAGATGCCGGGCTCTGTGTGATCGGGTAGCATCACCTCAGCTTCGTAGAGTCGGCTTTCGCCGCCCGGCAAGGTTTCGGTGTTGCTGAGTCGTCCTCCTTGGAGCAGCACGTCCTCGACGAAGTGGGGTTCGAAGATGGCGAATTCTTCGGGAAGCTGCGGGTCGGTGGAGAGCACCAAATCCACCATATAACCGCTGGGGTCCTGCTCTGTGCCCAGGGCCTCTCCACCGCCGAGGTTGGTGACCCGCACTTCCAGGCCAAAGGGTTCGCCTGGTCGGGCGGAGAAGGGGCTGAAAACAGTCACCAAAAGATTGGGATCTTCGGTGGGCGGATTGATTTCCCGGCAACGGGGCTCCCAAGGGCGGGATTGGCAATAGTTTCGGGCCGGTGTTTCAAGGTCGACGAAGAGCACCGGGAAGCCGAGACTCGGGTCGGTGAGCTGGAGCTGCACGGCGCGGGGGGAGAAGGGGAAAATCAAGGTTCCGGAAGCGACCGGTTGCCACGAAGTGGCGTGTTGGCCGTTGGCGTCGTGTAGCTGAACCTGTTGGGGGTTCCACCAGTTGAACGCCTCGATGCGATGACCCTCGCCGTTCAAGATTTCGACGCGGTAGGCTCCCGAGCCTCCTAAACGCGACGGTGGGATGGCGTCGATCACGTCGACCGAGACCACCGACACCTCGTTTTGGCCATGAAACTCCATTTCGACCACGAAGGATCTAACCTCGGGATCGGTAACGTCGCTCAGTGACGGTACGGGCTCCTGGGACGGGTCGATCTGGGCTGCCAGGGGCAGGCTCGCGAGCAACGTCAGTAACGTTCCCAACACGAGACCTAATTTGACAGTGGATGGCACGGCGCAGCGTATTTCCATGGATGGCTCACTTTGTTCAGAATGTATATGTCGGTTGGAAAGTCCGGTTAAAAACCTTGTGTTCATGATCAATATCCTGCTCATGGCCGCACGTCCAAGCAGGAGGCTTCTTTACAAGCGTTGTAGATCCACTCGATACGCCGCGTGTCGGAGGCGTTGGGAGCACGGTTGCCACTATCCGCCATCATGTCGTTGGTCGGTGGATCCGACACCCACCAGCCGATTTTGTGGATGGAGCCATCGGCATTCGTCCGCTGGATTTCGCGACAATCGGACGCGGTGCGACTCGGGTCCCAATGGAGCAATTGGGGCACGTCGGCGTGGCAGGCGGCTTCACTGCCGTAGACGTTGGGCAAATCGGCTCGTTCTTCGTAGGCAGTGTCGCAGCAATACTCGTCGGTCAGGCCGAACGGCGAATGCCCGGTCTCGTGCATGATCGTGTCGAAAGAGAAAGACTCACTGGAATAGAGGCGATCCGAAGGGTGAGCACAGTCGCGAAAACTATTTTCATGCAGCACCGCTCCGGCGTCGGCGAAGGAATAAACGCTCGACCAGTCCGCCGGTGCCCCCAGGGCACAGCCCGAACCGGAATCTCCCAGATCGGTGGCGAGCCAGAAGTTCAGAGCGTCTTGATTCCGCAGGTGGATATCCCACGAATAAAACGACTCACGGATCACCTCCCGGGCACGGGTTAAGAAGTTGGGGTCGAGGGCCGACGGGAAGTTGACGCAGGTTCCAGCCGCATTGCAAGTGCGCCGGGTCGGCACTAGGACGATGTCGATGCGGGACGACGGTGAGCCGGTGAGTAGCACGGGAATCGCCCGATTTCCCAACGTATTGCCGATCTGGGAGGTGCGCCATCCCGACCACGCTTCGTTGCCGTTGTTCCTGGCCAAGCAGGCGTAGGTGAAGGCTCCGCCGGCCTGCACGGGCCCTGTTTGGAAAGTGCAAACCGTGCCGGTGCAGGTCTGAGCCGCCCCGGCTGTCGGGTTGACCCAGATCTCCAGGTCCGAGCCTGCCACGCCGGCCGGGTTCACCGCCGCATCGTCCAAGGCTTCGGCGGTCACGGTCACGGTGTCACCGGCCTGAGGCCAGATGGGGTCGTGCAAACAGCGGACTCGCAAACCGGGGGCGTGGGGTGGCGTTTCCACTTCTACGTCGAGAGTGATCGTGCCGCGAATCCCCGGCTCCAAGCCCGTGGAGCGCACCCGTCCGCAACTGCCGGACGCCTCGCCGGTGAGCGCGAAATTCGTGCCGTTGATGCATTCTTGGACATCGACCCGAAAACTTAGGCGTCGGGCATGGATAGTTTGGCCGGCGGCCGGATCCAGATCCAATTGATCATCGGCGCCGCGAAAGAACCCGTCTTCGTCCCAGACTTCGATGTCCACATCCACGGTGTCCTGGCTGTGGGTGTCCCACACGAAGCTCCAATTGGGGAAGATCGTGTCACGTCCGTACCATTGGGAATTCTGGCGGATGTTGCTGTAGATGGCGCCGTCGAAGAGGACGTTGGCGTAAAACGAAGCCCCGTCGCAGGGCGCCACGTCCATGCAATCCTGGGAGACCACCGATCGAACCGTGATCTTGAGTTTGACGGGTGTTTGTGCCGAAGCTGCGCCGGCCGAAGTCATCATCCAGCCGACCGTCAGCAAGCATAGGCCGGCCCAGCGAAGAGCCGGCCGTCCTTTCGTCGACTTCGCCGTTTCCGAGATTCTGAAATGTTCCATGGGTTCGTTCCTCCTGTGGATGAAAAGGGGACGCGATGCGTCCGTCTGGGAGGTTGGTGCACGGAGGGGGAAGTATGTTTAGAAAGAGATGCATTTTTTGCTCGAGCCGAGCAGTTGAGAATTAAATAAAATTTGCCCTAAACAAAAAGAGCCAAAGCCGGCACAGTTGGGAGGCGTACCCATGCCCACGGGGGCTGGATCCCACCGGTGAGGGTCGTTGGATAAAATTCGCGGACTGAGCTTTTAGATGGAGAGCTGGAATGACACAGACAATCAAGTTAGGGACGGCGATGAGGGCCACTTTCGAAGTGGTAGACGCGCGGCGGGCCACTGGATTTGGATTGCATGTGGCGGCGTCGCCCGAGGCCAACGGGAGGGGTGTCTACGCCGAATTCTTTTTGCAGGCCTCTGGGGCGGGTGAGGTGGAGTTCGTTTATTTCGACGGTGGACGCTCCGTGCTTCCGTTTGTCGGCTCCGTCACGTCTCTTGACGCGTTACCCGTTTTGGGCGACATCTCGGTGGTGGGTCCCGAGCCCGAGGTCGAAGGGTTGGCCGGCATGGATCTCGGTTCGGGAGTGTCGCTGGATGTGTCTCCCGCTGTGTCTCCCGCTGTGCCGGATTCCTCGTTGTCTCCCGCTGTGCCGGATTCCTCGTCGACGAGTGTGGATCTCGGCACCCAGGAGCTGCGCGGTCAGCATCGCTTCAGGGTGAAACTCGGGCAGCGGGACGACATCGGTTCGATCGTCGTGAGCCTGAGCGGTCGTGAGCTGGTCGTGGATTGCGGTCGCCAGTCGACACATAGGCAAGGCCCGTCGCGCATTTTCTATCTGAGCGTGTCTATTCCACAGGTTGAGGGAGATTTAGGATCCCGCCCAGAGCTGTTCTATTCGAGCAACGGGCTGTTGTCGCCCGCCGTGGATGTAGGCTCCGGGAACGTAGGCGCCGGAAGCGGTTGGATTACCAAAAATCCCGAGGTATCCCTCGACGGTGGCGGCAGTGACGACGGTTCTCTGCTCGGTAGCGCCCACTCCAACAACGATAGCGGTAACGACCCCACGGGCGGATGAAGGGCTAACCCGCCGCTCCGAAAAGCACCAAGGGTGCCCAATAGAACACGTCGTGCTCGCCGGCTTCGTCCCGCAGGCGCAGCTGGGCCTGCCGCAGGGCGGAGGCGCTGGAAGCTCCTTCGGCTAGGGCTTGGTAGAAATGGGGGGTCCACCGGGAGGCGGCGGTGTCGTCCACATTCCAGAGGCTGACCACGACCTGGGACGAGCCGGCTTGCAAGAGGGCCCGGGTCATGCCGATCAATCCTTCGCCCCGCAGGTCTCGGCCGAGGCCGGATTTACAAGCCCCTAGCACGACGAGGTCGCTCCCCAAGCGCCATTGGAAGACGTCACCCATTTCCAGAAAGGACGGCGCGGTTTTGCAGTGGCGATCGCGCTGCGCCAGAACCAACCGTGGACGGGCCCCGGAGCTGGTTCCGAGTTCTCCGTGCACGGCGAAATGGATTCGGCGATAGCGCTCCAGGGGCAGGGCTCGCAGGTTCTCGGCACTGGCCTCGAAACCCCTCAGCACCTGCGCGCCTGGCACCTGGGCGACCAGCCAGGACGCCTCGTCCGCGCTTCCGGCCAGTCGCGAATAGGCGTTCTTTGGGCTGGGGGCAGGCAAAGCAGGGCAGCGGGAGTCCACGGTATAGACCGGGTCCGCGACGATCAATAATTCTTGTTCGGCGGTTTTTCGGCGCAGGTGTCTTGCTTCGAGAAGCTTCAAAATGGTGAGCGACGGGGCGTAGGATACCTCAAAGTTTTCGATCAGCGGACGCCGGTCCGAGCCGGGTTCTACCGCGCCGGGTTCTACCGCGGCCAGCAATGCCGCGAAGGGCACATAGTGTAGGGCTCCGTCGGCCACGATGTGTAGGTGTGGTTTGGTCCCGGTTTTGGGGTCGACGTTCGGCAGATCGGTCAAAAGATCGTCGGGCAAGAGGGTGCGGCTCAAGCGAGATGCTTCTTGTTTTTGTCGCGCTGCCAGCTCCAGGCGGGAACGTTTGGAGATGAGATCGTAGAGCCGGCGCACGCCGGCTTCGAGTTCACGGCGAGGAGGCAGGGTCCAGATCCGTAGGCCCGTGGGGGCCAAACGCCAGAGATAAGATCGTCGATCGCCGAGAAAATAGAGCAGCAGGATTCGATCCTCCGCCAGACCCCGCAGGTCTTGGTAGCCGGCCGGGCTCACCTCCTCGAAGGCGGTGCGCTGCGGGGCAGGGCCGTCGACGAACTCGTCGAGAAAAGAGCGTCCTTTGGATCGTTCGGCCCATTCCAAGGCCCGGATCACGGTCCCGTCGTCGGTCCGGTCGAGCTCCACCTCCACGGCGGTTTCGTAAACGCTGATTACCCGCGACAAGAACGAAGCTCGGTGGAATCGGTCCGTGGGTCGTAAACGAATACGTTCGATGGCTTCGACGGCCCGACGGACCGAGGGCACGGCCCCTTCGGCGTCGCCGCTCGCCCGCCGGGTTTCGGCGCTCAGGGAGTAGGCGCCGGCCAAACCCAGGGGATCTTCACCGGTGGCCAGGAGTTCACGGGCCGACGCAGCCAGCTCCGACGCCTCCCGGGTTTGCCCGCGGGCCAAATGCAGACGGGCCAGAGCGATCAGGACCCGTCCGGTTTCGCGCGTGACCCCGGCCCGCTGCAATATGGGCAGGGCCTGCCGGAACAGCTGCTCGGCTTCATCGAGACGCTGGGCTCGTCGTGCCACCACGGCCAGGTCCACGAGGGTCAAGGCTTCCAGCAGCTCGTTGCCGTCTCGACGGTGAATTTCGATCGCTTTTTCGAACCAGACCGTCGCCTCGTCGAAAGACTCCTCCGCCGCGTCCACTTGACCCAGGGCGGTCCAGGTGGCGGCGAGATCGGTGTGGGCGTTCAGATCTTGACGAATCTCGGCTGCATGGCTCAAAAGAGAGCGTGCGCGGTTGTGGTCTCCGACCCAGAGATAGACCTTGGCCAGGTTGTGGCAGGTCTGTGCTTCCTGTGACGGCACCCCCTTCTCGCGCCAGAGGTCGAGCGCCCGGCCATAGCTTTCGATCGCCCGTTGCGGTCGGCCCAGCCGATGCTCGATGAAACCTAAGTTATTGAGGGTGACGGCGAGATTCGTGGACTGTGCCGGAGGCCAGATGTCCACCGCGGCGGCGTAGTGATGCCGGGCCTCCGCGGTCCGGTCCTCGGCCACCGCCACCTCACCTCGATAGTGATGCAGACGCGCGCGATAGCTGGCGTCGCCCTTCGCCAACAAAGGCTGGGCCTCCGCCAGCAGACGATCCGCCGCTTCGATTTCGGCACCGTCGGCACCGTAGCGCCACCGGATGGCTCCCATCTCCATGAGCATTCGTCCAACCTGGCTGGGGCGCTGAGCTTCAGCCCAACGGTCCGCCGCGCGGCGATGAGCTTCTAAGGTTTGTGCTTTCAGGTCCCGCTGACCTTGGAGACGAAGCCGCAACCGTTCCGCTTCGGCGGTGAGACGGGCCGCGTCGGCCAGCACGTGGTCCTGGGCCGATGCGGTGCGGCGCACGCTCCAATGGACGGTCACGGTGCCGTGCAAGTCGCCTTTGCCGAAGGCGTGTATTTGCAACACATGGGGCCCGTCATGGGCGGTGATCGCATGGAAGGTTTCGACGCCCGAAGCGCCCACGGGCGTGTCGACCCACAGCAGGACGCTGTGCTCGGGATCCAAGATCTCGAGTTCTACGTCGATACCGTCTTGGGTGGCGGTGCCGGAAATATACTCTCCGGCTTCGAGATCCAGGTAGAGGGCCCGGCGCTCATCCCCTTGCCAGCGCTCGAAGACGTGGGTACGGTCCAAAACGAGGGTGCCTAGGACGGTGGGGCCCGGGACGGTGGGGCGAAGCGGGAGACCCGGCGTGGGTTCGGGGTTTGTTTCTGCTGGGGTCTCGGGGGTTGCCGTCGGTGGCTCGGCCTGCCGGTTGGGTGATCCACAGGCGACTATGCCGAGCAGGAGCGTCAGCGTGGAGAGACGTTTGCCCCAGCCTCTCAAGGGGCGGCTGGACTCCAATGGAAGCGGAAGCTTTCGATCGTTTCACCAGAGGCTGGATCCGCCAAGTGCAGGTCGTATTCTCCGGCCGACGGGAGATGCCGCTCCAAGCTCAGAAGCAGGATGCCGTGCTCCGTGGCGGCGACCTGGAAAGGGCCTACCAGGGGTTCGTCGGAATCGGCAGCGGTCACGAAACAGCTCAAAACTTGCCCGGCTTCGAGGGCCTGGCTCGGGGTGATCGCCAGGACTTGCCGGGCAGTGCCCCCTTGAATGCTGGGCATGGGCTCGTCACTGCTGCGCAGCTCGCCGCCGGTCAAATGGTGGATCTGGGCGGTCTCGAATCCGGCGCCCGTCGCGCCCGTCGCGCCCGATCGCAGCTCCATCAGCTCACGGCGCGTTTCGAGCCAGGCCCCGCCTAGGCCGAGGCTCAGGGCGACCAGGGCTGCCGCGGCCACCCAGGAGCGGCGACCGGGGGCCGCCGTTGTCGTGGGTCGTTGCGATGCTTGTTCGGAGCGGCGTCGTAGGTCTCTTAGGGTAGCCGCCACCTCAAATTCCGAGGTGGTTCCAAGCTCACCGTCTTCCGTCTCCGCGGCCTCGAAGGAGCGCAGCTCGGCGAGCAGCTCCCGAGCCTCTGAGTCATCCTCCAGCCGGGCCTCGAACGCGGCTCGACCCGCTGAATTCATCGCCCCCTCGTGGTAGGCCACCACCGATTCCAACAAGGGGTCGGGAGCCTCTACGAACTCGGTCATTGCATCTTTGAACGATTTTTTGGGAAACGAATCGTTATGAAGCAAATCGTTATGAACAGTGGGACGGGCCATGTCTTAAAAATCCACGTCTTCGAAATGATCTTCCAGCCGCCGACGGAGTTGCTGTTTGGCTTGGAAGAGATGGGCCTTGACGGTCTGAATCGAGATTCCCATCTGGTCGGCGATTTCCTGGTAGCTGCAATCCCGATAGACCCGCAACGTCACCGAGTGGCGCATTTTGGGTGGCAGATCTCGAATCGCTGCCGAAAGCAGACGACGCGCTTCGTCTTGCAACAAATTTGTGTCGGCACCGGGCGCGTTCGATCGAGCCACCCTTTCGTCTCCCTCGGGGTCCGCTGCATCCACGGGCGAGAGACTGAAGGCGTCGTCTTGCAACATACCTGTGCGTAAGTAGTGCTGATATGTGTAGTAGGCGATGCGAAAAAGCCAAGTGGAAAGCTTCGACTCGCCGCGAAAACCGTCCAGGCTTTTAAAAGCACGAAAAAAGGTTTCCTGAGTCAGGTCGAGCCGATCTTCCGGTGAGCGCACCCTTTTGGCAAAGAATCCATGGATCGGTCGGAAAAAACGCTCCACCACCACCTGAAAGCTCTGTTCTCGGCCCTCGCCGCGCTGAAAAGCGGCCACCGCGTCGTCCAGGGCCATGGCCGGACGTTTCGGGGGATCGAGTAAGACCAGGAACATGGGGCTTCTCCGAGGGCATGCTTTACCGGGGCAAGAGGGGCAAGAGGTTCAGCGGATCCAACACACTCAAGGCATGCCAAGTCCGCTCCTTCCGCTGGAAAGTTTACCCTAAGGTCCACACGCGGGGCGTGCTGCGGTTCGGAGAGCGATGAAGGGCCGATGAACCGAGGAGCTGGGGCCGGGCGACTCGGCCCCAGCTACTCGGTGAAGTCAGTGCAGGAGGTCTGCCAACAGGTCGAGGGCCCGAGGGTCGCGTCCGCTTCGCCGGCAATGCCGAGTCCTTGGAGAACCGCCGGCACTTGCTCGGGCGGCAGGGTTTGAATGAGTTCCTTCAATTCCTTGCCGGCTCCCATGGCGCCCAGGGTCTGCAGTCCGCTCGTCAGCAGCTTGGGATCTTTTTCATTGCGCACCAGTTGGACCAGCTCAGCCTTGGAGTCGCCCATGACCATGCTTTCGATCACTGCCTGTTTAATCTCGCGATCGGTGGTGTTTTTGTAGAGCGCAATAAAGGTTTTGCTCGCCGACGCGTCACGGAGGCCGAGAACCTGAATCGTCTGCTTCTGCAGACCGGTACCTTGAAGGCCTGTTTCTCTACGGCTTGGATTGCTCCACCAGCGCTTGAAATCTGGGGTCTTGCCTGAGGGGATCCAAGGCCGGGCTCTTGGCCAAATGCAGGAACCAGATGCCGCGCTTGGCCACCGCGGCCTGAAGCCAGGGCCAAGCTTCTTCATAGGATCCGCTGCCGGCAAGGGCCTCTGCGAGCAGCGCGGGCTGGGTGCCGGGGATTTTGGCTAGGCGCTGGTGCTGCCATCGCCAGTAGCCCCGGAGGCCTTCGGATTCGATGGCTCGGCGCAAAGACTCCATGGACGGCCCTTCAACGTCCCGTCGGCGCATTCGTTCCACGTAGGCTTCGAGGGCCGCGGGCACGTCACCGAGGCGCTGGTGGGCGTAGGCCGCCTCCTTCAGGTGCCAGGAAAACTCGGCGCCCAAGGAATCAGCGGCTTTAAAGCGCTCCAAAGCCTGTTGATGGCGCCCGGCTGCATTGAGGCGTTGGCCCCAGGCAGCATGCACCAGGGGTGAAAGTGGATCGAGATCGGCGGCGCGACGGATGGAGTCGAGGGCCTGCCCATGGCGACCGCTGAGGGATAAACATTCCGACAACCATTGATGGGCCAAGGTGTATGACGGCGACAGCCGGATCGCCGTGCGATAAGACCTCTCCGCACCCGACCAATCCCAATCGCGCAGGAGCCGGAGCAGTCCCATGGACACGTGGGCGTCGGCCGAGCCGGGGTCGAGACTCAAAGCGATGTCGACCGCTTCCTGAGATCGGGCGTAGGCCTGCACTTGGGGGACGTCTAGATAGAGTTCACTCAGCAAGTGTATTTTACCCAGTGCCGCCCACGACGCCGCCAGGTTTGGATCCAGCTCCACGGACCGTTGCACCAGCTCCTGAGCGAGACTGAGGTCCTTCCGAGTTCGTCGGTCGAGCCGTTGGCGGCCTTGTAAATAGAGACGGTAGGCTTCGCCGTCGACCGGCTCCCGAGATGCCAAGCGACTTTGCTCGGGCAAAGTCAGTTCTGCTTTCACCTGGGTGGTCACGTCCACGGCAACCTCCCGATGTAGAGCCAGAACATCGGCCATGGTGCGGTCGTAGGTCCGCGACCAAAGATGCTCGTCTCGCTCCGGGGCGATCAATTGGACGGTGATCCGCAAGCGCTCGCCGGCCGCGAGCACCGAGCCTTCCAACAAATAGTCGACCCCCAGCCTGCGGGCGATCTCCGGCGCGGTCAGCCCCTCGGCCTTGGCGGCGGTCACCGAAGTGCGCGAGACCACGCCCAAGGCCGACAGCGCCGAGAGTTGATGGATCAGCTCCTCGGTCAGGCCGTCCGCCAAATAGGGATCTTCGGCCTCGCCTCCGAAGGAGTCCAGGGGCAGAACCGCCAGACGGATCAGTCCGTTCGTGTTCGGAGGCGGCGCCTCCGGTCGATTCGATGAGCGGCTCCACCACAGCGCCGCCAAAACCAAGATCAGCAGCGCCAAGGCGGGGAAAACCCAATGGATCTGCTGTGGGTCTCGGCTGATTTCTGGTGGGTCTCTATCTTGTGGACCCAAGCCTTGCGGACCCAAGTCTTGCCGGACCTGTGGGTCGGCGAACGCGGCCGATTCGTCGATCCGCTCGACCGCAGCCACCAGGCGATAACCTTTGCGCGGCACGGTCTCGATATATCGCGGCTCCCGCCTGTCGTCTCCCAGGGCTTGGCGCAGCAACGACATCGCTCGGCTGAGGGCCCCGTCCACTACCGCACGCCCATGCCAGACTTTCTCAAAAATTTCATCCCGGCCGACAACTTTGGGTGATTGCTCGATCAAGAAGACCAGCAGTGCCATCACCAGCGGCTCCAGACGGCGCGGCTCGTGACCGGCACGGCTCAGGGTCGAACCCATGGAGTCGACCCACCAATCACCGACCCGCCAAAGCTCTGGTACGGGCTGGTCGGTGGAGGGAGTTGGTGGGTCGTTGGAGGGCGGAGCGTTCATAGATGAATATCGATAAGTATTGGCCGAGGATACAACACCCGCCCCTTCGATCCATGGACCTTTTCGGTTCTACATGCGCCCTAAGGTCGACCTAAGGTGGCCATAAGGACTTCCTGGCCCGGACTCTGCCAAGGTCTCGCCATCTACTTCCCTTCACTGGATTTCATTCTCAAGACACCTACCGTCGAGGGAAACGGCCCAAATATCGAGGATCTTTCTATGCTGCAACTTTCCATGCTGCAACCTACAATGAATCTGCTGGTCCGCAAGTTGGCCTGGGCGCCTCTTGCGCTCGTGTCGACCCTGCTCGTTTTTGTTTGGCCCATGGCTTCGCCGCCGCGGGTCGAAGCCCAGCTCACGGCTCAGAATAGCCAATGGTTGGAGGGCTTTGAGGCCGATCAGCGGAAGGGCGAGGCGCTCGCCTTTTGCGATTTCAACGGCGACGGCTATGACGATCTGGCGGTCGGACTGCCGGGAGCCGTCCTGCCATCGTCAGACGGCCCGCTGATCAATGCCGGCCTGGTCAGAGTTTTCTTTGGCAACTCGACCGGCGTCACCATCGAGGGTTTGGGAGCCCAACCCATCCGTCAAGGCCGGCTTCTCGGCGGAGAGGATGGGGCGGGGCATCTCTTCGGCAGTGCCTTGGCGGCCGCCGACTTCAACCTCGACGGTGCCTGCGATTTGGCCGTCGGCATTCCTGGAGCCGAAGTTGTTGGCCGGATCGCCGCCGGCAGAGTCGTCGTGATCAACGGTGTGCTCGGTGGCAGCCTTGACGAGGACGGCGTCGCCTTTTTCGACCAAGATGTGCTGACCGGAACCGCGGAAATCGGCAATCGATTCGGCTCGGTGCTCGCCGCCGGGCCGATCGGTGAGGATCCCTATCCTGACCTGGTGGTTGGCGTGCCCAACGAGTTTGTCGGAAGCTTCGACGAAGCGGGTGTGGTTCACATCATTACCTCCCGAAATGAGACGGGCCTCGGTCTCGAATTCGACGCCCGATTACATCAAGACACTCCCAATATGTTCGGCATCGTGGGCCCAGGCGATCGCTTTGGTGCGTCCCTTGCGATCGGCGATGCCAGCGGCGACGGTGTGCCCGACTTGGTGGTCGGCTCGCCCGGTGATCGAGTCGGCACGGTGCTCGGCGCCGGCTCGGTCCAGGTGATCCCTGGGGGTAGCAGCGGTGTGATTATTTCCGTCGAAGAGCAGCAGTTGCTGAACCAGGACGTGGAAGATGTCCTGGGTAACGCCGCCGAAGGGGACGCGTTTGGCCAGGCGATCAGCCTCGGGAATTTCAACGGCGACGCGTTCATGGACCTAGCCGTCGGCATCCCCGGGGAATCGCAATTCGGTCCCGACCAAAGCGGTGCCGTCCAAGTCTTTTACGGCAACGCCGAGGGCTTGTCGGTCGACTCTAAGCAAATCCTCTTCGAAAGTCTGATCAGCCCTGAAATCGCCGCTTTCGACCGTTTCGGCACGGCATTGGCAAGCGGTGACTTCAACGGCGACGCTCACGACGAGCTTGCCGTAGGTTTTCCCCTCGACAATATTTTCGGCATCGTCAACGCGGGCAACGTGGCGGTGCTCAGCGGCGCGCCCGGTGGGTTGCAGACCGTCGGCGCCCAGCTGTGGAACGGTTTCACGCTTCTGACTCTCGAGGTGGGAGACGAGTTCGGTTTCAGCCTCGCCGTCGGTCGCTTGGGCGGAGAGCGTTTCGGTCCGTTTTTGGCCATCGGCGCCCCGGGGCGACAAGGTGACGAGATGGAGCCGCAGATGGGAGGCGCCATGCTCTTGCAGAGCCATGTTTCGATTTTCGCCGACGGTTTTGACAACGGAAGCCTGTCGAATTGGTCGATTGTGCCTCCTTAGCAAGCTGTGGGTCTTGGCAGATTCGAATAACCGGAAAGGGCACCCGAACAACGAACACGGAACAGAGTCGCTCGAGCCATTTAAGTCGAGGGCGCTCGGACCTCGACTTGGATGTGCTGGATGCCGTTGTTGCCAAAACCCCCGTAATTCCACTCTTGCTCGAGCGGTTGGAGATTGCCGTCAGCATCGGCCGCCCGCGCGCAGACCACGAAGTCACCTGGAGATGCGAGCCAAGAGTACTGCCATTCCGTCCATGCGTAGGGTGAAACCGGCTCGCCTAGTTGGGCCTCGGACCAGGTGGAGCCACCATCCGTGCTCACCTCTACTCTCGAGATGCGTCGTCGTCCAGCCCAGGCCTTGCCGGCGAGACGAACGGGACCTGCTTCAACCAGCCGTTTTCCGCTGGAAAAATTCTTTGGAATTCCCGGAGGGATCATCAGTGTCCGTACCCTGATCAGCTCAACGGGGACTCCGGGATCCCTCGCATCCTGCCGATATTTGTATTCTTCCTGCATCGATCCTTTGAAAGGGACTTCGGAGACGCGGATTTCATCTAACCACTTCACACTCGCCATGCCGTACCAACCCGGCACCAAGAGGCGCAGTGGGAATCCGTGTTGGGGTTGCAGGGGCTCACCATTCATTTCGTAAACCAGCAAGACCTCGTCTCGGAGCGCTTCCTCGAGGCGTAGACTCCGGCTGTAGGCCCCTTCCTCTCCCGCTTTGTCGAGTCCGCTGAAAATCACTTCGACGGCATCCTCTTCAAGGATGGCTTGGTCTAAGATTCCCCGGAGTGGCGTGCCGGTCCACTCGGCAGTTCCCACCGCTCCGAGAAACCATTGTTGGCGCTGGCGGGTAGGGCGGGAGAGGAGAGCGCGGCCGTTGCCTGCGCACTCCATGGTCACCGCAACTTTCCTGGCCGGCCGCTTTTTGATCTCTTCCAAGGACAAGCTCAAGCTTTCAGAGACCCGCCCCGTAACCTTCAAACGCCACTCGTTGACGTCGACCTCTGGCATGTCACTGTGGACCAAGAGATAGTGCAGGCCGACCGGAGTGATGGGGTAGCGTAACCCTTCCAGTGGAATCTCTCTATTTCGAAATGCAATTTGGATTTGTTCTTTGCTGAACGAATTTATAGGTTTCATCGTCTACTTCTGAGAATGTTCAAGCTCTACGGGTTTGATGTGCCGCAATCGGGCCAATTCGAGGGGGGAGTTTCGACTACCGAAGAATCTTGCTGCCGGACCTCGCTCGGTCCTCCTTCAGAGGTTTCGCGAGGGCATGGACGACTTCAGAATTGCCGTCCTTCAGGGTCGGCTCGGCCAGAGTATATACTTCTGTCGAGTGCTGATACAGGTTTTGGAACCAGAGATTTAGGTGGAATCCGGCTTTCGGTCCGCCCGCAAACCTCCGGAGGTAGGGGGCGGGGCTTGCCCCGGGCTTGCCCCCGCCCGGGCGAAAAATTTCGAAACGTCGAGCTAGCGCACGTCGAAAAGATAGAGAATCACCGATAGGGTCACCAAAGAGCTGGTGGTGGACAAGAAGATGGACGTGGTGGCGATGGCTTGGCCGACGTCGTATTTCTTCGCGAAGACGTAGGTCATGACGCCCGACGGTTGGGCGGCCATGAGCACGGCGACTTGGGTCCACATGGGATCGATGTGGAATACATAGGTGGCGAGACCATAGACCAAGGCCGGCATGAGCATGGTTTTGCCGACCACCACCACGGACGACTGGAAAAGACGTCCAGCGATCCCGTAGCGGGTTAGGGAGGCACCGAGGCTGAATAGGGCGCAGGGCGTGACCGAGCGCTGCATGAGGGCGCAAATCTCTTCCACCGGCTTAGGCAGGCCGACGGGGCCAAGGTTGAAGAAGAGCCCGACAAAAATTCCGATCAGAATGGGGTTGGTGACCAGGGAGCGCAGGGTTTGGGTCAACATCTGGCGGCGTGAGGCGGCGCCGTCGAGACGATCGATTTCGAGCAGCAAGGTCGTTAGGGTGAAAAACGACAGGCCGTGGACCGACAGCAGAATGAAGAAGGGCAGCTCCCCAGCTTCTCCGTAGGTGGTCAAAATCAGCGGTAGACCGAGCAGCACGGTGTTGCCGAAGGAAAAGCCGAAACCGGTGATCACCTGTCCGCCGTAGGTGCGGCGGAAGGCGAATCGGGCCACCAGGAAACCGAGCCCGAAAACGAAAGCGGCGCTCAGGTAATAGGAGCCGAAAAAACCCCACGGCACCGTGTCCGGTAGCTTCGCCGTCGCCAAGGTGCGCAACAACATGAGGGGCACGGCAAAATCGAAGACGTATTTGGCCAACCCGGACTCCGCCTCGCCTGAAAACCAACCCACCCGCGTGGCTCCGTAGCCCAGGCCCACCACCCCGAACACCGGCAGCACGATGTCGAGCACCACACTCATAGAGGCCTCCTCGGTCGGCAGTTCCGACCCGGCACACGAACGCCGGCGTGACGCCGCGTGTCACCGGAACCCTACCGAAAATTCAAGCTTCGTGGGTGGCGAGGGAGGCGAGTGCCTGGAGCAGGCAAAGCGACGCGTCTTGGAGGATTAAAGCACTGCGCTTCATGGTTCGAGCCCTTGCATGTCACCCACTTTATCGCGGGACTTGCGACCCACGGATTCGGAGCGGATCCTTGTCCACTGGCAGGCCCTCCATGGCATTTCGCCTGGATTTGAGGGGCATGCAGTCTTATAGTCGGCCGACCCCGCACTCTTCCCTCGCCGAAAGTCTTCGCTACGATCAGAGTTGCAGGCGCTGACGGGCAGAGGGATTTAGCCATTGGAGACTTTATGTTCCTGAAGCCCAGCCTTTGCAAGATCCTCGTCCTCTTCGTTCTATTCGCTTCCATGGCGGTGCTACCTGCTCTCGCCGGCAAACCGGAAGCGGAGCGGCCGGCTCGACCGGTGGTCGGCGAGATCCATGCCTTCCAGCTGCAGCCCGATCTAGGACGAGCTGTGGCCAAAAACGACCGCAAGGTTTGGACGCACCGTGAGACCTTCGAGGGTGCAGCGTTCGTCAAACCCCGCTTTGTCGATTTCAACTTGCGTAAGGGCGATGTGCTCATCGTACGCTCGGCGTCGGGACGGGTGGTGGAGGAGCTGCGCGGGCGTGGTCCCAAAGAGGTGGGTAGTTTTTGGGGTTTGTCGGCTTTCGGGGACGTGTTGTCTTTGGAGCTGAGCTTCGAGAACGACTATCTCACGCCTCCTTTTGTCATCGAGAGGGTGATTCTCGGTGATCCCGCCATGCTCGAATCGCTCACCGCCGAACCCGAGCAGGCGCTTTTGCCGGAAGCCTTTGCCGCCAAGAGTGTTTGCTCACCGCTCGATAACGAAGACGTCTTCTGCTACCAAGGCGATGCCGCCAAATGGTCCAACGTCATCGGATCCGTGGGTGTCATGACCGCCGGCGGCAATCCGGCGGCCGGCGCCCTGTGGTGCTCCGGCGCCAACGTGTCGGCCCAAAACTACATTCTGACCAACTACCACTGCATTGCCAACAATGCGGAATGTGGCAACTCCGAGTTTGTTTTCAAGTATTACCGCACGGGCTGTGGTGACGGTTCTCCGACCACCGTCGACTGGGCCGGCTTCCGCTGTGACGAGATCGTGGCTTCGTCGCCTTTTGACAATTTTTGCGACCCCAACCTGGATCATTTGGACTTCTCGCTCAATTCGGTGATCGGTGATCCCGCGCCGACCTACGGCTTCGTGCAGCCGGATCCGACGCCGCTGACTTCCGGCGAGGCGATTTACATCGTCCAACATCCGAGCGGCCGGCCCCACGAGATTGCCCACGGCGCCGACGCCAATGTGGTGGTGGACGGCAGCGTCCTACGCTATTACGACACCCTCGACACCGAAGGCGGTAGCTCCGGCTCGCCGATCTTCCGCGAAAGCGACGATCTCCTGGTCGGTTTGCATCATTGCGGGGGTTGCACCACGCCCGGGGTCGGCAATCGAGGCATGCTGATGTCGGATATCTATCCTTGGATCAGCGACTTTTTGTGCACCGAAACCCTTGCCATCGGCGGTGCCGATGCGTCGGGCTTGAGTGAGCAGATCGGCAACGGGGATGCGGTGATCGATCCAGGTGAGACCTGGAGCTTCATTCCCGCGGTACGCAATCGGTCGTGCTCCATCGGCGCGGTCAATGTCCAGGCCCAGCTCCAAGCCGCTGCCGGCTCTGTCGCCATCACTTTGCTCGATACGACTTCCACCTTCGGCGATATTCCAGCCGGCACCAACGCCCCGGGCACGCCGGTTCGATTTCAGGTGGATGGGGCGATCGCCTGTAGCGGTGAGGTCAAAATCGATCTGGTCAACATCACCGCCAACACCGGCGGCCCGTTCGAGGATTTCGTGGGTTATCTGACCGGTGAGATCGGCGAGACGCCTACGGTGACCGTGGAATTCGAGAGCTTCGACGGGGGACTTTCGTTGGCCTGGACCGTGGTGGACGGCGGCACGGGCAGCGGCGATGCGGGGACCTGGACGACGGACAATCCAGGCAATCGCGTTTTGCTCAATCCACCCTTCGTCATTGCTGATTCCGATTCCCTCGGCTCCGGTCAGCAAATGGATGAACAATTGATCACCCCAGTGTTCGATGTCACCGGTTTTTCGGCCGTAACCTTGCAATTCGATCACAACTTTCGATTTTTCTCGGGCGGTGGTGACGAGCAGGGAGACGTGGACGTCCGGTCGTCGGCCACGGCCGGCGCGTGGCAAACGGTGGCGAGCTTCAACGGAGCTTCGAGCACCGGGATCCAGACCCTCGACATCACGGCCTATGCCGCTGCCGACCTGCAAGTGCGCTTCCACTACCACCAGGTGAGCTACGATTGGTGGTGGGCGATCGACGACTTCTACCTGCTGGGCCTGGAGCCCCGGACGTGCAATGGCCTCGGACCGATGTTCGAAGACGGTTTCGAGAGCGGCGACCTCTCGGCTTGGTCGGAGTCGGCTCCGTGACGGAAATTCCAGTCGCGACCGGCTGCCGGCAGGCGATCTGGTCTAGGTATTCAGTGGCATTTCTGGCAATGCGACAAACTTAACCGGCCGATTCAACTTCAGCACCTCTTCGCTAGGGCAACCCTATCTCCAATTCATGGCCGCGTTTCGAAGGGAGCGAGTTTGACGTTTGGGACAGACAGCCGGACGGACGCTTCGGACTTCAAAGTTGGGGATTGGTGGGTCCGCCCGGCGCAGAACGTGATCGAACGAGCGGAGCAGACCTGTGCTCTCGAGGCCCGGTCCATGGCGGTGTTGGTCTGCCTTGCCAAGTGCGCCCCCGGTGTGGTTTCGAAAGATCGATTGCTCACGGAAGTCTGGGAAGGTGCATTCGTCGGTGAGGACGCCATCGCCCACGCGATTTGGGAGTTGCGCAAAGGCTTGGGAGACTCGGCTCGTCGGCCGGATTACATTCAAACCGTGCCGCGTAAAGGGTACCGTTTGATTGCGGAGGTCCTGCGACCCCAGGGTGCGCCCTTGCCCGTGGAAGGGGTTCGGATCGATCACTTCGATTTGGGTGGGGAGCTCGGTCGCGGGTCCATGGGTGTGGTGTTTCGAGCGGTGGATCGGCGGCTTGATCGTACGGTGGCCATCAAGTTTCTAGCGGCGGAGCTCACCCAAGACACAAAAGCTTGTCGACGCTTCGAGCGCGAGGCTCGCCTGGCCGCTTCATTGGAGCACCCCAATCTAGCGACGGTCCATGAGGTAGGCGAGACCTCCCAGGGCTATCGCTATCTGGTCAGCTCGTTCTATCGAGGCGGCTCGTTGAAGGAGCGTCTCGCCGAGGGCCCTTTGCCCAACTACGAGGCCGTACGGCTAGTCCGACAGCTCGTTTCCGGTCTGGGGGCTGCCCATCGTCGGGAAATCATTCATCGCGACATCAAACCCGCCAACCTGCTGCTCGACGCACACGGCACTCTGAAAATTAGCGATTTCGGTATCGCCAAGCTTGTCGGCGCCACAGACCTCACCAGCACCGGTGCCACCCTCGGTACCCCAGCCTACAAATCTCCCGAGCAAGCCGCCGGCAGAGCCGTTGACCATCGGACTGACCTGTGGGCCGCCGGCGTGGTGCTTTACGAGCTGCTGACCGGTAAGCGTCCGTTCCAGGGCGATGGCGAGCACGCGGTCGTCCATTCGATCTTGTCGAAGGATCCCGAGCTGCCGGCGATTCCATCGGCGTTGCGCCGATTCATGGAGAAAGCACTCTCCAAAGATCCAGAGAAGCGTTACCAATCCGCCGACGAGATGATCGCCGGCTTGGACGCGGCCGTGGCCGACGACGGCACGTCCGTCTCGCCTCGCCCGAGGTTTACCTTTCGGCAGGCCATTTTGGCCGGTGCGGTATCTGTTCTGCTGGTCGCGGGGATTTGGTGGGCGACGCAAGAACGCGGCCCGGCCGAGCCTCTACCACCCTCTGCGAGTGTCTCCAACCCACAGGGAGAGCGGCTGCTCAATAAGGCGAAAGAGCTTTGGCTGCGCGGCCATTACACCCATCGGGAGGTCGAGAGGCATCTCAGGGCCGCTGTGGATCTAATGCCGGCTTCCGCTGAGGCGAAAGGTCACCTTGCTTTCTTCCTAGCGGAACAATTTGCCATGACCAATAGCGAGAAAACCCGCAAGGATTCCCTAAAACTGATCTCCGAAACTCGCGCTTTGGACCCGAGCTCGGCGCTAGCCCAAGCGGCCGAGGCCAGGGTCCTACTCATAAGCCGAGATTTATCCGGCACGGGTGAAAACCTTCGAGAAGCGGAGCAGCTGGCGCGTGCGGCCGTCGAGGGCGAAAGCAGCTGTGCGCCCGGAGGTAGCTGCGACCTCGCCTATCAGGTGCTGGCGGAGGTTTTGTATGTGCAGGAAAAAAGCGACGAAGCCCTGTCGACTTTAAGGACAGGTTTGAAATACGGAGAAGGGGCGATTCGATGCAATCTAAAGCTGGCCCAGCTTTACGAAAAGTTGAAAGATCCCTGGAGGATGGAGCAAGCGTATCGGGAAGTCTTGGACCTGGACCCAGATCAAACCGTCGCTTTAACTGGGATAGCGCATTATTATCAGCAGTCGAGTAGGTTCGACGAGGCTGACGACTTACTCAAACGCTTACACAGGGTCAGTCAGGATCCGCGAGTTTTGCTTTATATCGGCTATGGGCAATACCGAAACAAGTTGTGGCCCGAGGCGTTAGAAACGTTCAAGCGGGCAGACTCCTTGCTCCAAGAAGCCGATGGAATAAGGTATCCAAATCCGCTCATGGGCATCGGGGACGTCTACCTGGAACAGGACGACACAAGGCAAGCCCAAGAGAGTTACCTCCAGGCTTTAGAAATCTTTGATCAGCAAGAGAAACCCACCCTGCTCGGCCGAGCGCAGCACGCCGTCTGTTTGGCGAAATTGGGTCGTTTCGGAGAGGCAATACCGGTGATTGAATCGCTGCTCGGGGACCCGAAGAACAACGGAATCGACGACTTGTGGGTTTATGCTGCTCGAATCTACGCAGTGCAAGGAAATGACGAAAAGCTGTTCGCGGCGGCTCGGGAATGGAGTCGGCGAGAAGGGCTTCCAGATCGATTGCTGCACGAAGATCCGGCGTTTATTTCCTATCGAGACAACCGGGAATACCTGCAAGTTTTGAGACCCGGGTTGATCCCTCCGCAATAGAGCGATCAACCCGGGGTGATATTAGCCGCCTCCTCCTTGGCGATTGTCGGGGTCGGGTTGCGTGGTCAGAGGATCGGGTTGCGGTCCTCCATCGGACCGTGGGTCTCCGGGTGCCCCTCCCGGAACGAATCCACGTCGAGATCGAAACGCTCGAACACCGGAGGGCTCCGAATCCGGACGCACCCGCAGCTCCCGGAAGCTGCTCCGCGGCTCGAAGACCGGCCGTAGGGAGAAGCGAAGCTCCTTCGACAGCTCTTCAATGTCCGAGGCGACTGCAAATTCGCCGAAAGGCGACCCCGGTGTATCGCCGGCGAAGAGCATGCCGACCGCGTAGTAGGCGCGGTTGGTGTTTCTGTTTTCCTCGTCTCGATCTTGACTACGAAATTCTTTGACCCTCTTGAGTAACGACTTCAGGAACGATTCGTCGAGCAGAGCCCTGCTCAAGAGCTGTTCGAACGTATCGTTCACGTGGTCAACTAAATCTTCTTTTGTAGGCTCCCTCAATTCATCGAGGACCTTTCGAAAAATGGTGAAGAAGTCGGAAGAAGCACCAGCAATCCGAGAATCCCCAGGCCCAGCAGGAGGGACCTCTGACGGCAGGCGACAACCCGTAGTCGCTTCGATGCAGCCCAAGAGTTCTGACGGAGCTAGGCAAGCCAGGTCCTCCATCGACGGACAAGCCGTACAGCAGCTCTTCGGGGCGTCCGGGGGGCAATCGCAGCAGCAGCTCGAAGCTCTGAGCTTCGCACAACGGATCAAATCCTCACAGAATAGCCCTCTTCTACGCTGAGCCTCTGCAATCTCACAGCTTTGGCGCCGCCATTTTTCGATATTTCGGCAAAGGCGACTGTAGAGGTTGAGGCAGTCTCTTAGGGCCTTGCAGTCCTCTTGAAGGCACTCGTATAAGCGTTCGACAAATTTGCAGAGTCCATCCTCGGAAAGAGCATCGATGTCTTGAACCCCTTTATAACATTTTCCAATATCAAACAGACAACCTTGCGAATCAGGCACGCAGTAAATTGTTTTTAGCCATTTCTTGGCAAACACGATTTGCAATTGGCCGTGGATGAGAGCGTCCCTGAGTCTTGCGAGCTCGGCCTTAGCTCTTGAGCGGGCCTTGAATTTTTTCCTTAGTGCAGCGATCCTAGATTTGAAGCTCTCGGATTGGAGAACTGCCAAAATTTTCGTGAAGAGCTCACATAGCTCCTTAGCATGGTTTTTTGATCGCAACGGCTCGACCCTGCCGCAAGAGCTTTGCATATAATCGCGCAGCAACTCACGGCCCGGCTCCTCGCTATTGCCCAGATCTCCCGAACTTGGATCTCCTGATCTATTTGAGTCTGAATCCTCGGGGATACACCAAGTACCTATCTCGGAACCATTGACTTTTGCTACTAGCTTGGTCAGCTTGCAATGGATCTGCTTACAGAGATTGGGAAGGCTGTCCGCTTTGCAGAATTCCAGGAGCCACGCCTTGAGAGCTTCGAGATCTCTTCGCTGCTCCAACGGTGCGAAGCTGGTGACCACCAAGGACCCGGAGTCGCCGGTTTGACTCACATTCTCGCCGGCATAAATAGGTGCAATATGGAATTGATCTTTGAAAAAGCGAATGACTCCGTTGCCATAGTCAATATTCGTTGCCAAATGAATGCCGTCGATAAAGCCCTCGGTAAAACCGGTGGTTCGTCCCCATTTCCGGACTTCCAGGTTTAGCTCAGGCTTGATGTAACCGGAGATGGGATGCCATAAACCGAGAATCTCTCCGGAAGCATAATGCCGATTGTGGGACAGCTCAGCCAGGGCCGCATCGCCTTCTTCCCCTAAATGCCATCGCTTTAGATTAGCGACCACGTCGTTCTCGGACCCTCCGTCGAATAACGCGGGCTGGTAGGTGGGCTGACCCACCTGGGCGGTGGGTGTTCCGGCCAAAACGTGCCAATTACTCAACACGCAAGGTGTGCCGTCCGTTCGATCCCAGACAATGGTTCCCAGCGTGCCTGCTTGGCCGGTAATGCTGCCCACGCTCACTCCGCCCACCAGAGGATTCACCCGCCCACGGCCGATCAACAGATGCTCGTCGTCCTCAAGCTCATTGCTGCGCTTCGGCGGATCTGCAAACACGCCGCTATTTGCATCGCCGCCCGGATGGGAAATCGATGGATTGTATTCCGCATTGATAATGTCGATGGGTACTCCGCTGATACAGAGACGCACATCCTGAAGGGTTTGGGTTCTCTTGATTGGCCAGGGGCAGAAAATACTCAAATCTTCTGGGTGGATCCCACCGATCGGATAGCGCCTAAGAAGACGCCGTTTTTCACGGATATCCTGACCTTGCCCAAGCTCTCGGGATAAGAGTTGCATCAGATGCCGATAACGAACCCAATCGCAGCAGATGCAGAGATCGGGATCCGACTCCGACCCTGAAGTAGCATCGTCTCGATCGTGAGGAGGGAACGCATACAGACCTCCTTCGGGTCCATCGCCAGTCCTGTCATCCATAAGCGCTTTGACTTCGGGATTACGTTGAAGACCGTGGGCGGCATCCGTCAAATTGCTCAAACCAGCCTGAAGAAGCTGCTCTGGAGAACGCTTCTTGTTGACGTGCACTCGAATGGCAAGAAATGGCCAGAATTTGGTCTCGCGTTCGGAAATCGCAAAACCTATATCGACAGCGCTGACCTGCTCCAGGCTCAGAACCTGGCGGTGGATTTTCTCGTGGACCCTGGCCGCATGTTTGACCGCTAGATCACCTCTAAGCTTTCGCCCTGGCTGACAATCACAGCTACAACAGTCTTCTACTTGGAGCCCCGGTAACTCTTTCCCGGCAAGCTCTTCGACGTATTCTTTCCAAGCATCGGGATGCTCCCAATTACCCAGAAGCCGGGACTTCTTAGGAACACAAATCTCGTACTGATCAACACACAAATCCTGGTTTAGCCTCGGTCGATCGTCCTTTTTCTTCGTCGTCGACATCCTGCCTCCTCCGCCATTTCGAAGTAATATATCCAGCCCTCTGGTAGGCCAAATGAGAAGATCTCTCCACCTTCTCAGAGTTTCCACATCTTTTCTCAGAGCTGGTCCAAGACTTTACCAGGCCCAGGTTTCTAGTCTTCTCGAAAGTGTTTGCCGACCTCAATCGAAGGCGTAAGGAGCGAGTAAAATGGGCAGGGACCAAGGATCGAAGAGAGCATTGTTTGTGGAGCTGATCCCCGAAATCGAAAAGGCCGTCCGCACGGTCAGTTGCCGAAAGAGATTGGATCGAGAGGAGCGTCAAGAACTCTATAGCTCGACAATGCTCAAGATCATTCAAGATGATTTTGCCGTGTTGCGAAGCTATCAGGGCCGAAGCCGATGGAGCACCTACTTCACTATTGTGGCTCAACGCGTCCTGCTGGACCAATGGAACCGTCGCCTGGGGAAATGGCGCCCCTCCGCGGCGGCCCGACGCTTGGGCTTGAATGGCATCGCCCTCGATCGCCTCCTCAACCGCGATGGGTTGAGCGGGCCAGAGGCTGTCGACCAGCTGATTCGGTGCGGAGCCCGAGAGAGCCGACAAACGCTCTATCGGTGGGTTCGTAGACTTCCCAGGCGCTCCAAGCGCCGATTCGTCCCGCTGGAGCAGGCCACGCAGGCCACGCAGGCCACGCAGGCGGAGCCTTTGGAGGAAAAAACGATGACGTCCGAGCTGCACAGAACCTTGACCCACGCTTTGAGGGATCTTTCTGAGCAAGAGCGCCGCCTCCTGTGGTTACGCTTCGGTAAGTCTTGGACGATCCCCCGCATCGCGAAGAACCTGGGAGCTGAGCCACGCCGCCTGTACCGAGAATTTCAAAGTATCTTCCGTCGCCTTCGTCGGAGGCTGGAGGGAGCGGGTTTAAGTTGGAGGGACGTGCACCCATTCTGGAATCCAGCTATTTTCGAGCTTGACGCGCTTGCCGGCCCGCGCCCCAAGACCCGCCGGGCTAAAGCTTCAACCGCCTCTTAGGTTTACAGCGCAAAGCAAGAACGTCATCCCTCAGAGGTTGCCGCAGAAGTTCGTTCTTGAGTTCGGAGCTTGGCAGGAAACCTAGAAAGTTTTGATGCCAAGGCCCTGTCCGATGGGGCCCTGGCTTGTATCGCGTTGAAGAGGACAATCCGGAACCGCCACACCGAATTTCTTATGGCGAAAAGCTGGTATCCGACTGGAGTGATGGTCGTGGTTGAGTGCCCCGACATGGATAGGCGATCGGGAGTCCCTTTTGAATGCAGCCGGCCGGCAAATTCCGGACTAGGGCACGCTGTACGACCAGCGGCTGAGGTCGCCGGATTCGAAGCCATCGCCGAAAACTGCCGGGTTGCGGAACATGGCGATGCCTCGCCGATTGTCGACGAGCCGGAATCGAAAGACGACGTGGCCTTGGTCGTCGAGGCCGCTGGGCTCTCCCGATCGCCAGTCTGAGGTATTGGTTCCGACGAAGGAGAAGTCTTGGACCGTGCTGCCCGCCAGTGGGGTGCCGGGTTCAACGACGCGAATCAGCCCGGTGGTGTCGGTGTAGAGAAAGAGGCCATCGACGAATTGGCTACCGTTGTCGAAGCGCGCCACAAACGCGACGTCTCCTTGTTCGTTGAGGGCGAAATCGTAGCCGGAGATCCAGACGAATGTTTGAGTCGACGAACCCGGCACCGTCTCGTCTCCTAGCCCAACTTCCGCAGTTAGCGATACCCGGTCTAATGTTTTCAATGACTTAGC
>CBDUGP010000089.1:0-41157 GCA_965366625.1 uncultured bacterium
GATTTCCTGCCGTCTGCACCCTTGACAAGGACTATGACAGGGGCGGGGCTTGTCCGGGGCGCGCAGCCCCCGCCCGGACGAGGCGAAGCCGAGCCGCTTCTAAGGAAAAGCGGGAGGCAGCAAGCCCCTAACCCACTTCAAGTCATTTATAATCAATGGTTTGTGGAAATTCCGAAAGATCGAGTTAGCGGCAGACGGATTCACTAGGATCTGCCCGAAATCAGAGCCGGGCAGAAGATCGAACCTTCCTATGGGCAAGCAAAGGCGTTGATGTCCGTCGTCGCCGGCGATGCCACACCTAGGGGATTTAGATAGGTGCGGACGTTGCCGGTTTGGGAATCGATCACTTCCACGGTGTAGTCGACGGAGGTGGCGGCGGCCAAGAAGACCCAATGGTGTCCATTGATGCCACAGGCATCGAGCACCTTCACCAAAAGCTCCACGTTGTCGGCCCGGAAGAAAGACATCAGCCCCGACGCTCCGAACCCCTGGGGGTCCTCGACCACGCCGTCCAGCGGCACCGCGCGACCCACGCCCGTGCCACCGACGAAGTCACGCCACAACACGCTGACCCGGAACCGGCCCCGCCCGAGGCAAAGCACCGTATCGGACGGCACGCAATCGCCGCCGACCTCGTCATCGAGAATCACCACCTCCGTACGCGGGATCGGGCCGAGTTCTGCGCCCACGGGATCAAAGAGTTCGAGTGAAAACCGTTCGTTGCCCTCGAGTTCGAAGTCGTCGAAGATCGCCACGTCGATCAACCGGTCTTGGCCGTTTCCGGCCGGCCAGCTGAGCGTGCCGTCCGCAGCGCTGAAGTCCAACCCCGACGCCGAAATTTCGGTCACCCGATAAGAAATCGACACCGCGGTTCCCAGGTCTCCCTGGCGGGAAACAGTCACTTGCAAGGTCCCGGCCCCCTCCGCCACGGTGATTTCGGCGTGGTCGAAGGTGAGGGTCACATCTTCTTCCAAACCGTCGAGGCGATAGAGCGTGCCGGCGGCAAATAGGTAGACCTCACCGGCCGCGTCGCGACCGAAAGCGATCAATCCGAAGAGATCCTCGCTCAAATCTTCCTTGACGAAGGTCCCGCCCTGCCGGTGGACCAAAAACGTGGCACCGCAATAATCCCCGGCCAGGAAAGCGCCCTGGAGTTCGGGAATCGCGGCCCCTCGATACACCGGACCTCCGATGACCGCACAATGGCGGGCGTCGTGACCGTAGTCGAGAATCGGCTCGGAGTAGGCAGGGTCGAAACACGGGGGAATCGGGTCGATGCAATTGGCGGCGCTACCTCGACACGCAAAGCCCTCCATCATCTTGAAACCCCAATTCTGCCCACCCGGGCTACCTCCAGGCAGAAAATCCACTTCTTCCCTCAACAGATGGCCGACATCCGCCAGCCAGAGGTCGCCAGTATCGGGATCGAAATCGAATCGCCATGGATTTCGCAATCCCAAGGCCCAGATTTCGTTGCGAATATTCGGATTGCCGAGGAACGGATTGTCCGCCGGAATGGCGTGGAAGGGCGGGCTGCCGGTGTTGGAATCCACGTCGAGACGCAGGATCTTTCCCAACAGATTGCCACCCTGCTGGGGTGTACAACGGGGCTCCGGCTGGTAGCCGCCGTCGCCGGAGGAGATATACAAATGACCGTCGGGGCCGAAGCCCAAATGATTGAGATTGTGATTGGGGCCTGGCTGGGGCACTTCGAGCAACAGCCGTTCGGAACCTACTGAAGCTTGGTCGGGGTTGGGGCCGGTGACGCTGAATCGCGAAACCACTCCCACGCCGTCGGATCGGGTGTAGGCGGCAAACAGGTAGCCGTTTTGCTGATAGTTGGGGTGAAATGCCACCGACAACAGACCCTGCTCACTCTCGGACTCACCGGTGTACAGCACTCGGCTGCGGATGTCGAGGTACGGCGAAGACTGGCGCACCCCATTGCGAACGATCCAAACCCGCCCTTCCTTGGAAACCAAGAAGAGCCGATCGTCACCGGCGTGGGTTATGGCCACCACCTCCCCCTGATTTTGCAGGATCGGGGTCAACACCCAATGGCGTGCTTGGGCGCTCGGCACCCAGGCCAGGGCCGCTGCCACAAAAAAAAGAACCGTCAAACCCGCTGTGCGAGACGCGGCGAAAAGCTCTGAAGGGCTGAATCTCATCTCAACTCCCGTATGCTCGTGATCGTTCGTATGTCTAGTCTGGGTATCGGACCCGGTATTTCAAGGTCTATATTTATTTAGGGCGTGGATTTCGGAGAATTCGCCTCAACGATCGCATCCCTGGATGCCGGAGCACATGCCCCACCGCCCGATATCTTGCGCTCGCCCCTGCTTGCTCCTACCATACAGATGCCCCTGAGGCCCCCAATATTTCTCTTCCCACTACCAGCTTACAGACTACTTTGAACGACTCTCCTACTCCTGCGGTCGGCGAATGGCGAGCCCGCGCCATTCTCCTCTTCTTCTCCTTGGTCCTCTCGCTGGCCACCGCCGAAGCCGCCCTGCGAATCCTCGGCATCGGTGCGCCGGTGGTGCGCGAGGGCTCCGGTGGATTCACTTTCTTCACCCATCACCCCCGTTTGGGCTGGGATCTGGTTCCCGGGGCCCGGGATCGGCTGAAAACCCCGGAGATGGACGTGGAGATTCGAATCACCGAGCAGGGACTCAGATCCCATCGCTTGCTGTCTCCCGCTCCCGATCCGGGTGTCCGACGTATCGTGGTGATCGGCGACTCCTTCTCCTTCGGCCACGGTGTGGAGGTTGAGGAAGCCTGGCCGGCACGGCTCGAAGGCTTGTTGGGCAAAAAATTGGGCGTGCCCGTGGAAGTCGCCAACCTTTCGGTGACCGGTTACGGCACCGACCAACAGCTGCTGCGTTTCGAAGACCGCGGGATCGACTTGAAACCCGACGCGGTCATTCTCGGACTGTTCGTCGGCAATATCTTCCGCAACGCCCGAGAAGTGCAGATCGGCTACCCCAAACCCAGATTTCGTCTTGAAAAAGGCACCCTGCGTTTGACCAACGTGCCGGTTCCGCCCCGCGCCACAGCACCCGGGGGTCCCTCGCGCCTGTGGAACCTCGCCGCCTCCCTGGGTCGAACGGCCGGCGAGCACCTGGGTTACGGTGAGGCGTGGTCGGTGACCGGCGCCATCCTCGACCGATTGCGTCACAAATGCGAGGACATCGGAGCTGAGTTTTCGGTTGTGGTGATTCCCAAGGATCAAGTGGTCTACGGTCAAGGTTGGCGACAACGCATCCACCAACGAACCCAAGAAGCCACCGGCCGACTCTTACGGTCCCACGATCTGCCCTATCTCGACCTGACCGACGCCCTGTGCCACGCCGCCGAGAACGGCTCGGCCTCGGATCGGCTCTATTTTCCGGTGGACGGTCATTGGACATCTGAGGGTCATCGAATCGCCGCGGAGTCCTTGGCCCAATGGTGGCCCACCTCGACCGCTGACCCCACTCCCTGATCCTCATCCGTTGCTCCTGACCCCTTGCTCCTGACCGGGCTAGGAACTCTTCTGCGCAAATCGGTGCAAGACCGGCTGAAATAGTCCGGCTACTCCGCGCATACTCAGTCAGAGGGCACAACTTCGTGGACCCTTCACCTCGGATTTCAGACCCCGAATCGAGATTTTCTCCTCGGCCGGGGTGGTTGGGGACTGCCTTCGTTTGGGACAGCTTCGTTTGGGACAGCTTCGTTTGAGACTGCTTCGTTTGAGACTGCTTTGTTTGAGACTGCACTTATGATGAACACGATTCTCGACGCTTTCGACTCGGAAAAGATCTCTCCAACTTGCCGAGAGGCCCTACAGGCCGCCTCCGCCGACACCCTGATTCACGCACTCTTGAGACCCGCTCGGCAAGCGAGCGGACCGTCGATCGCCCCGCTCAGCCCCGAGCCGATCGACGACGCGATCCGGTCGGCGGGAGATGCTCTCGGCCAGGGTCCCCAACTGCTCAAGGACCTGCAAGCGGATCTCGAATTGCGCACCGAATCCCTTAGGCCATGGCTTTCCAACTACACCTATCTGTGGTTGGCAGACGCCCTGTCGGTCCACCTCCCGGCCATGGAACTCGCCAAGTTGAGCCATCGTTCGGACGTGCGTTTGATCGACCTCCAACCTCGGGTCAGCCCAGCTCGGCGCGGGGAGCAAGACATCGATACGGTCGTAGGCAGACCGGCGCCCGGCTTGCACTTAGATTTGGCTTCTGTGCCGAAACCAAAGATCGGCTTGGTCGATGTATCCCCTTCCGGAGTTCACGACCCAACCTTTGCGGAAGCAACCTTCGACACCTCGGGGCGCCCTCGTCCCGTGCTCGACGCCGCGGATCCTTCAGCACACGCTGATCTCCTAGGAGAGACCTGGTACAACGCCCTTCAAGACCTGATTCCCGATGCCCACTGGCTGAGGGCGAGCGTGTTCGATCCGGGTCAATCCGGAACCTTCGCGCAAATTATCGCGGGCATGCAATGGACCCTCGAACGCGACGCCGATTTGGTCATCCTGGATCTGGGAGAAGCGGCTTTGGATCCGATTTGGCATCTGCCCATGCTCAATTGCACCCTGGCCGGCACCTCCGTCGTGGTGGCCGGCATGGAGCGCAACGACAAGGATCGCCCCTTGTGGCCCGTGCACCTTCCTTTGGCCGGTTGTTATAACCGCGGCCCCTTGCGCACGGACCTGTGGGTTTCCGGGGCGCCGTTGGGTCCGAATCGACTCCAGGGAAGTCTGGCCGCCGCCGCCCGGGCGGCCGCCGCCATCATCCTGTTGCAGACGGTAGCGCCCAGGCTCAAATACGATCCCGCAGCCTTGGTGGGCCCGCTCTTTGCCGGTCCCAACCGGGGGCTCGCGCCGGGGGGAGAATTGGAACTCGACCCCGAGTCCATGCTCAAAGCTATTTCGTCCGCAGCCTGAAGATTCCTTATTCCACAAATGAAGTCGAGGGGAAGCGAATTCATCGCTTCCCCTCGACCACTTGCTCGGCCCCGACCGTCGATTCAAGCGGCTTCGGCCACCGGCGCGCTGCCGGTCCGTGAATTCGCCGCGGCGATCCAACAGATCGGGCCCGTGAGCGCTGAAAATCCAGCGTTGGCAGCCAAAGCACGACGAAGCAAAGTTTCAGATGAAATTTTCATGGTTTCTCCTCTAGCAAGATAACGGACAGGGCGCCGCCCGAGTCGGCAGCGGGGAGCACAGGTCGTTCGCATGGAAGCTCCGATGCGTCGGGCCGACTTCATGTCGACCTGATGGAGTAAGTGCGACGATCATGCCGGCCCGAAATCGGCCGTTTTCTGCGGTTTGGAGGCTGCGAGTATTGCGAAGCTCCAACTCGATGTTGCAACCCTGCAACGGGAGAGACGGTGATTAGCCAGGCTTTAACTCGAACCTGGAACCGTGACCTCGCGGCTCATGAAGGAGCCGAGATCCGACACGTCGTCCCAAAGACCGATCGCGACGGTATGCCGACCGGGGGCCAACATCAGGTTCAATTTGTGGGAATACGCCAGGGGCTGGGGCTGTCTCAATCGCTCGGCCGGTAGTTGAAAAGCGATCGGATATTCCTGAACACCCGTTGCGGCTCCGCTCTCATGGCGGGTGGTCACCAACAAACGGGCTTTGGCACCCAATTTTCTGCCTGCCGACGGCATCAAACCCAACCGTTCTACCGGCACGGTGATACTCATCGGTACCAGGGTCAAACCCTCGGAACTCGCGGCTCCGAACTCGCCCACCGCCAAATCCAAACTCAGTGGGTTGTCCTCCGACTGGAAGTAGAGCGCGGCCGACAGTCGATGGTGGATCTGGCCGGCCGGCCCGCGGTCGGAATAGCTGCGCGCATGGCGCACCTTGAGATCCGGGCGAGCGACCTCGATGTCGAGGCTGTGTAAGGCTCCGTCCGCGGGATGGGGTGGCGTGAAAGCTAGGGTATATGCGGCGGTGGCGTCGCCGAGGGCTTGTTCCAAAAGCAGTTCGGGCTGGGAGCCACCCACTTGGCACAGCCCACCGCTTTGTGAGGCGAGCAGACACACGGCATCCTTTACCAACTCTTGCCTGGCACTGGGCAACCGCCCTTGGGCACCCGGTCGGGTAGAGCTGATGTTGGCGCGGCTGACCACATCCAGGCGGGCTCGGGTCTTGGGGGTCAGGCTGTAGTAGGTGACCCCAGCGCCGTGGACCTCGTCCATAAGGGATTCGAATTCCCGATGGGTGTGCAATGCCTCTCCCTCGGCGCGCAAATTCGCCATCTCCAACCCGCTCAGCTGCAGGGTCTCCATGGCTTCTTCAAAGAGTTCTTGGACCGGTGTCAGCTCCAGCCCCTCACCCACATAGAGCAAAACTTTCCGACCTTCCAGACCTGCCAAACCGGTCGTCAATGTGCGCAGGGCATGGATCGACGAGCGATTATCGGCCGCTTCGGACCGTGCCACGGCGTTGAGGCGAGCCAAGAGCGCGTCCCGGTCCGCCAGGGCCATCCGCACCGCAAGTGGATCGACGGCGCTCAAGATCGCGTCTTCGACGTGCGGCATTTCGTTGGCCAAACGGGTTCTGTGATCGATCTCCGGCGAGCGCAACAGCTCGCCGCTCTCGATTCGATCCAAAACCGCCAAAAAAGAAGCCGGGTCGGAGGTGAACGGCAGCTGGATCTTGAGGGATCGATCATAGGTGACCAACATGGTCTCTTGTCTCAGCTCATCTCCATCCACCAGGTTCCTTAGGGTCTGCAAGATCTCTCGACGGCCCGACACTCCCAATTTCGTCACATCAAAGAAGACGACCCAACGAACGGCTTCCTCAGCCGAGGCTGAGGGTTTATCGAGCGGTTCCCCGACGCCGACGGCGGCGGCTCGATCCCCAGCGGGTGCCGGCGGTGGCACGAAGTGGCTCAGCTCAACAGGCTCTCCGTCGACCCGCAGCTCAAAATCTGCCGCGTTGAGATCTCGGATGCGAGAGCCGTCCTTGGCGGTAACCACCGCTTGAACGTTGACCAAACGGACCTCGACGGCTTCCACCAAGGTCGCATGCTCCGGCCCGACTGAGACATCCAACTCAGCCGCCTCTGAGGACTGCGGATCTCGAATTGGATCCGCCTGGGAGATAGAAGGCATAGGCTCACCCGGATTCTTCTCGGTGCCTGGATTCGTCTGAGCCAGGGCCTGCCGCCGGGCAGCATCGGGCCCCGCCGACTCGATCCAAGGCTCCAGCCCGTCCGACCGCGCCTCTCCGAACTCCCAATTCGACACCTCAGAACTCGACTCCTTCGAATCCGAAACCGCCGGCGACAACCGGGAACTCAACGTCGGTGAAAGCTCAATCTCATGGGCCAGGTGCCGACCCTGGACCCACACCAGCCATTGAGCGTCTAAAGATTCACGAAGATCCAGCACCGCCCGTTGCAGCCTGCGAGACGTGGAAATTTCCCAAACTTCACCCCAGGGGTCCGAGCCGGCGCCATTCGGCACCTCTGGCGACCACACCTTCAGCGGCACCTGGAGTCGATCCAAATAGCGGCGCACGGAGAAAGGATCCAAGGAGCTCGAGTCCTCGGTCCGGGGATCCTTGATCAACACCACCGCCCGAGTGCGCCCGCCCGCGGAAGCCACCTGACCCGCCACGGCCACCGCCTCCGCCACCCGGCGCGGGGCGTCGTCCCGCAGGGCACCTTCAGCAGGATAGGGAAGGGTCGCCAATAAGCCCTGGGCGGTAGGCAGAGCCACGCTGCGATTCTGGGCTCCGATGGAGGTCGGTCCCGAGCCGAGGCCCGCAAAATCGAAGCTGATGTGGAATTGATCCATGGCCGCACCGTCGACACGCTCCGCCACCGGCAAAACCACCCGCAATCGATCGTTGTCCTTCAATCCCGAGGTTAGCCGGTTGGCCATGAAGCTCCGATTGCGGGTATCAAGTGACTGGGAGCGCAAGCGATTGAGCTGTCCCCAGAGCCAGGGTGTGGCTTCCTGAACCACCACGATGTCGGAACCGGCCTGCTCGACCGACACCACTTCCAACGGCTCGCCATTTCTTGATAACTCCCCCTGCAGCTCCGCCACGGTGGGGGCCCCGCCGTGCTTGACGTGGACCGAGAACGCGGTCAGAGCAGTGTCGATTTGGTCGCCGGCTCGCCCCCCCAGCACTCTCTCCGTGCGCGCCCAGCTGCGACCGAATCGGAGTTCGGCTTGGAGAAAATGCATCTGCTCATCGTTGTAGGTCGGCAACACGAAGGACGAGGGGTCCGCGACCTCAAGAGGCCGGCCATCGAATCGTATCTGCCATTCGTCCGGTTGGAGAGCGTCGGCAGAATTCCACACGATGCCCGCGCGTCGGGGTACCTCGTCATCCATCAGCACCAGCTCGGCTCGACTCCTGGGCTGGGGCACATTCAACCACTGTACCGCCCGCGAAAGCTCGCGGCCCTGGGAGTCGTAGGCGACGGCTTCCAGCTCATGGGGCGCCAGCTCCGACCCGAAATCACAGGCCATCACCCAAGGGGGGCCGTTCAATCGGCCGACACTGTGACCGTCTAAACGCAGCTCCACAGCGGCGACATCGGCTCCTACGGTCCATTCCACCGGCTGCACACCGAGGACTAGTCCCAAAAACACGGAAATAAACGTCACCATCGTAGACTCTTCCTCAAGCTATGGACGGGGAGGGGCTGCGCGCAGCAGATTGGCGGTGGTTGGGCATTGTGCACCCGTGTAAGCCCGTGCAAACCCCGAGCCAACGTCCATCGTCGCCTACAGCTCATGGGTTTGAGGCGCGTGTCGACAATATCCCCGAGCTTCCTGCCTCTTGCCGTAGACAGTGCCGTCCTTTAAGGATGTCGAGAGTCTACGAATTCAGAGCCGTCACTGGCATTCGACCTGCGCCCGGTCGATGGCGTCGATCGGCAAGCGGCGCAAAGAAAACGCCAGCTCCGCCAAGTCGGATTCATTCTTGAGACAAACGGCGCTCGCCTCCAGCTCTCGAAAGGGTGTGCCAGGGGCGTCACGCAGGGTCAAAAAGAACTCCGAGGGTCCGCCGAACCCAGTGCAGGGCAGGGGTGAGCTTTCCAGGCGTTTCACCAGCGCAGCGACCTGAGAGGCTAACGCGGTGGCTTCAGCGCCGGTCAGCTCGGCCTTGCACCGAGCCGCCTCCGGGCCGACTGCCACATAGTGGAAGGTCCAAGACTTTGCGTCCACTTCGATTTCCCGATAGGAGCGCTTGGAGTTGCTCTCCGGCAATCGTGAGTTCAAGGTCCACGATTCGGGCTCGGGCAGGGGCTGGTCCAAGCCGAGTTCCGCGTTGCGTTGGTTCTGCCCCACCACCGCGCGCCACGTGAGAAAACCCACCAGCAAAATCGCCACCGTCATGGCGCCGAGGGTCGTCAGGCGCAGAAGCCACAAGGACCCTCTCCAAATCAGCAGGCCGGCCAAGACCGACGTGATCGCCACCCCCACCAAGCCGTAACCGAGGGCGATGGCCGGTCCCGCCAAACCGCTGCCCGCCGGCACGAAGAAACGGGCACCTATTGCCGTGCCTGCGGCCAATCCCAAGAAGGCGGCAGCAACCAACAACAACACGCCCCAAATGACCCGACGCTCCTTCGAGTTCGGCCCGTCCTGGCTGGGCCCGTCCTGACTGGGCTCGTTCCGGCTGGGCCCGGTCTGGCTGTGCTCGCGAGGTTCTGAGTTTTCCAAATTCATACTTAATAATGTCAGATCCCAAGATCTTACGGGTTGGACGGCTCAGAAGCGAGCCGACCGAACGTTCACCGATTGAGCGAGTGACGAAAGCCTCAGGAATCTGCCTCGAGGACCACCGAAGGAACCACCGATCGCGCCATACGCTTGGTGAAATAAAAAATACGTTTGAGACTTTGGAGAATATCCATCTCAACCGTATAAGCCCGCAGTCGATTCGGCTCGTCGGCCACCAGCCGCTGGGCCTGATGGACGGCTGCGGCAGATGCCAATCGATTGATCTCCTGTTTCATGCCCACGACTTGACCGGCGGCCTCCGCGTTCTTCTGGGCCACCGCCTGCAGCGCCGCGTCGAGCGCCTTTGAAACCACCGCATGGAAACCGACAATCACCTCTTCGGTGGTTTTGCTCACCGTCAATTGGGATTCCAACCTCTCCCGGCCGAGCCGCGTTAGATTGGTTTCCACAATGTCACCGATATTCTCCAGGCTGTTGGCCGCCTCCATCAGCTGCAGCAATTCTTCAGACTGATTCTCGCTGAGCCGGCGGCTGCTGATTTGTCCGAGGTAGGTGACGATCCGGCCGTGAAGATAATCCACCGCATCGTCCTTGGCTGCGACCTCGTCGAGCTCCTGACCACTACCCCGTAAGACCGCGGGCAACACAGCGGTCATTATTTCGCTGACTTGGTCGCCCTGGTGGAGGAGTTCGAGACGGGCGCGGTCGAGGGCTAAGGAAGGGGTGTCGAGCAAGTCCTCGTCCAAGTACCGGACTCGCACCTCTTCGAGGTCGGCTAAGGGCAAATCCGGCACCAACCTTTCCACCAAACGCGCAAATTGGGTAGCGAATGGGAGGAAAAGCAGAGTGTTGGCCACGTTGAAAATCGTGTGGGCGTTGGCGACCTGCCGGGGAGTCTCTGCGGCCAACCGTGACATGCCCCCCAGCTCTGGAGCAGCGGGCGACAAGAGCGTGACCGCCCTGGCCAGCTCGTCGATCATCGGCAGCCAAAGCAAAACTCCCGCAACATTGAACAGCACATGGACCCAGGCGGCGCGCATGGCTTCCCGGGGTCGGCCGATGGCGGCCAACAACGCGGTGATACAGGTGCCGATATTTGCCCCGAACGCCAATGCAATGCCGGCTGAAAGACTGATCAAACCTTGCCCCGCCAGGACGATCACCACCCCTGTGGTGGCGGAAGACGATTGCACCAATGCCGTGAACACAGCCCCAAAAACGATGCCCAGCAGCGGTGTTTCGAGATGCACCATGAAATCCAAAAAAGGCTCGTAGTCGCGCAAAGGGGCCATCGCCTCGCCCATCACCGTCATGCCCAGGAATAACAAACCGAGCCCCATCAACCCGGACCCTTGCTGACGGATCCGCTCCTTCCGACAGACGAAGCTGGCGGCGAAACCGACAGCGATCATCAGCATCGCCAACTTGGTGACCTTGAAGGCGATAATCTGCGCCGTGATCGTCGTACCGATATTCGCCCCCATGATCACGCCGATGGATTGGGACATCGACATCAAACCGGCGGTGATAAATCCCACGACCATCACCGAGGTGACAGAGGACGATTGGACCACGGCAGTGACGAATGCCCCTGTGAGGGCGCCGATGATCCTATTGCTGGTCAAGCGCTTCAGGATCACCCGCATCCGCTCGCCGGCGACGCTCTTGAGGGCGAAAGCCATTTTCTCCATGCCGTAGAGAAAGAGCGCTAACCCCCCGAGCAGCTCCATAGTCAGAGTCGGCCAAGAAAAAGCAGGCAGAGCCGTCACTTGCCGCTCCCCAAACCACCATCCAAACGGGACCGGTCTTGTTTAACGAGGGTCACCGGCACCGGCGAAAGCTGGGCCACTCGCTGGGCCTTGGAGCCGAGAAAGAGCCGCGGCAGGCCGGTTCGTCCTTGGCTGCCGACCACGATGAGCTGGGCCCCGGTCTGTTCCGCCACTTCTAAAATGCGCTTGACCGGCAAGCCGACCACCAAGGTCTTTCGGGCAGACGGCAGCGAGCCAAGATCAGGATTCTCGTCAATCATCTCGTCCACAAAGGAATCCAACATACTCGCCGCAGCTTGCTCCAGCCGCCCCAGCTCATGGTTTGTGGTTTGGTAGTAACCGGGCTGCGACTCGGGATCGTGGACCACATGGAGAATTTCAAGGGGTAAACCAAGCTGGGCAGCGGCTTGGGCTGCCCAAGCCAAGGCAGCCCGCGAGCAAGGTGAAAAGTCAACCGGCACCAAAATTCCGGCATGGGTTTCATCCACCGCTTCCATTCTCGTCTCCGGCCCTAGCTCGTCAGTTGTCACTTGGAAGGCTCCTCCCCCTGAAGGGCCTCTTCGAGCACACCCACCAGGTGACCTAGGCTTTTGACCCGGGCGTAATATTTGTCATTGGCCTCGATCACCGTCCACGGGGCCGACGGGGGGCTGGTTCTCTCCAACATTTCATCGACCGCGGATTCGTATTCAGCCCACTTTTCCCGATTGCGAAAATCCTCGTCGGTCAGCTTCCACCGCTTGTGGGCGGTAGCACGACGGGCCTCGAATCGACGCCATTGCTCGTCGCGATCGATGTGAAACCAATATTTGACCAGCAGAAATCCCTGGTCCGTGAGCTGTTGTTCGAAATCGTTGATTTCGCCGTAGGCTCGCTGCCAATCTGAGGTCTCTGCGAAGCCCTCAACCCTTTCCACCAAAATCCGGCCATACCAACTTCGATCAAAAATCAGCAGCTGTTTCTCGTCCGCCGGAAGTAAGCGGCGCCAGAAGCGCCACAAATAGTGGTGCTGTTTGTCGTCCCCATGGGGCGCCGCAATCGAGTAGACCTGGATTCCACGGGGATCCACCTTGCCGGTGATCCTGCGGATGCTGCCACCCTTGCCCGCCGCATCCCATCCTTCGCAAACCAGAATCACCGAGCGACGCTGCCGATAACATTGGAATGCCAGCTCCCGCAGTCGGATCTGATGTCGGATCAGATCCGACTTGTACTGCTCCCTGGGCAGGGATTTCGTCAGATCGACCTGGGCGAGACGGCTCACGGCTCCGCTCCTTCTTGCTCCTCGGGCACCGGCAGGTCACGTTGCTCAAGGCCTTGCTCTAAACGACGAATCGCGAGTTCGAAGACTTGGATTCGTGCCCACCGTTTATCCGTGGCGGCGATCAGGCTCCAAGGCGCAAACGAGGTGTCTGTCGCTTTCAGCAGATCCCTGAGCCGTGCCTTGAATTGGTCGTATTTTTGGTGCCGCAACCAGTCACGCTCCTCGACCCTCCAGCTCGTCAGCTCATCTTGCTGCAGCTTCTCTAAGCGGCGACGTTGCTCGTCCTTGTCGATGTGCAAGAAAAGCTTGACGACCTCGTATCGGTCCTCGGCCAAAGTCTGCTCGAAGGACTTGATGTCTGCGAGTCGCGACCGCCACAGGTCCGCGGACAAATCACCTTCAATGTGCTGAACCAAAAATCGACCGTACCAGCTGCGGTCGAAGATTTTCATGTGGCCATAGGCCGGCAGCTGAATCCAAAAGCGCCACAGAGGAGGCAGCTGCGATTCGAAGGAACGGGCTCGGCGGGTGGTAAAAACGTCAACCCCCCGAGGCTCTAGGCGCTCGGTGAGCTTGCGAATCACAGCGCCACGACCGGCGGTATTCCAGCCTTCAATGACCAAGACCGACGCCAGCCCGGAACTCCAACAAGCCCGTTGAAGCTGGTGCAACCGCCGTTGTAACCGCGGCAATCGCTGTCGATAATCTTTCTTCGAAAGCTTCGATCCCAGATCGACCGAGTCAAACATCTATTCCCACCTCAGCTACGACAAGCTCGGCGAGCCGTCCTGCTCGCCGTCCAAAGAGTTTTCTCTCCAAACGGTTATCCCATCACTATGGCGTGGACCGGCCCGGCTGTGCCACACCCAAATGGGGAGGGCGCCGCTCACCGATCGAGTAGCTCACTAGGCGGCTTGGCGTGCGAGCCAAACCTCCAGCAGACGTTTCCACTCCACCATCATGTCGTCGTATTCGTCCGCCGCTTTTTGAATCTCGGCCCAACCGCTTTCGGTGATCGCGGTCCAGCGATAGGTCACCTCGACCGAGCAGCCCTGATCGTTGGGTTGAAGCCGTACTTGAACCCGAGCCACCCGCGACGTCACGGTCGCGCGGATGTAGTCGACCTCAAATCGATCGGCGTCGAGATGGGCGACGTACCAGAACGTCCGTTCCTGTCCCTGGCCGGTGAAGAAAACTTGATCTTCTTCCAGCTCTCCCGAAGCCGGATAGATCAAATCCGGTTGCCAACCAGGAACCCATTGCTTCTCACCCAAGGCGGTGAACAAAGGGAAGGCCTGCTCGGCTGGGATGGACAGCTCAAAGGAACCTCGACAGTCCAGGCGACGACCGGGCAGAAGATCGGAAGCCAAGGATTCGGCCATGATCAAACCCCTTTTTCTTCCGTCAGCCGATGGCTCGCGCCGGCGTCGAGATCCAGGTCGTAGACCTCTTTGAGCTTCGCGATCCGAGCCAAGGTCTGCTCGGAGAACGGCGTTTTGTTGTCGAAGGCATGCAGGACGATGCCTTCCAAAAGGTCTCCCAAAGTCATGTCCAGGTATTCCGCCAGGCCCCGGAGCACCTTGAGCAGGCGTTTTTCGACCCGGACCCCGGTTTGCACCCGTTCGACCTTGATCGTTCCGGCTGGCGACGACGGGCTTTTCTTCTGAGAACTCTGCGGTGAATTGTTTTTCGGCATGAGGCAACCTCCTTGATGACTCGGTGATTCGCAACCTTACACCTAGGTACCAAGGTACACAAGTACGTTCACTTCGACAACTTCGCAGGCGGGCCGGGCTCAGTCGATGAGGTTGACGTCCTGTTCCTTTTCTACCGCGTCTTTGGGCACGAAGAAGAACAATCGGCCGGGTTGTTTCATCACCCCGGCCCGGGCAGCGGCGTCTTCACCTCGTCCCCAGAAGAGGTCTACTCGGCCGGGGCCGCGGATCGCTCCGCCGGTATCCTGAGCTAGGACGAATCGGGAGATGGTGCCTTCCACCAGGGTGGTGCCGTCGGGTCCGGGGGCGGGCAAGTCGGTGATCAAGAAGCCAAAACCGCCCGGGGGAAAGAGCTTCTGGTCGACGGCGATCGAACGGCCGGGCGTGACCGGCACTCCCAGATTTCCAACCGGAGGCCCGTCGAGCTTGCGGAAGAACACCACTGATTGATTGTGGTCTAGGACCCTCTCGATTTCATCGGGATGATCCGCTAGATACTGACGGATCGACTGCATGGACATGCGCTCCCGCGACACCTTGCCTTCGTCGATCAGCAGGCGACCGATAGATTGATAGGACCGACCATTGGCGCCCGCATAACCGATGCGCATTTCCGAACCGTCGGGCAAACGCAAGGCGCCGGAGCCTTGGACCTCAATGAAGAAAAGATCCACCGGGTCCTTGGCCCAGGCGATTTCACGCCCGCGCATGATCGCGGTCTCGCGAATGCCCCGTCGATCGGGGAAAGGCACCAACTTGCCGTTTTTCAACAATCCCGCGATCCGTTTGCCGCGCAGGTCGTCGTCGAATTCACCCAAATCGACCCGGATCAAACCTTTCGCCGGACCGTAGACAGGCACCTGATACTCGGGGGTCCGAACCCGGCTGCCTTCGATCAAGGGCTCGTAATAGCCGGTCACCAAGACCTCGCCCTTCGAGTTGCCGACGCTTTCCAAGACCTCAAACGTCGCTGCAATCTGAACCGCCAGGCGCTCAGGGGTCGGCTGCTCGTCGAGCCACGAGAGCAGCTGATCGGTCGCCAGCAAAAGCTGCTCGCCGGTGGCCGTAAATCGCCCGAAAATATATTCTCGATCCTTGGGCCGACGGCTCAACCAAGTCCGATGACGTTCGAGGGCCAACCGCAGACCGCTCCAATCTTCGGCCGCGTGCAGGTCGTCGATCAGCAGGGGGATTTGGTCGATCTTGACCCGGCGCAAGACCGATTCCGCGTCCCATTGGGATTCGGTCTCCTCCACCGGAGCCGGTCGTTCTCCCGACGGCCATCGGACGCAGGCGGGCACCAGGAAGCACAGGCCAAGGGCGAATATCGCCGTCGCGTGCCTCAGGGCCGGACCTCCGCGGGCACGCCGAAACCCATTTTCTCTTTGACTTCAACCAATTTCAGCTCGGAGACGGCACGCGCCTGGGCCGCCCCCCGAGCGAGCAACCCGTCGAGCTCGGCGGGATTTTCCATCAGCTCCTGGTAACGCTCGCGAATCGGCCGCAGGCCTTCGATCACCACCTCGGCAACCCTTTTCTTGAGATCGCCGTAACCCCGGGCGTCGGCGAAATCGGCCAGGACCTCGTCTGGGGTCTTGTCGGTCATCAGCTGATAGATCGTCAGCAAGTTGTTGACGCCGGCCTTTTCGGGGTCGTCGCTATAAACGATCTCATTGCCGGAATCGGTCACCGCCCGTTTGAGCGTTTTCTCAATCACCTTATCCTCGTCGGTCAAGAGCACGGAGTGCCCTTTGCCGGCCAGGCTCTTCGACATCTTCGAGGTGGGGTCGTCAAAGCCCATGATGCGCGCGCCGACCTTGGCAATTTTGGGCTCGGGCACGACAAAGGTCTCACCGTAGAGGTGATTGAACCGTTGGGCGATATCCCGGCTCAGCTCGAGGTGTTGTTTTTGATCGTCGCCCACCGGCACCTCATCGGCGTCGTAGAGCAAGATGTCTGCCGCCTGTAGCACGGGATAGGTGAGCAAGCCCGCGTCGACCCGCTCTTGGCGCGCCGACTTGTCTTTGTATTGGGTCATCCGTTCGAGGCGACCCAAGGGGGTGATGCAGCTGAGAAACCAGCTGCCCTCGGCGTGAGCCCGAACATGGCTTTGCACAAAGAGGGTGGTTTGATCCGGATCGATGCCGGCGGCCAACAACATCGCCGCCACAGACCGGGTATTGTGGCGCAATGCCTCGGGCTGTTGAAAAACCGTGATCGCATGCAAATCGACGATGCAAATGAAATTCTCTTTCTGACCCTGTCCTCGCACCCAATGGCGGATGGCACCGAGATAATTTCCCAAATGAAGTTCACCGGACGGTTGAATGCCGGAGAAGACGCGTCGCTTTCTGGATTGAGACATGGCGGACCCTGTTGGCTTGAGGTGGAGGGCCGATCCAATCTGGGCTACGAGCTTGGGACGACCTCGGATAGCGGAGGAAACGGCGAGAAGCTATCACAATACCGGCAGGCCTGTAGCCACCGGGCACCAGGGAGCCACGGCTCCGGGCTCCAGGCTCAGCGCACGATATCGATCGGTTCACCGTCGCTGTCCGCCGAGAGCCAATCCATGCGCCGCAGGATCTCCATCGCCGCCTGGCGGGACTCGGCATCCGGATGGTGCTCAAAGTAGTCACGGTAAAGCCGCCGCGCCTCCACACGATCGCGGGTGCGGGAATATAGAAGCAGGAGTTGGAGCGCCACCCCCTCGCGGTTGGGCATGAGGCGGTGAGCCATCCGCCCCGCCTCCAAGGCCTTTTCACCCAGGCCTTCGTCGTCGAGCCCTTTGCTCAAGCCGTAAATCGATGCCAGCCGTGCCCAGGCTGGAGCAAAATTCGGGTTCTGCTCAAGGCATCGCTCCAAGTGCAACCGAGCCTCGCGCAGCTTGCTCTCACTCGCTCCGCGGCCCAACACCAAAAGGCTGGTGGCGTAGTGGTAGCTCAATCTGCCGTCCTTCGGCGCCATCTCCACCGCCCGACGAAAAAGCGCCCTGGCACGGGGATAGTCTCGCTTCTGCTGAGCCACCAAACCCATTCCTGCGACGGCTCCCGCTCGAGTGGGATCAAGCCGCAGAGCTTCCTCGAAATGAAAGAGCGCGTCTTGGTGGCGATCCCCTTGACTGACCAAAAGGTCCCCCAGGTTGACCAAGATCTGTGGATAGGCAATCGAACTGATCTTGGGGCTGCCGAGTTCCGCGCTTTGCAGCTCCACGGCCATGGTTTTGAAGCCTTCTTTGCGATAGGCCGTGATTTCTTTTTCCAAAGTCGCGTAGTCGACCGCGAAGGCGCGGCGGAACGCCTCGTCCTGGACGATGCCGCCGAATCCCAAACGCAGGAAATCCAACATTTGCCGGCGACGCTCGTCGTTGCCCAGCAGCAGGTAGTGGACCAGCTCCCAACTGCGGGCGTAGAACTCCCCTTGGTGCTCGAAGACGTTGTAATGGGACGATTCCGCATCGACCCGAAGCAACGCCTCCAAACTCAACGGCTCTCCCTTGGCCAGCTCCTTCAAATGCCTTTGAAGCGGTCGTCCGATCCGCCCCCGTCCGTCGACGATCTCAAAGGTGGAATAGAGTTCCGCCAAGCCTTCTTCCAACCACAGTGGCAAACCCGGCAGGTTGTTGCGCAGAACCGTGTGCACGTACTCATGGTAGACCGTCAGCGTGGCTTCCTGCCGCCGGGCACCGTCCATGACGATGTAATCCCCGTAGGGCTGGGTGTAAAACGCGCCGCTCATGGACGCGGGCTCGCCGCGATAAAGGTGCTTGTAGGGAATCAACGAGCCGTCATTGGCAAAAACGAAAATTGAGGTCGGCACCGGCGAGCTGAGTTCGAGCCGGGTGATTTTGGCCATCGCCCGACGCAAACCTTCGAGGTCCCGAGCGACCCGTTCTGCTTTGGAGACCTCGGCGTTGGAATAGAGCATGAAGCTCTCGGTTTCGACACCCACCCACGGCCGCCCTTCCAGAGGCAGGGTGCCGGCGAAAGAGGGGGGCACCGCCAGGCACAGCACCCAGAGCAGACTGAACACGCAGAACGCCGTCAAGGGAATCCCTCTGCGCAATACCCCGCGGGCATAAATAGGGATCCCCACAGGTTCAGCCTTCATCCTCGACCCGATGCCAACGCTTGGCCTTGAGTTCGAATCGGGGCAGCGAGCCCGGCTCCACCGATCCCACCGGAATGCGCAGCTGAAAAGCGGTCTGCAAGGCGTCGGCAAGGGTGTTACACATCTCGTCGGACCCGGTGGAACAAGACGCCTCCAACTCGATTTCGATCCGCGCTTCCAACATGCTGCGCCGGGTCCGGAGTTCGACCCGATATTCAGAAATCTCGGGAAATCGCCGCACCACTTTTTCGATCGCGCCGGGATATAGGTTGACCCCGCGGACCACGACCATGTCGTCTACCCGCGAGAGAATTCCGCCTTCGAGCGCCATGTCCGAGGTTCCCAGCTCCGCGGTGGGCCGCTTGCACACACAGACCAAATCACCCGTGCGATAACGCAGCAGGGGCGAGCCGACCCGACCGAGGGTGGTCAGCACCAGCTCACCGGGTTGGCCGTCGGGCACGGGCTCGAGGGACTCGGGGTCGAGCACCTCGGCCAAATAGGAGTTCTCGATGATGTGCAGCAGCCCGGGTACGGCGACATTGGGATAGCTGACGGGACCGATTTCGGTCATGCCGTGGTGGTCGAGCACCCGCGCACCCGCCCATAGGTCGGAAATTCGCTGCCGGACTCCCGGAATGGAACCGCCCGGCTCACCGGCGACGATCACGGTGTGCACGGAATCCACTTTCAAACCCGCCGATTGCGCGATCTCCCCGAGGCGGATGGCATAAGTCGGCGTGCAGCACACCACCGTCGCCCGGTTGTCTTCCAATACCTGTAAGCGACCGTTGGAGGTCAGGCCACCGCCCGGCAAAACCAAGCAGCCCAGCTCTGCAGCGGCGTCGAAGGCGGCCCAAAAGCCGAGAAAGGGACCGAAGGAAAAGGGAAAAAACACTCGATCTCCGCTTTCGACTCCGGCCGCGCGAAAAACTCGCTGCCAATTGCCGGTGACGAACGCCCAACCTTCACGGGTATCGAGCCATCGCAGGGGAGATCCGCTCGTTCCGCTGGTCTGGTGGATTCTGACGTAGCGGTCGAGTTCGTAGGTCAGATTCGAGCCGTACGGGGGATGAAGCCGCTGATCCTCGACCAATTCGGCCTTCAAGGTGAAGGGCATGGCGGCGACAAAGTGCTCTAGGCTCTCGGCTCCTGCGGTCAATCCAGCAGCTTTGAGACGGGGCAAATAGAACGGATTCTTCTGCCGCGCCAGCTCCTTAAGAAGCTCCTGGAGCACGGTCAGCTGATGGCGACGAATCGTTTCCCGTTCCTTCATGGCGCCAGCTTAGCAGGGAATAGGCGGGCAGAAAGGCACCCAAAAGTACCTTGAGTTCAAGCGGAGCCGGGGCGTGAAGGGGCCAACGGCGGCAGAATCTCAACCACTTCGGCGAGCACCCCACCTTCCGGGGTCTGCAGAAAATTCTTGCGACCATAAAGCAGAACCGGCTCATTCAGACCGAGCAATTGTTGCAGCCGGGAGCCCGCTCGAACCCCAAAGTAGGACCGCGGACGGCTGACGTAGGGCACCTGAAAATCGGCAAGAATTCCGCCTAAGGGCCGGCTGCCTTCGAGCACCGCCCATCGGGCCTCGGGACCCAGTTCTTCAAGCTCAATCCGGATCGCGCCGTACTCCACCGCCCGGTGGCTGCGTTGCCCGCGCAGCAGCACCTGACGAAAGAGGTTGGTATCCCGTCGACGTTTGGCGAGCACTTCCAAATAAGGCCTCTCGCGGTGGAATTTCTCCAGGGTTGAGGTCATATCGCTGTTGTGGACCAATAACCCCCTGAAGGGCTCGGGCATGGCAGCGCCGTCCGATTCAAATCGCTCCAAGCCATCGGGATCGTCGACGAATTCGGTCAGCGGATGCAGCAATCCTTCAAGATCTTCGATGGCGAGGCACTCCGGGAAAAAATTCACAATGGCAGATGGGCGCAGGGCGTTCATGGCCCAAAATACGTGGGCCCGAACGGCAAAGTTCTGCCACAGGCTAAATTCCAAGGCTCCTAAAGCCTTAACCGCCTTGGTTTTACACCGGCTTTACAGACGGGTTGATCGAGGGATCAAACCCCTTGTTGGTAAGACTTCCAATGCATGTGGGTGGCGCGGCCATTTTCCCGGTAGAGCTGTCGGACCCACTGCAGAAGTCCGTTCTCGAGCACCTCACCACATTGGATAGCGGCCTGAACATGGCAGGTCCGACGTTGGCCGATCAACGCACAGCCGGTCGGGGTGTCGGAGAGAATCGCGCCGATCAAACCGTGTAGAACCGGCTCGTTTTGGTCGGGGAACTTCTTTTCCATCTCCCGACGACAAGCCTGGAGCCGGCTGATCAAGCCGAAATCCCGAAACTCCGCCAGGGAGCTGCGGTGGTCGCCTTCTCCGAAAGTCACGGGGCCTTCGAAATGACCGAGCAGCAGAGCATGTTTGAGCGGGGAAAAGAACGCGACGCCAACGTCGTTGTCCTCGACCCAAGCCCTCAAACCGCTGCTCTCGTAAGTGTCGTCCACCACGTTGCGATAACACTGGACCACATCCGGATTGACCAGATCCGCGTATCGAACGATGCTCTCGTTTTTCCAGTCGGACAACCCGAGGAAACGTATCTTTCCTTCATCGCGGAAGGTCCGCATCAGGTCCAGGGCGTCGTCGAGATACTCGCCGTCGGGTCCGAAATCGCAGTGATGAAGGTAGTAGAGGTCGAGGTGATCCGTGCGCAGGTTGCGCAGGCTGCGTTCGAGCTGGCGCCGAATTTGTGCCGGATGGTAGTAGTGGCCGTGATTGCCCGGATCCCAGCCGACCTTGGTGGCCAAGAAGACGTCATTGCGGGGTACGTCTCCCCAGACGGTGCCGATAATCTCCTCGGATCGTCCGTCGCCATAGACGTCGGCGGTATCCCAGTGGATCAATCCTTGGCGGTGAGACTCGACCAAGGTGTCGTAAGCGTCTTTTTCAGTCGCTCCAAACCAACCCACCGGACGGCCATGGACTGTGTTGGGCCCACCGTGAGCCCAAGTCCCCACCCCTACAGCGGGAAGCTCGACCTCGGTCCGGCCGAATCGAATGGTTCTCATGAATCCGAGATGCCTTTAACCGGTTGCGGAGCCAAATCGTTCATGTTGTCCCTCATCGCCTTGATCTTCGGCTTTCAATGCGCGGTCCCAAGGCACCCATAGAATCTGATCCCAGACCAGCAATATCTTAGGCCAATCTGGCGGCATCGCCAAATCCCAGTTGTTTCGTCCGCTTGTCGCCGGCTCGTGACCTCTTTACCGGTCAGCAGTGAGCTTCGACGAGCATCGAGTGCAGTTGCCCTCAGCTAGGGATTCGGATCGTCCAGTCCTCCAACGGTACTACCAACGGGTCGTGCCTTTCAAGGACTCGGGGCTACGTACTTGACCTTGCGATGGTTTTCGCCGAAGATTCACCATTATGTCGAGCGACTACCTATATCCGTCGAGCCCGTCCACCGAGGTGATTATTAGCCCCATCCGGTGAGGCGTGCTCCGGCATTGGTGTCGAAACGGCCTCGCTCGGAAGCGAGGCCGTTCTACGTTTTGGCCATGTCGATTGCGTACCGACTCGACGACCGTCTCTTCGACATCCCTTCGACACGCTCCCCGATCGAGGTCATCCACCCATCCGCACTTAGGACACCCACCCGCACTTTGGACAACATCGTGTTTCGCTAGGACTGAGCATATGACTGATCAAAACACTCAAGAGACGGGCCCATTGAGCCCCAAAGAGCGTAAAACCAAGTACAAGAAAACCCTCAATTTGCCCAAGACTTCGTTTCCCATGCGCGCCAACCTGGCGCAAAACGAAGGGCAGACCCGCAAACGGTGGGAAAAGGCCGGGATCTTCGACGCGGTTCAAGAGCGTCGGGCGGAGGATCCGATCTTCGCCTTCCACGACGGCCCACCGTTCGCCAACGGCACGATCCACGTCGGCCACCTGCTGAATAAGGTGCTCAAAGACATCGTGGTGCGCAGCCGCAACCTCATGGGTCAGCATTGCCACTACGTGCCGGGCTGGGACTGCCACGGCCTGCCCATCGAGCATAAGGTGATGACCGAAATGGTGGAATCGGGCAAGCTGGCCAAGCTCAGCTCTCTCGACGCCGACACCCGACGCATGGTCATCCGCCGCGAATGCCACAAATACGCCACCAAATTCAAAAAACTGCAAGCGGAGCAGATGAAGCAGCTTCTGACCCTGGCGGACTACGAGCACCCCTATCTGACCATGACCCCGGACTATGAAAAGTCGGTGATCGAGGTCTTTGGAGCCCTGGTAAAACAAGGTTTGGTCTACCGCGATCTGAAACCCGTGCATTGGTCGATCGCCAACCAAACCGCGCTGGCCGAAGCGGAGCTCGAGTACCAAGACCGCGAGGACCCGTCGATCTACGTCTGCTTTGAGGCGCTCGACCCCGCGGCGCTGGCCCAAGCTTTCGGCGTCGAGGCCTCCCAGCTCGGCGACAGCCCGTCGCTGATGATCTGGACCACCACCCCCTGGACCTTGCCGGCCAACATCTTGATCGCCGTGCACGAGGACTTCGACTATGCGCTGGCCAAGATCGGCGAGCGGGTCACGGTGGTGGCGGAGGAGTTGCTTCCCAAGGTGGTCGGCACCGCCGGCGGCTCCATGGACGACGTCCAAGTGCTGGCCCGGGTCAAGGGCAAGCAGCTCCTGGAGCTGCGCTATCGCCACCCCTTCTGCGATCGTGAAGGCTGGGTGGTCGCCGCGGACTACGTGACCCTGGAAGACGGCACGGGTTTGGTGCACACCGCCCCCGGACACGGCCAAGAGGATTTCGAGACCGGCCAACGGCTCGGCCTCGACGTCTACTGCCCGGTGAAGGGGGACGGCACCTACGACGACACCGTGCCCGATTGGCTGCGGGGTCTATCGATCTGGGACGCCAACCCCAAGATCACGCAACACCTGGGCGACTCCGGGCATATGTTCCACGACCTCATGTTCAACCACTCCTATCCCCACGATTGGCGCTCCAAGACGCCGGTGATCTTCCGCTGCACGGAGCAGTGGTTCATCGCCGTCGATCAGCCCACCAAGAGGGACGACAAATCCCTCCGCGACCTGGCGCTCGAAGCAGCGCGGGACAAAATCCAATTCTTCCCCGGCTGGGGCGAGAACCGCCTGCGCGGCATGTTGGAATCGCGGCCGGATTGGTGCATCTCCCGCCAGCGCTCATGGGGCCTGCCGATCCCCGCCTTCCGCACCCCCGACGGCCAAGTGCTGCTGACCACCGACACGGTCCAAGCCGTGGCCGACGTCTTCGGTCAAAAGGGCTCGGATTCATGGTTCCAAAGCTCGCCGGCTGAGCTGCTGGCGAATTGGAATCCGGCCGACGATCCCGAGGCCCCCGAGGGTGTGGAGATCGACCGGCTCGAAAAGATGTACGACATTTTCGACGTCTGGCTGGAGTCCGGCTCGTCCTGGAATGCGGTCATGCGAGCCCGGGGCCTGGGTTATCCCACAGATCTCTACTTGGAAGGCTCAGATCAGCATCGCGGCTGGTTCCAGCTCTCCCTCTTACCGGCCCTGGGAGCCACCGGCGAGCCGCCCTTCAAACGGGTCTTGACCCATGGGTTCATCGTCGACAAAGAGGGCAAGAAGATGTCCAAGTCGCTGGGCAACACCCTCAACGTCGAGGACTTGCTCAAGCAACACGGCGCCGACGTCTTGCGTTGGTGGGTCAGCTCGCTGGCCTTTGAAAACGACATCAAGGTCGATCATTCGTTCTTCGAACTCGCCGGCGAGTCTTACCGCAAGGTCCGCAATACGCTGCGTTTCCTTTTGTCGAATCTGGCGGATTTCGATCCCGCCGAGCATGGGGTGGAGCTCAGCGAACTATCCCCCTCGTCCCTGGATGCTTGGGTGCTCAGTGAGCTGGCCGCTTTGCGGCAGAGGACCTTCGAGGCGTTCTCGGCCTTTCAATTCCGTCAGGCCCATTTGCAGATCTTCGATTTCTGCAACGAAACCTTGTCGGCGGTCTACCTGGACGCCACCAAGGATCGCCTCTACTGCGATCGGGCGGACTCGCCCCGGCGTCGTGCTACCCAAACCGTGCTGTGGCACATCGCCGACACCTTGAACCATCTGTTGGCGCCGATCCTGCCCCACACCGCCGATGAATCCCATCGAGCGCTTCACGGCGACGACGCGGAGTCGGTGCACTTGGAAGTCGTGCCCGAGGTGCCGACCGTCGAGCTCGACCCGGCCTGGCAGGAACTCCTGGAGGTCCAAGAGCAGGTTTCCAAGGCCCTCGAGAATGCCAAACGGGACGGCATCGAGAACCCCCTCGACGCCGGCATCCGCCTGCCCGACGCCGAGGGTCGATTCGAAAGCTTCGAAGCGGACTTGCCCGATTTGCTCGGCGTTTCCCGGGTCGAACGCACCGCCGACGGTGAGATCGAGGTGATGGATTTGCGTGAGCAGCCCCGCTGCGAGCGTTCCTGGCGCCGGGATGCCACCGTGCGCGAACGGGCCGACGGCGGCTTCCTTTCGGACCGGGATGCCGACGCCGTCGACGCCGCCTAACTCGCAGATCTGGTCCAGCGTCTAGCCCTCCGATCGCCGACCCCAGCCACGGGGTCGGCGTTTTTCGTTTGCCCCGCTACTTTTTTCCGATACGCTTCGCGGACGTCGACTCTAATTTCCTCGAATCAGCGGGCCCTTGCCCGCATGTGTTGTGGTGTGGTTCTTCCACAGGTGGTCAAGATGAAAGCGAAGCATGAATCGCTCCTTCGCCAGGGGCTTCCCGCCGTAGCCGGCCTCAGCCTGCTCCTCCCGTTCTTCCTCGACACCGAGGGCTTCCCTCTGAACGAGGTCAGCGAGATCAAGGTCAAGCTCTGCTTGATGATCGGCACCCTCGCCGTGATCCTGTATCGGGCCCTGCCCCATAAACGCCTCAATGCCCAACGGGCCGGGAACTTGCTGACCGTCGCGGCGATCATCGCGGTGCTGGCGTATCTCAATTTCGGCGCCTTCCACGGACGGGTCTACAACCACTTTTGGGAGCAATTCCACTATGTGTTGGGCGCTAAATACTTCCCGGAGCTAGGGCACGACGGCCTCTACGCGGCTTCGATCGAGGCTCAAACGCGCAAGAACCCGGAGGCCTACCAGGGCCACATCCAACCGGTGATTCGCGATTTGCGCACCAACGAAATGGTCTCGACCCAAGCACCGGAAACCTTGGAGCATCGCGCCGAGGTCAAAGCGAGATTTTCCGACGAGCGCTGGTCCGAATTCATCAACGACAACTACCACTTTCTTTGGCGCAACACCCCCGGTTACATCACCAGCATCCGCCGCGACCACGGCTTTAACCCACCCCCCAGCTGGACCTTCGTCGCCCGTCTCTTCGCATGGCCGAAAGTCGACGACTCCAGCTTGGCTTGGATGGCGAATTTGGATGTGATCCTGCTGATCACCATGTTCGTGGTGGTGTTTCGCACCTACGGCAGCCGCATCGGCTGCCTGTCCCTGATCCTCTTCGGCCTCAACTACGCCGGTCGCTACTATTGGGTCGGTGGAGCTTTCCTGCGCGAAGATTGGCTCGCTTGCTCGGTGATCGGCATTTGCATGCTCAAACGAGAGAAGTATTTTGCCGGCGGAGCTTTCATCGGCTGGGCCACCGCCGTGCGTGTTTTTCCGGTGCTCTTCCTCTTCGGCCCCGCCATTCTCGGCTTGCGAGCCCTGATCAGGCGCGAGCCGCTCAAGTGGTCGTTCCAAATCGTCGGCGGGTTCGTGCTCGCCCTGCTCGTGGCGCTGGCCGCCGGCAGCCTCACCGGTCGCGGTCCGGCCGCATGGTCGGAATTCGCCGACGCCATCACCCTGCACCGCGGAACCTGGCTGACCAACAACGTCGGCTTGGAAAACGTCATTCTGTACGACATGGAAACCATGGAACGGAAGTTGGTGAATTTCAGCCTGCCGGAGCCGTGGATCCATTGGCAGGCGAAGATGGATCAGCTCAAGGTAGAACGCAGCCCGGTGGTATGGGGTGCCCGAGGATTGATGCTCTTGATCCTCGCCATGGCCTGTTGGCGAGCCCGGGTCGACGACGCAGCGGCGATCGGCGGCATGGTCGCGATCTTCGCCCTGGTGGTCACCACTTGTTATTACTGGCAAATGCTGTTGATCATCCCATTCCTCCGAAGCCGGACCCTGCTCTACGGAGCCATCGGTCTCAACATCTTCATGGCGGTCTTGCACTTCCTGACCCCCAGCTTCGAAATGCGCTACGGCCTCTACTCCTGGGGATTGTTGATCCTCTTCCTTTCCTTCCTGCTGCCTCAGGCCTGGAAAGAAATTCAGGACATGCGAGGAGCCAAGGAGACTGAACCCGCGACCCCCTGATCGGCCGAAACCCGACGACCCAAAAAGGTCGTCGGCCCAAAAAGGTCGCCCGAGCCTTGCGGATTCCGAGCGCCGGCTTCGCGTTCTAAGGAGTGTGGGCCCGTACTTTCCCTTTTTCGCCCTGCGACTTTTCGCCCTGCGAATCTTTCGAAGTGAGAAGCCATGAAAATCCAGAAGCTCGTGTTGTGTATGGCGATCAGTCTATTGGCCGCCGCTGCAATCCAAGGCCAAGCCATCGATCCCAAGCGGGGTACCGACCCCAAAGTGGACTACGCCTCCCTGACTAAGATCGGCCCATGGGACGACCGCAATTACTCCCTGACCCGCGCCGATCTCGACCTGCTTTCCGCCGAAGAGGCCGAGCAGCGAGCCTTGGTGCCCGCCTTTTATCGCGTGGAGCTGAGAAAGCGCTATCCCGATCTGCCTAAAACCGGCAGCCACCAATATCCGCGCAGCACCATGCCGCGCTTTCGGATCGAGCACGGCGGATATTTGATCGACGGCCGGCTCTACCGAGTCGCTCATCGCACTGAAACCGGCTTCGAGGTCGACCGTTCGACGGTTTGGATGGAGCGAGATGATTGGCAGACGAAAAAGTCGGGACGCGCCCTCGACGGCGAAGCCCGCCTCGGCCCCGGTGCCGAGACCGCCGTGGCCATCAATCCGGTGAATCCCGATCTGGTGATCGCCGGCAGCAACGGCAACGGTGGCCAAGTGATGTATTACTCCACCGACGGCGGCTCCACTTGGAGTTCCGCGGGCGCCCTGCCGAGTTCGTGCTGTGATCCCACGGTCGCCTGGTCGACCGACGGCACCCGTGCCTACACCGTTACCCTGGGAGCCGTGAACGACATCTACTTGTCGACCAACAACGGCCAAACTTGGACTCTATTGGACACCGTGGGCTCCGGTTTTGTCGACAAGGAGTATTTGCACGTCGACGACTTCGCCACCTCGCCCCACAAGGACAATCTCTACCTGACCTGGCATTTGAACGGCGTGATGAAATTCTCCCGCTCCACCAATCTCGGCGTCAGTTGGTCCAGCCCGATCAACCTTTCGGTCGGCTCGTCCCAAGAAGGCATCGGCAGCGACATCACCTCGGACAAAAGCGGCCACCTCTACTACATCTGGCCGACCTTCTCCGGCGGCAACACTTGGGTTCGTAAGTCGACCGACGGCGGCCAGACTTTTGCGTCGGCCGTGTTGGTTGCGGATACCGTCGGCAGCTACGACTTCCCCATTCCCGCCATGCCTTCCCGCCGCGCGTTCATGTACGTCGCCGCCGACACAGATCTGACCAACGGCGCCTACGCCGATTCGATTTACGTCGCTTATACCGACAATACGGTGCCCGACTCGGGCACCCCCGCCAACAATCACGGCCGCATTCAAGTCGCCTACTCCCGCGATGGTGGAGCCACCTGGTCGATCACCACGCCCCACGAAACCGCCGACGCCAACGAGGTCGACCGTTTTCATCCGTGGCTGACCGTCGGCCCCGACGGCAAGGTCTGGGTGGTCTTTTACGACACGCGCAACAATGCGAGCCGCACCAGCGTGGACTTCTACTATGCCGTTTCCGACGACGGTGCCCAAACTTGGAGCACCCCAGAGCGTTTAACCATCGTCAGCTCACCCAAACCCAACGACAGCTTTGAATGGGGCGACTACAACGGCATGGATTTGGTGATGGACCAATTGATCGGCATCTACACCGACAATCGCAACGAAGGCGGTGGTGGCGGCGATTCGATCGACGTCTACGTGGTCGGCTCGATGACCACGGCATCCGGAATCTTCACCGACGGCTTCGAGAGCGGCAACACCTCGATGTGGTCCAGCACATCTCCATGGACCCAAGACCCACCCCAAGCCGGCCCTCCGTCCGGCTCGGCCGCGGAAAAGTAGGTTGAATAGCCCATCCACCCCCGCGTGGCTCACCCTTCCGAGCGCCGTCGGCACGGTGGGTGTGCTCTTGATTCTGAGCGCCTATTGGCTGTTGCAAACCCAGCGCCTCGCCCAAGATTCTCCCCGTTATTCGGCGATCAACGCCGTGGGGGCGGCGCTGGTTCTCTACTCCCTCTACTTCGATTTCAACTTTCCGTCGGCAATCATCGAAAGCGCGTGGCTGCTCGTCAGCCTCTACGGCCTGTGGCGCAGCCTGCAGTCCCGGCCGCAAGACATTGACGCAGCCACCGACGACGGGCTCGTCGATTGAGGTCGTCGGCAAAAAAACGGGGCGGCAGGCCTTTCGGCTCGCCGCCCCAACCCATGTGCTGCCAAACCCCGTCTCGTAGGGGATCAGCTCCGGAAATGCTTTGCCGGTCGATCCATCGCTCCCTGGCGCTAGTTAGGGCCCGTCCAGAAATGCAGTCGCGGCGGGTCGGCGCGGCGTCCTGCGCGCGTCGCTCCGAACTCGCGCCACCACTGCAGTGTCGTCGCAAATCTATGATGTGCAGGAGTTTAAGCCGATTCATGGGTTCTATCGCTCAGACACGCTCGCTTTCCGTGCTCGGCGCGCCGCGCCTTCTAGATCCTCAAAACCGCAAACCTGGACGCGCCCCAACTAGGCTCTGTATCCGTTATCTCGCCGCCCTCGGCGAATGGGGTCGGGCGCGATCAGAAGTGGTGGGCAATACCACCGTGCTATCAATTCTGAAGCGAATGCCGACATCGTCCCAAGAGTTCCTAGGATCATTGTCAATTCCACCATCAACGCTAGCTGCATGTCGTCTCCTCCTCGGAGCGTTTTCCCGCGCACGGGCTAGTACACCTGCACCGCGTAGGTGCAGGTCTGGATGTCTTTCAGAGGGTGTTCGACCGGGGTGCTTACGACCGAGTTTCTAGGCTCAAATTCCCTTCAAGAATCGGAACAAATCACTGTCCGTGGAAAGGACCAGGGTCGTGTTCTCGGAAATAATGGTCTTGTAGGCTTCCATGGTGCGCGTGAACTCATAAAGCAACACAGCTTCACGACTCTGGTTGTAGGCCCCCGCGTAAATCTCAGTGGCTTTCGCATCTGCTGCGCCGCGGATCTCTTCCACCTCACGGTAGGCTTCCGACTGGATCTTGTTGAGGTCGCGCTCTCTGTTACCGCGGATTCTGGCGGCCTCGCCATTACCTTCGGACAGAAAACGTTCTGCAATCTGGCGCCGTTCGCTGATCATGCGGTCGTAGATCTTCGGCCGCACGCTCTCGTTGTAGTTGATTCGTTTGAAACGAATATCGAGCAGCTCGATCCCGAAGACGAGAACCTTTTCGGCGGCAGCGGCGAAAATCTCCTCCTCCACCAGCTGGCGACCTTTTTGAATCGGCACCAGGGACCCCATATCGAGTTCTCTCTCGGCGTCCGTCAGCAGCGTATCCCGCAGCGGCACGCGATCCTTGGTGGTGCGGATCATCTCGATCAGCTCATGTTTGGCGACCGCGTTTCGCGTTTCGCTGCCTAGGATGTCGTCTAGGCGGGATTGCGCACTGCGCTCGTCGCGCAGACGAAGGAAGTATTGAAGAGGATCGGTAATGCGCCAGCGTGCGAAGAGGTCGACAGAAATATAAAGCTTATCTTTGGTCGGCATGTCCGACGGCCGGCCGTCCCATTCCAGAACCCGCTTGTCGATGGCATTGACATGCTGGATAAAGGGTACTTTTAGCTTGAGGCCGGCGCTCGTGACCGGTTGGCCGACAGGTTTCCCGAATTGCGTCACAATGACCTGCTCCACCTCGTCCACCTGATAGATCGCCCCCACCAACAAGATCAATCCGAGCACGACCACTACCGTGACCACGACCTGCTTCATGGTTGATTTCCTTTCAGGGTATTGCCGCGCAAACCGAGATCGAGCAGTGGCAGAATGCTGTTCGTTTGATCATCGACAATGACCTTGTGTCGAATACCCGGCAAGACCTCCTGCATGGTCTCGATATACAGTCGGCGGCGGGTCACTTCGGGCGCTTTGGTGTATTCCGCCAACAACGCGTTGAACCTAGCCACATCACCCTCGGCCTCGTTGATTCTCTTGAGCCGGTAACCATCGGCCTCGCGGATCCGCTGATCCTTCTCGCCTTCTGCCAAGGGAATCACTTTGTTGTAATCGCGCCGAGCCTCGTTGATGAGCTTCTCCTTCTCTTGTTGCGCTTGATTGACCTCGTTGAACGACTCCTGGACGGGCTCGGGAGGATTGATATTCTTCAACTGCACCTGGTCGATGCTGATACCGAGCACATATTTGGTGGATAGCGCTTGCATCTTGGTCAGCGCTTCGGACTCGATCTCCTGACGCCCGATCGTGATGACCTCATCCACCGTACGGTCGCCGACGACCTCTCGCATCACGGACTCCGAGACATGGCGCAACGTTTTGCTCGGCATTCGCACCTCGAAAAGGAATTCCACAGGGTCCGAGATCCGATATTGGATCACCCACTCGACGAGTGCGGCGTTCAGGTCCCCGGTCACCATCTGCGTTTCCTGCCGCTCGCCACCGGCCCGAGCGCCTTGGTATGGATTGGTGGAACCCGCGGTCGAGAAACCAAACTCCTGTTTCAACTGCCGTTTCACCGGCACAATCGTGGCTTCGTCAATGCCGAGAGGCAACTTCAGATGGAGCCCCGGCGGGACGCTATCGTGGTACTTGCCAAACCGTTGTATCACGGCGACGGAGTCGCTCGGAACCGTGTAGAACGCGGTCCACGAGACCAGCGAGGCTACCGCGATGAGCAACACAAAGAAGGTGGCCCTGCGTCTCTCTTCGTTGGATGGGGGCGTTCGGGGGCGAATCACGCCCCTGGGTGGCTTCCCTTGTCTTCCGGAGTCGGAGCCGGAGCCCTGGCCGCCACCATAATCACTACCATCGGGTGTCATTGAATTTCCTTTCAGGCCGGTTTCTCAATCTCAATACATGCCGTCCATGCCGCCCATACCCCCGCCTCCGCCTCCACCAAGGCCGTCAGAGCCCTTCTCCGGTATTTCGGAGACCATGGCTTCGGTGGTGAGCATGAGGCCGGCGATCGAGGCCGCGTTCTGGAGCGCGGTCTTGGTGACCTTCGCCGGGTCGATGATACCGGCCTTGAGCAAATCCTCGAAGATTCCGGTGGCCGCGTTATAACCCCAGCTTCCGGTCTTGGCCATTAGGTCGCGCACGACGACGCTCCCCTCTTCGCCCGCGTTGATGGCGATCTGACGGGTAGGTTCTTCGAGTGCCCGCCGGACGATCTCGACTCCCAAACGTACGTCTCCTTCCACCTTGAGGGCTGTGACCGCTCCGATCGCTCGCAGCAGGGCCACGCCGCCACCGGGAACAATGCCGCCTTCAACCGCGGCTTTGGTCGCATGCATGGCGTCTTCGACCCGCGCCTTCTTCTCCTTCATCTCGATCTCCGTCGCTGCACCCACCTTGATGATCGCTACGCCGCCGACGAGTTTGGCGAGGCGCTCCTGGAGTTTCTCGCGATCGTAGTCCGACGAAGCCTCTTCAATCTGGTTGCGCAGCTGCTTCACCCTACCAGCGATCAGCTCGTGTCGACCGGTGGCGTCAGAATCGGTGACGATGGTGGTGTCGTCCTTGGTGATGACAATTTTCCGCGCATCACCGAGATCCTCCCACTTCACGTTCTCGAGCTTGATGCCTAGATCCTCGGTGATCACCTTGCCTCCGGTCAGGATCGCGATGTCGTCGAGCATGGCCTTGCGACGGTCGCCGAAGCCGGGAGCCTTGATGGCGGCCACGTTGAGGGTTCCGCGCAGCTTGTTGACCACCAAGGTGGCCAATGCTTCACCTTCCAGATCTTCGGCGATGATCAGCAACGGCGCACCCTGCTTGGAGGCGGCCTCCAGGACCGGGAGCAGGTCTTTCATCGAGCTGATCTTCTTTTCGTGAAGGAGAATCTTGCAGCCCTCGAGCACCGTCTCCATGCGCTCCGAGTCGGTGACGAAGTAGGGGGAAAGATAACCGCGATCGATCTGCATGCCCTCGACGACTTCGAGGGTGGTCTCGAGACCCTTGGCTTCTTCGACGGTGATCACGCCGTCCTTGCCGACCTTCTCCATCGCTTCGGCGATGAGGGTGCCGATCTCGGGATCGCCATTGGCACTGATGGAGCCGACCTGGGCGATATCCTTGCCCTCCACGGGTTTGGCGAGTGCGTCGATCGCCCCGGTGGCTGCCACAACGGCAAGTTCGATGCCCCGCTTGATCTCCATGGGATTGGCTCCCGCGGTGACGTTCTTGGCACCTTCACGGAAGATCGCCATGGCGAGCACGGTCGCTGTGGTCGTGCCGTCGCCGGCCACGTCGGAGGTTTTGGAGGCGACCTCACGAACCATCTGGGCGCCCATATTCTCGATCGGGTCCTGGAGCTCGATCTCCTTGGCGACGGTGACGCCGTCCTTGGTGATCGTCGGGGCTCCGTAACTCTTCTCGATGATGACGTTGCGCCCCTTCGGGCCGAGGGTCACTTTGACCGCGTCGGTGAGCTTGTTGACGCCGCGGAGAATCGCGGCGCGGGCATCCTCGTGGTAGGTAATTTGCTTAGCCATTATTTTGCCTTCTGCTTTCTATTCGGAGAGGTTGAGGGGTCAATTCAGTGCTCGACGACGGCGAGAATTTCGTCCTCGCGGAGAATCATGTAGTCCTGGCCGTCGATCTTGATCTCGGACCCGGAATACTTGCCGACGAGAATGCGGTCTCCCTTCTCGACGCCCATGGGCGAACGGGAGCCTTCGTCGTTGACCTTGCCAGGGCCTACCGCAAAAACCTCGGCCTCCTGGGGTTTTTCCCTGGCCGAATCGGGGATGATGATGCCTCCCTGTACCTGCTCTTCCGGCTCGATCCGTTTGACGAGCACCCGATCTTGGAGTGGACGAACGGTCATAGTGAACATAGTGAATGCCTCCTTGGCGAATTGTTTGTTGTCTTCTTATCCGGGGAGCTGCCGTGAGGTGCACCGGGTTGAGGGCGTCGCTGTAGGTGAGGATCCTCTGAAGGCAAGCATCTTTCATGCTCTCGATGGCTAGGGCTGGTGTCGACCCTTCCGCCCTCGTTCTCCCAATTGGCAAGAGCTTTGGGTCGTGGTTTCTTAGTCATAAGGTTCACGAGTTGAATCAAGGAATCAGGCCGGCTCGCCACTATATTCACTACTTTCAGCCGTCATTGCGTTTCCTTTCAGAAGGTTCTCCCCCGATCTCGGAAGACTCATACTGATTTATTAAGCAAGATTCAGACCTAAACATTAACTCTTTTATTTTCAATGACTTAACAGATTTTGAAAATTAAATATTTTTGCTAATGAAGTCAAAATGATGTACTCTACTTCAGTTTGAAGGAGGTCATTTATGCGGGTCGAAGATTTACATCACGACGAGCTTCTCGAGCTCGACCCCAAAGGGGGCATGATTCGTTTCGCCGGTCAGCGTGCCCTATTGCTCGATGCCGTGGCCATGGGCCTCTTGCGGCAATACCTGGTCGAAAATTTCGGTTTGACTGCCGCACGTGCCGTGCTCACCCAATTCGGCTTTGCCCAGGGTTGGCGTATGGCCAAGGCCATGCGAGAACATTTTCAATGGGCCAACAATGATCATTGGCGCTTGGCAGGCCCCCGCCTCTACACCCTCGAAGGGCTGTTTCGTGCTCAGCCGGGCAGCGAGGATCCGCTCAGCAAGAAGGGCGCTATGGTGCTCGCCTCGTTCGAAGCAGAGCAGCATCTCCTCCATTTCGGGCGGTCGGATTCTGCCGTGTGTTGGACGATCTGCGGCCTCATGAGCGGCTACCTCAGCCAGGCCGCGGGAAAAGAGACCTACGTGCTCGAGGACCGGTGCCTGGCCAAAGGTGACGCAGCGTGCCACCTCCTGGGGCGCACGCGCGAAGAGTGGGGGGAAGACCGCGCTGAGGAGCTCGCCTTCTTCGAGCCGACTCACCTCGCGGCGTGCCTGGATGTCTCCCTGACTCGGGTCACCGAGACCTTGAAAGCTGCGGAATTAAAGCTCCGCGCTCATCGCCGCGCCCTGGTCCAGGTGGTCGGCGGCGCCGACGAGCCCCTGGGCCTCGTCGCTAAAAGCACCACCATGCAGCAGGTGGTGGCATTGGCTCGACGGGTGGCGGCGGTCGACGCGACAGTGCTCATCACCGGCGAAAGCGGGGTCGGAAAGGAACGTATAGCCAGGCTCGTGCACGACGAATCCACCCGCGCGGCAGGTCCTTTCATCGCCATCAACTGCGGCGCGATCACCGAAACACTGCTCGAAAGCGAATTATTCGGACATGCCCGCGGCGCGTTCACGGGTGCGGCTTCGGACCGGCCCGGACTGTTTGAAGCAGCCAACGGAGGCACGCTGCTGCTCGACGAGATTGGCGATATTTCTCAAAACATGCAGGTCAAATTGCTGCGTGTGCTGCAGGAGAGAGAGGTTCGCAGGGTCGGGGAGAATCGAAATCGTCAAGTGGATGTGCGGGTGCTTGCCGCCACCAATCGCGATCTCGATCAACGTGTCTCAGAAGAGCGCTTCCGGCAAGATCTCTACTACCGACTCAAAGTCGTGGAGCTCGCCGTGCCGCCCCTGCGCGACCGCAAAGACGACATTTTACCGCTGGCTCGGCTGATGCTCGCGGACGCAGCCATGCGCATGGCGCGCGAGGTTTCGGGCCTCACCCCACGCGCTGCCGATCAGCTCCTACGCTACGACTGGCCGGGCAATGTGCGCGAACTCGAAAACACCATGGAACGTGCCGTCGCCCTCGGCACGGGAAACCGAGTGGACCTGGACGATCTGCCCGAAGAAATCCGTCGGGCCTTCCCCAAACCCGTGATCAGCGGAGCCACGGTGCAACCGCTCAAAGAAATCGAAAAGGAATACATTCTCGCCGCGTTGGAGCACAACGACGGCAACCAGACACGCACCGCCGAACAGCTCCGGATTGGCTCCGCAACCCTTTATCGAAAGCTCAAGAGCTGGGGTTTGGTCCACACCAGACAAGTGGCTCAGCCGTGACGGGCCGCTCGGCGGGGCTTGAATTCTGTCCGCACGGCGTGCCGAGGCATGAGACCTCCAACGGCTGGTCGGTAAACCCTGCCGACCCGTGGTGAGGCCATGGCGCGCATCAGAGCGCTGTAGTTGAGCTGAAAGACGGCTTCAGTGCCCACAGCGAGCAGGGTCGAACCGGCATCCACGATGAGATGATCGCTGCTCGCCCCGAGGATCTCGACTCCGAGGGGCGCGCAGAGGCCGTCCGGATCCGTATCTTGGCGCCCAATGGCGAAGATCGCCTGCGAGATCGTTCCCCGGTCAGTCGCCGGCGGCTCGAGGCCGAAGGCGCTCTGCGCCGTCTCCCCCGTGGGCTGCGACGGCTTGGCTTTGAACTCGATAACTTCGGCCACCAAAGTTACGGCGTCGATGTACAGGCCCTCGATTCGTTTTCGCTGCGTAGGCTCCCGACCGAGAAGAATCGACTCCCCCAGGCGCAGATTGTTGATCCGACCCTCCGGCCCGTCGCCTTTGGACACGCCGTTCAAAGCCCAATCCAGGTTCGCGGAATTACCGCCGGACACGAGTCCAAGATCGAGGCCGAATGCCGCCTCGATCGAGTCTGCGAGAGCACCCAGCTCGGACATATTGGTGGCGTTGGGCGTCACGCCGCAGCGGCAAGCCAGATTGGTGCCGATGCCATGGAGATCGAGGTTCGAGAGGTTGAGTGTCTCACGCACGGTCGCCGGAAGATCAGCGGCCAGAATGCCTTCGCGCAAATCTCCGAGTTCCACCATGAGCACGATGCCATGGATCTTGCCTGCTCTTTGTGCCACAGCCGAGAGGCCCTTAATCACCTCGAATTCAGTGTTCAAGCTGACATCGGCGTGGGCAACGACCCGCTCCAACTGACTGAGCATCGGCGAGCGAATGAGGGTCATGCTCGCCGCCACGCCCGCGCGACGCATGACTTCAATATTTTCGATACGAGAGTCGCCGAGCGCTACCACTCCCGCGTCGAGCAGCACCGTGGCGATCTCGGGAGAGCCGAGGGCCGCCTTGGTAACGCCCGTGACCGAGATGCCGCGCTCGGACAACCGCCCGACCAAGGTACGGGCATTATGCTCGATCTTGCCGAGGTCGATCTCCAATCTCGGAGCGCTCATCCCGCGGCGGCGAGTTCCAACTCCGCCAGCTGTGACTCCACGAGCTGAGTCGACGCCGGCTGTGGCTCCGCGAGATATGGCGACGCCGGCTGTGGGAAGGCCAGCTGTGGGAAGGCCGACAAGACCATCTCCACAAGATACTCAGGCGACCGCTTCAGCGCATCGGTAACCGGGATCCCGAGTTCTTGCCCATAGACTTCGATCACCGTTTCTAACGCGGCGTCGGAGAGGTTCTCGTGGTTGATCGTCATTCCGATGACTTTCGTGTCGGCAAAGGTCTGGATGAGATGAATCTCGCTCGCCGGCGTCGGCATTGCCATCTGCTCGAAATCGCAGCGATGGCTGCGCCCCGGAGCGTGTTGCAAAATCACTGCGTCGGGGCAGCTTCCTCGGAGAATGAAGCTCGATGTCGAGTAGGCGGGATGACTGAGCGCGCCCTGCCCCTCGATGAGGATCACATCGGGATTCTCACCTTCGAACGCGGCGACCACGGCTGCCTCCATCTCCCCCGAGCAGAACTGCGATGGAACCGCGTCGAGCGCAATGCCGTAGCGAGCTCCTTGCATCAACCCGGTTTGCCCCGTTCCAACCAAAACCGCCTTGAGGCCGTGATCATTCAGGGCCCGAGTTAAGATGGTGGCGGTTGTGCGTTTGCCAATGGCGCAATCCGTTCCGAGAACGGCGATCCGCGGACATGTGACTTCGGAGATGCGACCGCTGAACAAATGTAGCTCCTTCTTATCGCGCGGCTTTCGGACGTCGATGATCTGCACGTTGGAGGCCTCGCTCGCTGCCACGAACTCCGGATCCTCGCCCAAAAACTCGTGTAGGCCATTGACGAGGCTCATCCCCTGACCTATGGCGTCGAGCACGACGACTCGCTCATCGGCCGACAACATTCCGCTGGCAGGGGCCGTGCCGAAGATGAAGAAATCCGGTACCGATCCGGCATGGGCCAACGCATCGGCGAGATCGCGACAAATAGGAATGCCGTTCGGCTCGTCGTCGAGCACGTCGCCCGCGTCCAGGCCGGCTTGTTCGCTGTCGATCACGGACAAGATCGTGTACTTTTCTGAGCTGCGGACGAGTCCATTGGCCGTCTTGCCGTCGACGTTTCCGAAATGGCCCTCGCAGTAAACGACCGCCGTCGCCATGGCGGAGCCCGCGGCATCGGCGGCATCGGCGGCATCGGCGGCCCGAGGATGTCTGTGGACCGTCACCGAGACTTCGGAAAGGTGGCGGCCCGACCTCATTCCGTCGATCGACCTGGGGCTATTTGGGCGGTCTCTTCCCGGATCACGGTTGGACGGGGAGAATCGTCAGGGGCAGAAGTGTGAGGAGGAGAATCGCGCTCGGGCCGCGGCCGCGCCTCGTTCACCTGAAGGCTTCTGCCGTTCAGCTGCTTCAGATGCAATGCTGCAATCGCCTCGTCGCCACCGCTCGACATTTCGACAAAGCCGAAGCCCCGCGAACGCCCGTTGGCACGATCGGTGATTAAATGGGCCGATTCCACCGTTCCGAGCTCGGTGAAGAGCGCTCGCATCTGATCCTCGGCTACATCGAATGGAATATTTCCTACGAAAATCTTTTTTAACATCATTAATTCCTTTTATACTGCCTTGTCACTTCTGACACGGTTGTCTTTTCTATAATTATTTGCGTCGAACACTTTAGTTACTCCGAACACTAGTTGCGCCGAACACTAGTTGCGCCGAACACATTGTCCTGCTTGACGCTGAAACCCCAGATTGCAGGACCAGTCGTTTCCCGAGTAGTCGACGTGAGCATTCTTCGGAACTTCGAGGGCAACGCAGGATTGCCCGTCCTCTCGATAGCTCCAGTCGCACTTCCAATCGTGTCCGGACGAAGCGATGTAGCTGTGCTCAGGCAGCTCGAATTCGACACAGGAATCGCCATGCTTCCGGAACCCCCGATTGCACTCCCAGGCGTCCCCATACGAAGCCAAGCGCGCGTCCTGCGGTATCGCGACGAATGCGCAGGTGCTGCCGATCTTTTCGAAGCCGCGCTTGCATTTCCAATCGCTGCCGGCGCTTTCAAGGTAGCCGTGTTCCGGAATCGTGACCGGTTCGCACAACTTGCCGGCCCTCCGATAACCACGCTCACACGTCCAATCGTGCCCCCGAGCATCCAGAAAGCCATGCAGGGGAACGTCCACGACCGCGCAGCCTCGCTCGACGAGTCGATACCCCCTACCGCATTCCCAGCCAAGTCGAGAATGGTCGACCCGATAAGCCCCTTCCGGGATCTCGATCGCGACGCACAGCTGGTCCAACCTCTCGAATCCTCCACCGCACACCCAATCGTGCCCTCGAGCGGTTAGGAAAGCCCCTTTGGGTAGCTCGAGTTCGGCGCACTCATCGCCGACCTTCAAATAACCACGGGAGCACTCCCAGCGGGTTCCTGAGGCCCTCAGATGGGCATTGGAAGGCACCGTAACCTCCACACAGACGTCATCCGAGTCCTTATATCCCCAATCGCATTCCCAACCGTTTCCAAACTGCCTTGCATGCGCATTCAATGGCGTTTCCGCCCAGACGGTTTGAGACATGGCCAAAATAGGTGTGATGAAAAAAAGCAGCAGATAGGTCAGCCAACCCGGGGACTTTCGACCCTTGCTCCGGGTCTCCGAAGCCGTTACGTCAGAAGGGGAAGGAATTAGTATAAAAATTTTAATGAGTCGTCTCCGTTCTCGAGTTGCAACGAACGGGCCTCTGCCATGGCCGAAGGCTCCGGTGTCGGAGTCGTCGCGGTTTCTTGGCCGGTTGGGTCCATTGCGGATTCAGTTGAACCTATGTACGACACATTGCAAATTTCAGTCCAGGTTCATAACCTGCTTATTTTCAATACTTCAAACAGATTTTCTCTAATCTCTAACCACAGGTTCCATCGAAACGAAGCGCTATGACTTCATTTTGAATGACTTTCGATTCAGATCGGGACGAAGGTGGTTGGGCCCGAGCCGGCCGGCGGCAACGGGCTTGACCCCTGCTCAGCTCCTGATCTACTGTGAATGGGTCTCCACCGCGTGCCACCGGCAACGCCCACCGCCGTCGAGAGGCGCTGCAGCGGAAGAATTCCGCGACGCTCGACGCCGGCTCCAACGGAAAGGGCGCCTTATTCAAGAGATCGCCCTATGAACGACTCTCCAAACGACTCTCCAAACGATAGGCACCTAGGCCGCGTCGTAGGATTGTGGCGGTATCCGGTCAAGTCGATGGCAGCCGAGCAGCTCTCCGAGGTCGAAGTGTCCTGGCATGGTTTCGCTGGAGATCGCCGTTGGGCGTTCATCCGAGACGGCGTGGTGCAGAGCGGATTCCCGTGGCTGACCCTGCGCCAACGCGCGGACCTGGCTCACTATCGCCCTTCGTTCGCCGACCCGACTCAGCCCAACAAATCGCCGACGGTCGTACGAACTCCGTCCGGAACCGTTTTCGACGTCACAGATTCGGCGCTCGAAACCGAACTCTTCCCTGGCGGAGCGCGCGTGATCAAACAAGATCGCGGCGTCTTCGACGCCTTCCCGCTCTCCCTCATCACCACCCAAACGATCGCTCAGCTCGGCGAAGTCGTCGGCGCCCAACTCGACGTCCAACGTTTTCGCCCCAACATCTTGGTGGAGGCGGCCGACGATGCACCGTTCGCCGAAGACCGCTGGCTAGGCCGCGTTCTGCGCATTGGTGAAATGCGCATGCGGATCGACAAGCGCGACGGTCGCTGCGTCGTCATCACCATCGATCCGGTGACCACAGAACGCAATCCCACGATCCTTCGCACAGTGGCTAAAGATCGTCAGGGATGCCTCGGCGTCTACGGCTCGACCGTGAAACCGGGCGCCGTCAGCGTGAACGATCCCGTGCTGATGGAGCCACCTGAGTGACCCCACACGAAAGCCCGGATCCTGAGAGTAAGAAAACTCTCAGAATCCGGGCCGGGATCTGGTTCAGGGCGTGGATCACCTCCATCCGCGATCGAAAACTCCACGGTCTGGGCTCGGGATGACTTTTACTTACCGCTCGGCTCCGATGCGGTGGTGGTGAGCAGCCTT
>CBDUGP010000090.1:0-40180 GCA_965366625.1 uncultured bacterium
GCGAAGGATCCGACGACTCCATCGATACCGACGGCGACGACGTGCCCGACGGATGTGACGTCTGCGAGGGATCCGACGACTCAGCGGATGCCGATAACGATAGCGTGCCCGACGGATGTGACGTCTGCGAGGGATCCGACGACTCCGCCGATGCCGACAACGACGGCGTGCCCGACGGATGTGACGTCTGCCAGGGGTCCGACGACTCAGCGGATGCCGATAACGACAGCGTGCCCGACGGATGTGACGTCTGCCAAGGGTCCGACGACTCAGCGGATGCCGATAACGACAGCGTGCCCGATGGATGCGACATCTGCCAAGGTGACGATGCCCTCGGCGATTCCGACTCGGATGGGGTCTGCAACGACCTGGATATCTGCCTGGGCAACGACGCCACAGGTGACTCGGATTTGGACGGCGTTTGTGATGATTCCGACATCTGCCTCGGCAACGATGTGCTCGGCGACACGGACTCCGACGGAGTCTGTGACGACCTCGACGTCTGCACGGGCAACGACAGCACCGGTGACACGGACTCCGACGGCGTCTGTGACGACCTTGACGTCTGCACAGGGGACGACAGCACCGGTGACACGGACTCCGACGGCATCTGTGACGACCTCGACGCGTGCACAGGGGACGACAGCACCGGTGACTCAGACTCCGACGGAATATGTGACAGCTCCGACGCCTGCCAAGGCGACGACACGACAGGTGATGCCGACAACGACGGCATCTGCGCCGACCTGGATTGCAACGACGACGACCCGAGCAACGCCTGCGGGATCTTCGCCGACGGTTTCGAGTCCGGAGATCTGACGGCCTGGGAGTAACCTAGGCCGTTCACGGTCCCCGCCCCTACCTCCGGAGGTTTGCGGGCGTAGACCGTAAGTTCTTAACTACTTCCCTGGCTCAGTTGCGCTTCTGCTTAGGGACGACAAGAAGTAGAGCATTTGGGTAGCGTGACGTTTTGCACCTTTGAGTACCTGGGAAGGCATGAGGTTGACCAAGAATCGGTCGGAGCTCATTTCCATTCGATAATCGATTCGCGTGCCGTCCGATTCGCTGTAGTGCAGGGTCCAAGCACCGTTTTGAATATGGAAAAAGGGCTGGTGAGGGCGCTCCTCGGATTGCCAGCGCTCAAGATCTTCGTGGGTAGGGTGGGAGAGTTTGATTTGAATTCTCTGCGGCTCTTGGTGGATGGAAACGTCTGTCCAATAGGTCGCATCCAGAACGTCATCGATCACCGTCCAGGTGGTCATCCGGCCCTGCTCAAAAGAACCGTGTACGACTTCCACTCGATCGATGGAGGGCACCTCCATGGCACAGCCCTTTTTGCATTGGCTGGGAAAGTCCGCGATCGCCTTGGCGAGCACCATTGGGGAAGCGTCGACCCGCATCGAAGCGGTCACGACGTAGTTCCCTTTGTCTGGGTTTTCTACCCTGACCTCGAAAGCCGGCTCGAAAGTCGGACCGCTTTTCTCCTGCCCAAATGCGGTTTGGTGGGCGCTGAGAAAGAGGGCCGTGAGCAGAATCAAGGCTGCGGTTGGACGGCAGATCGTTCGGTTATGGTCCACAGGAAGCGAGGTTGACGTGGCCCTGACCCGTGGATAACCTGCCGCCAATATGTCGAAAAAACTGCTGCACCTAGAAGACCAGCACTTGGCTGAAATCCCTGCCGGAAACCTCATCGAAATCCGACGAGAGCGGGTTTTTCTGGTGTTGGCCGGACTTTTTCTCGGCTCGATGACCATGCTGAATATCCTCGGCGTCACGCGCTTTCTCGATTTGTCGTTCGAGATCTTCGGCATGACCATTCCTATGCCTCTGGCGGTCGGAGTTTTGCCGTATCCAATCACGTTCCTATGCACGGATTTTATCTCTGAGATCTACGGCCGGCGTCGAGCCAACTTTTTGGTCTGGGTCGGATTCATGGTCAATATTTGGTTGATGATCGTGCTGTGGTTCGGCGGCGTGTTGCCCGGATTCGATCAAGCAGTGCCCGACGCAGCGGGCCGCCTTCCTGTTTTCTTCGAGATTCGCAAGCTCGCGCTCGGAGCGGTCGTAGCCTCCATGGCCGCTTACCTCGTGGCGCAATTGGTAGATGTGCATGTCTTCCACTTCTGGAAAAAGCTGACCCAGGGCAGGCACCTATGGTTGCGTAACAACGGCTCGACCTTGGTCTCCCAATTTGTCGACAGCTTTGCGGTGATCACGATTACCCACTTCTACGCCGGGGGAATTCCGGTGGTGGCGGACTCGCCGATCTGGCCCCAGCTCTGGACCTTCATTCTCACCGGGTATTGCTTCAAGGTGGCAGCGGCCTTGATCGATACGATTCCATTCTACTTTGGCACCCACTGGTTGCGTCGCTATTTGGCGGTCGGCGGGGACCTGAGTATCGACGGAGACCTGACTATCGACGGGGACCTGAGCATCGACTCGGACCTGAGGGGATCATGAAACCTACTTACTTACTTTACGGAGCCTTGGCGGCCGCAGTGTTGGTTTGGTGGTGGGTGGGCCTTAGGTCGGACGACGAGTCCGAGATCCGTTCCCAACTGGATCGAGTCGTCGAGCTGGTGGAGAAACAACCCGGAGAGAAAGCCCTGGAGTCGGCTGATCGAGCGCGCCGGCTCGCCGCCTTGTTCACCACTGAATTCGAGATGGAGCTGAAACCCGTAGGGGTTCGGGTCACCAATAGTGCCGAGTTGGCTCGGCCTTTTGTTGGCCTTCGCAGACAGGCTGAAGAACTCAGCGTGTCCTTCGACATCGAGGATCTTGAAGTCGCGGAAGACTTTCCGACCGCTTCTCTGAACGCCGTGGCGTCCCTGACGGGCACGGTGGGCGGACGGCGCCAAAGCGAATCCTTTCGGGTATTGTTCGCCTGGAAGAAGGAGGGCCGAGAGTGGCGGATCGAGTCCTTGCAAGTGACGGAGCGGCTCGAGGGCGGCCTCTTTTAGAGCTATTGATCTCGGCGGCTGGAGAAACCCAGCTCGTCACAAAGCCGGGGCAATAGCAGCTCTGCTTTCTCCTGGAGGTGGATGAGGCCTCGGGCGGGAGACTCGGGGCTGGGGTCCACGGAGAAGGTTGGAATTCCTTGGCTCAACGCCGACTGCAGAAATGCGTCGGTCACGCCGACCGAGAAGGACGTGCCGACGAAGATCAGCAAGTCCATCGTCCGAATGGTTTCCTGCACTCTCTGCCATTGGTAATCCTCGTGCTCGGCGTAAAACTCGTCAAACCAGAGGACATGGCGCCGAATCAAGTCACCACACAAAGAACACCTGGGCAGGTTGTCGAAGCTCGGATCGGCAAAGAAGCGGTCGATGCGGGTTTCCGAGATCGGTATCGATCCGCGCGGGGCGCCGTTTGGACACCCCAGATCAGAGGCACAGCGAGCCCGGTCGACGGTTCCATGGACTTTGATCAAGTCGGTGCTGCCGGCCTGCTCGTGCAGGGTGTCGATGTTTTGGGTCAAAGTTGTCGAGCGTCCACCTTGGGCGGCATGGCCACGGTGCAGGGCCGCGACGGCCGAGTGTCCTGGATTGGGGCGGGCGAGGGGAAGCTCGGTGAAGAGCCGGCTGGACCACAACCAGCTGGCCACGGGATCTTCGCGGAAGAATCTGTAGGTGCCTTTTTCGAGCACCTCGTTTTTCCAAATAGCGCCAGGATCCGTGCCCCGGAAAGTCGGAACCCCGCTGGCGAGGGAAATACCGGCCCCGGTCACGAGGGTCAAATGGCCGGTGCGAAGGGTTCTTATGGCCTCCACCAGATCTTTAAATCCCGGCGCTGCAGAGGTCTCTGTTTGCCGCGCGGGATCTTCACCCATGCTTGACCATGGCCTCCATATCGACGTTACCACCGGAGAGAATGATGCCGACCGTCTGACCTTTGGCCTCGATTTGACCGGACATCAGAGCGGCCACCGGAACGGCTGCCGACGGCTCGATGAGGATTTTCATTCGCTCCCAGACCCAGCGCATCGCCGTTTTAATGTCTTGCTCCTGGACTCTTACCATCTGGGACACATGCTCGTGGATGAGTTCGAAAGTCAGCTGGGAGAGCTGACCCCGCAGACCATCGGCGATCGTGCTCGGCTGGTCCACGGGCACCCGGCGGCCGAGTTCGAAGGAACGGTAAGCGTCGTCGGCCCCTGCCGGCTCACAGCCGATCACCCGGGTCAGGGGGGAGAAGAAGCGAGCGGAAAGAGCCGAGCCTGCCGCTAGGCCCCCGCCACCCACCGGCACCAAGATGAGGTCGAGGGGCCGGCCGGCCTGCTCGATGAGTTCTCGTGCAGCCGTCGATTGACCGGCGACCACCCTCGGATCGTCAAAGGGATGCACTAGGATGGCACCGGTTTGCTCGATGATCTCGGCGGCGCCCGCTTCCCTGGATGCCATGGTCGGCTCGCAGAGGACGACCTCCGCGCCGTAACCTTTGACCGCACGCAATTTAATCTCAGGAGCGTTCCTCGGCATGACCACGTGGGCTTTGACGTTGAAGAGCTTGGCCGCCAACGCAACGGCTTGGGCGTGATTTCCCGAGGAGTGGGTGACCACACCCCGCTTCCGCTCTGCCGGCGCCAACTCAGCCAGGGTGTTGTAGGCACCCCGAAATTTGAAGGCCCCCATGCGTTGGAAACACTCGCATTTGAGCAGAACCTCGGCACCCGTGACGTCGTCGAGAGTCGACGACGTCATGACGGGTGTCCTGTGGGCTACCCCTTCGAGGCGTTTCGCAGCGCGATTCAGAGCGGTCGAGTCGGGAGCCTTCATTCCTGGAAGATTTCCTCTACCGCCACGATTTCGACGCCGCCCTCGGCGATCGACAGTGGATAGGAGGCGATCTCTTGGTCTTCGGCCAGGATTTCCGGCGACTTGGGGCTCTCGTAGTTGATCGGCGTGGGCTCGTCGGCGGCCAGTGTGGCTTTGATCGCCTCGGCCTCACCGGTGACCATGGCGATTTTTAGGTTGTCCACTTGCCAATGCTTGCGAATAGCGGCATTGACCTCCTCGAGGGTCAGGGTCGGCAGCACCTCGGCAAAGCGAGCGAGGTGACCTTGGCCATCGACCCCATAGAACGCATCGTCGATCCGATAGCCCAACCGGCTTTCGGTCGTCGGTGCAAAGTGGAGGTGATATTTGGTCATGAAGGAGCGCGTCAGCTCAAAATCGTGCTCGCTCATGCCTTCATCTACCAGCTTTTCAACCTCGCGCAGTGCCGCTCGAAGGGCGAAGACCGCCTGGGAGTTCGGTAGAGTCCGGATCCAGACTTCGAAGAGTTGATGTTGGCGGGCCACATTGGTGGGAGGCATCTGCCGAGAGCCACCCTCTGGGAAAGCTTCAATGTAGGAGTAGTCACCGTAGTTCAATCCGCGCAGCTCGCGAATCACCTGAAAGAGATGGCTCGAGGTATTGCGGTGCTCGCCCAACCAAGAATTGGCGACCCAAAGGGCGTAAAGCTCCCGGTCGCCGCGTCTGACGTCGATCGGAAATCCGAAGCTGATCGAGGCGTCGGCGCCCGGTTTTTGAATCAGCTTGACCCGTCTTCCTTCGATGGTCTGTGCTTTGATCGCTACCGATCCGGACGGTTGCCCATCGGGTAGCTTGGCCAGGCTTTCTTGCAGGCTCTTGACCAAGGCTGGGTCGAACCCACCGCCCAAACCGAGGGTGACGTTGTTGCGGTTGAAATGACGGCTGTAGAACTGCTTAACGTCCTCGAGAGTCAGACTTTCCACGCCCTGGACGGTCCCCGCAACCGGGTGTGCGTTGGCGGTGCCGGAATAAACAAATTCACGCAGTGTCGCTTTGCCCAGCTCCTCGTCGTCGGCGAAACGAAGCTGGGTCTTGAGGCTGTTGAGCTGATTGCTTTTCAAGCGATCAAAGTCTGCTTGCTCGAACGCTGGACTGAGGACTGCTTCGGTCAGGAGCTCGACGAAGACATCGAGATTGTCGACGTGGGTTCGCCCGCTCAAGGTGGTCATTTCCTTGTCCACCCGAACCGCATAGCTGGCGGCTAAGGGGTAGAGCTTGTCGAGAATCTCGGGGTAGGAGTTCTTCTCGGTGGCCCCAGAGGCGACCATCTCACCGGTCAAGGCGGCGAGACCTTCCTTGCCGGCAGGATCGTGGATCGAGCCGAATTTGAACCAGAGATTGAAGCTGACGGTTGGGTCGGTGGATACGTCCAGCAACACCGTCGGTATGCCTCCGCTCTCCGCGCCTTTGCTGTCGGCTCCCTCGGGAGCGCCGCCGCATGCGGTCAAGAGTGCGGTCATGGCTAAGGTCGCCAGACCGAGCACGGCCATGCCGGAAGCCCATCGTGAAAATTTCTCAAAGCGTTTCATCACTGGGCTCCCTTGAGCACCGCAACCGTCCGGCGCTGAGAATCGAAATAGGTGCGAGCGGCTGCTTGGATATCCTCAGGGGTCACCTGTGCCATGGTCTGGAAGTAGGTGTCCACGGTTTGGAGCTCGCCGGAGACCGCCAAGATGCGGGCCATCATGGAAGCGACATTGGAAGCGGTGTCCAAGGCCATCAAAAAGCTGTACTTGCGGCGCTTCTGGACCTTTTCGAGTTCCTCGGCGCTGGGTGGAGTTTCGACGAAGGCCGCGATGGCTCGGTCGATCTCCTCGATCACCCGATCGACGTTTGAGGGATCCTTGACCCGCGTATAAACGTCGATCAGGCTGGGATCACGATTTATGTTGGTACCGGCGGACAAGATCTCTACCAACTGCTCTTCGAGCACCACTTTGTTGTAGAGGGGGCTGGTCTCGCCAAAAGCCATGTCGCAGAGGAGGTCTGTGGCGACCAAGGAGCGACTCGCGGGGTCAAATGCCGGTGATTTATACGCCAGCCACACGATCGGCAGGCTGGAGCCTTCGTAGCTCACATCAATCCGACGCTCGGCGGTTTGCTCGGGTTCTGCCTTGACGTCGGGAACTTGGTATCCGCGTTTCCAAGTTCCGTAGTATTTCTTGATCATCTCCATGGTGGGTCCGACCTCTAGATCGCCGACGAGCACCAGGATCGAATTGTCCGGACGATAGAAGCGGTTGAAGAATCCTAAGGAGTAGTCGAAGAGCTGGGGCATGCCTTGGATGTCTTCCACATAACCCATGGCGGTGTGGCCGTAGGTGTGTTGCTCGAAAGCGGCTTGGCGCATGCCCTCATAGAGGGTAAAAAACGGGCTGGCCCGATTCTTCCGATATTCGCCGTAAACCGCGCCGGCTTCGGTTTGAAATACGGCCTCGGAATAGGAGAGATTTTGAAACCGGTCGCTCTCCAAGTCCATCACGATTTCCAGGTCACTGGCTGCAATATCGAGGTGGTAGGCGGTGAAGTCGTCGGTGGTGAAGGCGTTCGAGCTGGCCCCGATTCGGGTGATGATCTCGTTGAATTTCTCGGCCGGATATTTTTCCGTGCCGCGAAACATCATGTGCTCAAAGAAGTGGGCAAATCCCGTACGGCCCGGCTCCACCTCATCGCGGGCGCCTGTTCTGACCAGGGTCCAATAAGACAAAAGACCGCCGGATTCCATTGGGATGAGCACGACCCGCAGGCCGTTGTCCAAAGTTTCACTGTGGGAATCGTAGGGAAAGAACCGTTCCTGGGCTTGGAGAACGGTGGGTGTCGAGAGGGCAAGAACGATGGCCGAGAGGCCGAGGATCGCTCGACAGGAAAAGCTGGTATGCACGTGGGATCTCCTTCACTTGAGTGACCGATAAGGTCGTGCCGCTGCCGCGGGCGGCTAAGGATATCGCAAGCCGCACGGGAGGGATCGTTGGGCATGCATCTAATCGGGCACAATCCCTATTCGGGCACAATCCCTATTCGGGCACAATCCAGGTGCCCGTTTTGCCGTCGAGGGCGTCTTCGAGGGTTGCGATGTCCGTGATCAAAGCGCGAAGACCGCCACTCTCTACGAAGCGGCACGCAGCGTCGATTTTCGGGCCCATGCTTCCGGCCGGAAAATGGCCCTGTTCCAAGTAAGCGCGGGCTTCCCGCGGGGTCATCGAGCCGATTTTTTTCTCTTCCGGCGTGCCGAAGTTCAAGGCGACCTGCTCCACACCGGTGAGGATGAAAAGCTCTTCGGCCTCGGCGTCCCTGGCCAATACGGCGGATGCGAGATCTTTGTCGACCACGGCCTCGACACCCCTTAGGCGGCCGTCGTCCAAACGGGCAACGGGAATTCCGCCACCGCCGGTGACGATCATGATGATTCCGAGGTCCATCAGAGCGCGAATCTCCTTGGTCTCGACCACCGTGATCGGGTCCGGTGAGGGGACGACTCGGCGCCAACCTCTTCCCTTATCTTCTTTCATCAGCCAACCCCGTTCGGAGCGAAGCTTTTCAACTTCCTCTTCGGGGAAAAACGGCCCGATGAATTTAGATGGATTGGAGAGGGCAGGGTCGTCGAGCGAAACTTCTACTAGGGTGAGCAGTCCACAGACCGGCAGTTGGATACCAGCGGCATGCAATTTGTTCCTTAGAACCCTTTCGATCATATAACCCAGGCCACCCTGGAGATCGGCGACCACTACATCGAGGGGGAGATCCGGCGCCATGCCACGGGCCATCTCTACGCGGATCATCTGATTGCCTACCTGGGGCCCGTTTCCGTGGGTCAGCGTGACGTGGTATCCGCGCTTGATCAACTGCAAGATGCCGTCAAGGCTGGTGTGAAGATTTAGGTAGTCCGTGGCTACACTGCCATCGTCACCTGGACGGGTAATCGCATTGCCGCCTAAAGCGACCACCACCCGCTTTTCGTATCGCTTCCCCATGACCGAACCTCGGGGCCACGAACGAACGATGAAGGTCCTGAGATATTGGCTTCACCAAGATCGTTGGACCCTGGACACTGCAGTTAAATTTGAGCAAACCGGGGACTCTTTCTCTGATCGCTCAAGGATCGCGGATTTTAAAGCGCCGATCAACGGATGACAAGATTCATGTCATCTCTTTGCCCCAGTGCTTTGTGGGATTTCATCGGCGGGATTGTTGGGGCTGGGTGGATACCCGGCTGTAGGGCGTGCTGCGATCGGGCGTCCCTGGGGTCCTACCCGGCTCGACCTGGCCTATCTGTGATCTAATAGGAGCATGCTGCAGGCACAGAGCAGAGCCGGAAAGCCCAAGATCGTGCGGGCTTCAACACGAACCTATCTTCGATTGCGGCGACGCGATACCATGCCGCCGAAGTGAGACTGACGGGATTCTGTCCGACTCGCTGACGAGCATTAGCAGCCGGGAAATCGGCGAGGCAACCAGGACCTAGAGGAGAAGAATGGCGATGAGCCGTAAGATCCGAATAATGATCGCTGACGATCACGAAGACCAAAGCATTCCAGAACTCGTCTCAGCCCAAGATGACATGGAGTTGCTCGGCGTGATCACCGATGGCGAGCAGCTGGTAGCTGAGGCTTGCCGGTTGTCCCCGGATCTCGTGATCATGGATCTCTCTTTGGCCGGAGGCGGGTTAAGGGCTTTAGAGCAACTTGCCGACACTCGCCCAGACATTCGTACCATCGTCCTGGCGCTGCATGAAGATATCTCTTTGCTGAGAACCGTGCTCGCGGTAGGTGCCTTGGGTTACGTGGTCAACCGGACCCACAAAGCCGAGCTGATCAACGTGATCCGAAAAATCGCCCAGGGTCGTGGATATGTGGACGTGCCGACCGGGGGGCTGCCCGTTGATCCCAGGCTGAAGCCGCAAGTTCCGCGCAGCAAAGACATCCAAGAAAAGCTGGACCTGCTTTCCAAGCGCGAGAGCGAGGTGCTGAAAGCGGTCGCTTACGGCTTTACCAACCGTGAAATTGCGGAGCGTCTCGGCATCAGCGTCAAGAGCATCGAAACTTACCGCTATCGGGTGGCCGAAAAGCTCAACTTCAACAGTCGTGCGGATCTAGTGCGCTTCGCCCTGGAGGCCGGACTGCTGTTGATGGGTGGCGAAGGGCTTCCGGATCCCGACGCCTGATCAACCCGAGCAGAGGTCCGAACTGTACTTTTGAGCCGCCTAGTTGGGCGGCTTTTTCCGTGGGAGCGGTTCCCGGGGGGAGAGTCCTTAAGCCCTAGCAGCTACCCGATCACGGCGAATTGAACAGCGACCTTGGCTACCAGCCTTTCGTTTTGGTAGACCTCGCCTTCGCAGAAAATCAGCTTCTTGCCTCTTTTCAGCAAGATTCCTCGACCGATGAGGCGTCCTGGAACAGCTCGTCTCATCAGCTGGACGGTGAGGCAGGAGGGAACGACCGAGGCGGCTGCAACCGTGGAAGCTGAAACCTCGGCTAGGGTTGTAAGCACTGCGAAGTGAATGGTGCCGGGCATCACCTCATGCTCAGGCCGAGTGTCGAGCAGAACGGTATTTTCGTCGTCTCCGCGTTTCAAACCCAGCCAACCGTTGAATCCCATCGACATCAGCCAATCCTCCCTGGATCGAAGAAATTTGCCGGATAAATCCCGTTTCGGATCAGGCTCTGCTTAGATCCGTCGGGCAGGATCAAGTCGACTGTCGGCACCGAAACCTGCGGTTGGGTGTCGGGCAAGTAGACCCTGTCGATATGCACGGCCCGCTCGGGTTTTGAAAAATCACTTGGAGCCGTTGAGCCGCCGAAGTGGTCGCTACGGCCGAACGCGATGTGCAGACCCATTTTTTCGTCCAATAAGATTTCGCCGATCGGCCGGAGGCCGAAATCCGCGAGCACTCCCAGCCCGAGTTCCGCGATATTGCCGTAGGCGGGCTCGGCTTCGAGGTGAGCCCGCTCCCGTTCGGCCACCGGTCCCGTTCCTTCGACGCGAATGGCCCGATTACCTTCCACCGCGTAGACCACCAGTTCACCGTCGAGCTCTACGGGCAGCTCGCCCCGGCTTCGGCTCGGTATTCCTGGATCCTCACCTTCGTAGGGCACGATGTAGGTTTCACCGGAAGGCAGGTTGCCGGCGGTGCCGGGCGTTTGCAGCAGGCCGCTGGAAACGTGGCTGGTGCGATGCCTGAGATCCAAGGTGAGCTTGAATGGTCGCGAACTCTGATCCTCAAAAACGAATTCGGCTGCGGCTGCGCCATCCAGCAGAGTCTTTAAGTAGCGGCAGCGACGGTCTATTTCGCCGTAATCGAGTCGCAGAGCTGGGGTCATCTCAGGGGAGAAACGAGGCATGGTCGCAGCGCGGAAACCGTGCTCCCGGGCCGCCAGCTTGAGCGGGGCGGTCGCGGATAGCTCGGTCGGCGCTAAGAAGATCTGGTGGCCGGCGAAAATCTCCGCGAAGGGCGTTGGTGGGGCCCCTTCGTAAGCCGCCGCGCTAGCGCCCAGCGAATCCTCGGAATCCACTTTCCAAGCCACCTCGGGCAAGGGCGCGTTATTCGTGCGGGCGTTGCGGAAGACGAATAAGCTGACTTCCAAGCCCAGATCCTGAACGGCCGAGGTCAGCTGCTTCGTCCACTGTTGTGCCAGCACACGGCGGGCGTGCCAGGCTGGGCGGTCGGGCAGCTCGGAGTCGGGTAGATCGACCAGCACCGCAATCGCACGATCTGTGGATTGATGGCCGAACACTCGTTCGATCAAATCGGCCCACTCGCGATCTGTCAACGAAAGCTCGTCTGCTGCCGGGGGGGTTACCGTCGGGTTTGAACGCAAGTCCGAATTTGAACGCAAGTCGTGATCTCCGCATGGCCGTTTAACGTGGGCGGACTCTAACAGGCAATCCCCCGGCCGGAGCGAGAAGATGCCCGCAGCGCTCGACCTTGGTTACCGAGTGGACGGGTTCGATGTCCACGGCCCTCACGATCGTCGCCACCGCGACCTGTAGTTCGAGCAGCGCCAAGCCTTTGCCGGTGCAGACTCGACCGCCTCCTCCGAAAGGGGTCCAATCGTGAGCGTTGCGGTCGCTTTGCATGAATCGCTCCGGTTTGAAGCTGTCCGGCTCTTCAAAGAGATCGGCCCTCTTTCCCATGATCGGGAAGCATTGGGCGACCACAAATCCGGCCGGCAACACGAATCGACCGCGCTCGCCTTCGAGTTCGATGGGATGGGCGACTGTGCGGAAGGACGAAAACGGGCCCGCCGGGCGAAATCTGAAGGTCTCTTGGATGACCGCCGACAAATAGGGAACCTTGTCGATGTGTTCAGGCCCGAAGGGATTATCACCGACTTCTTCGTCTAGGTGTTTCAGCAATTGTTCTCGGACTTCCGGGTGGCTCGCCAGGGCCTCCAAGCACCAGGTCAGGAACCCACCCGTGGTTTCATGGCCGGCGAAAAGAAGATTCATGATCTCGTCGATCAGACTGTCGTCTTGCAAAAATTGTCCGGCGCCGTCTGGTTTGAAGATCAGGTGCTCCAAAATGGCATCTTCGATCTGGGTGCGATCTGTTCGAAGATTAGAGATCTTTGCACGTAGGAGGGCGCGAGTTTTCTCTCTGGAGTGAATAATTCTGCCCCATGGGCTCCATCGGCCGAGGTTCCATTGCAACTTGGGCATGGCCACAAGCCGAGATCGGGCCCCCAAGGCAGAGAGTTCCTCGAATGCCTCGGCCAAGCGGTCGTTGAATTCGGGGTCGCCTGCGCCGAAAATCAACCGAATCAGGAACTTCAAGGACAGTTGATGCATTTCGGTCAGCATGGGGAAAATCTGATCGGTTTGCCAACTCTTGACCCGTGTCTCGATCATTTCCCTGAAGATCGGGATGTGGCTTGCATTGGCTTTGGAACTCAGAAGCGGTAGCAACATTTTTTGCCGATTCTTGTGAGCTTGGCCGTCGAGGCAAAAGGTTGCGTCCGTGCCGAAAAGAGCCCCCAAAAATCGGCTGTGGATCTGGGCAGCCGTGAGGTGATCGCGGGGGGCCCGGAAGAGCTGTCTTGCGGCGTTGGGTGAGCTGAGAAACGCCCAATGTTCGGAGCCCGGGAATTTCAAACAGAAGATGTCGCCGAGGCTCTCACTACATTCGGTCAATAACTCCAGGGGTTCTTTGGCAAAACGGGCGGCCTGTTTCCAGGTCGGCAAAGGGCAAATGGGTGGCAGGGGTAATGCTTGCATCAAAAGAAATTCCGAAATTGGATCAGATAGGCCACCGGATTGGCGGCGAGCGGAGATAGAAAGTCAAGAGGGACCGGACGGTCGCCTACTGTGATAGTTGGATCATATCAGCTTATTTGGCGGCTCCGCGCGTGGGCGTTAAGGGTTTACGGGGAGTCTAAAGATGAAGGCTGACGGTCCAATTCTTCCTCTGGCAGGGCAGGATCTGCGGTCACTGGACCTCTGTCTTTTCGATTTGAAAGGGCCAGCGCGGCAGGGATCAAAAAGAGGATCAATAGCGACGCAATCAACAATCCAAAAGCGATTGAAACCGCCATGGGAATCAGAAATTGCGCTTGCAGGCTTCGTTCGAGCATCAAGGGTGCTAGACCCATGAAAGTCGTCAGCGAGGTCAGTAGGATCGGCCGAAAGCGAGCCTTGCCCGCCAACAACAGCGCTTCATCAACGGGATGACCCTCCGCCCGAGCTTGGTTGAAAAAGCCGACCAGGACCAGGCTGTCGTTGACGATCACCCCACTCAGGGCAATGATGCCGAAGAACGAGTAGATGTTGAGATCGAGACCGAGCAAGGCGTGGCCCCAGAATGCTCCGATCAATCCGAATGGAACCGCCGAAACCACCACCAATGGCTGAAGGAATGATCCGCAGAATAGGGCGAGCACGATGTAGATACCGAAAATGGCAAAGAGGAAACCGCGGGCTAAACCGCCGATGGCTTTGCCCTGGTCTTCCATGCCGCCCGCCCACCGAAACTCGACACCGGGGAAGTCGGCGATGACGGCAGGCAGAACCTCCTTTTCGAGAGCTGCCAAGATCGTTTTGGGATCTACACCGGGCGCCGCGGTACCGGTAATGGTCGCAACTCTCCTGCTGTTGATGCGGGTGATGGTGTTGAGGCCGGTTCTCGAATCCAGGCGCGCCACCTCTTCAAGAGGCACAGAGTGGCCATTGGGGGTGCGGATCGGCAGACGGCGGAGGAATTGAAAGGAATCCCTTTCCGATTTGGGGTAGCTGACCCGGATTCGTAACTCGTCTTGGTCCCGTTGGGAATGCTGGGTTTCGATACCGAAATAAGCGTGGCGGGCTTGGCGCGCAATTTCCAAGCTGGAGAGCCCCAAAGTGTGGGCCGGCGGCAAAGGGATGATGTTGATTTCCCGCGGTCCAGCACCCAAGGAATTGGCGACGTCGACGACACCGGACATCTTGAGCAGGGTCGATTCAAGGCTTCTCGATGCGTTCCGCAGGATGTCGAGGTCTGCGGCCACCAGCTCCAAGGAAAGGGTGGGGCCTGCCGAAAACATCGAAGACTCGTAGCGAAGCTGCTCGACCCCTACGAGGTGGCCCACCCGTCGACGCCATTGGTCCAGGAGCTCGGAGGCCGTGGCGCTCCGCTGTTCTACCGGCTGCAAGGCAATGTTGACCTCACCTAGGTGGGCACCCACGATTTCTACGGTGCGTCCGGTCGAAGCCAGAATTTGTTGGGCGACAAAGGGTTGGTGTCCGACCGAGATCAAGGTGTTGCGCAAAGGTGATGGGCTGTCCGTGGATTGGGCTTCGGGTGTGCCGGATCCGGCGGCGATTTTAAGCAAAGCTTGCTCGGTGGCCCTTGGCGCGCTGCCGGTTGTTAAATTGACGACCGCGACCATATTCTCGGCTTCCACAGGCGGAAAAAAAGTAAATCGTAAATAACCTGTGGCCACCGGCAGGAGGGAGATGAGCAGCAGGGCGGCTGCCAGAATCCAGGTCCCGGCTCTAAATCGCAGTGACCAGGAAAGCCACGGTAGGTACCAGCGGTCCCGGGCGACGTCCACGGCGGCGGCCGAGCGAGCGCGAATCCTTTCGAATCGATTAGGGTTGGAGGCCCGCTGGGTCCGGGGACCCGAGAGGTGACGGGGCAGGATCAACAGGGACTCGACCAACGAAAACAGGAGGGTCAAAATGACCGCTGCGGCGATTGCGGCCATCGCTGGACCCGTTTTACCCGGAATGAAGAGCATCGGAGCAAAGGCGATGAGGGTGGTCAGCACCGAAACGAGAACCGCTCCTGACACCTCAGAGACGCCTTGCCTTGCTGCTTCACGGCCTTCGACCCCACTCTCTTTCAGCTGAAAGATCCGCTCACCAACAATGATCGCGTCGTCGACCACGATGCCCAGGACCAAGATCAAGGCGAAGAGCGAAATCAGGTTGAACGACATGCCGAAGACCGGCATCAGCCAAAACGTCCCGAGAAAGGAGATGGGAACGCCGAGGCTGACCCACCATGCCAGCCGCCAGTGGAGGAGGAGGGATAACGTCAGCAGAACGAGCATGAAACCCGCCGCCGCGTTGCGGGCCAAGAGTTCAAGTTGCGAGCGAAAGAAGCGGCTCTCATCCTGCCAAAGCACCAAACTCACGGCCTCGGGCAGGGAGTTGCGGCTCTGCTCGACGAAGGTGTGGACTTGGTCTGCGATTCGTAGGACATCCTGTGAGCCGACCCTGGAGATGGAGAGCATGAGGGCCGGCTGTCCGTCGAGCAGGGACCATTGGCGTTTTTCGGCCAGACCGTCGCGAATGGTTGCCACGTCGCCCAGCAGAATGGTGGCGCCGTCGGGTCCGCTGAGCAGAGGTAGGCGCGAGAGCTCGTCGCCGGTCAGGGCTCGATGGTCCGACCGCAGCTGAGATTCTCGCCCCCCCAGCTCCAATCGACCCGCCGGTAGATCCGACGATCCGCGTCGAATCGCTGCGGCAACCTGTTCCAAGTCGAGGCCCAGGCGCCGAAGCTCAAGTTCGGGTACCTCTACTGCAATTTCCCATCGGCGTGCCCCCAAGATGTCGACCTTAGTGACGTCCGGCAAGCTGAGGAGGCCTTGCTGAACTTTCTCCGCCAGCCGTCTTAGCGCGACTTCGCCTAAGGGGCCGGAAACCACCACCCCGAGAGCCTGTTGGGTTCGCACCACCAGTCTTACATTGGGGCGTTCAATATCGGTGGGAAAGGTGTCGATGGAGTCAATTCGTGCCCGGACGTCCGCCAATGTCTCATGGACCGGGCTTCCGCGTCGGATCTGGGCCGATACTCGAGCTTCACCTTGGGCAGCGGTGGAATGGATCCGCTCGAGAGCCTGGAGATCTTTCAGGCTGTCTTCGATTCTGAGCACCAACCCCGTTTCCACTTCCTGGGGACCAGCTCCGGGTAATTCGATGGAAATTTCGATCCGATCGCTTTGGAAATCCGGAAAGATCTGGCGGCGAATGCTACCGATCGAGGCCAGTCCTCCCAGGATGATCAGCATCATCAACAGGTTGGCTGCCACCGGTGATCGAACGAATCCGTGGAGCAGGGCTTTCACGGTGGCACCTCGAATACGATTTCGAGCCCTCCGGCCGACAGCTCAATGGAAGGGGCGTCTGCCTGCTGCTCAAGCTCAATCACCAATCGCGCGATCGCTGGGTCGTCGTTCTGGAATTGAGCCAACCGAGCGCGTCGAAAGGAGGCCGACGCGATTTCTCGGAACGCCGGTGCGTGGGGCCAGAAACTGCCTTTCAGATCTACGACCCATCGATTGGGTTGCTCGAGGGCAAAGACCCTTGGAGCTTTGATTCCGGCCCCAATGAGGCGGATCCGCAGCAGGCCTCCCTCGGCATCGATGGTCCAGTCCTCTAAGATCGCCCGAGCGGCGGTTCTCGGGGGAGTGACCCGAGAATCCACACCTGGGGCCGGCGTCTCTTGGGTTGGATCAGGCTCGTTCAGCAGGGTCTTTGTGGGGTCGGGCTCTTCGGCCTCAGGTTCTGCGGTCTCAGTTTCTGCGGTCTCAGTTTCTGCGGTCTCGGGCTCTTCGGCCCTTGCGGCCTCCGGGGGTGAGGGTGGCGGGCTACCCACCAGCTCAAAGAGTTCGGGGGCGTCCAGCCTTTCAGGATCGATCCGCATACCGTCAACCACCCACGGCGGGGGAGCGTGGCACACCCAATCGCCCGGCTGCAGCCCCGAGTCGACGGCCAGCCACGAATCACGATCTGCAGCGATGTGGACCCGGCGACGTTCCAGGAGGCCGTCCGAATCCGCGATCACCACCGAGCTGTCTTCGACCAAAGCCGATCTCGGGATCCAGAAGCCCTCGTGGGGATCTTCGAGCGAGATCCTCGCGGCCACCAATTCTCCCGCCCGTTGAAGCGGGGAGCGCGCGGGTTGTTTGCCGGCAGGTGCAGGCCTGTTGATTCTGACCACCAGATGACCGAGCGCAGTTTCGGGGTCGATCTCCGGCTCGATTCGATCTGGACGAACCGTGGCAAAGGGGATGGATTCAGATCCGGCTTGGGAGTAAAGCGTCACTCGGACAGACTCCAACCGCTCTTCGATCCACCGTAAGTCGCGGCGTGAAACCGGCAGACGAGCTTCGAGAAAAGAAGTGGATTGAATCTCGGCCAGCGTTTCTCCAACGCGAACGAATTGGCCGGGCTCCACATGCCGAGCTGTGACCCAGGCGGAGTAGGGGGCTCTCAGCTCCGTGCGTCTCAAGTCGAGACGGGCTTTTTCAAGGGCGGCATGGGCTGCGTCGAGCCGGGCCTCGGCTTCGGCCAGCTGAGGCTTGCGATTCGCCAGCTCATGTTGGGTCGGGGGCTGTGTCGATTCGGGCCGAGTCGATTCGGGCCGAGTCGATTCGGGCTGGATGGCTTGGCGTAGTTGCCACTCCGCAGCTGCAGCTTTGGCTTCGGCCTGCTCTTGGTGCCAATGGAGCTTCGCGGCGGCTAGTTGAGCTTCGCTCTGAACCAGGGCTAGGCGGTAGTCCTGGGCATCAATTCGTACCAGGATCTCACCAGCGGAAACGAACTCACCGGAGTAGAGCTGGTCGGATACCTGCGAAACGACTCCGGATACCTGTGCGGAGAGTCGGGTTTCCATGCCTGCCTGAAGCCGACCCCACACTTTGGTTTCAACGTGGAATGCATCGATTTCGGCGGCAAAGGTCTGCACCCGCAAAGGGGGTGTTGCCTCCGGTTCCGATGGAGTTTCGGTTCGACCACAACCCAAGACCCATAGCGAAAGGGAGAGGAGGATACAGGCGGCCGCCTTCTTAAATACCTTCTGAAATGCTTCTTGCAAGGAGCTGATGTCGAATCGGAGCCGATTCGATCTCCGCCGCAGCTTGCCTGGGCGCAGCATCGCGACTCGAGACAGGGCTAGGCCGGTGGAGCTGGAGGTTTGAACGAGGTGGCCATTCCCGTCTTGCCGGTCGCGAGGTCGGCGGCGAAATCAGCCCAAGTCCTGGGGGAGATTCCAAGGTTCTGAAGCGTATCGGTGGTGAAGGACGAGGTACCTCCCCGGATACGGCCAAAGACGTATTCGACGTGAGCTACCGATGAATCGGCAACGCCCATCGCTTTCATGGCTGCGGACATCTGTTCCGGTGGCATGTCGGCGTAAACAATAGTTTTGCCGAGACCGCGGCCCAAGATGTCCGCGATTTGTTCCATGGTCAGACATTCAGGGCCGGTAATTTCGTAGGTCTTGTTTTCGTGTCCATCTTCGGTGAGGCATGCCCACACCGCCAGCGCGACGTCACGGATGTCCAAATAGGGGGCGTCGCCTTGTCCGGCTGGCGCGGGCATCAAACCTTGGCCTTCGATGGTGGCTGCGGACATCCAAAATACGGTCTGGAAAAATCCGTGGGGCCGAATAATCGTGTAGTTGATTCCCGAAGCCTTGAGATGGTTTTCTGAGGCCGCATGCAACCTCAGGTTTGGGCTCGGAGATTCGAGATCGGTCCAAAAGGCCGAAAGTTTGACGATCTGGGAGACGCCCGCCGACTTCGCCGCGTCGATCATGGCGATTTCCCGACCCGCAAGGTTCTTGTCGGGCGTGCAGACTAAATAAAGCTTGTCGATTCCAGCGAGGGCCGGCGGCAGCGATTCAGGGTCATCGAAATCTCCTAAAACGGTGTCGACGCCATGAGAGCTGAACTCATCGAGGACCTCTTGCCTGCGGACCATGCAGCGAAAAGGGTGTTTAGATTCCGACAGCAGTCTCACGAGTTCGCTACCGGTTCCTCCGGTCGCGCCTGTCACGAGGATCATAGGGGGGCCTCCAAAACCTTCTGGCCGGGGTAAACCGGCTGGGATCGACGAGAGCTTCACTAGGAAAGGATGCGTCGGCCTGTCCAACGGACTCGCGGCCTACTAAGCACCAAAAGCGATTCTATCGAGGATCCGGCTAAGGAGCCAGAACCGGCGACAGAAGCCGCCGGTTACTCTCTCAGAAACCCGCGCTCAGAAGCTCACGGCAAGAGAAAGTATCGAATAATTGCCGTTCTTAAAGGGAGTGACGATCGGATCGAGGAGAAATGATCCATCCGGGAACGGAGTCGGGATGAAGCCGAGAGCTTCCTCTTCGACCCAGTGGTATTCACCCTTCAACACGACGTTGGAGCTGAAACGGTAATTGACCGAAACCCCGGTGTCGGTCCTGACGTCTTGAACCGCGGCGCGGGTGAAGGCCGCAGAAGTTTGAGTGACCTCGGATTGTTCCCATTGGGCGAAGGCGTGAATCTTCTCGGTGAAGTAATAACCGAGCTGAAACCAGGTGACCCGATCGACAGCTTTGGAGGAAAAGCCGAAGAGCGGACTGTTGAGCTTTCCGGTCAAGGCCCGATGTTCGATTCGGGCAATGTAACGCTGTCCGGGAAGCTCCGCCGACACATACCAATCTTCAAATTCGGTTTCGCCGCCTATGGGGCGGAAGATGCCCTCTTGTCCACCGGAGACATCTCGTTTTTGACCCCCAATGCCTATCCGGAGGCCTGAGTACGGGGTGTTGAGCCAAAGTTGGATGCCTCTAGCGTCTTTGGCGATCGCGATGGCAGGTGGATCGTCGGGCACGAAGACAGCCTGCTCCACCAGCTCGTATTCGCCATAAAAGACATCCAAGTCCAGAGGCCAATCCGTTTCACCAAAGAATGAATGGTGCAGCAGGATCCCGTCGACAGTCTCACTGGTGAAGCTGCCTTCTCGGTAGAAGATATAAGGCGGGCGGTAAAACGGCAGGATAGTGCCCACATCCCGAATCTCATTGAAGATTCCGAGTGGGATTTGGACCCGGCCGACCTTTATCGAGGTGTTGTCGGTTAACCGGCGCTGGTAGAAGGCCCAATCCAGCTCGATATCGTCTTCAATTTTGTTGATCGGGCTGTCACCGAGGCTTCGACTGCTCAACTGGACGACCAATAGATCCTGCTCAGAGATTTCGTAGCGAAACTGAAGGGCGAGGAATCGGTAGTCGGTGGTCCCGTCTTCGGGAATTCCGACGATGACCTCATTGGGGGTGGGGCCGCCGTCGGTGTAGCTCGATTGAGCGTAGGCCTGGGTCATGAACCCGTGGAATTGAAATTTTTCGCTCAAGTCCTCTGCAAATGAAGGAGGTGCAGCCACCAAGCAAATCAGGAGCACCTGCCAAAGTCGGAAGGAATGAAGATCGAGCTGCAGGCAGGACCGGCAAACGGGCGAAGAAAAACACTTGCTCGTCATCTTTGCTCCTAGGCTGAATGAATCGTCGTCTTGACTGCTATCTTACGGGCTGCCGGAAGTTTGGGTCAAGCAACCCGGACGTGGGTCGAAGGTCGAAGCGGCGGGTTCGGAGACGTAAATCTCAGGAAGTATGGGGCCGATTCCACCGCCCCTGGAGTGGCCGAGAAATTCCTTGAGTACGCCAAATTGGCACAAGCGGGCAGATTGGGGTAGGTCTGCTTTTTCAGGTAGATCGCTCTTCCGCAAGCATTTCTAGGAGCCGTGTCGGCCGTTGGGCGTGGTAATCCTGATCCTGGCCTCGTTTTTGCTAGTAAACTGTCGGTGGGGCGGCCGGTTCGGGCCTCAGCAATTTCAACCGTGCCGACTTCTCGATTAACAATCATCGAAAAGATTGAGCCGGCAGTGAGATATCAAAACATTTCGAGGTTTCAGGTATTCAACAGGTAAGGACTCGTAAGGAGGGTCAGATGAAGGCAGAGACGGGGCGTCGGCCCATCACCCTGATGTTGGTAACGGCAGCATTGGTCTTCGGCATGGTGCTCGCCGGAGGCATGGATCTAGCTCCCAAGAGCTTCGCAGATTCGAACGATACTTCTGAGCATGCGGTCAAAGTCGAGACACCTATTTCAAATGGTTTGCCGGGCTTTGCAGATCTGGCAGAGGCGGTGTCACCGGCGGTAGTTTCTATTCAGGCGACGAAGATCGAACGTCGCGGAGGCGGTGATCCTCGAGGGCAAGACCCGTTCGAGTTTTTCTTTGGGCCCCGAGGGCGTCCTCGTGGGGAACAGCAGCAACCTCAGCGGGCCGACTCGTCCGGCAGCGGTTTCGTGATCAGCGCCGACGGCTTGGTGGTCACGAATCACCACGTCATTGAGGACGCGGAGGCTTTGACCGTGGTGTTGAACGGGCGCGAATATCCGGCGACCGTCAAGGGCGACGATCCGGCGACCGACATCGCGCTGCTGAAGATCGAATCCGACGAGCCTCTGACCTATTTGGAGCTGTCGAGCGGTGACGCCCTGCGTGTGGGTGATTGGATCATGGTGATCGGCAGTCCCTTGCAGCTAGAGAACAGTGTGTCGGTGGGTGTGGTCAGCGCCAAAGGGCGGAGCATCAACATTACACCGGACTCTTCGCTCGAGAATTTCATTCAAACCGATGCCGCGATTAATTTCGGTAACTCGGGTGGACCCCTCGTCAACCTGCAAGGGGAGGTCGTAGGCATTGCCACGGCGATCAACTTTGGGGCCGAGAACATCGGTTTCGCGGTACCCGTCGACACCCTCTTGGCGATCTTGCCTCAGCTGCGTGACACCGGTGTGGTGAGGCGCGGTTATCTTGGGGTCAACATTGTCGACTTGGGCTACGAGGAAGCAGAAGCCTTTGGCCTCAAATCTACGGATGGCGCATTGGTGACCCGCGTGATGGAGGATAGCCCGGCTGAAGATGCGGGTCTGAAGTACGGCGACATCATCGTTGAGGTGAACGGCAAGCGGATCAGCAGCAACCGTCAGCTGATCGACTACGTGTCTGCTCGTCCGCCCGGAGACAAAGTCGGTCTCAAGGCCTTCCGCAATGGTGATTATGTTGACGTGACGATCACACTGGGTGAGCGCCCGGGCGTGGATGCGCCGGCGGTGGAAGCCAAGGAAGAGGAATCCAGCGAAATCGATTGGCTGGGCATTAAATACCAGGACATCGACGAATGGACTCGTCAAAGTCACAACATGCCCGACGATCTCGAAGGGGTGTTGGTGATCCGAGTGGCGCCCGACAGCCCGCTCTATGACAAGGGCGTGCGTCCGGGAGATGTCATTGTCGACGTCAACGGTAACAGGATCACCAGCGGTAAGGATCTCGAAGCGGCAGCCAAGGGCGTGGCTTCGGGCAAATACTTACGCATCTACTTGAATCGCGTTGATTCAAGAACTGGGGCTGTCAATTCCTACTTCGCGGTGGTCCGCGTTCCCTGACGGCCGCGGGTTGCCCCGCAGTCTGAGATAGAAAGAGGCCGACCTGAGTGTCGGCCTCTTTCTGCGTGCTCTTTTCAACGTGCTCTCATCTTTGGGCCTTTCCTATTCGCCTCGGGCTGATTCTCCGTGTCATCATCCAGGAAAGCAGCTCGAAGCACGAATCTCGCGGTAAGCTCGCTGCAGGAGTTCGGTTCGGGGTTTTTCTGGCTGTCGAGCTAGGAAAGGTTGCGAAGGCTGCCGGGGCTTCAAGAACGGGAATAATCGAGGCGATGGAGAATTCAGATGGCTGATCTGGGCAAAGCCCAAGGCACCGTGTTGTTGGTCGACGACGAGCGATCTATTCGCGAGAGCTTGCGCATGATTCTCGAATTTGAGGGTTATAAGGTCGAGGAGGCTGCGAGCGGCTCAGAGGCTCTGACCCGGGTCGCCGAAAGGGCTCCGGACGCGGTGGTCTTGGATATCAAGATGCCTGAGATGGACGGCTTATCGGTGCTGTCGGCCTTTCGCGAGCGCGGTTACGACATGCCGGTGTTGATCATCAGCGGTCACGCCGATGTGGAAACCGCGGTCGACGCGACCCGTCGCGGAGCTTTCGATTTCTTCGAAAAGCCGCTGCAACGAGACCGCGTTTTGTTGGGAGTGCGCAACGCGATCGACGGTTATCGGCTCAAGACCGAGAATCGAATTCTTCGTCACGAGCCCGACCAACTAATCGGAGATTCTCCGGCTTTTACAAGCTTGAGAGAAACGATCTCGCGGGCGGCTCCTACCACTGCGACCGTGTTGGTCACGGGGGAAAGCGGAACCGGCAAAGAACTCGTGGCCCGGGCGATTCACCATCAGAGCCCCCGTCGCGACAAATCCTACGTGCAAGTGAATTGTGCTGCGATTCCCGATGAGCTGATCGAATCAGAACTCTTCGGGCACGAAAAAGGCAGCTTTACGGGGGCGTCGCGCAAGCAGATCGGGAAGTTCGTGGCAGCCCACGGTGGGACGCTCTTCCTTGACGAAATTGGGGATATGTCCGCCCGCACCCAAGCGAAGGTGCTGCGTGCCTTGCAGGAGGGGGAGGTCGAACCCGTGGGTGCGGCCAAAACGGTCAAAGTAGATGTCAGGGTGGTGGCCGCCACCCACCGCAATCTCCAGGAAGCGATCGAAAAGGGCGAGTTTCGGGAAGACCTCTACTATCGGCTGAACGTCATTCCGATTCGCACCCCACCCTTACGCGAGCATCTCGAGGACATCCCGGCTTTGGTGGATTACTTTGTCCGACGCAATGCAGAGGTCGCCAACTACAAGTCCAAGCCGTTCTCTGACGACGCCTTTCAGCACCTTCAGACCCTGCCTTGGAAAGGTAACGTTCGGGAGCTGAAAAATTTGGTGGAGCGCTTGTTGATCTTGACTCCGGGAGACGAGATCACAAAACAAGACGTCTTGCAGATCGTGGGCGGTGGCCATGCCCAACTTTCCGAGTCCTTGCTTTCCATTCCCACCATGCGGGAGTTTCGGGAGCAATCAGAACGGCTCTACCTCTTACACCAGCTGGAAAAACACGGCTGGAACGTTACCCAAACCGCCCAAAGCGTCGACACTCCGCGCTCCAATCTTTACAAGAAGATGGAGCAATACGAAATCAAACGGGACGGTTGATCCGCGGACGTGGCCGCCGCTCGCAGCCGATCCCCGAAGCCCCAGAGGCACCTGAAGCCCCAAGGGCAAGTGACCCGCGGCAAGACCGCGCGCAATCGCCTGCGTCGGGTCGATAATTTCCTCGCGTCCTATGATCCGCAGCTATTGCGTCGTGGGGACGGCCGGTGGCGAAACGCCCTGTGGGTCGACTTGGGTTACGGAGCAGAACCCTTTACGACCCTCGAAACCGCCGCTAGGTGGCGCAGATTGGCGCCGGACTTGTGTGGCTTGGGGGTTGAGATCGACCCGGAAAGAGTCGCCCGGGCCGAGCCCTTTGCCGACCGGGCCGTGAGCTTCCGTCGGGGTGGTTTCAACTTGCCTGTGCAGGAGGGCGAATGCGTACGTCTAATTCGGGCCTTCAATGTCTTGCGCCAATATCCAGTGGAAGCGGTGGCCGAAGCTTTGAACAACCTGGCGGTCGGTGTCTTGGAAGGAGCTCTGCTGGTGGAAGGGACTTCGGACCCACCTGGAAGGGTCTGGGTCGCCAACCTGCTTCGCCGGGTCGATTACGCCGAGTCGGGGACGTTTTGGCGGCGGGAGGCCTTGGTTTTCAGCACCAGCTTCCGTGGTGGGTTCGACCCGGTGCAATTTCAGGCGGTCTTGCCGAAAGACCTGATCCACGAAATGAAGCCGGGCACGGGTATCCACTCATTTTTCGAGCATTGGAAAGCAGCGATTCGGGATTGTCGAGCCTGGTCCAACTGGGGGGTGCGTCAATGGTTTGGCGAAGCGGCGCGACGATTGGCGGATCAGGGCTACGACCTCGATCTTCGTCGTCGTCGACTGCGCCGGGGATTCCTGGTCTGGCGGCGACCGGGCCTTGGAGATCCGGGTTAGGGGGAGCCGGACCGGCCAGGCTGTCGATTAGGGCTACAGAATTGCTGACACAACACTGTCACCTAATGCTCCAGGGGCCCTTGAGGCTCGGGATCGGCGACTGCTAGGGTCTACTCATGACGGACTTTAAGATTGTTTCCAACTTCGAGCCCCAAGGCGATCAACCCCAAGCCATCGAGCAGCTCGTGCAGGGGATCAAGGCCGGGGAACGCGATCAAGTCTTGCTGGGCGTGACGGGCTCCGGCAAGACGTTCACCATCGCCCAGGTGGTGGAGAAGCTGAATCGACCCACTTTGGTCTTGAGCCACAACAAGATTCTGGCGGCGCAGCTCTATCAAGAGTTCAAGTCATTCTTCCCCAATAACGCGGTCGAATACTTCGTTTCCTATTACGACTACTACCAACCCGAGGCTTATGTTCCTCAGAGCGACACCTTCATCGAGAAGGAGACATCGGTCAATGAGGACATCGATCGTCTTCGGCTGCGGGCCACGAAGTCACTTTTCGAACGCCGGGATGTGTTGATCGTCGCTTCGGTGTCGTGCATCTACGGTCTCGGATCGCCCGAAGCTTTCAAGGGCATGCTGCGCTTTTTCGAGGTCGGCGACGACCAAGGCTTAGATTCGGCCCTAGCGGCGTTGGTAGCCATGCAGTATGAGCGCACCCACATGGACCTCTATCCGGGAGCGTTCAGGGTGCGGGGTGATGTGCTCGAAATCTTGCCCTACTACGCCGAAGAAGGATTGCGTATCGAGTATTTCGGCGACGAGGTCGAACGAATCAGTAGATTTGACGTCCTCAGGGGCATCATTATCGATGACCTGGATCGGATCTCGGTCTTTCCCAAATCTCACTATGTGACGCCCGAAGACCAAATGCGGCGGGCGATCACGGACATCGAAGACGAACTCCGTATTACCCTGCAGGATTTTGAGCGCCAAGGTAAGTTGCTGGAAGCCCAACGACTCGAGCAGCGGACGATGTTCGACTTGGAGATGCTGCGCGAGATGGGCTTCTGCCACGGAATCGAGAACTATTCTCGGCATTTGACCGGTCGCTCCCAGGGAGAGCCGCCGCCGACCCTTTATGAATACCTGCCGGATGACATGCTCCTGGTGGTCGACGAGAGTCACCAAAGCGTGCCTCAGGTTCGTGGCATGTTCAACGGTGACCGGGCCCGCAAGCAAACTCTGGTCAATTTCGGATTTCGTTTACCCAGCGCATTGGACAATCGGCCGCTGACCTTCGACGAATGGGATGCTCAACCGTGTAGTCGGATCTTCGTCTCCGCAACCCCCGGCCCCTGGGAGCTGAATCAGGTCCAAGGCGTGGTGGCTGAGCAGTTGATCCGTCCGACGGGCCTCTTGGATCCGGAAATTGAGGTTCGGCCTGCGACCGGCCAAGTGGACGACCTCCTCGAGGAGGTCCGCAAGACCACAGCCTTCGGTTTCAGGGTCCTGATCACCACCCTGACAAAGCGCATGGCGGAGGAGCTGACCCAATATTTTCAAGAGCTGGGTGTCAACGTGCGATACCTCCACTCGGACATCGAGACCCTTGAGAGAGTCGAGATCATCACCGCACTGCGCCGCGGCGAATTCGACGTTTTGGTAGGCATCAATCTGCTGCGGGAAGGGTTGGACTTACCCGAGGTCGCGCTGGTCGCGGTTCTCGACGCCGACAAGGAAGGTTTCTTACGTTCCGAGACGTCGTTGGTCCAGACCGCCGGCCGGGCGGCGCGCAACTCCGAAGGACGGGTGATTTTCTACGCCGATCGGATCACCGATTCGATGCGCCGAGCGCTCGACGAAACCTCGCGGCGACGGGCCAAACAGGACGCCCACAATCGAGCCCACGGCATTGAGCCGAAGACCATTCTCAAGGACATCCACTCGCCCTTGGTCAAAATGGGAGATTTGGGATTCACCTATCCCACCGGCGGTCCGGATCCGGCATGGGTGGCCCAGAACGAAGCTTCGGATCGGCCGATCAGTGAGCGAATCAAGGTGCTGGAAAAGAAGATGCGCGAAGCGGCCAAAAATTTGGAATTCGAGGAGGCAGCGGCCTATCGCGACCAACTCAAAGAACTCAAAGAGGTCCAAATCTATGCCTGATCGTGGCTCGATTCGATCGGGTTTCCCGGGGCGGAGTCGGTCGCGGCCGTGACGATCGTCAATCAGACCGTAGAGACACAGATACGGAAGCTGCCGGATCGACCGGGCATCTACATTTTTAAAGATGTGTCCGGGGAATCCCTCTATGTCGGCAAAGCCAAGTCCCTCCGAAAGCGTGGGGCAAGCTATCTGCGGGACGATTTTGGCCCACGTCTCTGGCGGATGTTGGACGAAGCTGTTCAACTGGATTATTTGATCGCCGACTCCGAGGCGGAAGCCTTGGTTTTGGAGAACAATTGGATCAAGCAGCAGAAGCCGCGCTTCAACATCCGTCTGCGGGACGACAAGACCTATCCCTACCTGAAGTTGACCCTGGCGGAAGATTGGCCCCGAATCGTATTCACCCGACGGATTTTGAATGACGGATCGGAGTATTACGGTCCCTATTTGCCGGCGGGTTTGGCGCGCAAAGCCATCAAGTTGGTTCAGAAGCTCTTCGGCGTGCGGGTCTGCCACATTCCGATCGACGGCTCTTTGCCTCGGCCGTGTCTCTACCACGACATGCACCGCTGTTTGGGTCCCTGTGTCGACGGCCTGACCTCGTTGGACGCCTATCGTGCGGCGGTGGAGCAAGCTCGTCTCTTTCTCAAGGGACGCAACGATGAGCTTCTACGCGATCTCAAGCAGCAGATGTGGCAAGCGTCCGAGGAGCTGGGCTTTGAGGAAGCGGCTCGGCTCCGTGACCTGGTGGCTGAGGTTGAGGATATTTCGGAGCGGCGGCGGGTCTCGTCCGTGCGCGGGGAGGACATTGATATCTTCGGTCTCTTTGCCTTGGCCGGCAACGTCTGCCTGACCATCCTCGTGATGCGCAACGGTCAAATCCTCGATCGACGAGAGCTGTTTTGGGAAGGGCGCCCAGAGGAGGAAATCGACGCTTCGACTTTGTTGGATCAAGTCTTGCCCCAGCTCTATGACGTGACGACCTTCATCCCCAAAGAAATACACTTGCCGGCGCCGGTGGAAGGGGAAGACGCCTTGGTGGAATGGTTGTCCGAGAAAAAAGGCGAGCGAGTGTACGTCCGGATGCCGTCCCGCGGGGCCAAGGCCGATCGGGTGGCTTTGGCGGCACGCAATGCGGAGCTGGCATTTCGTCGGCGCTTCCGGGCTGAGGGTAGAGGTGCCTTGGCAGCGAAGGCGTTGGCCGAGCACCTGGGGCTCATCGATCCACCCCAGCGGATAGAAGGATTCGATATTTCCCATTTCCAAGGAGCCCAGACAGTGGCGTCGATGGTGGTCTGGGAAGAAGGCAAGATGCGCAAGGGTGACTACCGCTCATTCAACATCAAGGGCATGGAAGGGCCGGACGATTTTGCCTCGATGAATCAAGCGGTGGAGCGCAGGTATCGGCGGGTCTTAGACGAGGTTGGGGCCATGCCCGATCTCATCTTAATCGATGGTGGGCGAGGGCAGCTGAATGCAGCGCTAGCGGCTTTGGAGGTGCTCGGCGTCGAGGAAACGGCAATCATTGGCCTGGCCAAGCGGGAAGAGGAAGTTTACGTGCCGGGTCGCCCGGAGCCCTTGCGCCTGCCAAAGGACGATCCGGGATTGCAGTTGCTGATGGAAGTGCGGGACGAATCCCACCGATTTGCAGTGTCCAGGCATCGGCGGCGTCGGCAAAAGAACACGTTGGGCAGCCGGCTGGATCGAATTCAGGGTATCGGCCCGCGGCGCCGGCGACAGCTGCTCAGCCACTTCGGTAGCTTGACGGGGGTCGAGTCGGCCTCCCAGCAGGATCTTCAGGGATTTTTGGGCCCCAAGCTCGGCCGACAGGTCTTCGAGCAGCTCCATTCGCCGGGGCCGGAGGATGGGGACGAGGTAGACGCCGGGGCCGCGGGGGTTCCGTCGAGAGAGTCCGTTTAACGTTTGGGGAGGCGATTTTGATATTGTCTCCGTTCAATCGATGGTGTCGCTTTCGATCGAGTCCGAACGCCTCGGCGCTCACGGTCGCGATTGCCGACCTTAAATCACATCCTCTTGCCCCCCGCTCTCATAGGCCGCCAACCGAGCTCAGATCGAGCTCCTGCAGTGCCGGTTCGGGCCCCTGACCACGTGCCCGACGATTGATTGCTCGTGTCGAAAGGAAGCTCCCTATGATCGGTTCCGAATCTGTCGGCGAATCGAAAAGCTGGCTTGAATTGCTGAGAAGTGCCTATTTGGCGCGCAGAAGCGGGAGCCTGATCTTCGAAGGGTCCGGCGATGAAATTTATCTCCGACGGGGTGAGATCTTCGTGGATCGAGACGGGCCGTTAGCCGAAGGGTTAGAGGATGCGGTCAAGAAGGCTTCGTCCATTCCGAGACCGGCGTCGGATCCGGTCGTGCGCATGGCAGTTGCGGATTTATCCCAGCGATTGCTCGAACGCTGCCATGGCGAACCCTTGGTACGCTGGCGACAGGACGGACCGGGAGGCGTGGAGCTGTTGGGTCCGCTGCCGACGGTCTGCATGTTGTTGCAGGCTGTAGCAGGGGAGATCGACGAGCCCACCTTGGTCCGTTTGGTAGGCGGCGACTCCACTAAACTAAGAAGTCGAGAATCCACACCGGCCCTAGAGCAGCTGCCGGCTTTGGAGCCTGAGATGACCCGCGCTCTCGTGCTGCTCGAGCGCCCTACGACCCTCGCTGATCTCTTGCGCTCGGGCGGAGATCGCCTCGGCCTGCTGCGCGGTTTGGCGCAGCTCTGGGTGGTGGGTTTGGTCGACGGCGGTGTTTTGCCGAATACCACCAAGGAACCGCTGGTTTCCGCCAAGATTGTCGGACGTTTCTTGGAGCGCATCGGCGAGTCGCTCGATTTTCAGGCCACAGAGCTCGATCAAGAGTCACATCGAAAGAAAATCGCCGACCTATTGGGCAAGGTTGGGGATCTGGATCACTATCAGCTCCTGGGTCTCGAGGTCGATGCCGATGAATCGGCGGTCCCAGAAGCCTACGAGCGTCTGGCTCGAGAGGTTCATCCGAAACATGCCGGACGGCTCGGTCTGGTGGGCAAAGAGGACGCCTTGCGGCTGCTTTTCGAAAAGGCCACAGAGGCCTATCTGAGCCTTTCGGATCCGGTGCGGAGATCCAGCTACAACACCATGATGGGCTTGCATCAAAAGGTCGAGGTGGATCCCGAGCGGCGTGACGAGGAAAAGAAGATCATGGCCAAGCGAAACTTCATTCAAGGCTCCTCGTGCCTGGCGGATATGGAGTATTCCATGGCTGTCGAGTTGCTCAAGGAAGCCGTTCGAATGGATCCCCGGCCCGAGTATTTTGCCGCGTTGGGTCAGGCCCAAAGTAAGAATCCACGTTGGCGTCGTCATGCGGTGGAAAGCTATCGGCAGGCACTTGAGAAGGCGCCCGACGACGCCGGGCTCTATCTCGCATTGGGCAAACTGCTCGAAGACCAAGAACAGGTCGAAGAGGCGCGCCAGAAATATCAGAAAGCGTTAGAGCTGATGCCCGACAATGTCGCGGCCTCGGAGGCCTTGGGGCGCATCGGGGTCTCTGGCTCGGCCCCCTCTGCCGGAGGCCTAAGGAGCATCCTGAGACGCAAGAAGAGGTGATCCCCCGGTGATCCATCGGCGGCCGTCCGCCGGCTGTATCGGAAAGGAACCAGATCGAATCGTGACGTTTTCACTCCCGGATTCGGATAAGATCGACCGGTGAAGAGGGCTGGGTGATCGCCCTTCGGGGAGGAAAGTCCGGACTCCTACAGGCAGCATGCTCGTTAATGGCGAGGCGCGGCGACGCGACGGAAAGTGCAGCAGAGAGCAGACCGCCTCGAAAGAGGTAAGGGTGAAAGGGTGCGGTAAGAGCGCACCGCCTTGTCGGCGACGACGAGGGCACGGTAAACCCCATGCGGAGCAAGACCAAATAGGGAAACGATAGCGGGCCGCCTGTCCCGTGTGCCGCTTCGGCGGTGGCGTTTCCGGGTAGGTCGCTAGAGCCCTATGGCAACGCAGGGCCCAGAGGAATGATGACCGGTTCACGCGAGTGGACAACAGAATCCGGCTTATAGGCCCTCTTCGCACTTTTCTTTCCTTGAATCGAATTTGGGGATTCATTTTGCTGGTCGATGATCTAGCGACGGCCTACAGGCTTCCAATCCCAAGACCTGGAGCACCCGGCCTGGGTCGCCCCGCCAAGGGAGCAGGCCGAATGGGACCTGTCGATGAGTGACGTCCGCCGGCGATCCGTGCAGCCGCCACCGTCGGTATTTCCGGGCGACCGAGTCGGGGTAGCCGCCCTTTCGGGTCCGGTTGACGGGGACCGTCTGGACGCAGGATTAAGGGCCCTTGAGCAGCTCGGCTTCGAAGTGGAATTGGCTTCCAACGCGCGGCAGAGCCATGGGCTTTTTGCCGGGCAGGATCACGAGCGGCTCGAGAGCTTCTACCGGCTGGCGGATGACCCGTCGATCAAAGCAATTTTTTTTACCCGCGGTGGTTGGGGCCTCAATCGGCTTCTGCCCCGGCTGGATTGGCAGCGGATCGGCAGATACCCACGTGCCTATTTAGGGTACTCCGACCTCACTCCGCTCTTGAATGGCCTCGTAACGAGGCTGGGCCTAGTCGCCTTTCACGGACCCATGGTGGCTGCGGACCTCGCTCGAGGTTTGACCGAGGCTGAGCGGGCTAGCCTGCTGGCGAACCTGGCGGGGGATTTTCCACAGTCCTATGCAGTTCAGGCGTGTGAGCATGGGGAGCCGGTCGAGGGCAGGCTGCTGGGAGGTTGCTTGAGCCTTTTGGTTTCGCTGCTGGGCACTCCGTGGGAGATCGAACTCGACGACGCGCTGCTGTTTATTGAAGATCTCAACGAGCCGCCTTACCGCCTCGACCGCATGTTGACCCACCTGCGCCTGTCGGGTACGCTGACCAAGATCAAGGCTCTGATCGTCGGTCATCTTCACGGCGAAGGCGGCCAGGAGCCCACCGCTATGGACGGGCAAGTCACCCTCGAAATGGTGCTTACAGCCTTGGCAAACGACTTTCCCTGGCCTTTAGCCAAGGGGTTAAAAGCTGGGCATGCTTGTCCTAGCTTGACCCTTCCTTTGGGCTTGAATGCACGGCTCGATCCTCGCGCCGGCCAACTTCGAGTCGGCCCCTAGGACCTCGACCCGGCAGGATCTCGACACGACGTTGAGGGCGATTGCACATGGTGAGAACAGTCTTCAAGTCCACGAGCTCGAAAAAGGCGAAGCTGACCTTGCAGCTTGGCGCCGATGAATTCGTTTTTCGCGAAGGAGAGCTCGGTACGGAAATGTATGTGGTGCAAGACGGACAAGTGGAGATCCTGAAACAATTCAAGGGCGAAGAACGCCGCCTGACTGTCTTGTCCCAAGGTGATTTCTTCGGCGAGATGTCGATTCTCGAAGATAAGCCGCGCACGGCAAGCGCTCGGGCCCTGGGCGATGTTCGTCTGTTGCCGATCAACGGTTCCACTTTCGACTCCATGTTGAAGAAGAATCCGGAGATCGCGGTACGTATGATGCGCAAGCTGTCGAGGCGGTTGCGTGATACGGATCAGATGTTGAGGCAGGTGCTCGGCTCCACGGAAAGCCAGGCGCCTGAGGTTCCGGCCCAGAACGGTGCTCAATCGGCGAAGGGTCCCGAGAGATTGATCCAGGAAGGCTCCGGAATCGAGTTCTATCTCGCGGCGGGCAGCGAAACGACCGTGGGCAGACGGGACCCGGTGACCGGAATCAATCCCGATATCGACCTGACTCCAGCGGATGCCCAGCGGTCGATCAGCAGGCGGCACGCAAAGATTTTCCGTAGGGGCGAGAAGTTCTATCTACGGGAGGAGATCGGCACCATGAACGGCACGTTCATCAACAGCGAACGGGTCGAAACCGGGGTTCCGGTTGAATTCCATGAAGGTGATGAAGTCCGTTTCGGGCTGATCAAAACGATCTTCCACTTGAGCTGAGGAGCGGCTGGAGCATCGAGAGCGCCACAGCGTCCTGTTTTGCTGTATAGTCCGCCGTCCTGCCGACGTGGGTCGATCGCGATCCGAGGATCGCGGGAGCCACGACCACTTCCCGAAGCGTATCGCCCATGGCCAGTCCACTGATCACCACCGGCTCCTTGCCGGAATCCTGGCGCGTCCGGCTGCCGGAATTTGAAGGTCCTTTGGATCTTCTGCTCAATCTGATCCGTCTCAATAAGGTCGAACTCGTGGATATTCCTGTCGCTTTGATTTGCGACCAATTCCACGAGTACCTGCACCTTATGGACGAACTCAGCCTGGATATTGCGGGTGAATACATCTACATGGCTTCCTATCTCATCCACCTCAAGTCGAAGCTGCTCTTGCCCAAGCCCAAGACCCTTAAGGGCGAGGAGATCCATGAGGACCCGCGCCAGGATCTGGTGGCGAGGTTGTTGGAATATCGCAGGCTGAAGGATGCGGCTCAGAGCTTGGCGGAGGTCGACAGCCTGCGCCGGGGCATGTGGCCGCGCAAGAGTGACGAGATGCGGCGTATCGCTAGAGATGAATACCCGGAGGTCGATATCAGCGATCTTTCAATGTTCGATCTGCTGAGAACGTTCAAATCCGTGTTGGACCGTTATGAGCGAGAGAATCCAGAGCCGATGGTGTTGCTCGGTGAGACGTTTTCGGTTCGAGATCAATTCGAGCGCCTGCTGAATCGGCTGAGTTCGGGTAGGGCCGTCGACCTGCTCGACGACTTGCGCAGTCTTTCGGGTCGACGCGAGGCCGTGGCTGCTTTCCTGGCGGTGCTCGAACTCGCCAAGCTCCAATTGGTGCGATTGCACCAGACTGCGAAAGGCTCGCTGCTTTTGTACCGCACGGACCGCAAGTTGGAGGCGGGTGAGCTGGAGATGATTCAAGCATGACCGCCCGCAATGAGATGGAGGCGGTGGTCGAAGCGATTCTCTTCGTATCCAACGACCCGGTTTCCCGCGACAAGCTGTTGGAGGTTTTCGATTCCGGCCAACAAGCGGAAGCGGAGCTGGCAGTGGAAGCGGTTCTGGAACGTTATCGCGAGCGCTCCGATGCAGGATTCTTGCTCGACGAGGCGGCCGGTGGTCTGCGTTTGGTCACCCGTCCGGACCTACACAGTTATCTTCGCCGCTTTTTTGAGGTGTCGGGATCCAATAAGCTCTCCATGCCGGCCTTGGAAACCCTGGCCATCGTGGCGTATCGGCAACCGGTGACCGCACCGGAAATTGCCGAACTTCGCGGGGTCGGCTCCCAAGGGGTGCTGAAGACGTTGCTGGAGCGTCGGCTGGTTCGAGTTGCCGGTAGAAAAGAGGTTGTGGGCAAGCCCTTTCTTTATGCCACGACCCGCGAGTTCTTGATGCATTTTGGTCTACGATCCTTGAAGGAGCTGCCACCCTTAGAGCAATTCGAAGAGTTGTTCAGCGGGGATAGTGAGGCTTCGTCCGAAGGATCGAGCCCAGATGCCGAAGAGATTGCCGATTTCGAGGCAGCGGAAATCGAGGCTGCTGAAGACGACCAGTGGCAATTTCAAGAAGAGGAAGAAGATCGGAAGCGGCAGGAAGCCGCAGAAGCCGCGGAGCTACCTATTGAAGCGGCCGAGCCCGACTTGGACGGGGACCTGCAACAGGATGCCGAGCCGACGGGAGACGAGGAAGTTGAATCCGTTTCCAAGGATGACGGCGAAACCGAGTTCAAGGATCCACCCGAAGACCACGAAGCAATACCCGGAGAGCAAGTGGCTGATCAGGGTTCCCAATCCGATTCTGATGAAATATCCCAGGCCGAGTTCGCATCAGGGGACAAAGGACAAAATCATGAGCCGTGAGAGATTACAAAAAATACTGGCCCGCGCAGGAGTTGCCTCCCGCCGCCAGGCGGAGGAAATGATCCGCCAAGGCCGGGTCACCCTGAACGGCCAAGATGCTCAGCTGGGCGACCGGGCCGATCTGGCCGAAGATGCCGTCAAAGTAGATGGCCGAAGGATCAAGGCCAGCCAGAAAGTCAGAGTCTACTTGCTGGTCAACAAACCCCGAGCGGTGGTTTCCACGGCATCCGATCCTGAAGGACGGGCCACGGTGTTGGAAATTGTGCCGGAGCGGATGCGTAAGGGGTTGGTGCCGGTCGGTCGGCTCGACTACGACAGTGAAGGCCTGCTCCTACTCACCGACGACGGCGATTTTGCTCATCGAGTAGCTCATCCTCGCTTTGGCTGTGTCAAAACCTATGAGGTCAAAGTGAAAGGGCATCCCAAACCCGGGGATATCGACAGGTTGCGCGGGGGCGTGAGACTGCATGGGCGACTCACCGCTCCGGCACGAATAAGCTCCTTCACCGGGCCCGAAGGCATGCGCGACTCGTCCACCAATTCGTGGTGGCGGGTGGCGATCGGTGAGGGGCGCACGAGGCAGGTCCGCGAGATGTTCTTGCGTATCGGGCATCCGGTCCAACGCCTCAGGCGAGTGGCGATCGGTTCGGTCGTTGATGCACAGCTTCCACGGGGCGGGTGGCGAGATCTGACCCCAGAAGAGATCGAGAGCCTCCAATCGGGGTCGACCAAGGCTCCTGTGCTGGGCAGGGGACGACGGATGGCACGACCGGGTCGCAAGGTGGCCGAAGACGGCCCGAAGCCTCGAAGTGGAAGAAGTGATTCCAAGGAGCGAGGCCGGTCGGCGGAGCCGTCTCGCCCCCGCGGCAGGAACAAACCGTCCCCGGCCACGGGTGGAAAACCCAAAACAGGTGCGGGTGGCGGTGCAAGGAAGTCGAGACCGGGCGGTCCTTCTAGATCCGCCGGCTCAAAATCAAGGCCCAGCCGTCCGAGTTCCGGATCGGGTGGAGCCAAGTCCGGCCGCGGCCCGAGTCGTGGTCCAAAGAATTCTGGTAGAAGGAATCCCCGATGACCAAAGCGCCAGTTATCGTAGCTATCGACGGTCCTTCCGGGGTGGGAAAGAGCACGGTTGCCAAACAGTTGGCTAAACGCCTGCGCCTTCCCATGCTCAATACCGGTGCTATGTATCGAGCGGTTGCTTTGCAAGCTCTCGAGGACGGTTCGGATCCCGAGGATCGGCGGGCCATGCGTCGGTTGGTGCGTGAGATCGATCTAGAGTTACGGGGTGACGGCGATGGTGGTGTCGAGGTTCTGCTCCGCGGAGAGCCCGTGGGCCAACGTATTCGCACCCCAGAGGTGAGCCGCGCGGCGTCTCTCGTTTCCGCCCATTCTTCAGTGCGCAAGCGCATGGTCGAGTTGCAGAGGATCTTCGCTCGACGGGGTGGCGCCGTGCTGGAAGGGCGTGACATCGGTACGGTGGTTTTTCCTGAAACTCCCTTCAAGTTCTTTCTCGACGCCAAAGTTGAGGTCCGGGCCGAAAGACGTCATCGGGAGCTGGTAGCCGCCGGGCGTGGATCGACCCTTGAAGAGGTCATGAAGGATCTCGAAGAGAGAGATAGCCGCGACGAAGGGCGGGAAGACTCGCCCTTGGTTCGCGATGAGAGCCACTTTGAGATTGACGCTTCGGACTTGCTGCCCGCGGAAATCGTCGAGCGCATGGTGGGCATTATCCGCCGAGCCCAAGCCGAAGAAGAAGCCGAAGAAGAAGCTGGCAAAGAAACCGGCGAGCCGGGCGACGAAGAGCTGGCTGAAGTCGCGGATGGCTGATTCCCAGCCCAGTCGCACGGAGCTGACAGAGACTCTCAAATCCTGGGCTCTCGAAGCCGGATTCACCCGGGTCGGTGCGGCAAAGTTGGTGCCGTCGGGCCAAGGTGAGTGGTTTCGACAATGGCTCGATCGTGGTGATCACGCCGGAATGGAGTGGATTTCCCGTCGAGTGGAGCTGCGAGAAGACCCGCGCAAGATCCTGCCGGGGGCGGTCTCCGCCCTTTGCGTTGCTCTTCAGTACTACCCCTTGAACGGTGAGCCTGAAGCGGAAGGGGATCTGTGGCCGCGGGTCGCACGTTATGCCCACGGCAGGGACTACCACGACATCATGGGCAAGCAGCTCAAAGCCCTCGGGAGACGAATCGAAGCCGCGTTTCCAGGCGCCACCACCCGTTCTTACGTCGATACGGGGCCGATTCTCGAACGGGAGCTGGCGGCAAGGTCCGGGCTGGGTGTCCAGGGCAAGAATACCAACCTTCTGCATCGCGAATGGGGTTCCTACTTCCTGCTGGGTGAGATCTTGTTGACCCTGGATTTGGAGCCCGGAGACACCCTCTCGGATATTTGCGGTCGCTGTACCCGGTGCCTGGACCTTTGCCCGACCGGCGCCTTGCCCGAGCCCTATCGTTTAGACGCCAATCGCTGCATTAGCTATTGGACGATCGAGCATCGTGGAGACTTTCCCGAGGCGGTGAAAGAGATGGTCGGAGATTGGGTCTTCGGCTGCGATATCTGCCAAGAGGTGTGTCCGTGGAATTACAAGGCGGCCGAAGGCGACCACGAGCGCTTGAGGATGCCGGCTGAGAGGCGGGAACTCGATCTCCAGGGGCTCTTGGGGCTCGATCGAGAGGGTTACGTCGCACGGTTCATCAAGAGTCCGATGAAGCGCGCCAAATTGGAAGGGTTGAAGCGGAATGCGGCGGTGGCGATGGGAAATCGCGGCTCGTCGACCTATGTGCCCGCTCTGTCTGCGGCTCTTCAAGAAGAGCCTGACGAGGTGGTGAGACGCCATGCGGCCTGGGCCTTAGGGCGGATCGGAGGCCCTTCAGCAATCGAAGCTCTAAACGCCGCCGAAACCCGAGAATCCAACGAAGAAGTGAGTTCAGAAATCATTTCGGCCCTGCGTCGAGCGAAGGGCGAAATAGGGTCTTCCGGAGCCTCAAACGTCGGTTGACACTGGGATTGGCCCTCCCTATACTCCAAGCCCCCGTGCTTCAGGCAAGCAGCGAGCCACCGGCTCCCCCGGCCACCCGCCCGTTCGGGCCCCCGCCGACACCCTGCCTGTGCGAAAACGAGGTCAGCTCTGACACCGCCGTTTCTCTTCGAAAATCTCGTTGAGCCGCTGGAGGACCGCCGATCTCGCTCGCTTCTGAAGCACGGCGACGCAGCATGCGACAGGGGTTTCGGCTCCTGATCGACATAAAAAGAGGAGGTTTTCGAAGATTATGGAACACACTAACGACGAGACGACTGCAGGAATCGGCGGCCCAGCCGACGAGATGGAGCTGGACTACGACCAGCTCGTCGCTCTTTACGACGAGAGCATGAGGCATCTCGAAGAGGGCGAAATCGTCACGGGTTATGTCGTCGAGATCACAAACAGCGAGGTGGTCGTCGACGTCGGTTACAAGAGCGAGGGCCTGATTCCGGTTGATGAGTTCATCAATCGGAACGGCGAACTCACCGTCAAAGCAGGCGATGAGGTCGAGGTACTGCTCGAAAAAACCGAGGACACGGAGGGCCACGTCCTTCTGTCCAAGCAAAAAGCAGAGCGCATGCGGGTTTGGCAAGAGATCGAAACCGCATATAAGGATGGTGAGATCGTCACTGGACGGGTGATCGATCGGATCAAAGGCGGCTTGACCGTCGATGTCGGCTTGCGGGCTTTCCTGCCGGGTTCCCTCGTGGATATTCGCCCGGTCAAGAATCTGGAGTCCCTCAAAGGTGAGGAGCTTCAGTTCAAGGTCATCAGCCTCGATCGCCGGCGCAACAACATCGTCCTGTCGCGCAAGGCCGTCCTTGAAAAAGAGTTCGCCAAGAAGAAGACAGAGACCCTCGAAAAGTTGGTCGAAGGTGCCAAGCTTCCCGGCGTGGTCAAGAACATCACCGATTACGGTGTGTTCATCGATCTCGGTGGAATCGACGGCCTGCTTCACATCACGGATATCTCTTGGGGCCGGGTCAACCATCCCTCGGAGCATTTCGGTGTCGGCGACGACGTCGAGATCGTGGTGTTGAAGTTCGACAAAGAGAGCGAGCGCGTTTCCCTCGGATACAAGCAACGCTCAGAGGATCCGTGGACTTTGGTCGACAAGAAGTACCCGATCGGCTCGCGAGTGCGCGGCCGGGTGGTCAGCTTGGTCGACTACGGTGCCTTCGTCGAAATCGAAGAGGGTGTCGAGGGTTTGATCCACGTCAGCGAGATGTCTTGGACCAAGAAGGTGGTCAACCCCGCCAAGATTGTGTCCGTTGACGATACGGTGGAAGCCATCGTTTCCGAGCTGGACATGAATCAACGCCGGATCAGCCTTTCCTTGCGCCAGACCGAGCGCAATCCATGGGAAGAGCTTTCGGATTCCTATCCGATGGGCTCGATCATCGAGGGTCGCGTCAGAAACTTGACCGACTTCGGTGCCTTTGTCGAGATCACCGACGAGATCGACGGTCTGATCCACGTCTCCGACATGAGCTGGACCAAGCGGGTGAAACATCCCAGTGAGGTGCTCAAGAAGGGCGATTTGGTCAAGGCTCGGATCACCAACATCGACGTCGGCAACCAACGGGTTTCCTTGTCGATCAAGGAGTTCTTGCCCAACGAGTGGGACAACTTCGTGGATCAACACCACGTGGGTGATACCCTTGACGGCAAGATCGTCAATGTGACGGACTTCGGTCTGTTCATCGACATCTACGAAGGTCTGGAAGGATTGGCCCACATCTCGGAAATCGATCTGCCTGGTGGTAGACTGGAAGACCACTACAAGGTCGGTGATTGGGTCAGCGCCCGGATTCTTCGGATCGAAGAGGACGACAAGAAAGTCGGCTTGACGATGCGAGGTGTTCCGCAGCCCGATGAGGCTGAGATTACCGAGCTGGAAGCGGCTGAATCGAAACGGCGCGCGAGCAGCAGTGCTGCGGTTGTCGAAGAGGAAGTTGAAGAAGCCGAGGTCGTCGAAGCGGCAGCGGACGAAGGTGCCTCGGACGCGCCGGAAGCCGCCGCTAAAGAGGCCGCTCCGGAAGAGGCGGCTGCCGGGGAAGCTGTTGCAGAGGAGCCGGCGGCTGAAGAGCCCGCTGTCGAGGCTGCGGCGGAAGAGGCTTCTGAGGAAGCTGTTGCAGAAGAGCCGGCGGCTGAAGAGCCCGCTGTCGAGGCTGCGGCGGAAGAGGCTTCTGAGG
>CBDUGP010000091.1:0-38640 GCA_965366625.1 uncultured bacterium
CACCGCCGCCGCCACCACCGCCGCCACCACCGCCACCGCCGCCACCCGTGGGTGTACCGGTGGTGCAGGAGGACGCGGGGCCGAAGCAACCCGGGGAGGAGCCCATGGGGATGACCACGTAGGAGTAGTCACGGCCGTTTTGTAGGCCGGAGTCGTTGAACGAGGTTCCAGTCTGTTGGCTGGAGACCTTGACTTTACCGAAGTCGCAGCCGAAGACACCTTCGGTGCGGAAGACGGAGTAGCTGGACGCACCGGAGACCGCGCCCCAGCTCAAGGCCACGGAGTTGTTGCCACCGGTAGCGGTGACAGTCGGAGCGCTCGTCGGTGTTCCGGAGCAACCGGAATTCTGGACGGTTGGGGTGGTACAGGCGATCTGCTGATCGTTGAACGCTTGGTAGATCGCGGTCATGTGCGGCGTACCGTCGTTCAAGTTACCGTTGTCGTCGTCGGCAGCGAGGTAGTTCTTATAACCGCTGGAGCCGGAGCAACCACCGTTGGGCGGTCCACCGGAGAACCAGGTGCTGGTGGCACCGGCAGCGATGTAGGTCAAGCGATTGACGATTTCGTGCGCGGTGTTGTTGTCGTAGTTATAAGGCGAGCTTTGCAGCTTGCGCTTCCACAGGGACCACACGGCCTCGGAGTAGACGCCGCCAACGCAGTGGACGCTGCCGCCGCAGTTGCTGTTGGACCAGGTGTAGGTGTGTGGGTTACCCGATTGACGCTTCAGATAGTCGATGTCGCGCACACCCGAGCAGTTGGTGCAAGGGTCGCCATTGCCGGTGCAGTTGGTCGACAAGAAGTTACGGCCGATGCAGGAGGTGTTTAGGCGAAGAGCAGTGTAGATATCGGCGATACCTTCACCGGACGGGCTGGCGATGCCACCGTTGACATCGTTGGCGTCCATGCCGTGGCCCCACTCGTGATCGAATACGGCGGCGATTTCACCGGTGTTGGCGCAGCCACCGCCGGAGCGGTAGAAGTTGACAGTGGAACCGTTCCAGAACGCGTTACATGAGTTGTTGATGTTCATGTTGGCGGTCAGACGATTCTGCAACCAACTGTTGGAAGGTAGCAAGCCACGGGCCATTTCCTTGAGCTTGTTGAGCTCGTAGAAACCATCGCGGGACGCATGGGTGTTGCCCGCGCCGCCGAATCCAGGGGTGGTGCAATCGGTGCCGCCGGAGGTGCCCCAATCGATGCCACCGCTTTGGGTCAAGCTGTCGGTACCGCAGTTGTCGGCCATGTTCACGTAGGGGCCGTAGAAGCGGGCCGTTTGGCTGCCGGTGGCGGTGTAGTTGCCGCCGGTGTCGGTGATTTGGCTGCCGACGGTCATGAAGGACATGGGCTCACCGGCGACTTCGACACCGTCCGGAACCGCGCCGTCGTTGGTCACGGGTTGCACGCCACCCTTGGCTTCAAGGTAGTGGTTGGTATCTTCGTTGGCGAGGATTTCGCCGGTTTTGGCGTTGACCAAAACTTCCCAGTTACCACCGTCACCGGCGACCTGGACGTTGATGCCCCAAGCCAGCTCGTAACGGTAGCCTTGGCCCAAGCTCACCGCCGAGCGGCTGACGCCATTGGCCATGGGCAAGTAGACCAGCTCGGCTTTGCCACTCTCGCGGGTGACGCGCAGCGGAGCCAAGTATTCTTCAGCCAATTTGCGAGCTTTGTCGGCATTGATGCTCGGGCGAGTTTGACCGGCGGGACGATCGCCCCAGCGGCTCATGCTCATGAGGGTCAAGTTGCCTTGGCCGATGACGGCCGAAAGGCTGGCTCCACGGACCGGAATGCCGTCGATCACGCGCGGAATGTGGATTTGGAAGAGGTCGCCATCGTTGTGGGAGGCGATCCGCTCTTTGCCGAGTTCGGCGAGGTCGAGACCCAGCTGAGCTTGGTTGACGAATAGGTAGTCGTTGAAGGCTGCAAGCGCTTCGGCTTCCAGTTGCTCACGATCGGTGGGTGCCGCTGCCCGGCCGAGATCGGCCCAGGTGAGGTCGTTGCCCACGCCACGACCCGGCAGGAGAGGGGTCGTCGGCATCAGGGTGACGAAACGGCCGGTTCGCTTGTCGATCCGGGCGGTTTCGGTGTTGATCGAAAGATCGTTGAGGTCCTGGCGGGCTTGGACGGCGGCTCCGCGGGAAACGCCGGCGAGGGAGTCGAGAGTCTCGTAATACTCTTCGACGGTGAGGTCCGCGTGCTTGAAAGCTTTCGCGGCCACGTTGGGGGCTTTTACAGGTTCTACCTGGGCCTGGAGCGCGCCTGCCAGGGGCAGGGCCAGCGCTATGGCCGAGATACAGGAATTCCTTGCTACATGACGCAGCTTGTTCATTACCATCTCCACGTTTAAGTGTGTCCTAACGCCCGCGCGCAACCCAAAATTCTGGGCCAAAATATTCAGGAACGACCTAATGCCGACCTGACCGCGCGGACGGGTCCCGGACTGAAAACACATTAGATATGTCCGGCAGTATACATACGCCTCAATCGATAGGCAAGCGAAAAGATTCGATCCCTGGGCCGGCATGGGCCTAATTGGCCCAAAGGACTCATGCTTTGGTTAAAAGCAGGGGCCTCAGTGGTAAATCAATATCGGATCTCCGAAAAATTGGCGCTTGGAATAGAGAAATCTTCAACTTTCGGTTGTCGAGAGTTGCCGTCGTCGTCGGCAGCGAGAAGTTCTGGTCACCGCTGGAGCCGGCACAAAGGGGCCGGCACAAACGCCGTTCGGGGCGCCACCGGAGAACCAATTGTTCACCGTGCCCGCGCCCTCGAGCCGGTCGTGTCTACCCGATCAATGATCGGTTCCATCCTTGGCCAAGCCATACATAGCCATCTTAGTGGCCAGGGTGTTGCGGGAGATTTGCAACAGCTGGGCCGCCAAGGTGCGGTTGCCGTCAGCTCTTTCCAAAGCCATGGCAACAATGCGTTTTTCGACCTCGGCGACGTGTTGTTTCAAGATCAGATGGGGAAGCGGCTCGTGTTCGCCCGAAGCCCGTGGACTTTCCGCCGACGGCTCGACCGGAGCGGTGGCGGCGCGGAGTTCGGGGCTGGGCTCGTCTTGGTTGGGCTCGTCTTGGTTGGGCTCGTCTCGGCTGGGCTCGTTTTGGTTGTGTCGACGGACCTTGTCGCTCAGCAGGGAAGAGTCCAGGGCCTGGTAAGAGGCGATTTTTTGCACCGCTTGTAGGAGCTCGTGAATCAGCTCGCGGACGTTGCCCGGCCATGGGTATTGGACCAGCAGATCCAGGGCCCGTTGGGTGACGCCGCGCACTCTGAGGTCGAGTTCGTCGGCGAATCGCTCGACGAAATGCTGAATCAAGAGCGGTAGGTCTTCGCGACGGTGGCGCAGGGGCGGGGCTTGAATCACCGAAGCGGCTAATCGATAGTAGAGATCGGCGCGAAAACGGCCGTCGGCGATTTGTCGTTCCAAGTCGACGTTGGTGGCGGAGATGACTCGGACGTCCATCTGCATGACCTTGCCGCCCACCGGCTGGACCTCACCGTATTCCAGCGCTCGCAGCAATTTGGCTTGGAGCTCGGGATGCAGCTCGCCGACCTCGTCGAGGAAGAGGGTGCCGCCGTCGGCGCGGGCGAAGCAGCCGGGGCGCGCTTCCACACCGGTTGCCGCTCCTTTGGCGACCCCGAACATTTCCGCCTCGATCAGATCCGCGGGAATGGCGGCGCAATTGACGGTCACGAACGGTAGCTCACGGCGTGGGGAGGATCGATGCAGGGTGCGCGAAATCATTTCTTTGCCGCTGCCGGTTTCGCCCAAAATCAAGATCGGATAACGGCCTCCGGCTACGGCTTCCATGTCTCGATAAAGCTGCTGGATACCGGTGGATCGCCCGACTACGTGTCCGTCGGGAAAGCTCAGCCGCGGTGCACGGGGGGACGGTACTGCGCTCGATCCGGCGGCACGGGACATCATCTCGGTGTCGCGCGAGTCGCGCAGACCGGCCCACGAAGAGTCGTCGGCGGGCAAGCTCGGGCCGTCGAAGCTCAGGGCGAGCCTCGCATCTTCAGGATGGGAAGTTTCGAGGCGTAGGATCACCCCTCCGAGGCTCAGTTCGTCACCCTTGGCCAGCTGCGCTCGGCCGATCCGTCGGCCATTGATCCAGGTTCCGTTCTTGCTGCCCCGGTCCTCGACGGTCACTTGGCCGTCGGTGATGCGCAAGACGGCGTGGCGTCGTGAAATGCCGCTCACCGGCAACACTAAGTCGTTGTCTCGATGGGAGCCGACGGTCAGGGTCGGTGTTGCGAGTTGGAACGAGCATTTGCGGTCTCCGATTTCGCCGGTGAGCCGGTACGCTCGTCGGAGGCCGGCTGCTTGGCCCCGGTGGGAAAGGGGATCCGCGACTGGGGTGGAGGTGAGGGAGGGCGATAGATTTGAGCTGATTTGAGAAAGTCGCACGTTTGAACTCCATATTTTCAATTAGCGATAGGGGGTCGACGGCCATCCCTCGCCGCGGCCTGATAGATTGCACAGCTCTGAGTAAGCAAAACTCGGACCAACTATGAACGAAGACTCTCTCCTCACCACCGAAACCCACGGACCTCCTCCCCCGGAGTTCGGCCGTTCAGAACCGCAGTCCCTGGATCGTGGCGCTGCGATCGGCCGGTATGTGGTGCTCGAATATTTGGGTGGCGGGGGCATGGGCGTGGTCTACAGCGCTTATGATCCGGAGCTCGATCGCAAAATCGCCCTCAAGTTGTTGCGCGCGGAGGCCTACCCCGATCAAGCCCGGGACGAGGCCCAACAGCGGCTGCTGCGGGAGGCCCAAGCCCTGGCCAAGCTCAGCCATCCGAATGTGGTGGCGGTCCACGATCTCGGGGTCACCGGGGGCCAAGTCTTCATTGCCATGGAGCACATCGACGGGTTGGACTTGCGCGAATGGCTCGAAGCGCAGGAGCCCCCGTGGCAGCGGGTCGTAGAAGTTTTTTTGCAAGCGGGTGAAGGGCTGTGGGCAGCTCATCGAGCGGGTCTTTTGCACCGGGATTTCAAACCCGCGAATGTGTTGTTGGGCCATGACGGACGAGTGAAAGTTGCGGATTTTGGATTGGCCCGGCCTGGGCCGGCCGCGCCTGGAGCGGCCGCGCCTGAGCCGGCCGCGCCTGAGCCGGCCGCGCCTGAGCCGGCCGCGCCTAGGCCGGCATCCGAGACGGCCACCTCTGAGCCGGCTCGAGATCCACAGGCGGGAGGCTCCGGTTTGGTGGACGTGCGCCTCCAGGACGTTGGGCCGTCGGCGTCGGTGGAGGGCACGGGCTCGGCGCTCGATCGTCGACTGACTCGCACCGGCAGCATGGTGGGAACACCGGCCTTCATGGCGCCGGAGCAGCTCAAGAAAGCGACCGTCGACGCCCGCAGTGATCAGTTCAGCTTTTGCGTCGCCCTCTACACCGCGCTTTACCGTCAGCCACCCTTTGATCGGCGCAAGAGCCTTTTCATCGAAGAACTCACGCCGCCGCCGAAGGGCAGCGGCGTGCCGGGTTGGTTGGAGAAGGTGATTCTGCGCGGTTTGTCGATCGATCCCAACGACCGCTACGAAGATATGGAGCGGCTCTTGGCGGAACTCAATCGCTCCTCCCGCGTTCGCCGTGTGCTGGCCCTTGGAGGTGCCGTTGCGCTGGCCGCGACCTTGGCCCTGGCGATGATTCGCCCGTGGAGCCCGGTGCCCTGTCGCGCAGCTTCGGGCCACCTCGCGGGCGTGTGGGACGAGCCCCGTCGAGCCTCGCTGGCCTCGGCCTTTGGACGTAGCGACAAGCCGTATTTGGAGACCTCGAAACAAGGTACGTTCGGCCTGCTCGATGCTTACGCCGAGCAGTGGGTGGAGCATCGAACCGAGGCGTGTGAGGCCACCCGGGTGCGCGGCGAGCAGTCGGAATCCTTGATGGATCTGCGGATGGCCTGTTTGGATCGTCGATTGGGAGAGATGGGAGCCTTGGTCGATCTGCTGATCGACGGCGAGCCGTCCGACCTCGCCAAGAGCGCGCAGGCGGCGGGACGGTTGGGCTCGCTCGTCACCTGTGCGGACGCGCGAGCCTTGACCGCCGTGGTTCCATTGCCGGAAGACGAAGCAACACGGCGAAAAGTGGAGGTTTTGCGACCGAAGATCCACGAACTGAAAGGTCTTCACGACCTGGGACGCAACGAGGCTGCGTGGGTCGCTGCCCAAAAGTTGGAGGCGGAGATCGAAGGGCTCGATTACGCGCCCGTGGAAGCCGAAGCACTCCTGAATGTGGGATTGGCAGCGGGCATCGACGATCGCCGAGAGGTGGCGCAACGCACCCATCAGCGCGGCGCGATCCGAGCCGACGCTGGGCGCGACGATGCGATCCGAGCACGCAACTTCCTGGCCCTGGTTTGGCTCAGCGTCACCGACACCGAGGACACAGCGGATCGTTGGTTGGATCTGGCCCAAGGGACGTTGGATCGCATCGGAGATTCCGAGCTTTGGGCGGATTATTTCCAGGTTCGATCCGTGCGTTTACGGTCCCTTGGCGACTATCGAGGCGCCCTCGAAGCTGCGGACCGAGCGGTTTCGGTCAGCGAGCGATTTTGGGGTCCGGAGCACCTCAACACCAGCCGCTACCTTTCGACCCTCGGCCGAGCCCAACAATTTCTCGGCGAGTCCGAGAAGGCCCTCGAAACCTTGGCTGAGGTGGTGCGCATTCACCGTCGGCATTTGGGCCCTGGGCATCCGGAGCCGGCCTATTTCACCCAAACCCAAGGAGAGCTGCTCAAAAGCCTCGGACGATATGACGAAGCCCTCCAAGTCTTGCGTCAGACTCTGAGCGTGCTGGAAGCGGCCCACGGCGACGACCACAGCCGGCTCGTGCCGGTACTGACCAGCCTCGGCAATACCCATTCGCGCTTGGGTAATCTTCGAGAAGCGGAAGAATTGCTCACCAGGGTGGTGGAGCTGCGGGCGAGCTTCGAAGGCGAAGGCAGCCCGATGCATGCCGCGGCCCTGCACGATGTCGCTCTGGTGCTGTGGAATCAAGGCAGCTTGGATCGCACCGAAGACCTCTTACGCCAGGCGACCGGAGTGTTTTTGCAAGACCTCGGTGCGCGGCATCCGATGACCCTGATCGCGCGCCTCAATCTGGGTCGCTGCCTACTCGAAAGCAACCGCGATCAGGCCGCCCTGGAGCATCTGGAGCCCACCTTCCAGGCGGCTTTGGAGGCACACGGTGAGTCTCATCCCACCACCATTGGCAGCCGGTTGGCCCTCGGCGAAGCCCGCCTGGCCTCAGGAGATCGATCCGCCGGCAGGGAAGCGATCGAAGCCGCAGCCGAGCTCGCCGAGGAAAAACAAGCGGAGCCCTGGCTGATGGCCCTGGTCCGTTTCGCCCAAGCCCGCTCGGCCGCCGCCGAGGGTCGATGGTCGACCTGCCGCGAGCGAGCGCTCCAGGCCCGTCAGCTTTTCCGGTCCATGGGCGGAGCGGGAACCTACAACTTGGGTCGATTCGAAACCTGGGCCCGGCACACGTTGCCGAGCGAATTTCAGCTCGAACCGCTCAATTCTTGAGCGAATTGCTCAGCAATTGAGCGGTAGCTGCCCCTCTGGTTGAACGCTTGCGCCGGGTGGGCGGGCGGTCGTGCGTCGAATTCGTGCAGATCTGACGGGCTGTCAGCGCAATGGCTCAACAGGTGAGCAAATGCCGGCTTGGAATTTGCTGAAAGGATATGCCGAGGCCTCATCGGATAGTTCGTCGGGGAAACCCGAGATACATACCCTTTCGAAGGAGCATTCCATGCAATTTGCTGATCCCCATTCCTTTCACCCTCGCAAGATGATTCGTCGTGTCGGCGGTTCCGTCGACGCCCTTGCGTTCTGTGTGTTGCTGTCCGTGTGGATGGCACCGACGGCGGTGGCCCAAAATTTCGAAATCGTCGCCACCTACGACGCCTCCCAGCCTCCCAATGTGCTCGTTCAATTCGAGCTACAGACCCAAGAAAATATTGCAGGATACATTTGGACCTTCGGCGACGGCGGGCAGAGCTTCGACGCCTCGCCGACCCATCTATACGTTGCAGAGGGTGAATTCGAGGTCAACGTGGACTTGACCACCGCATCGGGTACCAACTACAACGTCACTGCCCCAGACTTGGTGGTGATCCACAATCTAATCTTCGCCGACGACTTCGATACGTTGATTGATACCTCCTGGGACCCCGAGGCCGACCTGAACCAAGAACCCTACGGGGACGGCATGGCCATGGGATTCTGGATCCACAAAGGGGGCGGTACCAATCAGCAGATGCCCAACGGTGGTATCGGGGTGAGCAACGGCAGTGGATCCGGAGGCGGAGACTGTATTGGGGAAGCGAATTGCATTCCCGATGATCGAGGCCTGTTTCGATTTCAAGTCGAGGTCTTGCCCATGGGTTTGCCTTCCGGCACCCAGCTGACGCTTTTTAAATTAGACGGCGCGGAGGTCGAGGTTCAGCTTCGGTGGTTATTCGGAGCAGTGCAAGCCCGCACGGAATTCAACGGAGTGAAAACCGCCTGGCAGACTCTGGGTATGGCAGCCACAAAGGGTCCAGGTCTCAAGGGCCGATTCGAAATCCATTTTGCGCAGGCAGGAGCACAAGGCGGCTTATTGCGAGACGACTCCCTAGACGTCCATTGGCTTCCGGAGCAGGGCTCCGGGTCCCTTTCGTGGCACAGCACCACCACTGGAGCGTCGGTTTGGACCGCGCTGACCGTTGGGGCCTTAGAGGTGTCGAACAGCGCCCTGGGCGGGGGCCTGGATCCAGATGGGCAGATTTGGATCGACAATTTCGAAATGTTGCGTCACAGCTTGGGTGGTGTGCCTTAGCATTAGCCAAATGGGAGATCAGGATGACGATCAGGCGGCCGTGCAGCACCCACGAATTGCTCTCCAAAGTGCTTGGCCGAGACGCCGAGCCCAATGCGGTAGAGCGCTGATCGTCAGAGGGCGGTACGCATGTTGGAAGCTGACAAGATCATCGGCCATATTCGGCTAACCGAACCCCTCGGTGAAGGCGGAATGGGCACGGTGTGGGCCGGCTTTCATCAAAAGCTCCGGCGCGAGGTGGCGGTTAAGGCCTTGCGTACCGACCGGGTCGGCACGGCCTCGCGCGTACGTTTCCTCTCCGAAGCACGACTCCTCTCCGAGCTCGACCACCCGAACATCTGTCGCGTTCATGATTATCTCGAGAGCGACGAGAGCGACGAGAGCGACTATCTGGTTCTGGAACGTATCCACGGGCGTACCCTGGACCGGGTCTTTTCGGAGATTCATCTTAGCCGCGACCAAAGGTTTGACATCGCCGAGCAGATCACTCGCGCTCTCGTCGCTGCCCATTCCCGCGGGGTCGTGCATCGCGACCTTAAACCTTCCAATGTCATGTTGGATGACGACGGTAACGTCAAGGTGCTCGATTTCGGCCTGGCAAAACGCCTACGGCTCGCCAATCCGCCTGCGACGAGCGACGAAGCCGCCGCAAAATGCGACTTTCGCGACCTTTCGCCCGAGCCGTCTCTGGATGCGTCGACCGACGGAACCCTCAGTCTCCTTGCGTCCCTGAGGCTCGACGACGGTGAGATCGCCGGAACACCGGCTTGGATGAGCCCAGAACAAGCCCGCGGCGAGAATGTCGCCGCTCCCGGAGACATGTACGCCTTCGGTTTGCTTTTGCAAGAGCTTCTAAGCGGTGAGGCTCCCCATCCCCCGGGGGCTTCAGCGGGCGAATTGATCGTCCGCGCACGGGAGGCCGTTTCGCGATCCGCCCGAGGCCTCGATGCGGAGATGCGGCGTTTGATCGACGCGCTGAAATCGCCTCGTCCCGAGTCGCGACCAACCGCATCGGAGGTTCTTTCCGCGCTGGGCAAATATCGAGATAGGCCTCGGCGTCGCCGTCGACGATTGGCTCTCGTGGCCGCTTTGGCTCTTGCCGCCGCAGCCGTAGGAAAGTACACCATCGACCTGCGCGCGGAACGTAACGAGGCGTTGGCGGCTCGTCAAGAAGCCGAGGAGGTTGCGCGTTTCCTGGTCAATCTCTTCGACGCTTCGAATCCGAACAGAAACTCGGGAGACGAGCCGACCGCGCGCGATCTCCTCGAGCGCGGTGCCCGCCGCCTCGACGAGCTCGAAGCGCAGCCGCGGATCCGCGCTCGTCTTCTCGGCACGATCGGTGATGCCTATCTCGCGCTCGGACGGTTTGCGGACGCGCTTCCTCTTCGGGAGCAAGCGGTCCGAGTTCTCACGGAGGCCTACGGCCCGGACCATCCGGAGCTTTCCGGCGCCCTCCGTCTTCAAGCATCGACTCTGCTCTCTCTCCATCGCCCCGAGGAGGCGGAGCCGCTCTGTCGGCAGGCCTTGAGGCTACAACCGCAGTCGAAAGAAGCTGACTTCGAACGCGCCGCCAATCTGTCTTGTCTCGCTTGGGTGGCGAAGAGCAGGCACGACTTCTCCACTGCGATCCGATACGAGAGAGATGCCGTCAAGATCATCGAACGGATCGAGCCCGAGAGCTACCGTCTGGCCCTGAGCAGTCACAGACTCGGTATCATGTATATCGACGTCACCGCGTGGGATTCTGCCGAGCTTTATCTCCATCGGGCGCTAGTCCTCTTCGAAGCCCTCTTCCCCCCCGGCCACCCCAAGATCGCCACGACCCAAAAGGATCTCGCGAAAGTCTACAAAGAGCGCGGAAACTTGACCCGGGCACTCGACTACCTGGAACGAGCACTCGCGGCGGAGAAACAAGTCTTGGGCGACGAGCACCCCCACGTCGCGCGGACCTATCTCCTCCTTGCCGGCATTCGCTACCGCCTGGGAGATGTGACGGCGGCCGAGGAACTCCTACGGCGGACGCTGGTCGTTTGGGAGTCGACCTACGGACCGGAGAGCGACCACGTCGCGGTGATCCATGGTACTCGCGGAGTGGCGCAACTGATCCGGGGCGATTGCGCGCAAGCGATTCGGCTTCTTCGCCGCTTGTACGACTTGCGGCTGAAAAACAACGGACCCGAGGATGCCGCCGTCTGCCGAGCGCTGAATTTAGTGGCGAAGGCGTATGCCGCGTGTGGTGACCTGGAACAAGCGGAAACACTTCTGCGCCGTTCCGTTCCCCTCGGCGAAAAGCTCCTCGGCACCGAGAATCGAGATCAGACCGAGGCGCTTTTGCAATTGGCCGACGTTCTTCGCCGACAAGGTGAGCGCGACGAACCTCGAGATCTTTACCGGGAAGCTCTGGCCCGCATCGAGAATCGCCTCAACAACGAGCCGGAGGTGCATGACGATCGCTTGCAGTCGGCATTGGCCCATCTGGGTTTAGGATCCTTGGCACGATCTTCGGAATCCGGCACGGAAGAGGAGGCCGCAAACCATTTTTCCGAAGCCGACGTCCTGCTCACTCCCCTGACCGAGTCCTCCCGCAACGTTCTCTATCTCGCAGCACACCTTCGCGTTCTGCTCGCCAAGGAAGACCTGCCGAGGGCACGGCCGATGATCGAATCTTTGTTTTCCACGGAGTGGCACGACGAGGAGACTTTGAAGCTATGCCGCCGCCATGGCCTGTGCCCTGAAGCAGAGAATTGATACGACTTGAATCCCCTCGCAGCGAATGACGAGTCCACCGCCTCGAGCGACCTCGAGGCGGTGGACGATTCGAATCAGCTCAGCGTCGAGCGGCAATCCGGACGATCTCAGAGCTCGGTCTGACAGTTCGACCCACCGTAACCGGGCGCGCACTCACAAGTATACGAGTGACCGCTGTCGGCCCGGATACAGGTGCCGCCATTCTGGCAATGTTCGTACCCACAAGGGTCGATCTCACAATACATCCCGGTGAAACCCGGCAGGCAGTCACAACTGTACGAGGAGCCGTCGTCATTGGGAATACACGCGCTGCCGTTCTGGCAGAAATTACCGACGCAGGCATCCTCGCCGGAGCACTCGCCGGTGCTGAGATCGCACGTCTCACCCGCTTCGCAAACCGCCGGGGTGTTGCCGCAAGTCCCCGTCAGCGGATCGCAGAAATCGATCGTACACAAGTTGCCGTCTTCGCAGACGACGTTGACTTCGTTGACACAGGCACCGGTGGCTGAATCGCAAGAGTCGACGGTACAAAGGCTGCCGTCGTCACAGTTGACGGGAGGATGGGAAGCGGCACATTGCTCCGTACCGGGATCGCACGCGTCGACGGTACAAGGATCGCCGTCGTCGCATAGGGTCTCGCAGCTGTCGGCGCAGGCGCCCAAAAGATCGCCGTGGCCGAGGTGGGCATCGACGGCGTTGACGTTGACGGTGATGGTGTGGAAGTTACCCGGGTTACCGGGCGGAACGTGACAGACCTCGACTTTCGGTGGCTTGCCTGCGAGGGCAGGCAGGCTAGACAGAGAGACCAATAGGGCGAAGAGAATGACTGCGAGTTGGCGATGACGCATAAGCTCGTTTCCTTGGTATGTTGATGAAGTTCTCGTAGCTCGCGCGGCGAGGCGTTTAGCTCGTTCCGCGGAAGATTCTTCATCTTGATCGGTCCACCACGAGGTTGTCGTCCGCGGAAAATCAGATTTACAGATCAACAAAAACGTAAAGACGTGTACAACAATCCTCAGATGACGACATCGGGAAGTCGGTAAGGAGAGCCCACGCACCATGGCGACTATCCTGACTGCTGCGATTTTCTCGTTCTTTCTTGGTGGAGGCCTCGGCCTTCTGAACGGCCGGCGTAAGGAATCGGTGCTGCGAGCGGAAATCGAGCGTCGCCTTCGGGCCGAGCAAGGCGAGCGCGCCGCCAATCTGGACAAGAGCAACTTTCTCGCTCGTATGAGCCATGATCTGCGGACACCCCTCGGCATCGTGCTCGGAACGACCGATTTGCTGCTCGCCGGCTCGCCCGATCCGACGACCCGGGAGAAGCTACAAGACATCGAAACCTCAGCGGAGACGCTACTCACGTTTATCGACGACGTCTTCGACTTCGCCAAGCTCGAAACGGGGAGACTCCGTCTCGACGAACGGGATTTTTGCTTGCGGGAGTCGCTTGCCAAAGCCCATCAACTCGTGGCCGTGCAAGCGAATGAGAAGGGCCTCCAACTGCGATTGTCAATCGACCCGGAGACGCCTGACGCTGTGCGCGGCGACCCCGATCGTCTAGTGAGAGTCCTGCTCAACCTAGCCGGAAACGCGGTGAAATTCACCTTCAAGGGGGAAGTCGAGATCAGGGTCGAGAAGCTCGACGACGAAAGTGATGGAGCCACCAAGGCTCAACTTTGTTTCTCAGTGCGCGATACCGGAATCGGGATCTCGCAAGAAGACCAGCAAAAGATCTTCCAAACCTTCGTACGTTCCGACAGCAGCTCGGCCCAAAGAATCGGCGGCTCGGGCCTCGGCTTGGCGATCGCCCGGGAGCTTGTAGAGCTGATGGGCGGCGACCTTTGCCTGAAGAGCGAGCGTGGCGAGGGGTCGACGTTTTGGTTTCACCTGCCCTTCGCTCCAGCCCGGGAAATTCCGGATGGGGCTGCCGAGCACTCACGTCTGATCGATGGAGGTGGGAAGCGAATCTTGGTGGTTGATGACCTCGCCGCCAACCGAACCCTTGCCCGAGGACACCTCCTCACCCTGGGCCTCGATCCGTTGGAAGCGTCCGACGGCGGACAAGCCTTAAAGATCCTGCGAGAAGCGGAGGATTCGGGCTCGGAGATTGCCGCCATGATGATCGATTGCCGGATGCCCGAACTCGACGGCTATGAAACCACCCTTCGCCTCCGGCGAGATGAGAAGCGACATGGGAAACGGCGCCTTCCCGTGATCGCGGTGACCGCTTCTGCCCAACCGTCCGAGCGTGAAAAATGCCTAGCCGCAGGCATGGATGACTATTTGACCAAACCGTATCGGGGTCGAGATCTTGCCGCGGTGCTCTCCCGTTGGCTCGAATTTTCGGACCCCGACTTCTCGCAGTCACCTCAAGACTCTTCGCTCACGAGGTCTTGCCTCGATATAGGACGCCTCGAGGCCCTGCGCGCGCTCGACAAGACCGACGAAGGCATTTTCACCCGCTCGATCCGCGAATATCTCCAACAAAGTGGAGAGCTAGCGACGTCGCTGCTCGAAGCCTCGGAGCAAGGGGAAGCACCGCGGATCGAAGATCACGCGCACGCGCTGGCTGGAATCTCGGCGGCCGTCGGCGCCGCACGCGTCGTCGCGCTCAGCCGAGAGCTGGAATCGCGCGTCGCCCGTGACCGGGTGGCATGGGCTGATCTTCTGAAAGAGCTGTGCGCAGAGCATGAGCGAGCGACCCAAGCCTTGGGCGACTTGCTTCAAGACTCCTTGGTTTTAAAATCCGCTGTGCCGGTTTCCAAAGAGGCCAAACCTGAGCGCAACGCATAGAGCGCCACCTCGACCCGATTGGAGTATCCGAGCTTGCTCAGAACCCGGCTCATGTGGGTCCGGACCGTTCCTTCGGAGATGAAGAGCTGATCGGCAATTTGTTGGTTGGATAATCCGCGCGCCACGAGAGTTGCGATTTCCGACTCTCGCTGGGTCAGCGGGTCGGAGATGATTTGAGTTGGAAACCGGATCTGCCCCATGAGCTTGCGAGTCAAGGAGAGGGGAATCGAGTGTTCGCCGCGAGCCGCGCGGCGGACACTCTCAACAAGTGTCTCGCTGTCGGTAGCCTTGTCGACATACCCCAAAGCCCCCACGCGAACCGCGTCCAAGATTTTGGCGTCGATGCCCGAACCCGTCAGGATCACGATTCGCGCCGACCGCTGCTCTTTCAGAATGGTCTGAATCGCTTCAACGCCGTCCGTTCCGGGCATGACGAGATCCATCAAGATGACGTCAGGACGGTGCTTTCGAGCGGCAAGGATCGCTTCGTCTCCGTCGCTCGCCTCGGCGACGATTTCCACATCGTTCGCGGAGGCGAGCAGCGCACGGGTACCGGTTCGCGCCAGCATATGATCATCGGCGATCAGGACTCGGATCTTCGCCGTCATCGTCGATCCTCGTTGGACGGATCGGCCGTAGAATGGACCCGCAGTAGACATGCAATCTTCACAATAGATAGATCCTGCAACAATCGACTGAGCAAAGCAACCGTCGAAGCGAGCAGCTCCTGCAGGCGTGCGAGCCCGGGCTAGATCCCCGAGATAAGATGTGCAAAGTGATTTTCGAACCTATTTCGCCCGGTTGTGACCGACTTTTTTGGTTCGGTTGCAGCTGGACAAAGCAGCAAGGGGTCTTGAATGCTTTTGATGGTCACCAGCCGCCGGGTTCGCAACGGCAAGTACAGCGACGAAGAGCAACCGAGTTATGGAAAACATTATCTGATCGATTACGCGGGGGCACCCCAAGGCATGGACGGCTTCGGCCGCAAGGTCAACCGGGTGGCCTTCGGAAAGGTCGTCCAAGCCGAACTCCAACGGCAACTTGCCGATCCGAAGATCGAAACTCCGGCCGTCGGTATCTACATTCACGGTTACAACAACGACTGGCAAGACAGCATCGATGAGCTGGTAGATCTGCGCAGGTGTTTGGAAGCTCATTTGGGATACGAGCCGTTCTTGATCGGTTTTTCGTGGCCTTCGTCGGGTAAGAGTATGAATTATCTTTCCGATCGCGAAGAAGCGAGGGATTCGGTGCCGGCGTTTGCCCGTTTCGTTTGCGATATCGCTGCTTTCGTGCGCAACAACCAGCAGGGTTGTGTGGCCCGCAGCTATTGCATTGCCCATTCCATGGGCGGCTATTTGCTGCGTAAAGGCATGGAATATGCCAGTGATTATTTGGGTAATCCGGTAGGTTTGAAGCTTTTCGACGAGACGATCTTGCTGTCCGCGGATTTGTCGTCCAGGGATCTGGAGTATGACGGCAAGGGGCGATTTGTGAGGAATCTCTCCCGGCGGGTCCACGTCTACTACTCGAAATACGATACGACGCTGCGTGCGTCGAGCACTAAACGATTTGGTGGTGAGCGCCTGGGGCGTCACGGTGCGGACGCCGATGTGCTGCCCGACAACGTCGTTTTGGTGGATATGGAGAAGTTCGCCAATAAGGATTCCGTGGAGAGGGCCAATCTAAGGACGAGGGGCGGCAAGACCGTTTCGGTCCATAGTGCCGCCCGCTACCATCCGAGGATCATCGATGACATTTGGCAAGTCGTGATGAGCATGGATCGAGGCCTGATCGGGGCCCGTTTGGCGGTCGAAGAGGATCAAGGTCGTCACTACAAGCTTCTCTAACTATAATTAAAGTCGGGCACTCGGGCCTGGGTGCGGTTTTCGGGCTGATCGCTTTGGCAGTCCGGATTAGATTCCGTTGGGGACCTGAATTTCGAGTTCAGCACCGTAGAGTTGGCTGCGGTCTCGGTCTTCGGCCGCTCGATTCAATAAAACCTCGGTGTCTAGCTCCACGCGACGACTCAAGACCTCGATGCCGTTGACTTCGATCCGCACGGGTTGGTCGAAATCCAGCTCAGCCGGGGCCAGCAGCAGCCGAAAGGCTCGCACGCCTCGGGTTTGGGCCACGATCAGGTTGCCGTCGCGGGCCAGCTCCACCCGTCCCGAAGGTTGCTTGCGAGGAAAAGCGGTGAACGGTGCCGGCGTGGGCGGTGCCTGCGGAAATTTAAGGGTCAGTTCGTGGGTTTGGCCTTGGCGCCGGACGAAACATCGGACGGATCCGTTGAAGTCCGTGGTTTCGCTCAGCACGGTGGCGAGCTGCGATACGGTGGGTGTGTCTCGATCCTCGATGCGGAAAATCACGTCCTCGGCGCGCAGCCCCGACGCCTTCGCCACGGATTCCGCCTGCACTTCGGCCACGGTCACGCCGTCGATGTCGGCAGAATCTTCGGCCGGTTTCATGCCCAGCACCGGTTGGGGTGCCAAGGGCTGGATGCGATTGGCGTCGGCCAGCTCGACATCGGTGCGGGTGGCTCCGAGCGCCGTGATTTCGAGCCAATGATGGCGGCCGTATCGCTCCGCGTCCTCGGTTTCCCAAACCAGCTCGTCGGGCAAGGGATCTCGGGGGTGCAAGCGCATGAACGTTTCGATTGCCTCCGCCTCCGAGGGCCAGAACCTCAGATCGTGCCCGCCTTCGGGCTGGGGCCGAAAGTCGATCTCTACCCCGTCCCCATGGAAGAGCTGCAGGTAGGGCAGGATGGAGGAGGCTGGATAAAGGGGGTCTCGTCCGCCGTTGGCGACGAAGAAGGGTCGATTGCGCAGATTCGCCACGAATAGTTCGCCGTCGATATCCAGGCTGTGATTGGTCAACACCTTGGGATGGCCGATCAAGGAGACGATGGAGGCCCAGCGCATGGGGCGACGAAACGCGTGAAACCACGCCCCCGTGGCGCCGTCGGAAACCCCGATCAAGTGGACGCGGTTTTCGTCGAAGTTGTACTCGGAGGAAAGGTTTTTGAGAATCGTTTCCAGATTCTCCACCTGGTTGCGGTGCCACCACATGGCTTGATCCCAAGACGCCGGCAAGACCACCAAATGGTCTTCCGACCGCACAGCTTGCTCATTGCGCCACCACTGCTCGCGCCGATCAGGGGCGGGTCGGCTCACACCTCCGTGGAGATAAACGCGGACGGGGTACCGGCGCTGCGGATCGTAGGTCTCAGGCACCCAAATCACACAGTGAAACCCCCCGGATCGGCTGATCACCCGGCGTCCGGTGGCCACCTCCGACGAATAGGCGGGGCCGCGGCTCAGTTGATCGTAGAGCTGGGGAAAACCGAGATCGAGCTTCTCGATCCGCCGAACGGCCTTGCGAGCGGCCTTGGGACCCTCGGCTCGCCAGAGCAAGTCCGCCACGGACGTGTTTTTTGTCGTCGTGGCGCCGGTCGGGTCGGCCGCGTAAAGCTGACGAGTGGGAAGCGCGGCCGAAAGAAGCAGGACGGTAAGAAGCAGAGCCGTAACCAGCAGCGGAGTGGGTTGAAATGGCGTGTTCGTAACCATGGGCTCAGGCTAACCCAGGACATCCGGGTCCGTCCGGCGGCTCAACCCGTCGGGGGACCCTTTCGGACGAGTCACGGCGGTTTCAAATCGCGTCATCCCGAAGCACAGCGCGTCGACGAGACTATGAAGGAACGAGAAAGTCTGTTCCATTGTCCGAGAATGGGGATATAATTACTGATGATATAAGGCCACGTCTCGCATCGACTGAACCTGAATAGCAAAAATCGGGATTCGCCGGCAGTGCACCGATTCGATTCTGAATAGAACTAATTTTGGACCTAGGTTAGTTGTATTGCCCAGGGTCGAGTCGATTTGTCTACCTTGATAGGCCCTGTTAAGTGTGAGGGAGGGAGAGCTTGAAGCCTAACACCCATCATTTGGTTGTCTTGCTGTGGATAGGGTTGAGCGCCGCCTACCAGTTCAGCTGTGGAAGCGTATCCGTGGGGAATAACGCTTTGGGTCCCTCGACGCTCTCTGTTCCCCAGGTGCCAGATGACTCCACTTCTTCCGCGGAGTCGGAGCCATTCTCCAGCCCTTCCCTTGACCAAGATGAGCTAACAGAGCTGGAGCTTACGGACCAGGAACTGGCAACCGAGGTCCTGTTGGATAGCGAAGATGTTTCCGAGCTCGATGCTGCCGGAGGGGCTCCAATCTCCGATCCTCGGCGCCGGGCCATGGAACAGGCGATTGAGTGGGCCAGGGAAGGGGTCGACGCTTCCCGGAGCGGGCGGCGTTCCGAGGCTCTCAAGGCCTTGGCCGACTCCCGGATCGTGCTGCTCGAGGCGAATCTGCCAGAGCCCTTGCAAGACTTAGGTCTCGATCTCTTGAACGGCGCCCTCGGTACCGACTATGTCGGCATCCAGCTCGAGGAGCTGGCGCGGGAGCTGCGCCGGGATTTGGAGTCGGTAGCTCCAGAATTGGAAGAGCGGCGTTTGGTAGAAAGAGAGGCCCGTCGGATCTTGGCCAAATTCGGAGCAAGCTCCCCGGATCCTGCCTACCTAGAGACATTTATCGATCAGGTTTTGGTCTATATCGAGTACTACCAAGGTCGATACCGAGAATTCTTTGAACGAGCCTATATTCGAAAGCATAAATACTGGCCGACCCTGAGCGCCATTCTGACCGCCCGCGGTATCCCAGAGGAACAGGCATACATGGCCTTGGTCGAAAGTGGTTTCAATCCGAAGGCCCGGAGCCATGCCAACGCCCGCGGGCTGTGGCAATTCATTCCCTCCACGGGCCGGCGTTACGGCCTGCGACAAACCGCCGACTTTTTTGATGTGGTGCGCTCCACTGAGGCGGCTTCGGAATATCTCCTCGACTTGATCGGTATCTTCGGCTCTCGCTCCTTTCTCCTTGCCATGGCTTCGTACAACGCCGGAGAAGGACGGATCATGAAGTGTCTTCGAAAGCTCGACGATCCGTTCGCAGGCCGTAGCTATTGGGCGATTCGGGAATGTTTGCCCCAGGAGACCCGCGATTATGTGCCGCGAATTCTGGCAGCTGCGATCATCGGATCAAATCCCAAGCAGTTCGGTTTCGATCTTCCTACTGAAGATGAAATGGCGTTACTTTTTGACGTGGTCACGATTCCCAGTCCGACCCCTCTCGGCACCCTAGCTGCCCAGGCAGGAGTGTCGGTCGCTGCTTTGCGAACCGCCAACACTGATCTATCTTCTCGCGCGACCACCACACCGGTACGCAATTTCCCCCTTTACCTGCCTAAAGGCGGTGGTGTGGGTATCATTGCCGAGCTGTCCACTCAACCCGAGATTCACGAACAAACCGAGCTTCCCCTTTCCGTGCAAGTTGGAGCCGAGAAGCCGCCGGTGGTTCTGGTAGAGCCGGTGGTCGAGACCGGAGAAGCCGAGAACCTGCGCCGCGGACGCCGGCCTATCGAGGTGACCGCCCGGGCCGGCGATTCCCTCGGCGCTATCGCAAGCCGCCACGGCGTTACCGTCGCTGATATCAAGAGTTGGAATGCGTTTCTCCGTCAGCGGGTGCTTTACCGCGGTGACCGCCTCACGATCTACCCGAAAAAATCCGCTGAATCAACGGTTTACACCGTCCGCCGAGGCGATCACCTGGCCGATATCGCACGCCGCCATGGGGTTTCCGTTTCCGACCTGGTGAGTGTGAACAAATTGCGCTCCGCTAACCGCATCCAACCCGGCCAAAAGCTCGAGATTCGCGGCACCAGCTCTACACGGATTGTGTTCACCGTTAAACCCGGCAACAGCCTCCAGACCATCGCCCGCCTTTTTGAGGTTCGCTATCGTGATATCCTATCGTGGAACGGTTTGAAATCCAGCCGTCTGCGGGTCGGGCAGAACCTTGAGATCTACCCGCCGCGCTCCTTCAAGAGGCTTACCCATCGCGTGCGGCGCGGCGAAACCGTCGCCAAGATTGCAAGGAAATACGGTGTCTCAGCATCGGCCGTTTTTACTGCCAACGGTCTGCAACGGCGAGATGTGATTCATGTTGGGGAAAATATGAATATTTATATTCCACGGTAGCAGATCTGGATCTAATTAAAGGGCGGTCAGAATCGCTCTTTTCTCTTTCTTATCAATATTTATTGTTATAGGGAGAAGTTATGACTACAGAACGAAAGTCTTGGTATTCCTTTCAGGAGGATCTGTGGAGGCTCTTGTGCCGTGCATCAAGAGTTTCTCTATATAGGTTTCTCATGATTTCCTTCGCATCGATGGGAATTTGTGTTGGATGCGCTGGAATTGGCGATCCGCTGGCTAGAGCGGATTCATTTTTTTTGAGAGGGGATTGTTCGAAAGCATCTGAGATCTGGGAGAAGGTTGCCCGAAATGGAAAGGGAGATAGTTCGGCAGTCGCGTACTTCGGCTTGAGCCAATGCGAATTGGAGCAAGGTAATGTTCAATTGGCTTATAGTTACGCCGCCCGGGCTGTAGCAAGGGCTCAAGCTCCTAGGAATGAATGGACTCGTCAACTAGCCGACACGGCATATTTGCTGTCCAAAGAAGATGGAATAGATCTTGACAGCCTTGTTGCACTCACCAGCACCGCAATAGTCAATAAATCAAAATTTAGCTCCCACGCCCGATCAGATCGAGCCCGAGCCTACTCTGGGCTCGGGATCCGAGCACTGGAGGCAGGGCAGCCAGGTAAGGCAATATCATTTCTTGACAAGGCGTTGGTGGACGAACCTCGCTCTGTTGAATTTCGCCGGATTCGTTCGGATTCCTACTGTGAATTGGGGCGTCGGAGTTATGAAGGTGGGGCCCTGAGAGTGGCTTTGGAGCAAGTGAATCAGGCACTAGCGGACAATGAAGGAAATAGAGATGCTCGCCGATTGCGAGTCGATGTGTTTCATCACATGGGATTGGAAGCTGAAGAGCGATCTCGGCTGGCCCAGGCTCGGGAATTTTACATTGGCGCTTTGGAGGATGAGCCAGAACACCTTGAAGTGATCAAGTCGTTTTCCCGGGTGGCAATAGCTCTTGGGCTCGCTAGTCAAGAAGATGATGACCACGCAGCGGCGCTCGCCTCATTCGATGAGGCATTGAAGTACCAGCCAGACCTTCGTGATGCAATTCTGGGCAAGGCTCGAAGTCACTTTGAGGTTTGGTGGCTGGCGTTTTCTTCCGGCCGAACCGGTGATTTCCAACATCTTTACAAGACCCTGGCTGCCTTAGAGGACGTTCGTCATTCCAGACGCGAGCAATTTTTGCTCTACAGGGCCTTAGCCCATTCAGAGTTTGAGCTGGGGAACTGGGAGAAGACCAGGTTTCTTGCGAGAGAAGCCCTGAAACGGTATTCCGAAGATCTGAATGCCCGGGCCGACCTCAGGAAGCTACGAGCAAGAGCGAGTTATGAGTTGGCAGGTAAGGTTGCCTTAGAGGAAAACTATGCAACTGCCGAAGAGGTCCTTGAGGAGGCACTCCGCCTCGATCCTACTCTTGCTTCGCAGGTGGCATTGCGCCGAGCTGAGAACTACGCTCTACAGTTCCACTTTGAAGAAGCAATTCGGTATGCCACGGAGGCCTATCAAGACACCAACAGCCGGGAGGTTCGTGCCCAGGCTAGATACGATCTTGCCCGCTACATGTCGATTGTAGGCCGCCCTGATGAGGCCATGCGCTATCTTGTTGAATTTTATCCGGATCCGGAGGATTATCAGAAGGTCAGGAAAAAGGCTGCGGGCGAAGACGACTTCTATAATTTGAAATTTGATCGTCGCTTTCAGACTTGGCTAGTAGGGGCGAAACGCGCGCGATTTCGGGTCCACTCGGCCGAGATTCGTCATTGTGAAGATATGAGAGGAACCGCAGGGCTTTGCGACCCTTTTGTAATTCTGATGAGCAGCAATGGATTCCAGGAATTCGAGTCCACTCATTTTAAGGACGAACATTTTCCAATTTGGAGTGAAACTGCTTCCCATGTGGCTGATTTTGTCATTGACCAAGAATACATTATCGAGATTCGGGATCTGGATCCCGAGTTTTCCGAAAATGATCTTATTGGGATGGTGCCGCTGAACAAGAGTCATTTGCTCTTTGACGACTCCTATCGAGAGCAGCTGGTCAATAACGGGCGGGTCGTTGGATACGTTACCTTTAGTATAGAGGCCACCGACACCGAGCTAGGCTCACTGACCGTTTTGGCGAGTCCGTCCGAAAGCGTCGTAGGTTGGCCGATTTTGGGATGTTTTGCAAAGCTGGGAATCAACATTTTTCCCCAAATAGGATTGATCAAGGACGCGATCAAGGAGCTGATAGGATCTTTTGTGGCAAAGAATTTCTCCATCTACGATGCGCTCAAGAAATTTACCTCCGTGTCCTTAAAAAGGGTGGTGAACGGCTTGGCCTTTTTCTTCTCGGTATCTGACTTTGTGCAATGCATCGAGGAATATCGACATCAATTTCTCGATCGGCCACAGCCCGCCCACTGAAGACCGGCCAATGCCTAGAAGGGCAATTCTTGCAGTAGGACTTCCGCCAGATTGACGGCGTCCTCGCTTCCTTCCCCGGCCTCCAGGTGGATCGAGACTACTGTGATCTTGGTTTTGGGATCTAAAAGATCGGTTGCGTGGAGCGGCATGGGGCGATTTTTGCCGGGAATCTTGACCAGGGCGAAGTGGTAGACGCCTCCCTTGCTCTTGATCCTTTGGCTCCGAAAGAGGATGTCTTGTCGGTCGACGACGAGTTCATCGGCGGCGATTCTGAATGGAGCTTCGAGTTCGTCCCGGTCCGCGCCGTCGGCGATCGCACCGGCGTAGTCGTCAACCACTTGCAGGATGACGGATCGCACCCAACGGGAACGACGGTAGCCCACTTCGGCCAGGCCTTGGCTGAGGGCGTTGATGAAGGCTTGGCGCCCACCCGAGCCCTTGGGGGACCACGGGACGGCGTTGCGGTCGTCGGGGTCGGCAGACAGGGTTGTGCCGGTCCAAATCAAGCGGTCTCGTCGCACTAGCTCCTGAAGTGCGGTGCCGATGGCCGGCGGAATGGCTTTCTCGAGAATTGGCGAGCCAGTTTTGGAATAGAGGATCACGGTGGAGTCTGGGTTGGCCGTGCGCAAGGCCGCAAGCTCGTCTTTAAGCTTTTTGGCGGTGCCGCTGCCGCCCTCCACTACCCGGCGTAGACCGCCGAGCACTGCGGCACGGACCGCAGGGTTCAGATCGAGGGGGCGGGCAAGGGTGTGCTCGGTTTTGGAGTCGCCTTCGGGCGTCGAAGCCTTGGCGCCTCGCGGTGGAAGTGAATCGGCGAGCCGAGCTTTCACGTCGCGCCCGGTCACTAGGCGGGAAAGAGCTTCCGCGAGCTGCACATTGGTCCAAATCGACGTACCTCCGCCGAGCATCAAGCTGATGTAGTCTCCTCGGATGCGAGTCACCTGATTGAGAGCGAGGTTTACGCGCTCGGGAGCGATTTCCTGGAGCGTGGTGCGGGCTTGCAGGCCGCGGTCGACCTGGGTTCTTGGTGACGGGTTCCCCTCTGGAGCCCCGGCTTGCTCGGCCTCGCCGTTTTCCATGCCCTCGGAGGCCGTGGTGGGGCCCGTGGAGAAGGCCTTGATCAAGGGCATCCACGGGGCCAAGTCGTAGCGGTTCGAGATATAACCCAAATCAAGCTCGCGTCGGGTTGGGTCGACACTGGTTTTGAGCCCAGGGTCGAGGCCTCGATAGGTGTCCGCGCCGGTAATTTCTCCGAGGGGTAGGCGCCAGGTCGACTCCTCGAGATTGCTTAGAGTGGCGCATATTGCCACCGAGCTGAATTCGTCCGTGGGCTCGACCTTGTTTCCGACCGCAAAGAACGCACTCAGGTCGGGCGGATAATCGATGTCTTGGGATCCGAGGCGAATACCCGAGGATCGTCCGGCAGAGGGCCAGCTCACCTTGGAGTCGCGGGCCACGGTGGTTTCGAGAGCAGAACTCGCCTCTCGTCCGCCCTCTCTCGCCTGTTGGGCTGCCAGGGCCAGGGTCATGATCTCAACGGTGTAGCGATTGCAGGACATTTCGAGAGCGGTGGGGAAGTCGATCCACTCTTGCCAGTGACCCTCGAGCAGCTGATAACCCAGGGGGATCCGGCAGTGGAAGATGTCGGGATGGTAACGGGTAGGGGCGTGGCCCGCCACTTGGAAGTTGAGCAGCTCTGGATGGGCTTGGGCGGCGGCGGCAAAGAGGTAGGGTTTCACCGCCGAGCCAATGGGGTGGAGGATAAAATTCTGATTCTGCAACGCCCGGCGCCTGGCCCGGGGGCCGAGGTCGATATCTCGTAGATCTCGATCGCTCGGATAGGTGGCCAAGGCCAAGAGATCCCCGGTTAGCCCATCCATGACGGTAATTGCGGCGGAGAAGGGCAAATCTAGATTCCGGCTTCTGCGCAGCTTCTCTGCCTGATCCCGGAGTAAGCGGGTTGTGGTGAGTTGAAGCTCCCGGTCGATGGTGAGTTGGAGATCGAAGCGACCGGCGAGCTCCTCTGCTTCTTCCTCGGGGGCCAAGGCAATCAGCCGATCGAGGGTTTTGGCCACTTGGGTCAGGTAGGGGTAGGCGCGACTCCGATCGGGGTCCGGGATTTGGCCGAGGCCGTCGTCCACAGTTCGCCGGTCGTAGCGGTCGTTTTGACGCTGGACAGTGCTGGCAATGCGTTTAGACTCACCACCCAAGAAAACGAAAGTCTCGGAGGACCGAGTGAAGCGGTCGCCACTCTCAAAGGTGAGCCAGTCGCCGCTTTCGAGCCGCGCCCAGCGACCCACCTGTAGACGATGCCCCAGAAGGTGGGTGGACTCGGGGCGTCCGACTCGCACTTGATTTTGCAGCACCACCTCATCTCCCAAGTGGAGAAGACGTCCGGCCGGCTGGCCTTTACCACCCGGAAAATAGAAATGCAAGGAAGTGCTGCCGAGAGAGGGCACTCGATTTTGTCCGACCTGGGTCTTGCTCTCGACGGGAGGATCTTCTGGACGACCCAGGCTCAAGGTGCGTAAGGCAGACCGTAGAGTTGAGTCGGCCCCACGCCCCCGGTAGAGGATGTCTCCGAGCCACAGAAGGCGTTGATGGAACGGGAGCTCGATGGTGTGGACCGCCGGATGCACCCCACGAAGACGGCAATCGCCGTCAATGGCGAAGGCCCAGCCGAATCCGGCGGGATCCTCGTTGAAACGTTCCACGTCACCTTTTAGGTAGCTCTCCTCATACCATTCCCGCTCCGCGGACGATGCCTGGTCGAGCTTTACCACCAACTCGGGGTGGCCATCTCGGCAGTCGGCTTCCAGGTAGCCGCGGGCGATAAAATCGTCGGCCTTCTCAACAAATCGGTCCGGGGCATAGTAGGTCAGTGGGTCGACCTGGGACCCGAGGGCAGAACGCCAAGCCAAGAGAGCTGCGAAAAGTAGGGCGACCGCAATGCTGAGTGCATATCCGATTCTCGTCACGACAACCTCTTTCGTCATCCGTCCCGCACGGCCGCCGCGCCGACCCCGGTGAGCAGCAGCAAGAGGCAGGTTTCCAGCACGTCGGCGGTCGAGTCCAGGCCGAGCAGGTAGGCGTTCTTACCAGTGAAGAGAGCCAGGCGGTAGTTGGCGAGCAGCATGTAGAGACTGGGTAAGACGATCGTCAGGGCCGCCAACCCGCCGATCGTTCCCAGCAGTCCAGCTTCGGAGAGCTGCTGAGTGTGGCGATCCGGTAGGCGATTGGGAAGCAGGCGCACGCCCGTGCCGGTGATGACCAGGATCACCAGCATCAGACCTGTGGCTCCGGCCCAGCCCCATTGAGCGGCGACGAAAACTGCGGGCACGTGCTCTCGCAGGGCCGTGGATCGCAGGTGGGGGCTCACTTCGGTGTTCAAATACCCCCGTCCGGTGAGCCCGACCGTGGTGTAGGAACGTAGGACCGCGGCCATGACCGCGAGTTCTTCACTGGTTTTTCGGGCTACCCCTTCGAGCCGTTCCGGATCGGCGAAGTCTAAGAGGCGCAGGAAATTACGCTCGGAGTGGAGGGAATTGGCCAGACTGTCGGGAATCACGGCGATTACCATGCGAGCGCCGATGGGCAGCATCAGCAAGACCAGCAGGGAGCCTACGGTGGCGGCGATGAAGGCTGACCGCCGGCGTCCCCGGTAGCCGAGTCGCTTTTGGGCGGCCAGCAGGACCAGGGTCAGAGCGAGTAGGAAGACCGGTAAATTGAGCAACGCCAGCCCGAGATCGCTGACCACCCCGGCCGGCACTAGCCAGGTACCCAGGCAGAATGCGGTTACAGGCCAGAGAATTTTCAAACTCAAAGCTCGGTCGCGCTCGATATGCCGCCACAGCCAGACGAGGAAGAGTGCTTCCAAAGTAATTGCCAAGGGCACGTGGATCAAGCTCAAGGCCACTCGGCGTCCGAGTTGAAGGCTCTCGCGGAAACCGATCAAGAACAGCCCGATCCGCAAAAGAGTCGGCACAAAGGCCAGAAGGCACCAGCCGACTAGAGCACGGCGCTCGTCGGGTCCGAGATCGAGCAGACCATCCAGCCGTTTGGCAGCCCATTCCCCGAAGCCGAAGTGCCGCAGCACGGGTACGGACGCTGCACCAAGATGCAGGGCGATCCACAATAGGCCGGCAAAGCCGCCTCCGGAGAGAATCAAGGAGATGACCAGGGAAAGGGCGAGTCCGGCACCCACCAATAGCGATCGGCCCACCGTCCGCTTTTCCAAGGAACCTCTTACGGGAAACGCCACTGCCAGAAAAGTCCAGGGCAAGGCCAACCAGGCGATCACTGCAAGGGTATAAGCCTCCTCCGCAAAAGGAGGCAGAGCCCAGGCCTGAAAGCCGAGCAGGAGGCGCAGGCTCAGCAGGCCCTCCAGCCCGCCCGCAATAAGAGCGTGGGTCACGGTCAGCTGGACGGCTCGGGCGCTGACCCATTTGGCCAGGGCCAGTAGTAGAGCGAGCAAACCGAGTGCAAGGGGGGGGCGGATGCGATCGATTTGGATCGCAGCCAAGTGTTGCTCGCCGAGCCAGAGGGGCTTGCCGAAACGTCCCCGAATCTGCCCGCGGGGCCCGGCGGCGGTGAAGGTGTCCTCACCCAGATCGAACTCCGAAGTGCCCGGCTTCACCGAAAATTCTAGAATCGCCAACGACTCGAGAGCCACCGGCAGGGATGCGTGACGGAAGTAGAGACTGCGGTCCGCCAGCTGCCAACCGCCCATCGACAGGTGGACTCGCAGCTTCCTAACCTCCTCTCCGTCGACTTCTCTTACCGGCTCGGAAAGGTCCACCACGTGGTTCCACGGTAAAGCAAAAATCTCGGGTGTGTCATAAGCCACTGCCGCACCCAGGCGAGCGGGTTGTAGGCGGATGCTACGGAAATCTCTCAAGCCGCCGGCTTGGAAGTCGTTGCCGTCCCAACGGGGACGGCCGAGGGCGTAGAAGCGCTCCCCGGGTTCCACATCCCAACGATCCTTGAGCTCGATGGCTTGGCCGTCTCGCTCGACGGGAATCGATTCCTCACCCATGGCCAAGAAAAGGCGGTGACCCAACAAGGAGCGGGGAAGCAAGTAGAAGAAGCTGTCGGTTTCGGTGCTCAAATTTCCTTTTTGCCCGGCGGCGGCTCTGAGCCAGGCCACGGGGTAGGTGGCAAGGCTTGGGGCGGCCACACGTAGAACCGGCAGCGGCACTCTCACCAGAGGCAGCTGGTTGACCCGCTGCGGGATTTCAACCTTAAGGCCGCCGGGGCCAGAGAATGCGGCGGGGGCGCCAAAGGATCCACGGATTTCCACTTCCCAGGGTTGCCCTCCTACTTCGAGGATGTCTCCGGAGTGAAGCTCCACCGCCCGGACAGGTTGCAGGAAGCCGTCTTTTGTTTGCCCGAAGAGACCCGGGGACCGTGCCGTTGACGGGACGAGCTGAATGGAGGCCCCGTCTTTGCCCGAGGCGCCGGCGCCGTCTGAAGTGGGCAGGATCTCGAAATCCCCTTGGTGTAGGCGCTGCCGCCGCCGATCAATCTCCTTGCCTGAGACGGTCTCGCCATCGTCGTAAGCCGAAATCCACAGGTCGTGCCCTTCTCGATCACCGCCTACCTTAATGTCGAAGGCGGAGCCGTTTGGGGTCTTGAATCCCAAGCCCGTCAGGGCGAAGCGCAGGCGCACATCGTCGCGCACGGACCACAGAGAAGCGCAGATGAAGATCGCGGGTGCCAGGTACACCAGGAGCAGTAGGCCGGGTGGCGCGGAGGTGCGGCGCTGCAACGTGAAGGCGCACGCAACCAGGGCGAGAGTGAGACCCAGAATCAGTAGGCTCAACGGTGTCCCCGCAGCCGGGCCTCAGCTTCGAGGCGGTAAAACGAAGTGAAGAGGTGTTTGTGCATGAGGGCCTGCAGGCCCAGCCACCACGAGAAAACGAACGTCGCGAGGCCGGCCAAACAGGCGAAAATCCAATGGGCCACAGGGCCTCGGAGCAAGAGGCGAAATCGATCTCCCCAGCTGAGGGAGTCGCGCAGCTCCACCACCTCGGCCGGGGGGGCGTCGTCGCCCACTAGGTGATCCGTCAACTGCACCAAGTTCACCGGGTCGGCGCCGGTCTCTAGCGTCAGTCCAGCCTTGGCGAGGTCAGTGGCACTATCGAGGCGCAGGCTCGTTCGCCAGGCGTCCAGCCCGTCCACGGACCCAAGAGCTTCGAGATCGATGGACTGCCCTTGGAGCACCTTGCCTCGCAGCTCGGGGTCGGAGCGCACGGCCACCGCACGCTGGACCGCCAGGCGCAAGCCCTGAGCTTCAGGCAGGGTCAGACCGGTCTTAAAGGGGAAACCCGCTACCTGGCTGAGCAGCTCCAGGCGTACCAAAGCTGGAACGAAGATCGACCCTTGGCGGCTCTGTTCGGTGACTGCGGCGTTGGCTTCGATTTCTCGCCAAAGGGCCTTCCGAGCCTCCGAATGGGGTGGGAGTAGGGAGTCCCCTTCCGCCATGACCCGAGCCATGGAAAGGGCCAGACGAGCATGATCTGGAGGCCCGAGGCCGTTCTCGCGGCGGTCGCGGGCGAGGCGCTCCACATTCGAGGCTGCCCAGACCCAAGCCTGGTTGCTGCCCATTCGGGTTTTCTGGGCTTGGCGGAAAACTCGGAGCATGGGGTTGCGCTCGGCAGGATCCTGGTAGTCCCGGTGGAATTCTCGATCCCGGACCTCTGGATCTTTTTCCCGGTAATTGCTGACCAAGTAGAGTTGGAGAAGATTGTTGTAGAGGTCGAAAGTCGACAGCAGATCGCCGTCTCGCCAAGAACAGCCCGGGCGGCGCAGCTGATGGTTGTACCAGTTGGGGGCCCCTTGTGGGAGATCGGTCTTTCCCAGCTTGCCGAGGTAGTCGGCCCGACGGATAGCCCGGCGCAGGTCTCCGAGCACGTCTTCTCCCTGGTGGCTTCGGTTCCGGAGTCGACTGTAACTGAGGCTGTGGAGCACGTGGATTTCTGCCAAATATTCTTCAACGTCACGGCTCTTTAGATTCCTCATGAGCTGAACAAAGGGAGCCGTTTGGGTCAGCAATTGGAGCTCGCGCTCGGCGTCAGTAGTTTGACCCTGTTGCAGCAAGAATGAAGCGTAGGACAAGGTCGGCAACCAATGGCCATTGGCTTCTCGCACAGCGGCCGAAAGGGCTCGAGCCGTGCCCTTACGTTGGGCTAGGCCCGCCAGACGTTCGATGTTGTGCGGGACTCGGTCGAGATTGCCCGGGCATGGCGGGCCGACGGAGGGGGCTAGGGCCAGCTCAAGGGCGAAGGCGGTGCCGGCGGGCAGCACCGAGTCGATCCACTTTGTTTCGACCGCCCGGCTTCGGGGAAAGCTCACCGGCTCACCCAGAAGCTCCATGGCTTCAGAGTCGAGGCGAGGTAGGGTGGCCTCTTGGGCACCTAAAGCCCACCAACCTGCCACACCGGCAGCGACGACGGCGGCGAGCCTCCACATGGGGACACCGGGTAAACGGACGCGAGCGCTCATTGGCTATCTCCGGCGGGGGCCGGTGGCGGCTGAGGTTTGGCGGTTCCCAGGGGTTTCACCGGAGGCAGGCGAAGCCAACGGCTTCGTCGTAGAATCCTGTCGAGCCTTCGTTGTCCACCGAGGGAGTAGCGGGTAGGCAACATCGTCCACCAAGGACGCGCGCTGGTTTCCACCAGCCACTGACGGATCAAATGGACTCCACATCCCTCGTGGTTCATGACCACTTCAGTGTCTTGGTCGGTGACCAGGGAGTGAACAAAGTCGGCTCGGAAGAGCCGGGCGTGTTCCTGGAGCATATCCAAGAGCGTGGGAAGATAATGGTGGGCGACCAACAAGGGCTCTTCACCGGTGGGGTAGAGCCTTCGGGATTCGCTTCCGGTTTGCAGCCACGAGTCGTCGGCCCGAGTCGGTAATTGGGTGCCCGTGAGTTGGTCCGCCCTCGACATCAGGAATTGAACGGGTATTCGCAGTCGCGGAAGCTTACCGATTTGAGCGTCCACCTGTTCCTGGAAGCTGCGGGCACCGGCTTGGTAAATTCCACCGCCCTTCAAGAAACGCAACAAGATCAAGATATTGCGCAAGACGGTGGCTTGCCTCTCGTCACCGCTCCAATGTTGTTGAAGGTTGATCAAAAGGACCAGACCCTTCAACCGATCGGTGATCAGTCGAAGGAATTGGGCCTCGCCCGATCCGATCCGAGCCCCGGTCGAAGGGTCGGCGTAGAGTTTCTCGAAGTGCTCCCCCGAAGCATCGACGAAAAGAATTTTGCGCTTGCCGAGGGGCAAGGGGTGGCAAAAGAAATCGCCTGGGGAAGTGGGCATGGCCAGTCCATCTTTGCGCACGACCTGGCCTAGGGTTCGCCCTTGCTTGAAGCTTTCGAGCAGCTCGGTTTTGCCAGAGCCGGCAATGCCGGCAATGAGAAAGATTTCGAAGCCTTCTTCGAGGTATTCGGCGATCTCTTGTCGGGAGGCTCGAAACTCACCGGTGCCGGAGTCGACCGGAATGTTCTTTGTGGCGCGCGATAACGGCTCAAGCGGCTGCGGGGAGGTTTTCGATTCCTGTTCGTCCTTGTTTTTCGGAAACTCGACCACAGGGAGCAGATCGGTTGGATCGTTGGCCGGCGCGTCGGGGTCCGGGCTGGATGGCTCGATCGATGCAGTTTTTGCGAGCGGCGCCGGCGAGTTGTCGGACTTCTGCTCTTGATCGTCCCGCGTGCGCGTCCCTTGGCCGCAGATTGGACAGATTTCGTCGTCTCGATCTTCGTTGCAGATCGCGCAAAAATAGGCGCTTGTCGCCGTTTCGGCCATGCTCATCTCCTCCTGCTCAATATCTGTCTCTTTAATGGGCCGAGATCAGTCCAATGGATAGGGTCTGCGACGGCCCTCCGGAGCCGGCGTCGCATATCTTCGTTGGCTTTTTCCAAGAATCCCGTTTCCAACCTCTCGGCTCGTCGCAGAAAGGCGCCGACCACGTCGAAATACCTTTTCTCGGTCGCTCGTTGAAGGAATCTGCGGGTCCCCCGTTCGTCGAAGCGCCAGGCTTCACCGAGCCACGAGGCCAGGACCATGAGCAGCGAGCGGGAGGCATGCTTCTCGAGCACCTCGAATTGCGGTAGCTCCTGTGCCAGGTAGGGTAGGACGTTGTTTTTTTCCGATTGCAGCAACCTCTCTTGCATGGCTTCCAGGAACCATGGAGGTCGGTTCTGGTCGGTCAGCAGCCGGATGAGAGCTGCGGCGCGGCCCTTTCCCCTCGGTAGCAGATCTTGGACCCATTGGGCTGCGCGATCACAACCTTCGGGTGATAGAGGATTATTGGGATGGTAGTCCGGAAGTCGTCGCTTGAGCTTGGCGTCGAACGCTTGGAGAAAGTCTTGACCGTGCTCCACGGAGCGAGCCTGGAGCGCATCCAAATAATTGCCCGCCAAGGTAGGGAACTGCTCGATCAAGGGTCGAGACCGGGTCAACATCGCCTCCCAGAGATCGATCTTGGGCAGCTGCGGTACCCGCCGCACGATCTCCTCGCAGAAACGCCATAGATCTTGGGAATCTAACAGGCCGATCAGTTCGAGATGTTTAGGGTCCCAGCCGTCTTGCCGTTTTCGGAGGACGGCGATCAGCCAGTCTGCGGCCATGGCTGAAGCGGTTTTGATGAGTTCGGCGGCGCGCAGCCGTTGGACGATTTCGTCCACGATCGGGGCCCAGGTGCCGAGGGGTGTCGCGCCGTCCCAGGCCCTCTTCAAAATTGGCTGAAGAGCGTCGGCGTACCGGGAAAAATCCTGACCTTCTTTTAGGAATGCGATCACCAGCTCTCGATGGTGATCGCCGAAGCGTCGGTCGTGGACGGCGAGGCGGATGGCTTCAACCAGCTCCTGGGCCCCGGTGTAGGCCGTTTGGGGATCGAGCCCATTCCGGACGGCATGGGCAAAGGCTCGGCTCTCTTCAACCGTGGGGCCATGGGCGTCGAGCACGCGGGCTTCGGCTAGGGCGAGCGATAGCCAATGGGAGGGGGAGATTTCCGATTTAGAGAAAAGAGCGGCCAAACCGACGAGCAATTCCCGGTCTCGCAAGGGTTCGATTTGGGAAGGATTCGCCTTCCATGTAGCAGCGAGTGCGGCGAGCCTTTTCTTGCTCAACCGATCAAGCACCACCCGGGCAGAGGCGGCAAGGTCCTCATGTTCCGAACTCAAGAGCTGTGAGAAGAGCCGAGGCTCGCCGCTGACGATCTCTACGATCTGCGGCATGCAGCCCTCCAATCCATCTCCGCTTTCCCCCGCGAGCAAGTCGGGAACGATTGTCTTCGCCAGCGCGAGGGCCAGCCGAGGATTCTCCGCGTTTCTCAAACCGCCCGTGGCGAGCCGGCGGCGACGTTTCGCGTTCGGCTCGTCGGATATACGGGTGAGCAGTGCTCGAGAGCTGCCGGGATCGGCCCCGAGCTGTCCCCAGAAAAAGCCGGACGATCGAGCCCCCTTGTCCGTGGAATGGACGGCGAGGTCTTGGGAGACGTGTCGACTCATTGGAGTCTGCTCTCCCGGAGGCGGGTTGTGGCGTTTCCAGATTACCGCCAAGCGATCCAGCTCCTGAGCGCCGGTATGTTTTTCGCCCGCCAAAAGACCGATAGCTGCGACCATGCCCAGGCTGCCGATATCGGGTACGAAGCTCTTTTCGAGCCCTTCGACGATCGCCACCTCTAGGAGCTCCGGCGCGCCTCGACGGACCACATCCGCAAAGGCGGGCACGGCCACAGCCGGATTCTCTTGCTCGCAGAGACTTGCAAGCCCGGCAGACACCACCGCCAGAGCAAAAGAAGACCGTTCGGTGCCGGAGAGTCGATCTAGGGCCAACCCGCGCAATACGAATTTCAGACTCCTGCGGCGACCGAGGAAGGCTTCGAGCTCGTTCGGGCGCTGGATCCCTTGCAGCAAGGTTTTGGGTCCGCCCCGCAGGGCAACATAGGCTGCCCAGCCCAGACGTTCCGCATCGCGACCCAAGGTCCATTGCCGCTGATTGGATTCGGTCATCAGGTGGCGGAAGCTCTCCGGCTCCCGGGTCATGAGCAGGCACAGGTCCCGTGCCCACGGAGCAGCCGGGGGTAGGTCGTCATGCAGCTTCCAACCCCCTGAGTCGGATCCTGGTAAGCGGGCTATTTGCTGTTCCGGCTCGGGCACGTTGGCCAAGGCGAAGAGGGAAGCGGCGTTGGGGTTCAAGTGGGTGGTATAACCCCGGTTGGAGCGATCTGGGGCCGGCAGCATCGACCAGGTCAGGAGCATGTGTTGGACCTCGTTGGGTCCCTGGGGCCAGAGCAATCGAGCGCCACCGGCCAGGGCGCTCAAGATTTCCGCCAATCCGCCCGCGACCGCAGCAAGGTCCGATTTTTTCTGGAGGTTGTCGAGGCGGGACCGCGTTATTTGCCAGCGCTCGTCGTCCGGATTGCCTTCAAGCCGCACGTCGAGGGGGAGCAAGGTCTGCCCGACCTCGGTAGGTCCTCGGTAGCCCTCGGCGAGGTCGGCGCCGAGGGCGATCAACCGTTGTCGATCCTTTCCGTAGACAGCTTTCGACAACAGCAGCCACGGATCCTGGCACAGCAGGTTGAGGTCGCCAGTCTCGAGCACCAGGCTGTGGACCACGATGCGGTTGAAATTGCCCCGCCTGTTGCCTTGGGCAAAACGGTGAGTGAACGCCCACCGTCCAGAGCGCAAGGGATGGTAGGCAAAATAGTGCCCGGGGCTCTCTTCCAAGTGCAGGTGGTCGGTGATCAAGGGGTAGGCCGCCAGCCAAGCAGCATCTTCCGCCCCCACCCCCGGAGATTGGGCAACCAGGCGATAACCGCTCGATTGGGACACCAAAGGGTCGGTGACCAAGGCGTGTTCCAAGCGGAAACGAGCGGTGGTCACGGCCGGGTTCCCGCCTCGAACTCCGCTACCAGGATTGCGACTTGGAGAGCCTTATCCGTCACCGGGCGGTCACCAAAGAGTTCTGAGAGCCCGAGATGCTGGAGGTAGTCGTCGACCAGCGTCGTCGGGTACTCGTTCTGTCTAACCTGGAGATCTACCCGAGGGGATTTTTCTTTGGGCTCGAACCCCTGTTCCAAATATCGGCGGATGAGGAGGTATTCAAAAATTCCTAAACGAAGATTGGCGGGGCTGTAGTCTTTGCCCGCTTCGAGAAGCTCCTTTCCGGTCTTGAAATTTCGCTGCTGGAGATTAGAGACCCTTCCCTCTAGGAAGCCTTGGGCATTGGCAATCGCTTCTGCATATTCACTGGCCGGGCCCCGTTGGGTCTTCAAATAGACCGCCCAGTAGTCCATGGGATTCTTCTTGATCTTTTCCCACCGAGCCTCCCGAACAGCCTCGGACTGTTGGCTAGGGGCTGCTGAGCTGGTGCCGGGAGCCTGGGCTTGTGGGTCGTCAGGTTTGCCCGGCTCCAATTCGGGTTCGCCGGTCTGGTCGGGCGCCTCGGCGTCCTCGGGTTCTGGATCGACCGCTGGTCCAGCCGCCGGCTCGGCGGGTCCGACCCAAGCCTGCCGGCTCTCATAGGCGGTGGTGCCCAGCAGAACGAGGATGACGAGCATGCCCCAGATTTCCACCCGGTGGCGGCGGTAGAAAGTGCCGTCGACGGGTGCGATGTCGGCGAATCGGTAGTCCACATAGCGGCGGAGGTTCTTTTCGACAGCTTTGAAGTCTTCGTAGACGTTTTCGATCGGCAGCGGCGGGCCAGGATTCTCGGGCTGATCGTCTCTTTCCGGCCGATCGTCACGGGAGTTGGTTCGTCGAAAATTCTTCAAGCTGCTATCTCCCGTTCGAAATGTTGCCAAGAGTTCAGCGCCCAATCTCCGCAAACGGTGATCAGGCGGTCGGTATTGCCGTTCTTCAGCAGCCTCAACAGGGTTGCCAGAACCACTCCCCCCGGTCCGTTTCGGGGCAGGGGAGCTGAGGTGAGCGCTGAAGCTTCTCGCATGCGCACGGACGCCGCGGGTTGATCGGCCCCATAGACCCACGACAGAGAAAGGCGTAGCCGTGGGGGCAGCACGGACGACGCGGTGGCCGGCCGTAGGGGTAGATCTCCCCGGGCCTCCCAGGTGGAATTTTCGGCCAAAGGCTGAGCCGCCGCCAGACTCAACATGCGCAAGCAACCCTCGGGATCTGTTCGGAGAGCCCGAGCGGGGTCGGGTTCCGACATCTCCAGTCTTTGCTGCCGGCGGCAACGGTCGAGGTAGGCGTCGAAGCGCGCCGCGTTTTGGCAGGTCTTGAGTCGGTCGGCCTCCTCCCGGCAACCGCAGCAAAAGAAGAGCAAGGAGGCCGTGAAATCCTGAGCCGGACGGCTTTCGTCGAGGGGCGCCCACACGCCGTGGGCAAGAAAGCCGCCGCGGCCGTGCTCGTCCTGAGCGAAATTAGGGTTGACGGTGCCGGCGACGGCATAGATCACACCGCCGAAGCGGTGGCAGCCGAAAGCAATTCCCCCGTCTGGATATCGCTGGTCGGGGCGCAGACCGCGGAGCCAGTCCTGGGCTCGACGACATTCCGTCGAGGTCCACGGTAAGTCCTTGGCTAGCCAAAGATCCCTAAAGCCGCGGCCTCCCTGGCCCGGAGCGTTGGTGAGCAGGCCGTGGACGAGAGAACTCACTGTCCTCTCCCCTTGGGTAAGTGGGTGGAAAGAAGCCATTCGAGGGCGTCGAGAGCCCCTAGGGGTTGTAGGGGGCGTCGGAGACGGTGGTCGACGATGTCCTCAGCGGTGGGGCTGAAGCCGAGGCTTGAGGTCGCGAAGAGACGCAGGTTCCTGAAGTTCCGTCGAGCGCTGTGAATCAGATCCCGACGATGGGACCGTTCGAGGAGGTCCTCCAGCAGGTCCTCCGCGGATTTTTCGGCCTCTGGGTCCGCACCTTCTTGGGAATCTCGGCTGGAGGATTGATTTTCTTTGGGCTTCAAAGCCGACCACTCGGGTTGCCTCCATAAAAGGTCTGCTTTGGTGATCACCATGGCCAGGTCAGACTGACGGGTCCGATCCCCCATCCGGTCGATGAGAGTCGAGAGCCATTGTCGATCGGTGGCACCGTCATCCCATCTTTCTCCCGCGCTCTGGTCCCAAGCGTCGGTGCCCTCCCATCCCAAGTCGTGGGCTACGGCAGCGCCATCGACCACGAAGATCATGGATGACAGTAGACTCAGATAGCGGTCGAGGCGCCCAAGGCCCTCCGTCGAGCCAAGGCCCCAGGTTTCCCCCGCCAGGTCGTAAACCGCCAGCAATCGAGGTGGCCGTCGCCGCTCTACGCTGTCGGAGAGTTGCCAGGCGAAGCTTTGGGGTACGGTTTCGGGGTCGGGTAGCCGATCAGGGTCGTAGAGATCGTCGGGGACTTCCGTGGCCGTGCCCCTGGGTTTCTCTCCGCCTTTAAATAGCCGTCGTGACATCTCGCCGAAGCGTATTTCCGTATCGCCGAGACCTGTAAGACCCAGGTTGCGTTCCTGGAGGCCGCGCCGCCGGAGCTCGTGCATCATGGCCAGTAGCAGGACCGTTTTGCCGGCGCTACGGGGGCCGGCGATGCCGAGGCCCACAGGCTCGTTGCGGACGAAGTGAGAGCGGGGCAGAAGGGGTGCCCGGCAGGGGCAGAAGAGTTGAGTGAGGGCCTCGGGATGCCAATCGCACACCGGACCGTCCACTCGTTCGTCTTCGCCGTCGCCGAACCATTGGGCGAGGGTGGAGAGACCCTTACCGGAGACTGGACGGTAGGCGTCGCCGGTATTCGAGCCGGCATTCGGGTCGATCATCCAATGCTCCAAACCCGGCTGGCCGGCCGTGGGATGGTCACAGCGCGGGCACCTAAAAAAGAGTTCCCGAGGCTCGGAGACCCGCCAACAGGAAATACACAGATAACGATTCATCGTTCCGGCGACGCCTCCGGGGTCAAGCGCAAGCGCAGCTCAGTGCCGGCTTCGAGGCTGAGTGAGTTGTCGGCTGTCATGATGCCGAGCTGCTCGACTATCTGCCGACGAAAGGTCTCGTCTCGCAGGCGCCGAATGCGTAGAAACTCGCCGAGGGTTGTGGTCTCGGGTACAGTCAGAATGACCTCGTTTCGATCTCTCAGAAAGCGAGGGGACGAACGATCTTCCCCCGAGGGACGTTCGTCGAGGAGGGCGGCTGGCGGATCAATGAGAGGCGAAAATTCCAGTAGGCGAGACACCCCTTGGGGAAACAATGCCGCCGTGGCAGTAGCCAAAAGTAAGCTCAAGGTGACGAACAATCTCAGCATATCTCTATCCCGCAACAGAGCCTTGGTAGGCTCGATTAAGACAGCAAACCATCGGCTGTGGGTTGCCAATTTTCAAAGTTGTTTGTTTTGAGAAACCTTTTTCCGTTCCCCGCCCGAAGACCGAGGCTGGGCGGAGCAACCTACCCGAGTCCACACGATTTCCTCCGCACTCGCTGAGTCGGAGGCCTAGGCTTTCAACTTTTGCGATGCTATCACGCGTCGAGGGATCCATTCTGTCGATGGCAGAGAATTGAGTCCGAACCTAGCTAGCTAGGGCCCATCCAGAAATGGATTCCGGTGGGTCGGCGCGGCGCCTGCGCGCGTCGCTCCGAACTCGCGCCACCGCTGCGCTGCGGTCGCAAATTGCTGATGTGTAAGACCTTAAACCGATCTATAGGTTGTATCGCTCAGACACGCTCGCTTTCCGTGCTCGGCGCGCCGCGCCTTCTAGATCCTCAAAACCGCAAACCTGGATGGACCCTAGCCAGGGCCCATCCAGGAATGGATTCTCGGTGGGTCGGCGCGGCGCCCTGCGCGCGT
>CBDUGP010000092.1:0-38416 GCA_965366625.1 uncultured bacterium
CCTTCGACGCTCGACTCTATCGGCTTTCGGGTATCAATACCGACTTTGGGTAGCGGATCGGCCTAGAACCGCCTCAAGAACCACTCAAGCGGCGTAGTCGTAGAAGCCGCGGCCGGATTTACGACCGAGTCGGCCGGCGTCGACCATTTTGACCAGCAACGGACACGGACGATATTTCGGATCACCGAAGCCGTCAAAGAGCACGCGCAGGATGTCGAGACAGACATCGAGGCCGATCAGGTCCGCCAGGGCCAAGGGGCCCATGGGATGGTTCATGCCGAGCTTCATCACTTGGTCGATGCTCTCGGCCGTGCCGACACCCTCGTAAAGGGCGAAAACTGCCTCGTTGATCATCGGCAGCAGGACTCGATTGGAGACGAATCCCGGGGCGTCGTGGACCTCGACGGGAGTTTTACCCATTTTCTTCGAGGCCGCCTCGACCGCGTCGTAGGTGGCTTGGTCGGTGGCGAGACCGCGGATAACCTCGATCAGCTTCATCACCGGAACCGGGTTCATGAAGTGCATGCCGATGACTTTTTCGGGTCGAGAGGTGGCTGCGGCCAGCTTGGTGATCGAGATCGAGCTGGTGTTGGTGGCCAGAATGGTGTCCGCCGGACAAACCTCGTCGAGGGTGGCCAGCACCTTGGTCTTGACGTCGAGCCGTTCGACCACTGCTTCCACCACCAACTGACAATCCGCCAAATCGGCTAGGTCACTGGTGGTGGAAATACGACCGAGAATGTCGGCCTTGTCTTGTTCGCTGATCTTCTCTTTTTTGATCATGCGATCGAGGCTTTTCGTCACTCCGGCAATGCCTTTTTCCAGGGCGGCCGGTTGGATATCGCAAAGACGGGTTTGGTAACCGGCGGCGGCGGCCACCTGGGCAATTCCATGGCCCATGGTGCCGGCACCGACCACGCCAATGGTTTGAATATCGGACATCGAAGGCTCCTTATTTTCGAGGTGAATTTTCGGTCGGATCGTTGAGCCGTTGGGGCCGGTTCTTCGACCTGCTCGAAGCGTAAGTGATCGCCCCGGAAGGGTCAAGAAGGCCGGGCGGCGCCGGTGAGTCGGCTACGGTAGGAGCCGACGTGTCCCGAGACTCGAACGAAGCCGGGTGCGCTCCGGCCCCGTGCCCGGGCGTCCGAGCCCTGGTGGATCGGCCTCGACCTTGGATCACGTAGTTTCGTACAAAGACGCTTAAAAGGAGACGAGGTTTGAGACAAGGCAAAAGCATGGGCGGTGGAATAAACAGTGGCATAAGCGATGGGTTTGGATCGAGGTCGATGGGCTGGGCGGCCTGGATGGTGGCTTGTTGGACGGTAGCTGTCCTGGCGCTCATGGCCCCGGCCAACGTGGTCTGCGCCGCCTCCGAAGATTCAGGCGAAGATTCAGGCGAAGATTCAGGCGAGGGCTCAGCCGAGGTCGAAAAGGCGCCGACCTTGGCGGACGGACAAGCTTTGCTACAAGCTGGGGAGCCGGAGCAGGCGGTGCAGGTTTTGGCAGCGGTCACCCAGGCCGAGCCGTCGTCAGCGGCGGCCTGGATGACCCTGGGGTGGGCTCGGGTGGGCGCTAAACAAGACGCCGAAGCCGTTTCTGCCTTGTTGAAGGCAGGGGCCTTGTCGGGCTCTCCGGCGGGCCGCCGCGGCGCGATTTTCGGCGCTGCTCGGGCCCAGGCCCGCCTTGGGCGAACGGAAGAAGCCCTCTTTTTGCTCGAAGGGCTGCGGCATGAGAACGCCTTTGATTTGACCAACATCGATGCGGACCCTTCGTTCGCTGCGTTGCTCGAAGATGCTCGATTCCAGGCCCTCCAGCCCACCGCCGAAGCTCTCGCAGAGCCCTTCGTGGACGAGGTGAAGGTGCTCCAACATTGGCCTGGGGAAGCGGCGGGAGACAATTTCGGTTGGATCGCCCGATCTCTGGGGGATGTGGATGGTGACGGCGTTGCCGACTTGGTGACTTCCGCACCCTATAAAAACCTCGACGGGGCAAGTGCGGGCCGGGTTTACGGTTATTCGTCCAAGTCGGGAGATTTACTCTGGTCGCGCGACGGCAAACCGGGGGATTTGCTCGGCCGCGGGGTGGAAGCCGCGGGCGATGTCAACGGTGACGGCATTCCGGACGCGGTGGCGTCGGCTCCCGGAGGGGATCGCGTTTATGTTTATTCGGGCAAGGACGGCACCACGATTTTGGAGATCGAAGCTTCGCAGCCGGGGGAGGCCATCGGCCAGCACGTCAAGGGCATCGGCGACCTCAACGACGACGGACATGACGATATCTTGGTCGGTGCGCCGCAATTCGATCCGACGCCGGCAGGAGCCAAGGAGCCCATAGTCGACGCCGGCCGTGTGGCGGTGTATTCCGGCGCCGACAGCAGCCTTCTGTGGCAGCACGTCGGGGATCGGCCGGCGCAACGTCTCGGCGAAACCGTTGGTGGCGGATTCGACGGTCGGCGGATCGTGTGGATGGCCGGTGCTCCCGGGGTGGGGGAGACGCTCGTTTTCCACGCCGGCTCGGCCGCGCCAGACCACGTCTTCAAGGCGGAGATCAGCAACGGCAGTTTCGGTGGCATGTTCATGTCGGTGGTCGGGGACCTGGACGCCGACGGGATCAAGGATCTTTACGTCTCGGATTGGCAGGACAACGCCAGGGGCCCGGCCCGCGGGCGCATTTACGTTTACTCAGGAGCTGACGGCCATCGATTGCTGACCTTGGCCGGTGAGGCCCCGGGGGACGGCTTCGGCATCGGCTCGGCCGAAGCCGGCGATGTGGACGGCGACGGCCATGACGACTTGGTGATCGGTGCGTGGCGTCACGGCTCGGAAGCTCCTGGAGCGGGCAAGGTGTACGTGATTTCAGGCAAAACTGGGGCCGAGCTGCGAACCTTGACCGCCGACGTGGCCGGTGAGACCTTTGGCTTTGACGCCCAGGGAATTGGTGATGTCGATGGTGACGGCATCGTCGATTTGTTGCTCACCTCGGCCTGGAGCCGAGTGGCCGGGGCCCGTTCGGGACGGGTGTTCATAGTCGCTGGACAGTAGCCGGCCAATGACGGCTCGCGGCAAGGCGGCGGCTCTCGATCCGATAGAGGCCCTGCGGTACGAGTGAGGGACGCCCGCCTGAGATGAAGAAATCCAGCAGGCCGGGACTCCTTAGGTCAACCGTGCTCTGTAGCTCCCGGCTCGCAGTAGCAGGAGGTCCGCGGCCGGGTATCGGCAGCCTCGAAGGCCTTTTCGAGGCGGTCGTTGAGACTCGCCGCCTCCTCGTGCCGACCCTGTGCTTCGAGGGCCTGCCTCAGCCCGGTGAGCGACCAACCGTTGTCGCGCAGTCGGGCGAGGTCTTCGCGGTAGACCGCTTCGGCCTCCTCCCACCTCTCGTCGGCGACGAGCAGCGCTCCGAGAGCATGGCGGACCGGGAGCATCCAGGCCGGAGGCTCGTCGTAAACGAGGGCATCTTCGGCAGCGACGCCCTCTCGCAGCACGAGCGGATCCACCTCTCCTTAGGGGATCCACCACCTACCCGTCACCGTTTCATTTGTGGTCCGGTGGGGTGGGCTGGGCCAAAACCTGGATCTCCGGCGCGCTCAGGGCTCGCCCATACACTCGGACCTCGTCGATCGAGCCGACGAATGAGCTGTCTTCGCCTTTGAAGCTGCGTCCGACCCACAGGGGGCCGTCGGTGCCGAGGGAGACCTTCTTGCGGATCTGCCGGCTGCCGTCTAAGCGACCGTCGACGTAGAGCCTCAGCTGATCGCCGTCGTAGACTCCGGCGAGATGGTGCCATCGACCGGTCTCCAACACGGTATCTCCCCGGGCGGTCCATTGATCGATCCTCAAGAAGGCTCGACGGTCCGGGGTCAAGTAGAGGTCCCAACCATCGTCGTCTCGATCCCGTTTGTCGACAATCGAACTCCAGCTTTGGTGCTCCCGATCCACTCGAATCCATGCGCTGACCGTGAACCGGAAGAGTCGATCGAGTTCGACGTGGTCGCCGGTGGAGCGCACTCCCGCGGATCCCCCGGGGAAGCTCAAGGCGTGGCCTATTCGGCCCGGGACCGAGGTTGGGCCCGGGGCCCCACAGCCGGGCTCAGCCTTTCCCGCGGGCCCATGGGCAGGACGGATCGAACAATCCCGCGCGTCGAGATTCCAATGGAGCAACAGCTTCTTCTCGAGCTGCACTCGGGCCCCCTGGACCGGCGGCGGGGAGCCGTCCCCCAGCTCGAGCCCGTACACGTGGCCGAAATAATCACGCACCTGACGACGTTGCGGGCCGTCGAGCCCACGCTGATAGATCAACATTGCCGCCACATCGCCGTGCATTGCCCGGCCTCGGCTGACAGAGAGCAAGAATCGGAAAAACATTTTTCCCGCCAGCACCGGCTTGCCGGAAGTGGCGTCCCAACCGTCGATGTAGATCCGGATGTGGTTCGACCGGTTCCGGTGAACCTCGATCAGATGCCATTGGTTCAAGGTGACCGCCGCTGGAGCGGTAATCACCGTTGGACGTCTGAAGTCGATCCTGAGCTTTAGGGCGTCGCTTTTTACCAAGTGGGTGAGCTCGGTGCCCGCGAATCCGAAATAGACGAAATCGGAGGTTTGAGCCACCGGGCGGGCGAGCAAGAAAATCGAAAAATCCTCGTGAATCGGGCCTACTTCTTGATTCGGCTCGATTTCGAGCGAGAGTTCTTGAACCGCTCCTTGTCCGCCGCGGATGCACGGATGTCCGTGGATGCAATCGAGCACCACGCCGGGCTTGTCGCGGTCGTCCTGGCCGAAATCCCGTCCAGAAGCCCACTCCGGCGGCTCGAAGGCCAGGGCAGGACGGTAGGTGCTCTGATCGATCCAGCGCCGGAGGCAGCCGTCGGCAAAAACCTCCGTGTCGCAGTATTGCCGCGCTAAAGGTGCGTTCTCGCCGGCGTCGAAACAATCGAGGCTAGAGCAACTTGCCACTTGCAGCCCGTGGATGGATTCGACGAAAAACACGAGGCCATCGATTTCGCGGGGATGAAAAGACCAAGAGTCGGGTTGGGCTCCGAGCACGCCCGTCGGCGAAACGAAAATCAACGCCGAGAGCGCGGAAACACGGGTAAATACCCACCAAATATCACACATGGGCTGATTCTAACCGCTTTGACTGGTCACAGGGCTTGGGGTATGTTGCTGTCTGAAACCATCGTCTTGCGTCAACACCCGAGGAAAGGCGTCGAGGAGTGGGACTAGCAGCAGCGCACGAAGAGGCCCGGAGCACGGCGTTATCCCATCGCTCTTGGCAAGCGCGATTGGCAACTTTTGGCCGTCCCGACAACCGCAAGGCTTGGATCCAGCTGTTGAATACCGCTCTTCCCTTTGCTCTCGGGTGTTATCTGATGTTCCGAAGCCTGGACGTGGGTTACTTCTGGACCTTTGTCTTAGCCCTGCCCATGGCCGGCTTTTACATTCGTCTCTTCCTCATTCAACACGACTGCGGTCACGGCTCCTTCTTTACCTCCAGGCGTGCCAATGATCTGCTCGGTTCGTTGATCAGCGTGATCTCACTCACCCCGTACCACTATTGGTTGCGCACCCACGCCTACCACCATTCGGCCCACGGCGATTTGGATCGGCGCGATTTGGGGGATCTCACCACCCTGACCGTCGACGAGTATTTGGCCCTCGGATTTTGGCAACGGCTCGGTTATCGACTCACCCGAAATATTCCGATTCTGCTGACCTTCGGACCGATTTATCAGATCCTGCTGAAACATCGCCTGCCCTGGGATGCGCCCGGCACCTGGAAACGGGAATGGCGCAGCGTTTGGCTGACCAATTTTGGATTGATCCTGGGAGTGTGGGGGGCGGTGGAGCTGATCGGTTGGATGGCTTTTCTCCAGATTGCGTCGCCGATTTTCTGCCTGGCCTGGGGGGCTGCCATGTGGGTGCTCTACGTGCAGCACCATTTTGAGGACAATTATTGGGTCCAGCATCCGGAGTGGAGCTTCGAACAGGCGGCGATTGAAGGTAGCTCGTTTTATGATTTACCCCGGATCCTCCATTGGTTTACCGCTGATATCGGCTACCATCACATTCACCATCTGTTGCCGCGGATTCCGAATTACCGCCTCAGGGAGTGCTTTGAGGCGTTTCCAGAGCTTCAGAACGTGAACCGAATCGGCCTCAGGGACAGTTTAGGCTGTGCCCGATTGAGTCTTTGGGATCCGGAGCAGGGGCGGATGATCGGTTTTGAGGATCTGCCGAAGAAAGTCCGCAGCCCGGCCACCGTCGATCCGGTCGGTGATCCGGTAGGTGGGCAATCGTAAGTGACCGCCAACGCCTTTTGAGCACCTAGTCGGTCGAAAGCAGGAAGGCAAGTGATCGAGGATCATGGTGGGTAAGAAGAGCACCGCGGTCGACGACGGGAAGCCCGCCCTCGAGGCGTTCGTTCCCGGTTGGACCCTGCGCCATTTATCCCGGCATCCGGTCTCGGAGATCACCGCCGGCGCGGTGCCCATCGAATGTGTGTTGATCCTCGTCGACATCTCGGGATTCACCGCCTTGACCGAGCATTTGGCGAGCCTCGGCGCCCGCGGCGCCGAAGAGGTTCGGGAGCTGCTGAACGGTTGCTTTTCGCCCCTCGTCGAGTTGGTCACAGAGCACGGTGGTTTGGTGGAAAAATTCGCCGGCGACGCCACCCTCGCCCTTTGGCCCGTGGACGAGCAGGGCGAGATGGGAATCGCCGTCCGGCGAGCCGTCCTGTGTTGCCGGGAAATTCAACGTCAGCTGGATGATTTAGAAATACGCGGCTTTCGCCTACGGCTGCGCATTGGAGTCTCTGCGGGCCCCGCCTGGGCGACCACCACCGGCGGGGTCGATGGGCGTTGGGAAACCATGATCGCGGGCGAGGTCTTGAGCGGCCTGGATCGGGTGATGGCCCAGGCTGAGCCAGGGCAGGTCGTGCTTTCGCCGGCCGCCACCGCCGCTGCCGACGATTGGCTGGAAAAGCAGCCGTTGGCGGACGGCTCATCCCGGCTGATCGACGTCAAAGGTTCCCTCGAGCCGGTGGCCGCGATCCCCACTTCGTTACCTGAACAAGCCGTCAAGGCCCTGACGTGTTTCGTGCCTTTCTCCATGCAATCGCGATTGGAGGCCGGGCATACGGGTTGGTTGGCGGAATTCCGCCGGGTGACGATCCTATTCGTCAACCTGGGTCATTTGCAGATCAACGAAGGCTCCTTCGATCAGCTGCAAACCACGATCCAGACTCTCCAGCGATCCATCTATCGCTTTGGCGGCAGCTTGAATCAGTTGGTGACCGACGACAAAGGGACCTGTTTGATCGCCGCCTGGGGTCTGGCATTTCGCAATTACGACGACAATGCCGTGCGCGCCCTGCGCTCGGCCATGGACATGCGGGCGGAGCTTCAACAGCAAGGGGTCCAGTCGGCGATTGGGGTCTCCACCGGCGTGATCTACACCGGATTGCGGGGAAATTCGCGGCGCATGGAATACGCCATGATCGGCGATGCGGTCAACCTGGCCGCGCGTCTGATGCAATCTGCCGCGAGCGGCGAGATCTTGTGTGACCGCTACACACGAATCGGCGCCGAGATGATCGATTTCGAGCCGCTAGAGCCGATCCGGGTCAAGGGCAAGTCCAAAGCGATCCAAATCTTCCGCCCTCTCGGCCAGAAAAAAATGAGGATCCGTCGCCAAGCCGAGATTTTTGGTCGGGAAGAAGAGCTGACCCTTTTCCGCGGGTTGCTGACCCAGCTTCAAAACGGGCGAGGCGCCACCCTGGTGGTCGAAGGGGAAGCGGGTATCGGCAAGTCTCATTTGGTGGACGATTTTGCCGAGCGGGCGCGGGGAATCGGCGCGCGGGTCTTGGTGGCCAATGGAGACGCCATCGAGCGGGCTCGGCCACACTATCCGTGGCGTGAGATTTTCGATCAATTGCTCGGCTTCGACGAACTCGACGCCGATGCCGCCCGTGAGCGTTTGTTCGAAGCCTTGGAACCGGAAGAGCGGGAGCTGGCCCCCTTGCTCCTGCCCATCTTGCCGTTTGATCTGCCGGAGACCGAAGCCACCGAAGGGTTGGCGACCAAGGGCCGAGCCGAGCGTCGCCAGGATCTTTTGGTCAGCCTTCTGACCCGGGCCGTGGATTCTCGCCACACCGTGTTGGTGATGGATGACGGCCAATGGCTGGATTCCGCCTCATGGGCGCTCCTGGAGGCGGTGCACCAACAGATCGACGGCTTGTTGTTGGTGATCGTGACCCGACCGCTGCTCGATCGGGATCTGACCCTCGAAGGGCGAAGATTGTTGGAAGACCCCGGCACGGTTGTGCAACGGCTGGGGCCGTTGGACCACGAGGCCGTGGTCGATTTGATTCGCCTGCGCCTGAAGACCGATCGGCTTCCCCGGGCCCTGTCGGAGATGTTGTTGAGCAAGGCGGAGGGGCATCCTCTGTTCACCGAGGAGCTAGCCTTCAGCTTACGGGATCAGGGCCTGATCACGGTCGAAGACGGTGTGTGTCGGCTGTCCGATCAGGTGGGTTCCTTTGGTTCCCTGAGCTTCCCGAACACCGCCCAGGACGTGGTCACCGGCCGTATCGACATCCTCGATCCCCACCAACAGCTGACGCTCAAGGTGGCGAGTGTCTTGGGCCGGCGTTTCTTGCCCGGGATTCTGTCGGACGTGCATCCGATCCCCGGCGAAAGGGGAGATCTGCCGGCCCATCTGGCGGCCCTTTCTGAGCTGGAGCTGGTTCAGCCGGGTGGTGATGACGACTACATGTTCAAACACTCGATCACCCAAGAAGCGGCCTACGAGCTGCTGCCCTTCGCCCAGCGCCGGGAACTCCACCGATCGGTTGCGGAATGGCACGAGGGACACCGCGGTGAGGAGTTGGATTCCGTCTACGGCCTATTGGCCCACCACTGGAGCCAGGCGGAAGTCACCGACAAGGCTCTGATTTATCTCGAAAAAGCCGGGTTGCAGGCGGAAAGGGGATATGCCTATCGAGAGGTGGCGCGATTCTTCTCCAAAGCTCTGCAAATGGACCGGGAGCAGGGCGAGGATCCTGAGCTGGATCGGCGGATCGTCACCTTGCCCGGGGGGCGCAAGCTGACCGCCCGAGGGGCTCGTCGAGCCCGCTGGCAGAGAATTCTGGGATTTGCCTATGCCAATCTCGGCCAGCTCGAGGACGGGGCTCGGGAGCTGGGCCGGAGCCTGGAGCTGTTGGGCGAGCCGATCCCCGAGAGGCGTTCGCACTTCATTCGCTCCGCCCTGCGTCAGGTGGCTCGTCAAGCGCGCCATCGTTTAAGGCCGGCCAGTATTGAGCAAACCTCCGGCGAGGCTGCGGATTGCCTTTCCGAAGAAGCGAAGATCTACTCCCGGATTGGCGCCTACTACTACGTTTCGAATCACATTTTGGGGTTTATCTACTCCATGCTGGCGGGGGTCAACGCCGCGGAGCACACGCCGGCTTCCCACGAGCTGGCGGCCTCCTATGCCGACGTGTGTAACGTCGCCGGCTTGATTCCGATCCATTCCCTGGCGAGGTTGTATGTGCGTCTGGCGTTTGAGGCGGCGGAGAAGGTCGGCAAGCCGGCCACCACCGCGAGAGTTCAATCGAGGACCAGCATCTACCTAGCGGCGGTGGCCGATTGGAGCTGTCTTGAAAACCTGGAACGTTCGGTCGTTCTGGCGGAGCGGCTGGGCGATCCTTATCAGTGGGAAGAGAGCGTTTATTTGCTCGGTCTCGCCGAGTATTACCGGGGCCAATTCGTCGATGCTAAAGAACGCGCCCGTCTCGTTTCGGAACGGGCTCGACGCAGCGGAAATTTGACCCACGAAGTGTGGGCCGAGGGAATGGCCGCGGACGCTGCATTGCACCTCGGCGAATTCGACGAGGCTCACTCACACGCTCAAGAAGCAAGGCGCCTGATCGGTAAGTCGGACAGCCTCAACGGCGATACGTTGCTCCGCAGCCACGGTGTCGACGCGGTGGCCTACGCCCGCGAAGGCAAAATGGACGAAGCTTTGCGCAGCGCGGAGGCGGTGCTGGCCGAGGTGCAAAAAGGCGATCGAACCGCCCACGTGGCCAAACAAGGTTATGTCGGGGCTTGCCATGTTTTGCTCGATTTATTCGAGCAATCGCCCGACCGCTCGGAGTTATTGACCAAAGTCCGAACGCTCAGCAAGGCCTTGACCCAATTCGCGCGTCTGATTCCGGTCGCCTTGCCGGATAGTTGGTTGGTGCGTGCCAGGTTGGCCTCCGCGAACGGCAAATCTCCAATCTCCGCGCTGCGCAAGAGCCTGGAGGAGGCTGAGAAACGGGGACTATTCTTCGCCACTGCCAACGCCCACCAATACCTCGGGCGTGAACTGGGAGCGACCACCGAGGAGGGAAGAAAGCATCTCGAACGGGCCCGGGAGATCTACGGCAACTATCAGGTGGGTTGGGAGCACGACCGCTGCGCCGGTCTGTTGGCGGATCTGTAGGCGGGCAAGACTTCCGCCTCAGCCTGATAAGCTCGGGGCCTTCCAACCGGCGGCATTGCCGCGTTTTTTTTTGACCGTCGATGGACGGTTTTCTGATCACGACCTCGAGGTTCGAATGACATCCGGCCCGCCTGACTTACCCACGGTAGCGTCACCATCTCGCCTTGTAAATCTAGAAGCTCAGCCGCCTTGGATATGGCAAATCGTCGGATCCGTCGATCGCTTCGTGCGCTTGCATTTTTGGGGCTTTACTTTCTTCTTGGTGCTGCTGGGCGCCACCTCGGTCTCACCGCACCTCACGACCTGGCAGATGGCCTTGACCGTGACAGTCGCCGCGTTATTCCACAATTTTGCCTATGTCTTCAATGACGTGGTGGATCTGCCGGTCGATCGCACCCAGCCGTCTCGTCGGCAGGACTATTTGGTTCGCGGGGTGATCAAACCCTGGCAGGCTCTGGTGTTTTCGCTGGCGCAAATTCCCCTCGCAGTGGTTCTTAGCTTCGTCGGCGGGGTCGACGAGATGGGAATTCTTGCCTTGCTGGCAGGTTTCTTTCTCATGGCGATCTACGATCTATGGGGCAAGAAGTGTTTCTTTCCACCGCTGACCGATCTGATCCAGGGTTTGGGCTGGGGTTGTCTAGTGCTCTACGGGGCCTACGCTGTGGGCGGGCGACCAACGCTTCTGACCTGGGCAGCATTTATTTCCGGAGCGGGTTTTATTTTCTTGATCAACGGAGTGCACGGGGGCTTGCGGGATCTGGAAAATGATCTCCAGCGGAGAAGCCGAACGACAGCGATTTTCTTCGGCTCACGACCGGTTGGAGGGGCGGTTTCCGTCCATCGACCTCTGAAGATGTTCGCCCTTGCAATTCAGCTGTTACTGATCGTCACGATCGTCGTTCCCCTGGCGACCGGTGCCTTCAACTATTCCCCTCGAGTCTACGGGGTCATGGTTGTGGTCCAGGTCTTGCTGCAAGCCGTCAACTTGCGATTCATGCTGCGCGTTTTCCGCACCGACCAACCCTCTTGGGGGCGCGACTTCAGGATCCACATCTTCTTGCTCTTGCTCGGACCCGCAATCCTGTTCTGGGCCCATATGTCCGGTCCCGTGTCCTGGTTCTTTCCGGTCGCTTTCCTCTGCCCGTTCCTCTTGGTGGAGGTGACGACCGAGGTGGTGGTGCGCTTCACCAATAGGTGTCGTCGCGCTCTTTTGCGTCTGTGAGGAACACCTTGAGCCGGGGATCCAAGCCCTAAGCGGTAACCTCGACGGGATTGAGGGATTCCAACTTTCGCAGGATGGCGATGTTGTCTCGGTGCCCGGTGAGCTTGGCCACCACGCGGCCGCGGATCGGAAAGCCGAGCATGTAAAGATCGCCGACGATGTCGAGGATCTTGTGCCGGGCGAATTCGTCCGGGAATCGCAGGTCGGTATTGATCACGTTGTCTTCGCCGACCAGGATGAAGTTGTCCAGTCGGCCACCGCCTCCCAGGCCGAGTTCGCTCATCATTTTCAGGTCGCGCACGAACCCAAAGGTGCGGGCCGGGGCGATCTCGGCTTTGTAGGATTCCGGGCTGTCGAGTTCGTAGTCGAAGAATTGTTCGCCGATGGGTGCCGGATAGCTCAGCTGATACGACACTCGGAATCCGTCGTAGGGCTCGAGGGTGAGCTTCTTGTTGCCTTCACCGACGGAGTATTCGCGGTCGATCACCAGCTCCCGCCGAGCGATCCGCTGACCTTCGAGACCCGCCTCTTCGAGCACCTTGCAGAATTCCAACGAGGAACCGTCGAGAACCGGAATCTCGCCGTGGACTTTGATCAGCAGGTTGGTAACGCCGTAGGCGTGCAAAGCGGAGAGCAAATGCTCGACGGTTTTGACCTGCTCGCCGTCTCGGGAAAGGGTGGTGGCAAAGTCGGTGTCGGCCACGGAGCGAATGTGGGCCGGCAGGATCTTTTCGCCGGGCAAAGTCAGAAATTGGATGCCCGAATTCGGTGGCAAAGGCTGCAAGACCATGCCCGTGCGTCGTCCGGAGTGGAGGCCCAGGCCGTAGATCACCGTGGATCGTCGAATGGTTTTTTGATGTTTGCGGCCGTTCTTGACGAGGCTCAGCAGCGGCGGCGGAACGATTTCGTTCTCAATCTCCAGCCGATCTCGACTCGATTCCGTCGGTCCTTCGGGGCGCTTCTCGCGATGCTGTAGGGCGCCCTCGACGGCTTCCATCACCCGGTTGTAGGACAGGGGTTTTTCGAGATAGTCGTAGGCACCCATCTTGATCGCCTTGACCGCCGTCGACACCGTCCCGTGACCTGAGATCATCACCACCGGAGTAGAGGAGTCGATGTCCCTCAGAGCGTGCAAGAGCTCCAAACCATCGCGCCCGGGAAGCCAGATGTCGAGAAAAACCACATCGGGTTTTTCGCGCTCAAAAATGCGCAAACCTTCGCCACCGTCGGCTACGGATAGGGTTTCATATCCCTCGTCATTCAAAACGTCTGAAACGCTGCCGAGGATTCCCGGCTCGTCGTCGATGATCAAAACCTTGGCGGCCATGCTGTCGATCCTGGTCTGGAGTGGCACTAGGTGGAAGAAATGCCCGATTGGGGATCCGCAGCCGGACGCCGGGCAGGTGATGAGATGCCATGATAGCGCAAAGCCGAAGCCTGTTGGGCAGAGTGGGCGGAGCCGACAGTAGTCAGAGTGGGCGGAGCCGACAGTAGTCAGAGTGGGCGGAGCCGACAGTGGGCAGAGTGGGCGGAGCCGACAGTGGGCAGAGGGCGGAGCCGACAGCTGGACGAATCGGCGCCTAAGAGGTTATCCTGCATAGGAACCTCGGATGATATTTGACGGTCTCGGTCGGTGAGGTGACCGGGAATTCTTGCAGGAGCTCTTCGGAGTGCCAAACGCCACCCAAAGCCCGCTGACCCTGGAGTCCTACCCCCGTACGATCTCATTCGGGGAGCAGGAAGTGACTTTTCGCCCGATGAATCGGGATGACCGTGAAGCCATTTTGGGTTTCGCCCGCGGTCTGCCCGAGAACGACCTGCTGTTCCTGCGCACCGACATCACCCGAGCCGAGGTGATCGACGTTTGGATCCGCGATATCGAAGCCGGTAACACGGTCACATTGGTGGCCGAAATGGGCGGCGATATCGTCGGTTATTGCAGCCTTCACCACAGCGAGAGCCTTTGGACTCGACATCTCGGGGAAATTTTGCTGTTGGTGGGGGACGACCACCGCGCACGGGGATTGGGCGGTCATTTAGCGCGTCAGATTCTGGAACTCGCCAAGGGGCAGAATTTGCACAAATTGGTGGCTCAAATGATGAGCACCCAGCGCAACGCCCAAAACCTCTTCCACCACCTGGGCTTTATTCCCGAGGCCATGCTTCACGATTGGGTGATCGACCGCAACGGCCGAACCCACAATCTGATCATGATGTCCCGCGAAGTGGATCTCGACGAAGAATTCTTCAACGACTAACCCGACGTTTCGGGATTTCCACAAACCATTGATTATAAATGACTTGATGTAGGGGCGGGGGCAAGCCCCGCCCCTACATCCGGAGGTTTGCGGACGTAGCCCGCTAAGTTCTGTTTTCGGACCTCGGACCGAGGGCCTATTACGGTCTGCCGGGCGCTGCGAGCTTTTCTTGCCAATAGGGCAACCGTTTCCGATAGAACGACTTTGCCCCGATCATATCGATCTTCCGCTGATCCGGGTCCGGACCCAGCTCTACCACCAGGGATAGCCGTCGCCACTTGAGCAACACCAGCCCCATATAGGCCTTTTCGGCCAGTTGGAGTTCGGCCAAAGCCTCCAGGTGGCGTCCGCCCAATAAGATGAGGTCGCGCAGGTAGACGTGGTCGTTATCCACCTGCAGCTTGGAAGTGACCGTTAGCGGATGCATGGTCAGCAGATCTTCCACCCAATTGGGCATGGACCTGTGTTTTAGGGCGATGGCGATCAGGGGTCGGGAGTCCGCGACCGTGGCTGTGATGTCGGCCGAAACGCTAAGGGGGCGTCCAAAAACGGCTCGGCCGGTGGGAATCTCAACCCTTGCCCACCATGCTTGAGCCGGCTTGGGGCCGATAACTTGAACATCATCCAGGCTCAGCGAGGTCTGGCTCAGTTGAACCCGTTGCCGGCTGAGGTCCTTGGCCAACGTGCCGGAAAAGGCTGTGCGCAAATCCACTTTGCCTTTGAGGTGGCCGTCCGAATAGGTGGCGTCCTGGACATCGCCGGTGATTCGAATTTTGCCGTTTAGGCTCGGGGCCTTTCCGGCGCGGATCTCGAAGCTCAGCTCCGCTTCGGCTCGGCCGTGTCCAGCCACCAAGCGGACCGGCGATTGGGCCGGAAGGTAGGCGTTGTAGACCGAGAAATCTGGGATCTTGGATGGCGGCAACGTGACTTTAGCCTGCGCTTGGGGGTCGGGCTCGACCAGGTCGAGAGAGGGGGAAGAAGCTTGAAGCAGCAGGCCTTTCCCCTCGATATATCCAGCTTTTTTCCCTTTCTCACCGACCACGAAGTCGTCCAGCCGTAATTCGAGGTGGGCGGCCTCATCGACGGTCATGGACACCCGTCCGGCACCGGATCCGTGGTAATCCAAATAGTCGAGACGGACATCGTCTCCTTCCAGCTCGAGACGGCTGTTGGGCAAGAGCTTGCCTTTTTCAACTCTGATGTCCGTGTCCAACCGACCGGAGCCGCCTACCGCCACGGGCAGATCTCTCAAGAGCAATGAAGTGGCGTCCAATCCGGTGTCGAGGCCCCATGCCTCGGCGCCCACGCGGATTCGGGCGGTGAGAAAACGAAGCCAGCGCACGCCGCGGTTTTCCCGTGCCACAAACGGCTCCATCTTGCCCTGGATGTGGAAAGTTTCCACCGAGCCCTGGTCCTTGCCCTGGAGCTCGATGTTTCCTCCGGCCAGCTCGATTTCGAAATGGGGCAAAGCCACGGGACCCCTGGGCTGGATCGATAGAGCCAGGCGACCGCTGCCCGGTTTGTCACCGGCTTGCAAGCGGTTTTCATCGAGCCACAGCTCCTGAAGATCATGGACATCGATATTCTCAAATACGAAGCGCCAACGATTCTTTTTCACCGGCGGAGAGGCGGCTGGCGGAGTGTCGGTCGGGTCGTCGGATGGGGTAGCCGCCTGGGGCGGCGAAGGCTCGGGTTGGCCATCCGCTCGATCTTTGGAAGTCGTCTCCCTGGAAGGCGTTTCCTTGGAAGTCCAAGCGAACCGGCAATCGAAGGCTTCTGCTTCGGGCACCAGGAGCACCCGATCGAAAAGTGCTCGGGGGTCGATCCTCAGCTCGGCCCGTTCGATATCGACTTGCCAGCTACCCCGAAGGGTCGTGCCCTTGAGCTGCAGCCCTTCGACTTTCACCAGCCCAAAGCGCCACATGGAGCCCTGGTCCCAGGTCATTTGAAATTTTTCTGGCCTTCGATTGACCAGGGTCGGACCCAAGGGTGTGTGGAAGAAGGCCGCCAGGGCCGAGAAATAGAACAGCGCCACGGCCAGCAAAAGGCCGATTGGAATCTTCCACCAGCGCCCGGAACTCTTGGCCGGTGGATCCTCGAAGGCATCGCTCGGTGGTTGGGAAGTTGAGGCTTCGATCTCGCTCATGATGGTCTCGCTCGGGATGTTGGGTAGACGTTAGCATGTCCTTCGATCGAGAAATCTTTCGCAGGAAATTTGCGGGAAAAATGTGACCGAATCGCCGGTCGAGGTACTACCTCCCTGTATGGACTTGAACGCTACCGTATCTGAGCTGGCACCGCGCCTTTTGCGCTATTGCCTCGGCCGGTCGGGATCCCCCGATCTGGCGGAGGATGCAGCGCAAGATGCCTTGTCGGTGTTGGTGCAACGGTGCCGGTCCGGAAATCCGCCGGACCATGCCGAGGCGTTTGTTTTCACGGTCGCCCGGCGGCGATTGGCGCGACGGCAGTGGCAGTCTCGCTGGTTGGAGCCCTTGGATGTGTTGCTCGGCCGCCAAAGCAGCCGGGCCGATCCGGAGCGTTTGACGGCCGGTCGAGCCACGCTGGGAATAACGCTGGCGGGTTTGAGCCGGCTCAAACCCAAGCTGCGCGAGGCCCTCTTGTTGGTCGCCGTGGGAGAGATGTCGATCACCGACGCTTCAAAGGTGCTGGGTGTTTCGAACTCGGCGGTCAAGATGCGGGTCTCCCGGGCACGGCAGCAATTGCAAGTCTATTTGGCAGCGCAAGAACCGTCGGTCGCGGCGGAAGGAACGGCAGCGGAAACGGCAGAAGAAGTGGAGAGTTACGACCATGCGGCAACCTGACCTAGATGCCATCTCGAAGCAGGATACGGCAGACACGGCCCATCCGTCTGCTGAGGCTGGGGTCGACGAGACCTTCGACCAACGGCTGCGAGCCGGCCTCGATCCGGCCCCGGAAGTGGTGCTTCGGGTCACTCGGTCGGCTTTGGCCTCCGAGCCCGTGGCTCGACGTCAACCGATCTTGTCGGCGCCGGCTTTGGCCTTGTCCCTGTTGCTGGTGTTGGGCCTGGGTGGACTGCTGATGCGTGGATTCCACGGCCCGGCCGCCGTGGAGTCGGCCGCCGTGGAGTCGGCCGCCGTGGAGTCGGCCGCCGTGGAGTCGGCCGCCATGGAGTCGGCCGCCGTGGAAGGGGCCGCCGTGGCAGCGGGCTTTCGATCGGTCGAGATCGTGATTCCGACCTCCGCATCGTCGGCCGATTCTCCGTCCGAGCCGATCCTCCACCTGAGCAACGAGAACGGTTTTGTGACCGTTACCAATGCCCAGGGAAGTCGTTGGGTCGTGCTGCCCAGCAGGGCCGAAGCTGCCGTAGATCCGACCGTCCGTTCTACCGATCCCACACGTTTAAGAAGTCACCTTAGGAGAGAGTTATGAATCAGAAATTTCCCCAATCGATCCTGCCGAAAAACCTCAGTAAGACCCGTTCCTTCAGAGCTGAGATCCTCTGGGTTTTGACCATCGCCCTTCTCGGCGCCGTCTTGTCGGTCGTGCCCGCGGTGGCCGAGACTCCAGAAGATCCCCTGGAGGTGGTCCTGTCGATCGATTTGGCTGGAGCTGATGTGGTCGAGACTTTCACCAGCTTCGCCAGGGTGGCCGGGGCACAGATATCCCTGCATCCCAAAGTCGCCGGCAAAGTGACCTATGGTGCCCAAGGCGAAAAGCTGGCGGACATCCTCGACGGTATTTGCCGTCAAAAACAATTCGAATGTTTTTTATGGGCGGGCGAACCTGAGGTCTTGCGGGTCCAACCATCGTCCGGTTTTGCCGGCTTTGCGGGCAATATCGATCTCGATTTAGCGGCTGCGTCGCTCGGCGAGGTGCTGGATGCGTTCACGGCCGTCTCTGATCAGCGTGTGCATGTTTCCGGGGTTTTCAAGGGCAAGGTGACGATCACGATGCAAGATCAACCCTGGCCCGAGGTGCTCGAAACTATCTGCGCCGGCCACGATTGTGTTGTGGATTGGACGAGTGATCCGATCACCGTCGTTCCCAGTGGAGCCGTACCCAGTGGAGCCGTACCCAGTGGAGCCGTACCCAGTGGAGCCGGTGGCGGCGACTGACGCTGCAAGGAAGTCGCCATGAACGAGATCGCTAGAAACAAGGTTGCTAAAAACACGCGCAGCAGGGGCTCAGATTTGAGAAATGCAGGGGTGGTCGCCTCCCTAATCACGGCACTTTGGGTCGTGTTCTGTTGGGCCGTGCCGGCCACGGCGCAAGTGGATTGGGACGCAAAGATTTCCATCGACCTCAAGCGGGCCTCGTTGCGTGAGACCTTGGCGAGCTTTGCTCAAATTGGCGGTGGCGACCTGGTGATCGAGCCGTCGGTGGGTGGGCAGGTCACCCTGCGTACCGACGGCGCGACGACTTTCGAAATCCTCGACCAAATCTGTAAACATCATCACCTGCAATGTTATTGGGGCGGGCGGCCGGAACGGCTCACGGTTCGGGAGTCCCAAGGATTTGAAGGTTTGGCCACCAGCATCAGCCTTTCTTTGCGCCAGGCGGAGCTGCAACAGACGGTGGAAGTGATGTCCACCATTACCGACGGGCGGGTGAAGATCCAAGGTGAGTTGGCCGGCAAGGTGAGCGTAGAGATTCTCTCCGCTCCTTGGCCGGTGGCCTTGACCCACATTTGCGAGGACGCCGGCTGCCAGGTGGATTGGACCCGCCGGCCCTATTTGGTATCTGCGTCACCATCTGGTGCGAAAACTGGGTCACCATCTGGTGCGAAAACCCAGGGCGGCCGATCTTCGGCGGTGGCGCAGCCCGGTGATCTCGAAGCCCGGGTCGACCGGCTGGTGGAATCGGCCCCCACGGCCGCTTGGGGACCCTTGCGCCTGGAAGTTGAAGGCACCGCATCCGTGGACTCGCCCTCAGTCCGAGAGGCCGGCTCCACCGAAGGGCAGTCCGCTGCCGGTGACGCCACGACTTGGGGTGAGTCCCTAAGCCGACTTTGCGATCTTTGGAGTTGTCGCTGGCAATTGCGTTACGACCGACCTTCGACCTTGTTGTTGACGTGGTTGGATCCGCGAGTCGATCGTCGGGTCAAGCTGAGCACTGAGGCGCGTTGGGATCAGCCACGGTCTTGGTCTGCCGCTGATCTCGCGTCGCGCTTGGCCCGAGAGATTGGGGCCGATGTGACTCTGGCGGACGGGGTGGAACTCGCCGGCGAGTTGAAGATTCGACAGCCCGAGCTGAGTTGGGTCGAGCTTGCCGACAGTCTCTGCGGCGCTTTGCATTGTCGATGGCGGGTCGACGGGGCCCGCTTGTTGCTGAGCCCGTCGGAAGCACCCCTCAGCCTGATGCCCACGGTGAGCGCTCAAGCGTTGGCGGTTGAGCTGAGGGTGAGAGGCACGGATCACGAGATCCTGCACGACGAGGTCGTTTTGGATTGGCAGAATTCGGTCTACCGCCGCTCCCTGGTGTCGCGCTCAAAGATTGAAGGGCAGTCCGCGATCTCCGGCCGCTTGGTGGTGGTGTGGTTGCCGTTTTCGTCCGAGGCCCAATGGGTGGTTCCCATCTGGTTACCCTGCGGAGGTGGGATGCCCGAAGTCTCACCGCCCGTATCGGTGAGTTCGGCCCGGGCCGACGTGAACGTGGAGCTCGGATTCGTGCTGCGGGGCAAAGGTGAAGATGCCAAACCGGGGTTTGAGCTGCTGGACCAGGGTAGCCTGGACGGGTGTCTCGGTGCTGAGTCGTCGTCCGGCGCCCGGTTGTCGGTTTCCTTGGCGGAGCGGCAAGCAGGAAGGTGGGTGCGCGAATCGCGATTCACGCTCGACGGGTTGCCCGGGAGCTATTTGATGGTGGCTCCGCCTGGAGCCGTGGGCGGATCTTCCGTCGCTGTGATTTTCCTCGGGGAGGACTTTTCAGGACGGACGTTGGCCGCCTTGGTCAAGCCGACACTGGCCTCGGAGGACTCAGCTCAACCCACGGTCGAGCTGCTGGAATTGGATCGAATCGACAGTCGACCCCTGGCCCACTCCGATCGAAGCTACCGTCTATCCCTTATTCCCTCGACGGCTCCTGCACCGGCTCCTGCGACGACCCCATCCCACGACCCAGAAGATTAGCCGGGCCGACTCGAGATGGGCCTGCGTCAGGATGTGGGTACCGATCAAAAGGCGGTCCAGAGGCCTTCTGCTGGGAGTGCCGGCGTCCCGCCGACTCTTCTGCTTGGAGTGAATGGAGCCGCGCCGGCTTGAGATCTTGGACCTCCCGCCTTGTTGGGATACAGTGTAACTGCATAATTCGACGGTAACTGCATAATTTGACGCCAAGAAGCGGTCGGAGCTTTCCGATCGGCCGGGTCCAAGTTTGAGTTGGGCCGGGTTGGACACCAAAAGGGCAAGCGGTGAGTCAAGAGACATTCCACATTCTGCTGGTGGAAGACGAAGACGCCCATGCGATGTTGATCAAACGGGCTTTTGAACGCAGCGAATCCCTAATATGCCACATGACCCGGGTCGGAACCTTGGCTGAAGCACGACGGGCTTTAGCGCTGTCGCCTCCGCCGGGTCTGGCGATTGTCGATGCCCATCTGCCCGACGGAAAGGGAATCGAGCTGTTGGAAGGTTCGCCATGCCCGATGGTGATCATGACCAGCCAAGAGCACAGTCGCACTGCGGTGGAGGCTCACGATCTCGGGGCATTGGACTACGTGGTGAAATCGCCGCGGATTTTTCGAGATCTGCCGGGGATCGCCCAAAGGTTAATGGAGTCGCAGAACTCCGATGAGGGATTGAGCGATGGTTCGACGGTTTGAGCTTCGGAAGGGATGCCTATGAGCGCGCTGACCATCCTCCTGGTGGAGGACGACGACGGCCACGCAGTGTTGATCCAGCGCAGTTTGAAACCGGAACAGCACAGCTTGAACATCGTTCGAGTGGCTGACGGTCAAAAAGCTTTGGATTTCATCGCCACCATCGGTCAACGGGGGCCAGGGGAGCCCGTGGTGGTGTTCTTGGATTTGAATTTGCCGGTGGTCGACGGTTTCCAGGTGCTCGAGCGGCTCAAAGGAGATGCCGAGACTCGACGGATTCCTGTGATTGTCATCACCACCACCGACGACCGCCGCGAGATGGAGCGTTGCTACGATATCGGGGCCAACGCCTACATTTCGAAACCCATGGCCTTCGACCGTTTCAGCACGACGATGAAAAGTCTCGGCCAATTCCTTTCCGTTGTGACCGTGCCCAGCTGACTCTCCGTGCCCGATCTCCACACCCTCCGGCCTTTCTTAGAAGATCGTCATCAAGACGTGATCGCCACTGCGTCCGCGGTGGCAGAGCGCATCACTGGATTGCCCCACGCCGCCTGCGACGACTCCGCTCGCCGACAGTCCAAAGAGTTCCTGCGGCTGATGGGCGAAGCCGGTCTCTATCGGGTTGCCTTTCCATCGAGTGTCGGCGGTAGCGCCGACGGGCCGGATTTTAGAGCTTGTTGTTTGACCCGCGAGATTCTGGCGTCGGTTTCGCCACTGGCGGACTCGGTATTTGCATTGCAGTGTTTAGGCTCGACGCCGTTGGTGCTGGCGGCTTCTGAGACTTTGCGTCGGCGGGTGCTACCCGAAGTGATTGCGGGTCGCATGATGGCGGCGTTTGCCATGACCGAGCCCGAGGCCGGCTCGGACGTGGCGTCGATGAAGACCCGAGCCATCCGCGACCAAAACGGTTGGGTGCTGAACGGCCGCAAACATTTGATCACCAACGCCGGTGTCGCAGACTTCTACTGTGTGTTCGCGGTCACGGATGCCGACGCCGGCGCCCGCGGATTGGGGTTGTTCTTCGTCGAAGCCGACCATCCAGGGGTCCGTTTCGTCAAAGCGCAGGTCCTTTCCGAGCCCCACCCTTTGGGAGAGCTGGAATTCGATCAATGCCGGTTGCCGGCGGATGCTGCCCTCGGAGGGCCTGGTGAGGGGTTCAAAGTCGGCATGAAGACCTTGGACCGACTTCGCCCGACGGTGGCCGCGGCCGCCTGCGGCATGGCGGAAAGAGCCTTGGACGAAGCCTTGGTCCACGCCACTACCCGTGAGCAATTCGGTGGCACTTTGGCGGATCTGCCGATGATCCAGCAAAAGATCGCGCGCATGTCGACGGATCTAACGGCCGCGCGCCTGTTGACCTATCGGGCCGCTTACGAAGCGGATCAAGGCGCCGATCGCATCACCCTGGAAGCGGCCATGGCCAAGTCTTACGCCACCGAAGCTGCCCAGCGGATCGTCGACGATGCGGTGCAAATCCTCGGCGGTCGGGGCTGTTTGATGGATCATCCTGTGGATCGGTTGTATCGAGCGGTGCGCGCCCTACGAATTTACGAAGGGGCGACCGAGGTCCAGCACTTGGTGATTGCCCGGCAAGTGATTGCCCGGCAGGTTTCAAGCCAGGGAATCCCAAGGCAGTGAGCGCAAAATAAGGCAACGCGAGCTGAACCTCGGCTGGATCTAGAGAAGATCGAATTCGCTTCGCAGATTTTTTGCATTCGGTTGAGGGACTATTCTTCTGAATTCCGCCTACACGTCGAACCCGGAAACATTCCGGTCTGACGTGAACCTCAGGAGACCCGCCATGTTTTCTATCCCTAGTATTTGGTCGATTCGCCAAGACGAAAAGACTGAGCTTCTCCCGCCGTCTTCACCTCTTTTCCTGGCCGCCTGCTGTGCTCTGCTCAGCTGGGTCTGGCTGCCACCGGTCCTCGCGGACTGCGTGAACACCAGCCTGCAGCAAACGGGAAGCCCGGGCCCTTCGATCGAGATAGGACCCGGCATCTTGGGCGGCATCCTTGCCGACGACGACCATCTGAGGGTTGTGGTCCAAGCTCCCGAGGCTATTTCCGGCACCCTGAGCCTGATCGATTCCGAGGGATTGATAGCGGCCGAAGAGGCCGTGAGCCTGGAGGCCTATGAACTCGGAGAGATCTGGATGCTCCAAGCTCTGCAAGAAGTACCCGATCGAGGCTTCCAATTCACCCTACGTCTCGAAGACTTCGCCTCGGGCGTGCCGACCCTGCTGACCGAAATGCCTTTGCACATCGGTTTGAGCTGTCCCTCGGTCAATGTTTGCTCTCTGGTGGCCAAACCCGGCTTTTCGACCCCCGGGGCACTGGTGGAAGAGCAGCTGATCGCCGCATTAGAAGAAGCCGAGACTACGGGCAGTGACGATATGTTGGGATTTGTGCTCGAGCTGTACCCGGAGCTGGCCGGGTCGGTCTATGAGCTGGCCTTGACCTCCGATGCATCCTCTCCGGATCCGACCCTCTCCGGAGCCCGCCCGGATCCGGATCCCTGCACTTGCCGATGGATTCCCAGTGTCGATATTGCCGCCCCTTCGATTCCGGAAGTCAGCTCCAATCAAAAAGAGCTGGTGACCGAGTGGAAGCGCGGCGTCGCGGGTTATGCGGCGGCTCAAACCGTTGACGGAGTCCTCAGCGCCAATTTCTCAGGGGCATTTTCCAGCTTGGGCATGCATTTGGTCTGCAGCTTGCACGAGGGTTTCCGGCCGACGGAATCCGTTCAAATCAATGACCGTCCGGTGCAGAGCTTCGAGATTCCGACCTTGCTTCCTTGCGAAAGCGATTGTGAGGGCAGCATCCAACACAGCGCGAGGTCCGAGCTGTGTACGGAGGCAAAAGTCTACGGCGGTGGAGGCAGGAGTGCCGAAGCCGATTTGCGATTGGATTCCCAATTCAGCATCGACGGCAACGTGCAGTTCGCGATCAGCGCCTGGACCGATCTCTATGTGGAATCCACCAGCACCGATCAGCAGCTGACCCAGACCACAAAAGCAAAAACAGTGTCGGTGCCCAGCAAGAGTTCGGTCGGCAGAATCACGCTCGACGGCAGCTTTATGGCCGGGGCACAGCGCAATTCAATCGGCGATAGCGGTTCTTACACTTTCGCTGCTGCCTCATCAGGATTTACCCAGTGGGTGACCGGCGGCGACACATGTGCGCCTCAGACCACGGTTTACTTCGCCGTCGACGACTCCGGGGGCGGCGAGGTGTTGGTGCGCTGGGGCGACCCTCCGTGAGTCCCAAGGCCTGAGCGGAATTAGAGATTCAGGATCAAGGGCAGAGGGCGGCGACTTGCTCAGTTCGCCGCCTCAGCTCGTTGTCGGCCGGTAGATGTGCTCGAAGCTCCAAGGCCCTGTGGACCAACGGTCGTGCCTCTTCGCAGCGGTCCGTGATCGCCAGCTGATCCGCCAAGAGGGTGAGGGGATAGGCCAATCGGTGGTCGGCGATGTCTAAGTCGTCCATGAGCGCCAGATTCTTGGTCAGCAGCTCGATCGCCGCAGCTCTCCGACCGGCAGTGGCCAGAAAAACTGCGGTATTGAATTGGGTCAAGGCCAACAGCGGGTGGCGATCCCCGAAGATACTCTGGGTCATGGAAAGAGCCTCTTGCATGAGACCGATGGCTTCGTCGGACCGATCCAGATCCTTCAGCTCGAGAGCCAGGTTATTCAGAATCTTGGCGGTCGTGGGGTGACGTCCCACCGAGCGCCGGGAAATCTCCAATGCTTCGAGAAAGACCTGCTCGGCCTCGTCGTGACGATCCTGAGAGCAGAGGATCTCGCCGAGGTTGTTCATGCTGACCGCCAGGTCGCGATGGTCGTCACCGAGCATTTGGCGACGCAATTCCAACACCCGGCGAAGCTCGGTTTCAGCCTCCTCATAAACCCCACGTTTCTTCAGCACCGTGGCTAGGTTGTGGTGGGTTTCAACGGTCTGCGGATGGGTCTCCCGCAGCTTGCGTCGGCGGACATCTAGAGCCTGGCGATACTGTTCCTCGGCTTCCTCGAGTTCACCGAGGCTGGACAACACTTGACCCAGGTCATTGCGGCTTTCGGCCACGGCGAGATCGTCGGCGCCGAGCAGTCGAATCCGGTCCTCGAGGGCGCGGCGCAACATGGGTTCGGCGGCTTGGTCGCCATCGAGCTGGCGGGTCACCAGGCCTTGGAGGTGTAGGGTCTCGGCGTGGGATCGATGGTCGTCGGGCAGCAATCTCGCCTGCTCTTGGGCCAGCCCGAGCAATAGGCGATTCGCTTCTTGAAAGCGTCCCTCATCGAGCAACACCGCCGCCATGCGACGTTGATTGTCCAAGAGTTCGGGTTCGTGCCCGGGCCTGACCGTCCGCCAACGCTCACCGGCGGAGCGCAGCAGCTTCGAGGCCGAGGAGTACAAGCCGAGATTTCGGTAGACCTCGCCCATGGTGGTCATCAACCGCGCCGCGATCGCCGGTTGATCGGCGAGCTCATCGTCAATTCGACCGGCTCCCTGGTCGAGAATCTCTCGCACGGTCACTTCACTGCCGGGCCCCTCGCCGGGATCGGCGATTTGGAACATGCCGGTGGTGAATCCCATCACCGCTTCGACTTCGTCCAAGCGTTGCTCGGCGAGCACCCGTTGGGTCTCGGCGACCCGCATCGCCCGGGTCGTACCGATCACCCCGGCCACCAGAGACGCAAAAACCACCACCACCGCGCCGACTCCGGCCCGGTTGCGGCGAGCGAATTTCGACCAGCGGTAGCTCCAGGTGTCGCCGCGGGCGAGCACCGGCTCGGAGCGCAGATGACGGTCGATGTCCTCGGCCATTTGCTGCACCGAGCCGTACCGACGATCCGCTTCGGGGTGCAAGGCTTTGGTGACGATGGTGTCCAAATCCCCTTGCAGGGCCCGCACCAGGCGATCGACCGTGGTGTTGCGTTGGTCGGCAACCTGTTGCGAAGCTTGACGCGCGACCCGCGCGCTGGGGGTTTCGAGCCGCTTCTCGAGGGTGCGCTCAATGTCCGAGGGTTGTTGGCTGGGGAATTTTCGCGGCAGATCGCCGGTGAGCAGCAAATAGAGCAAGACCCCGAGGGCATAAACGTCCACTGCGGTGGTCAGGGGCCGGCCCAACACCTGTTCCGGAGCGGCGAAATTCGGAGTCATCCAGCGCATGCCGGTGCGCGTCCAGGCGGCGGTGGCGTCGAGGGGCGAGGTGTCGAGCAGCTTGGCGATGCCGAAGTCGAGCAGCTTGGGTTCACCCTCATGGGTCACCAGCAAGTTCGACGGTTTGAGGTCACGGTGGATCACCAAACGGCTGTGGGCCACATGCACGGCGGAGCAAGCTCGACGAAAAAGCCGCAACCGAGCCGCCACATCGAGCCGTCCTAAATCGCAAAAGCGATCGATCGGCTCGCCGTCGATATATTCCAGGGCGAAATACGGGCGACCGTCGGGGCTGGAGCCGCCGTCCAACAATCGGGCGATGTTGGGATGCTCTAGCTGGGCGAGGATCTGCCGTTCGAGATTCAAGCGACGCAAAATCTCGTCCGTGTCCATGCCCCGCTTGAGCAGCTTGATCGCCACTTGTTGGCGGTAAGGTTCCTGCCGCTCGGCCAGGTAGACCACCGCTTGCCCGCCTTCGCTCAGGCGACGGAGGATCCGAAACGGACCCAAATACTCGGGCACGCCGTCGACCGCCGGTTTCTGATCGTGGTCCAGCCAGGCTTCCAAGGTGCCGCGGATCGCACCATCCACCCGGTTGGATGGATCTTTAGCCGCGTCCAGCAAGGCCAGGACTTCCGCCAACAGCTCGGGGTGATCACCGCATTCGCGCTCGGCGGCCGTGCGCCGCTGTTCAGCCGGCAGGTCGGAAAGCCGGTGAAAAATGTCTTCGATGCGCTGCCAATCCAGAGTGTCGACGGTCGGGTCCGTCATCCGTCCCCTCCCGTCAGTCGACGGGTCAGAAAGGCGCGGGCAAAGCTCAGATCACGTTCCACGGTGGCGTGGGAAACTTCGAGAACTTCCGCGACCTCATCGATGGTCAAACCGGCGAAGGAGCGCATTTCAATCACTTTGACCTTGCGTTCATCGACCTTGGCCAATTTTTCCAGAGCTTGGTCGAGGGCGATCAGATCCACGGTGGTGTCGAGGCGCTCGTGCCCAACCAGAGCTTCGTCGAGTTCCAGCGGCACCATGCCGCCACCGCGTTTGCCGGCGTTGCGCTCACGGGCGAAATCCACCAGGACCCGCCGCATGAGCCGCGCCGCAACGGAATAGAAGTGCACCCGGTCTTGCCAATCCAGCTCCAGGTCCACCAACTTGATGTAGGCCTCATGCACCAAGGCCGTGGTCTGTAGGACGTGGCCGGCCCGTTCACCGCGCATGAATCCCCGGGCCAGGCGACGCAGCTCGTTGTAAACGACCGGCGCGAGCTGCTCGAGCGCCTGTGCGTCTCCCTGGCGCCAATCCAAAAGCAATTGGGTGACCGGTAGATCGGTTCCCACAGGAGCGGGCATGGGCTCGGTGGGTTTGTCGTCGGTGGGCTCCGAGACGGCAGGGTCCACTGGCTCTAGGCCGGGAAACCGAATTGTTCCGGGTCGACGTCCTTTTGCCATGAATTCAGCGTTGGGTTGAGAGACGAAAGGGTTTGAAAGATGTGGAGCTGTGGGACCTTGTAGGGCATCGTAGCAAAATTGCACGCTCATCGGCGGGCTCCTTTCAGCGCGGGCTGGAATCACGGTGCTCGCGGCTCAGGGTGCGAGCGATCTCGCTGGGTAGGCGGAATTCGGGCCTAGACTCCCTCAGCCGATCCCTCGGACGTGTCAGCTTTTGTCGGCCGGGGCCAGGGTGGCCCAGAAGTGAAAGCTGGCCAGGCTGCGAAAGGGCGCGAAAGGAGCCAGAAGCTCCAGGGTTTGCTCGGCGTTGGGTCGGCCGTCGAGATGGTAGAAACGTTGGAGCGCCCGGGCCAGGGCCGCGTCTCCCACGGGCACCCGATCCGGAAATCCCAGCGCCCGCATCAGCAAGTAATTGACCGACCAAGCGCCCAAGCCGCGCATGGCGAGCAGGTTTTTTTCCGCCTCGGTCTCGGTCAGCTCTCGCCAAAACTCGAGGCCCGGTTGCGGAGGTACGCTGGTGGGTAACACAGTGGTGGGCAGCGCGCTCGGTGAGCTTTCGGCCAGGCCGGCCAGCCCGTGGAGATACTCGGCCTTTCGACGCGTCAGGCCGTGACGAAAGAGTTCCTCCACCCCCGCGTCGGCAACGGCCTGGGCGGAGGGCGAGCAGGTGAGACCTGCCACCGGAGTTCCGAAGCGTTCAGTAAGCCGCCGTCGGATTGAAAAAGCTGCCGCCAGGCTCACCTGCTGCCCGGCGACCACCCACAAGGCGGCGTCGAAGATCGAGCCGGTTTGGGGCAAGGTCAGCCCTAACCGACCGGCGATCAGCCGAGCGTCGGGGCCTTGTGCGGCGCGTTGCTCGAATTCCCGGGGATCCAAATGCAAGCCGAGCCATCGAATCACCAGTCCGTGAGCATGGGCGGCGGCCAACGGGTCGACTTCCGAGGCTGCCCGCAGGGTGTGGACCTGCACCTCGGCGTGGTCGATGCCCATCACGGCGTCCACTCGCAGGGGGCCGACGGGCGAAATCGTCGACCACGAAATGCGATCCCCCTGCACTCGCTCGCACAGACTCGCGGGATCCCGTCCCCAATAGGTGAAGAGACTCTCGCGGCGTAACCAAGCCGGCAGAGCCAACCGGAACTGGGTCACACCGAGCAAGGCGCGGTAATCCGCCGCCGACATATAACAAGAGCGGCGGAAGGCGGAGTCGAGGGCCGCGGCCTCCGGAAAACCCGCCTCGGTAGCTATTTCGTCGAGGGAATCTCGGGAGCAGATCAGCCGGCGGCGGATGGAGGCGAAGGGCAGCTCGGGCATGGGCTCAGGCAGGCCCTTTGCGATCGGAAATGCCGTCACCTTCGAGTCTGAAGATCAGAATCGACTCCCCGACCTGAAGCTCGTCGCCGGGCAGGAGTTCGCTATATCGCACGTCGTGACCATTGAGTCGAGTGCCGTTGCGGGAGTTCAAATCCCGGACGAAAAACTCATTGCCCACCACATCCAATTGGAAGTGACGGCTCGAAACCGACGGGTCGTCGAGGCGCACGTCCCCGTCGTCGCGGCCGAATACCGTGCGGGCGGCCGAGATTGGAATGCGCTCGAAACCCGGAGGAGCCCCGAGCACCAAAAAGAACGGTTGGGCCGCCGTTTTCAGTCGGGGAGTCTTGGGGCTGCTGTGCAAGACCCAGGTGCTGGAGCCGCTTTCCGTGTCCCCGTCTTCGAGGATCGAATCGATCATCGCCCCGGGCTGAAAGAGGGTCGTCGCACCCCCTTGGGAGACGGAGCGCGCCAGGTTCTCGAGACCCTCTCTTTGTCGGGTGCTGAAGCCGTCCTCCTCGCCCGCGGCATGCTTCGGCTCCGGGTCACGGTTTTTGGCCGACTCTGGCTTGTCGTCGGATTGTTGTTCGTCGGTCATGGGTTCCTCCAGGAGAGCTGGAGCTTATCGGGATTACGGTGAACTTCGACCCAAAGGGTCTTCGGGCGACCGGGCTCGAAGTCCGCGATCACCTTGCCACGGGCTTCGAACCGGGTCGACAGCCCTGAGACATGCGCTTCGATTTTGTGCTCGCCGGCGGGCACGTCGATTTCGAATTCATAGCTTTGGCCGGCCAACCGCCGCATCCAATTGCCCCCTTCGAGACGCCGGGTTCGCACCTTGCGACCATCGATCCAGATCGAGATGTAGGCAAGCTTGAAGCGTTTTTCCAGTGAAATGGTCATCGGTACCTTGGGCAGCTTCCGCTTCTTTTTGACCGGCGGTGTCGGTGCCGCGGCGGTCAGTGGAGCTGTCTCTGGGGTCGTCGATTGGTTTGAAGGAATGGGGCGGGGTGTCGACTCCGAGGTGTCTGCCTCTGCCATGTCTGCCGCCGCTGTGTCTGCCTCCGAGGTGTCTGCCCCTGGTGAGGCTCCGGGTTCGGAGGCCGGCGGGCTCTCGGGCTCGTCGGCCTGGTCGATCTCTGCAGCCCTCGGGTGGCCGCGCCAATTGGCGGGAAATAAATTCACCTCAAGGGTTGGTATTTCCGGGTCGCGAGTGGACGGTTGCCCTTCAAGGGGCCGTTCCGGGTCGGTTCCAGGTTCGGTGCTTAGGGTCTCCGCGAGCGCAGGCGAATCATCGGCCGGGCGAGCATCGGTTAGAAGCGAAAGGGGAGTATCGGAATCGGTCGAGCCGTCCCCTGACGAGCCGTCGTCCGAGGGGCCGTCCCCTGTTGAGCCGTCGTCCGAGGGGCCGGCAGGCTCTCCCTGGGAGGTCTCTGAATCCGTTGGATCACCGGCGAGGATGGGACTACTTCTGAGACTGCCGGCGGATTCGATGGCGGAATCCACCAGGCCGGTCATTTGTCGCTCGAAGATGCCCAAACGGCGGGTCAAGGTGCTCATTTCCGGGCGGGTCGGGGGTTCGAGCCACAGGTGAAGACCGGCGAAACCGAGCACCATGGCAAGGCACGCGAGCGCGACGAAGCGCAGCAGCCGGAAGCGGCGGCGGGGTGGCTCGGCGGCCGGCAGGGCTTCGACCGGAGCGGCAGTGCCGGCCAGGTCGACGGTGCCGCCACCCCGCTTGGCGGCCTCCACCACGGCGGTTTCGGGCACCCCGGCCGGCAGGGTCAGCTCCTTGGTGCTGGGCCGCGAGCGCCTGGAACCGGCGGGGTGTTCGGCGGCATAGTCGGCGGCCAAGTCGTCCAGCGCCTCGGCCATTTCCGCGCCGGTGGAGAAGCGGTCCTCAGGATCCTTGGCCAGGGCTCGGTCGAGCAGGGTTTGTAGGGCCGGAGGGGCTTCGGAGTTGTAAATGCCCACGGGCCGCGGATCCACGTTGACGATTTTGAATGTGATGCTCGCCAGGGATTCGGCGGCAAAGGCCGGGCGTCCGGCGAGGCTTTCGTAGAGCACCACCCCGAGGGCGAAGAGATCCGTCCGCCCGTCCACGGGTTCGGCTTTAACCTGCTCTGGAGACATGTAATTCGGGCTGCCGAGCACTTGTCCGGTGAGGGTCAGGGAGCTGGAAACCAATTTAGCGACCCCGAAATCCGCGATTTTCGGCCGCAAGTCGTCTCGGCGCAGCAGCAGGTTGGCGGGTTTGATGTCCCGGTGCACGACGCCCTGGCGATGGGCGTAATCCAACGCCCGCGCCACTCGGGCGGTGAGGGTCAAGGCCTGCTCCAAGGCGAGAGGGCCTTGGCGCCGCAGACGGGCGCGCAAGGATTCGCCTTCCACCCACTCCATGGCGATGAACGGCCAGCCCGTCGCCCCGTCGGTGTCCGCATCGTGAATCGTCACGATATCGGGGTGATTGAGGCGCCCGGCGGCCAACGCCTCGTGCACGAATCGGCGCCGCATATCCTGAAGCTCGTCGTCCAACCCCAGACGGTGGGCCGACATCACCTTGAGCGCGATCTTGCGATCAAATTTGGGATCGACCGCCAAATAAACATCGCCCATCGAGCCACGACCCAGCAGGTCGAGGATGCGATATCGGTCCAGCTTCTCTGGATGGTCGAGTGGCATGGGACGACATTGTACCTAGACCTTCAGCGAGAAGAACGTCGGATTTCAATTTGGCCCGTTTCTAGGGCAGAGGGTCGAGGGTCGCGCTGAATCCCGAATCGACGCCGTCGAGCCCCATGCGGTTGACCAGCGATTGAAAGCGCGGGTGGCCGCGCAACACATCGAGCCTGGGGTCCACTGCCAGGACCACCAAATCGGATTCCCTGGCTTCGTAGGCCTGTTCCAACCAGTGCAGAGCCTGCTGCTCGTCTCCTAGCGCAGCGTGGTCGAGGGCCAAATTGAACGGCGATTGCCCACTTTCAGCCAGCCTCCGCTCGGGCTCGTCCAGGGATAGGCGCAGCAGGCCTTCGATGCCTTGGCGGTCGGCGACCTGTTGAAGAAAAGCGATTTGGTCGATGTGGTCGCCCTCGAGCTCCACCACCCGCAGAAAGTCGGACACCGCCTGTTCGTGACCCTGCCGAATATGGACCCACTTGAGCGCGTCCCAGCCGAGCAAGAAGGACGGCGAAAGCTCGATCGACCGCCGGCACCGAGCGGTGGCGTCGTCGAATCGGCGGGCGACGAACAAACGCCAACAGAGCTCGGCGTTGACCGTCGGCGAGAGGGGGTCGAGGTCGAGGGCTCGGTGGGCCAGCTCAAGGGCGCGCTCTTGTCGTCCGAGGGCGGCCTCGAAAGCGGCCGCGAAGAGGTGGGCGTAGGGGGAGCCTGGGTCCAACTCCAAGGCTCTGCGGAAGAGTGGCTCGGCGGCAGCGAAATCCCAGGCGTAGAGGTGTTGCACCAAAGCCAAAACCAGGGTGGCGTTGGCGGAATCGGGGTCGAGCGCCAAGGCTTGCTCGGCGAAAGCCTGTGCGTTGGGAAAGGCGACGGAAGGGTCGGCGAAGTCGAAGGTGCCCATCAGCACCCAAACCACCGCGGAGCCGGCGTAGGCTTCCGCGTAGCTCGGGTCAATCGCCACCGCCGCGTCAAAGGATCTCAAGGCGATGCGCAGGTCGGTTTCCCCCAGCTGTTGGAGAAAATGGCTGCCTTCGAGGTAAAGCTCATGGGCCCGACCTTTCGGCGTGGCGGAGCCGCCGGCCACTTTCAGCTCGAGGGCCAGCTCTTGGGCCACGTGCTCGGCAATCTCCCGTTCCAAGGCCAAGAGATCGCCGATCTTTCGCTCGAAGCTGCGGCTCCAGATTTGATTTTGAAACTCGGTCTCCACCAAGGCGACATGGATGCGAACCTGGTCGTCTTGCTGCTGCACCGAGCCTTCGAGCACGAAGTCCACACCCAACTCCCGGGTCACGGTGGCGAGATCCCCGCGGCCGTCGCGAAAGCCTTGGACGGACGTGCGGGCGATCACCTGCAACCGTTGCGGCTGCAATCGGCCGAGGCGCACGATCAGCTCGTCGGTCAAGGCATCGCCCAGAAACGCCCGATTCGGGTCCGGGCTGTGGGTGGCGAAGGGAAGCACCGCCAAACGCAATGCCGGTTTGTCGGCTGTGTTGCCCTGTGCGACGGGCTGTGAGTCGCGGAATCCGTCGAGAACTTGGCTCGCTGAGATCACGATGGCGAAGATGACAGCCGCCAAGATCGTCAACCGCCAACCGAGGCCGGCGCTATTCGCGAGAGCGGCTACGGGTCCGGCAACAGACTCCGCCTCGGCCGGTCCCTCGTCGATCGCTTCCACGGGCGCCACCAAACGATAACCTCGGCGCGGCACCGTCACCACAAATCGTGGATTCGAAGCCGAGTCGCCCAAAGCCTCGCGCAAACGCCGAACCGCCGCGTTGATCCCACCCTCGAAATCGACATGGTGATCCTCCGGCCACAACCGAGCCCGCAAGATCTCGCGCTCGACCACCTCCCCGGGACGCTCCAGCAACGCCTCCAACACCAAAAGCGGCTGCTCCTGAAGAGGCACAACCCGCCCCTGGCGACGGAACTCCGAGGCCTTGGCATCGAGCTCGAAAAGGCCGAAACGGTAAATCAGGGCGATCTCCAGGGTTTGAGTCCGTGCATGCATCCAGTTTGAGGCAAGCGGCCGCTCCGCCGACCGGATTACATCAGAGCCCCGCCCAAGCTGAAAGGGGAGTGACGCAAAGGACCCGAGCGGTGGTGTCGCTCGGGTCCTCGTCGTTCGTTCGCTTCAGATCAAGGTTCGGTCAGAAGCACGATCGGCACGTTCGTACGACTCCAGGTGCCTCCACCCGGGATGTTGATCTGCACCCATTGGTTGCCGGTGGTCGAGCTCCCGTTGGCGATTTGCAGAGAGGTGGTTCCGACCACTTGACCCGTGGGCGGTGCGCTGCTCCCTCCGCCGCAACCGGGGCACAGGCCCGGCTCGTTGAACCAGGAGACGTCCATGGAAGAGAAACCGCCGGCCGTGGTTTGGCCCAGCACCCAGCGAGGTTCGGAACCCTGGTAGAAGGCGACGAGGGCCACCAAAGTCGTTCCGGACTCGGCGATTTGGGTACCCCAGCCGTTTTGGGGAGGTTGGTACCACATACCGGTTCGCCCGGTCCCGCCATGGAGAAAGGCGAAGCGCTCACCCCCTGGCTGACCGTTGAGAACCCAGGAAAACCACGCGGTGCCCGTGTCGCTGAAGACCAGCTTCACGCTGCCGACCTGGGTCAGCGAAGCCGAAGAGGTCGCGGGGTTCCAGCTGGTCTGGTACAAGGGTTGCTCCCAGGTCGATTGGGATTTCGGCCCGGTGTCGGAGAAGTACCAGAAAGGGGTCCCGTCGGGCAGGTAGGTGTACCAGAAGAGACTGTAGTTGCCGGCGGAGTTACGGTTGAAACTGATGCCGTTGCCGGATCGGTCCGGGTTGTACCACAGGCCCTGGTTGGGAGTGATCGTCGGCTGAGCAAGGTTCACCAATTGGTTCGTCGTGCCGGTGGCTCCGGCCGTGTCGGTCACCGTGAGGGTGACGGCATGGCTGCCGTAGTTGGGAAAGAAATGGCTGACCGAGACACCGGTCTTGGTGATTCCGCCGGGGAAGGTCCACTGGTAGTTGACGATGCCCTGATCGCCCGTAGAACTCGAGCCGTCGAAGGTCCGCACCAGCCCCGACCCGCTGTAGGTGAAATTGGCCACCGGCGGTTCGTTGGTCTCGAGCAGCTGGTCCAAAGCGGCCCGGAGGTTGGGTAGGGGACCGATGGCCCTTCCGAGGCTTCCGGTCTGGGGGGTTCCCGTGGAAGCGAGCAGCCGGCGCATCTGAGCTGGGCTGAGGTTGCCCTGTCCATCGGCCCGGGCGGCACCCTGCAAAGAGGCCGCAGCTCCGGTGACGATGGGGCTGGCACTCGACGTTCCGCTGAAGGTCTGGGTGTACCAACGGTCTTCCACGCCTCCCTGGAGATTTCCGTAACCGGTCGTCACGACGTTCTCTCCCCAGCCATGGACATCCACTCGGCTGCCATGGTTCGTCCAGCAAGTGGGCGAGCGAAATGCCGAGCTGCTCGCTCCGACCACGATGGCGCCGGAGTCGCGGACTTTGGGATTGAAAAGGCCGCCATAGGCAGGGGAGTCGAGGTTCGTCGAGCCGTTGCCGGCGGCTTCCACCACGATCACACCGTTGGCTGTGGCATTGGCGATGGCATCGTATTCAGCTTGCCAGAATTCCACCGCGATGAAGTCGCATTGGCGGACGTTACAACCACAGGGGGAAGCGTTGGCAGGCCCGAGCCTGTGGAGCTCGATCAGCACTAGATTGCCCGCTCCGGCGGCTACCGAGGCGGCTGCGATCGCACTAGCTGTACTCTGCTGCTGGTGGACGCTTTCATAACCGGCCTGGGCCTGGTGAGCGATCCCTTTGACTCCGAATCCGTTGTTGACCCCGACCATTTGTCCCAGCACCGCCGTGCCGTGGTTTCGGAAATCGACCGAGGGGAATTGGACACCACCCTGGTGGAAGAGGTTCGGCAAGTCCTCATGGGTGGTATTCCAGGCATATTCCACGTCGACAATGCGAACGCTCTGCCCGGCGCCACCCGCCACCGTCCAGGAGTAGACGGCGTCGACACCCTGGGGAGCGGGGCTGAGATACCCCTGAAAGGGCTCGAAGTTCTGTGTGTTGCTGCCGCCCGGCTTGGTCTCCTTCTCCGAAGAGCCCGACTCAGTCTCCTCCTCTGAAGAGGTGGTTGCGAGCTCAGCAGGGGGTTCGGCATAAGCGATCTCGATGCTGGCGAGAGCGTTGAGGTTGGTGAGGATCTCCGCCAGGTCCTCGAAGCGAGTGCCCGGGGTCAACGTGCCCTGGAAGTAGAGATTGAGGTCGGCCAGCTGTCGGCCGGACTTCTGCTCTCCGCTGGCCTTCCAGCCTTCGAGTTCTCCTTCCCCTTGCGAGAAGAGCCGCCCAAGGCCTTCTACTTTCGGAGAGAGCGCCAGGAGATATTGGACGGTGGCAGCGTCATCGGCGATCTGGGACGGTGTCAAGCTCAGCTCCGAGAGGCTGGCCTCCTCCGAGGGGCTCCTCTCGAGTTCCTGCAGGACACCATCGCGCAGGCGTACGTGCGTTCCTTCGTGAAATTTGATCACCAGCCGATCCACGGGCGTGGTTGCGGCGAGGGCGAAGAACTCCGCCGGCGGAGCTGCCGAGCGCGGCTGAAGGTCCGGCAGGCCTTGTGGGCCCGAGGCTGAAGTCATCGATGCGAGCAGCATGCACGCGAGCATCAGACACGCCGCGTAACCTCGTGTGCGCAGGAAAGGAGTGGGGGGCGATACGGTTCTCATAAACGGTTCCTCAGGAAGCCAAGCCCGTGGTGAAAGTGCTTCGCACTCTCCGCACGATCAGAATCTTGCCACCGGGCTCTTTAGTGTGGGGGTCAAAGAGAGTGTCCGCAGACGGTGCCACGCTCATCTCGCGTGGAGCCCCTGCGGAGAACATGTCGATCAATCCTTAGAGCAAGGCCCGTACCAGGCCCGCTGATTGGCACCAAGAGGCTCCACAAGGGCTCGTTGCAAGCGCCCCTGCCCTTCATTGCCCTTCACTGCCCATTCACTGCACAGCTCCCTGCGCACATCCTGGGCAGGTGAGGAGGCCTGCATGAAATGAACGAGCACGAACTCGATCTCCGTCGGGCAGGAGGTGTACGCGATATAATGAAGCGGTCACCCATGGAACCCAAAGATGGAATTTATCGCTTGGTGCTTAAGATGCGGCACGAGCAGGGATTCACGGCCACGCGCATCGCCGATGTGTTGAAGATCGATCGACGCAAGCTCTACTCGCGTATCGAGAAGTGTTATCGATCCTTGCGTGCATTCTTGGAAGCGGAAGGCCTACGTGCTCAGGATGTCCTCAGCTTGGAAGGTTGGATCGAATGAGTGAAAATCGAAAAATGGAAGGTCCGAACGGCGCGTGTCAGGGCCGCGAGGAAGCGATCGCCGCCATGGTCGATGGTGGTCTTCCGGCAGACGAACTCGATTTGCTCCGGCAACATATTGCCGGTTGTGAGGTCTGCTTTGAGCTGCTGACCGAGCTGATGCATCTAGTGGGTGAGGCCGACGAGCCCGACGAGGCCGACGAGCCCGTGGAATTCGGTGCGTCTAAGACGGCTTTGGATCCAGATCGAGACGAAGACCTAGGTCCGGGTTCAGGGCCAACCAAGGCCCTACCGTTTGTAGGTTCCAAGAAGCCCAAGCGAACTCGACTCCGATCGGTCGGAGGTCTGCTCGCCGCCGCCATCTTGGTGGCCCTAGCCATTCCATTCCTGCGGTCCCAGGACCCCACGTCGGCCCATCGGTTGGCCGCCGATTTGAGCTTGCCGAAAGAGGGCTTAGGAGCGCTCGCCAGGTCGAGGTGGGAAGAGCCGAGTCGCAGGACCGGGAACGATGGGAGACCCCTGGCCCCCACAACCCAGAGCTTTCGCGCCGGCGTCCGCTTCATGTATTTGCATTTGGCGTTGGTGGGAGAGCGTCGGAAGGTGGGGCAAATGCTGTGCAGCGAGTTGCTCGATTTGGCCCGACGCAAGAAATCCGAGCCGATGATCCTGGCTCTGGAAGACCTCTACGACGGTTTGGACCTCGAACCGTCGCCTTCAACCTTGATCTCGAAGCTCAAAACCCTGGAATCCGATCTGGCGAGCTCGGGAGTTGTGGATCCGCTGTATTTCTCCCTGGGCAAGCTCACCGAAGCCTCGCGACTGGCCGCCGGCCACGGGCTCGGGGAGTTCTTTGCCGACTCTGCCCGTCGCCAAGCTTGGGTTTCCATCCTCGAAGAGTTAGGGCCCGCTGCAGAGCCTTCGCTGGTTGAGGCTCTCGAGCTGTGGAAAAAACGACCCCTCTTGGATTCGGATATGGACCGCCTGGCGAAGCTGTATCGGCAGGCCTTTGACTTCTACGGTGAGGTTCCCGACCGGGTTGGAAGGAAGTCCAGATCGCGCTGATGGCCGACGATTTCGCACGCCTCATGAAGTTCGGCAGGCGCAGCCAGTTCCGGGTCTTCTTGACCACGGTGGTGCAGGTTCTTTGGGGAAGCGATGGCACTTTGACTCACTCTCTTGCCTTTGAGTGCTGGGAGCACTTTCTTGCGCCGTAGAGCTGTGAAAGCACATCCGAATCTAGGCTTTGGTCCAGGTCCTATTCTGGGGCCTTATGGCTTTTGATATTGACCAAAACGGTATCTGGGCGTTGACACTAAACTCTTACAGGCCTCTTGTATTTTCAGATATGGATTTTTCAGTGGGATCCCAGCGGGTAATGATCGTCCCCTTTGTCCTTTCATCGGGGTAGGGCCTTGATTAGGCTCTTTGCCGTGAAATCCTGCGCAAATGGTCAGGAATTGAGAAACGAAGATAAAAAAATCTTACCCCTGATTTGAGATCCACAAGGTTCGCTGTTATGCAGGGTCCGCTCGAAAAAAGAATCGGTTGTACCGGGCGCGTCAATAACGGGCAAGAATGTCGTCTTCCCGCAACGCACGGGAGCGACGCCTTTTTGTCTCTTTCGCGAAACATCAACCTGGCCCCGGTTTGGGCGGCTCGAGGTTCCCGAAGACGATGGTCAAAGAAGCGACGAAGGAACAACAACAAACCCCAACGGGGTTTTATCCCGAAGCCCAGGACAAGCGCAGCGCAG
>CBDUGP010000093.1:0-38132 GCA_965366625.1 uncultured bacterium
GAAGCGATCACCAATTCTGCAGCACAGGGACATTGTTCAAACGAACATGGAGCATGCTCGGCAAGGAGTCCGGGACATCCAGAATGGAACAGAAGGAACACCGCCCAGGACATCAAACTGGCGCCGGGAACATCTGGAACATCAACCTGGCACGGAGCCAGGCTGGAACATCAACCTGGCACGGAGCCAGGCTGCACGGTGCCAGGCTGGCTCGTGTCGGCAGGCTGGGAACATCAACCTGGCACGGAGCCAGGCTGGCAGGCTGGGAACATCAACCTGGCACGGAGCCAGGCTGCACGGCACGGAGCCAGGCTGCACGGAGCCAGGCTGGTTCCAGGCGGCGGGGCGGAACGAGGCCAGAAGCGGGCGCGAGCAAGGTAACCCAAGCAACTCCAAATAGGGGCGCCGCGCCGACCCAACGGGATTCCATTCCTGGTTGGAACCTAGGAAGGCCGCGAGCTTTCTTACCAACGGCCGAAGGCAGACCCATTGGATTTCTCGGTGGGTCCGATTACCATGGGATATGGGCCTAAGGCGCGAAGATCTCAAACAGGCGAATATCGACAACTTGACTGCTTTTTGGACGGCTTGCGGTGCGTCCGAGCAAGTCTTAGGCAGCGGCATTTCGCTTTGTGTTTCCAGAAGCTGGCCGTCCCGAATGTGGCTGGCCTTCGGTAGCCAACCCACCGGGCAAGAACTGGCCGAGGCGATTCGGACGGCCGGTGACCGCAGCCTGACGTTGCCTGGGTGGCCGGGATTCGGCGAAACCATCCACCCGTTCCTGGAGCGGGGTGAGCTGCAGCTGAAAATGACCCAGGAGCTGATGGTGGGATCCTCGGACGTATTGGCATCAGCGCCGCCGAGCCCGTGGCCGCTGATTTCGGTGACGAAGGAGACCGCTGTCGATTGGACCCGGGTTGCGGCCGAGTCGTTCGGATACCCGATCGATGTCCAAGTGATTTTAGGCCTACTGGAGGTGCCGGATTGCCATCTTCGGGTGATCGAGCAAGAGGGTGAGGTGGCCGCCACCGGTCTCTTGATGAAGACGGGCTCCACCGCCGGTATTCACATGATGGGCGTGCCGCCCAGACGACGTCGCCGTGGCTTCGCTCGGCAAATGATGCACGGGCTGCTGACCCTGGCGCGGGAGCTGGGATGCCAACGCGCGACGCTCCAAGCTTCGAATGCGGCCAGGCCGCTGTACGAGCAGCTGGGCTTCGAATCCCTGGGATCGCTGCACAGCTACCGACGAGTTTACGACCGCGGACGTTTGACGGCGTAGAGCAGGCCTCCCACGGCCGTGGCCGCAACGATTCCCAGGGCGGCGGAGATGCCCGGATTCTTGACCGAGACGTCGGCGTAGTAGGGCAAGTAGTGGGCGCCGGTGGTGTAGAGCACATAGTGGACGACAACGGCGGTGGCGGCCGCGGCGATGGCGGCGACGGCGGGGGTGTCGTCGAGGAAGGTGCCGAAGAGCACCGGCACGAAGGCCGCGGCGAAGTAGGCGTAAACCCCGAGCTGGGCAAAAATGATGACGCTCAGATTGGGCTCGATCAGCTGTTGATAGGCGAGTCCGAGGGAGATCGACGCCAAACCGACGATCACGGCTCGATTGAGGCGAAATAGAAAACGATCCGCAAGCTCGCCGCCGGTCCACACGCTGTGTAAGTTCTTGATCAGGTCGTGGGTGATGATCAGGGAGAGGCTTTGGATCAGACCTTCCAAGGTCGACATTCCCGCGGAAATCAAACCTAGGAAGACCAACACCCCCACGTACCAAGGGAATTGGGTCACCAAATAGGTGGAGGTCACGCTGTCGGGGGGAATGGCGTTGCCGCCGAACTCCAACGCCGGAAAGGCCAGCCGGGCGTAGAGGCCGACGAAAACCACCCAAAAAAAGATCGTTTGGACCACGATGCCGGTGACCAAATATCGGTTGACGTCTCGCTCATTCTTCAACAACAACGATTTGGTGATGATGTGAGGCTGGCAGACGATCGCCACACCGACGACGATGGTGCAGAAGATCACCTCGAATCCATCGCGGAATAGGGGGCTCGCGGTGTTGTAGAGACCGACTAGATTGGGGTCGATGGCTCGCAAACGGTCGACGAAACCGCCCCATCCGTCGGCAAAGTGCTCGAATCCGGATCCGAGCAGGATGAACGCCACCGTCAACATGATCAAAGCTTGGATGGTGTTGGTGTACACCATGGAATTGGCGCCACCGAACATCATATAACCGAACGAGAAGATCACCAGGGCCACCAATACCAAGGGCTCGCTCAGCCCGAGGGAGGCGGCGATGACCTTGGTCAAACCGACCAGAATCATAACGATGAAGGTGATGAGAAGCAGGGACAACAGGGCGAAGAAGATCGCGAATCCACGGCTTTGGTACCGCTGGCCCACCCATTGGGAAAGGGTCATGGCTTGGATCGAGCTGCCGTATTTGCGAAACCCCTTGGTCATCACCACCAAGGAGAGGGAAAGGGAGATGGGCAGGACCACACACAGCCCGAATACCGCGCTCAGGCCGAAATACGCCACCAGACCCGGGTTGATGATGAAAGTCGCGGCGCTGGTGGTGGAAGCGGCCAAAGCCAGGCCGACCGCCAATGGGGAGAAGGCGATGTTACCGACCGCATAATCCTTGACGCTGCGGTTGCGTTTGGCACCGCGAATCACCAGGACGAGAATCGTCGAGACATAGGCTGCGATGAGAAGCCAGCTGGCCAGGACTTTAATTTCCACCTTCGGTCTCCTCGTTTTGCTCAATCTGTCGTTCGGCGAGATGGGCCAGGAAATCGAGGTGGGTTTGTCCCAACCAGAGCGGATCTTCGACCACCAGGGCGTGACCGGAACTCGGGTGGACCTGCAGCTGGGCTCCCGGGATGGCAGCGGCGAGCGCCTTCACCCTGGTTTCGGGCATCACTCGATCGAGTTCGGCGTGCACGATCAGGGTGGGGCAGGTGATGCGGGGCAACCAGGGGGAGAGGTCGAAGTCCATGACGCTGGTCAAGATACCGATCAAACCGCGATACCAAGATTTGGGTAGAGCCGCAGTCTGCTGCCGACGGTTTTCGAGCTGCTCGACGTGGCGGCGCTGATAGTCGGGGGAGTAGATGTCGCGCATCAAAGCGTCATGAAACGGGCCCGGGTCCTCGCCTTCGAGCACAGCTTCTGTCAATTCCCGCAGGCGACGGGAATCCTCGGCCATGGCCTCGGGGGTGCGGTCGACGGCGGTGGCGGCCACCAGGGACCGAACCCGTTCTGGATGCAAGGCCGCCAACAAGAGGCCGACCTCCGCGCCGAATGAAGTTGCCAAAACGTGCACCCGGTCCAGATTCAAGGCGTCGAGCAAAGCCACCACATCGGGAACATGATCGATCAGGCGACGGTGGCCGTCTCCGGGGCTCTGCAGCTGCCCGCGGAAGTCGCAGCCGAGCACCCGATAGCCGTTTTCGAGCAGGCGGTTCGTGATGGGGGCCCAGGAGCGAAAGGTCATCATGCCGCCGTTCAATAGCAGCACCACCTCGCCGGACTCGTCCTGCGGCTTATGGGTCTGTAGCCCAGGGTCATGGAACTCAGGGTCCTGGAGTTCAGGGTCCTGGAACTCAGGGGTCAGTAGCTCATGGGCCAGGAGATCGTCGGTCGCAGGATCGAGGGTCATGGATGCTCCCGGAGAAATTCTTGTTTGAGCAGCTCTTTTTGCACTTTGCCGTAGGCGGTACGGGGTAGCTGGTCGACCAGCCGAAACGCTTTCGGGATTTTGAAACGGGCCAGCCGTTCGTTGAGGAAGGCTTGGAGGTCTTCCGGCTCGAGGGTCTGATCGCCCTCGCGGGTCAGGACGAAAGCGATTCCCACCTCGCCCCATTTCTCATCGGGGACGGCGACCACCGCCGCGTCTTCCACCGACGGATGCTGGACCAGGACCGCCTCAATCTCGGCGGGATAGACATTGACGCCACCGCTGATGATCATGTCCTTCTGCCGACCGGCAATGTAGTAATAACCGTCTTCATCCCGACGGGCTTGGTCTCCACTGTGAAACCAGCCGTCCGAATCCAGGGCTTCGGCGCTGGCTTGGGGTTGCCGCCAATAACCTTTCGACACGTGTGGGCCGCGGAAAAGCAGCTCGCCGATCTCCCCGGTGGGCACATCTCGGCCTTCCTCGTCCACCAGCCGGACTTCCGTAAACATCAGCGGTTTGCCGATCGAGCCCTTCCGTTGCCGGCTGTCTTCGACGGTCATGGCGAAGCAGTTGACCCCCACCTCGGTCATGCCGAAACCCTGTTTGAACACCACACCTTTGCGTTGATAGGCCTCGATCAAATATTGGGGCAAAGGCGCTCCGCCGCTGATCAGCCAGCGTACGCTGCTGAGGTCGACTCGGTGGAAGTCCGGGGCGTCGAGCAGCATTTTCCAAACGGTGGGCACGCCCAAGGCGACGGTCACGCCTTCTGATTCGAAGGTCTGCCAGATTTCCTCCGGGTCGAAGCCGTGGTGCAAAACGATTTTGCCGCCAATGACGAAGATCGGTACTAAGAAGGCCATCAATCCGCCCGCGTGGTAGAGGGGCGTGAAGATCGAGCTGATGTCGTCCGCCCACAGCCCCCAGCCGCAGACGGTGTTGAAGCCGTTGGCGAGCACCTGACGGTGGGGGATCATGACGCCTTTGGGCTGCCCCGTGGTGCCGGAGGTGTAGAGCAGGCAGTAGATATCCTCGGAGCCACACGGGGTGGGCCGCCATGGATCGGTCAGATCGAAGGCGCGGGTCGCGGTGGTGTAGTTGACCGCGTCGTCGACCGCGTCGCTAAAGGTATGGGTGCCGGCCGGCGAGCCGGAGCCCAGTCGCACCCAATGCTCGAGCTGGACCTTCTCGCGAAGCTGGGTCACGGTCTCGGCCAGAGCCCCATCGTAGAGCAACGCCCGCATGCCGCTGTCCGTCACCACGTGGGCGAGCTCGGTCGCGGTCAAGCGGGTGCCGAGGGTCACTAAAATGACACCGGTCTTGCCGGCGGCGAAGAAGGCGGCCAGGTAGTCCACGGAATTGTGGGCGTAGATGCCGATTCGATCTCCCTTGCGCAGACCCAAGGTTTCGGTCCACAGCCGTGCGCAGCGGATCGCCCGTTGGTCGAGCTCGTGGTAGGTCAGGCGAAGACCCGTCGACACTTCCACTAAGGCCTCGGCGTCGGGCGTCAGCCGGGCCCTTTCGCCCAGCACGTCGGCTTGCGTACCGGCCTGCTGACCGGCCTTCAAGTCAGATCCCATGGCTCGCTCCTTTCCGCAAGGGCTGCCGATCCTCGATCGGACCCCAGCGCACCACCGAAGCGGACCAGGCGTAACCGATGCCGGCCGCCACCATCACCATCACGTCGCCGTCCTTCAATCGGCCGGTCTCGAGACCGAGCTGGATCGAAAGGGCTTGGTCTTGTTGGCCGATGTGACCGTAGTGCGACAGGTAGACGCTCTGGTCTTCGCGCAAGCCGAGCTGGTCGAGCATGTAGCGGTGGGCAGAAGGTTTCATATGCAAAATATTGAGATAGTCGATGTCCGATCGATCGAGGCCGCTACGTTCCAAGGCGGAATCGATGACCGCCAAGAAATTGGCCATGGAAACCGGATCCAGACGTTCTTTCAGCCCCTGGGGATCGGGACAATCGAAGCAATTCCTTTTTTCCGCCACCGCTTGGTCGGTCAGGGGCTCGACGGTGCCGCCTGCGGGGATGATCAAGTCGAGAGAGAAGGAACCGTCGACGAGCACGCTGGATTCCAAAAGCTCGTTGCGACCCAGGCCCTTGCGCAAGAGAATGGCACCGCCGCCGGCCGCCAGACCGAATAGAAAACGGGTGCGCGCATTGCCGTAATCGAGAAAGTCGCCGTTGCGATAGCCGCCGGCGATCAACACCGTATTCAGCTCGGAATCGCTTTGCATCAGACCCTTGGCCATTTTGAGGGTGGCCATGGTGGTGGCGCAGCGCATTTGCACGTCGATGGCCCAGGCTCGGTGAGCGCCGAGATCGTGGGCCAGCTTGATGCCCGCCGTCCACAGGGGATGCTCCTTCCACTCCTCGGTGGTGCACAACACCAAGTCGATCGCTTCGGCATCCATATCTGCCCGTGCGAGGGCGTCCTGGGCCGCCCACAAGGCCATCGCGTTGGTGTGGTCGTCGGGTCCGGGGACCGGCTTGCGCACGATGCCCAGCTTTTCGGCCACCACGGATTCGGGAATGCCGGACCGCTGAGAAAGTTCCAGGGCGGTCATGAAGGTATCGGGAATATAAATGCCCACCGCGGCAATGCCGATGGCAGGAGGGTTGGTTTCGAGCATTCGTCAGCTCCAGGCGTGGGTCGAAGGGTGTCCGACCCAGGAAGACGGTGTGGGATCGGTGTGAGATCTAGCGAAGCCTTCGGCCTCAAACCCGCGAGAATTCGGAACCGTTATCGTTCGCCGGACCGCGCGCCACGGAATAAATTCCGAGGCTACCTTTGCCTTGCCCCCTGCGGGGGCGGCCCGGAGCAGATGCAGGGCAGCCCCGCCAGGGGCAAGACAGGTGTAGCCTCGGGCTTCAGCCCGTGGCGGGGTTCGATTCGAGGAGTTTTCCACAGGCCGCGTAAATTCTTGACTCAAATGTTCAGAACTTGTGCAGAGGAAGCACGCTAGGTGAAAGATAAGGGTCGCGGGGGACAGGTCAGCCGCAAACGTGCCCGTAACCTGAGCAGCAGCCGGTGCCCGTGCATGAGGTGGTCAACATGTTGACAAGGATGGCGCCCGTATTGCTTTTGGCCCGGTAGTGGCCAACGCCGTCGGCGTCACCGCCTAAGAGGTTAAAAATCGTCCAATCGGCGAGGTCGAAGTCCAGGCCTACGGCCGTTGTGCCGTGGCCGACGTCGAGCTGGGATTTGACGTTCGACCGGCTGTCGAATCGGGCCGAGTTGCCGCATCCCGACACCGAACTCGCGGTGCCGCACAGCACCTCGTCGTGAATGTCGGCGCCGATAGAGTAGAAGTAGGTGCTCTTGCCGGCCGGCAGGTCGCGAAAGCCGCCGTTGCCCATGCGCGGATTCCAGGTGCTCCAGCTGTGGGGGTAGAGCCCGAAAATGTCCGAGTTATAAATGTTCTGCGAGCCGCAAGTGGGGTAGAGGGGATTGGCATAACCTACCCACCAGCAGGAGACCAGCCCGCGCATTCCGCCCGCAATGCCGACGAACCGTCGCACCGAGCTCCACAGGTTGTCCTCCTCAACGGCGAAGAGAGCCAGGGTCACACCGAGGCTGTGGGAGACGACGTCGACTTGGGAGGAGCCCGTATAAGCCTTCACATCCCAAATAAAGTCGCTGATCACGTCGGCTTTGGAGGGTTGATGGTAGTTGTTCTGGGGCAAGGAACGCTCGCTCGGCGACAACCAATTGACGCCGAACAGCTCACAGTCGTTGTATCCCGCGGCGCGAAAAGCTTCGTAGACGGAAGGTGCCGAGGTGGAACTCGGGATATCGAAATTTTTGGCTTCGTCGCCGTTGCCGTGCACGAAAATCACCGGGGTGCGGCTCGCCGTACAGCTGCCGCCACCGAATCCGCCCCAAGTCGCGTTCGACGGAGAGAATCCTCCGGCGAATTGATTGGCTCCGGCCCCAACGTCCAGGGCGGCGCCGGAGTTTGCCAAAAAAGACACCCATAGAAAGAGGCAGAGGCTGAGGGTCCATCGCTGCCGGGGGGCTGTGGCTTGGGTCATGGGGTGTCTCCTTTAGGGTTTGGGTGACTGTCCGAGGTCGAAGGCTCCGGGGCCGGTGAGGCCAAGACTTCTTGCAAGGCGGTGGCGAAGGGGCCGGCACACTCCGCCTGGGGCAGGTGGCCGCAGCTCGGGATCAGGGTCAGACGCGCCCGCGGAAGACCGTTTAACAAACGGTCGGGGTAGTCGCGACCCATGTAGCGGTCGGACTCGCCCCATAGGATGTCGACGGGCACTTTGATTTCGTGCAGGCGATCGGTCAGCAAATAGCTGTCAAGATCCTCGTTTTCCATCAACATGCGATGGACGTGACCGTCGACCGCCCGGCGGACTAAATCGTCGAGCACTAGATCTGGGATCGGCAGGCTGGCGGGATCCCTGAGGGCGGCCATCAAGCGACGGGCTTGCTCACGGTCTTTGGGTTGAAGATTCAGCTCGCCGGTATCGGCCCTTAACGGGCCGCCATTGACGACGATGATGCGTTGGACCCGCTCCGGATGCCGATGGGCCACCAAGGTCGCGATCCAGGCGCCCATGGAGTTGCCCACCAGGATGGCGGGTGGGCCCGCGGCGACCTGGTGTTGCAGCCAGGTTTCGAAACCTTCGAGCACCCTGGTCATGGCCAAGGGGCCTTGGGATGGGCCGCTTTCGCCGTGGCCGGGTAGATCCACCAGCAGCACGCGATAGGAGTCGGTGAGCCCGGCGGCGACCTGGAACCATGTGCCGGCTTGATCGGCGACACCGTGGATCAGCACCAAGGGCGGACCGTCGCCTTGTTGCCACCAGACAAAGTCGTGCCCTTGGATTTGGCTCTGTTGTCTTTCGAAGCCAACCGCGCCGAGCTGAGACCGGCTGAAGGCGATGAAAAGCTCCATGGGTCCGGCCTGTTTGGCCGGCGGTGCCGCTTGGGGGCTCGCCTCGCCGCTCGGAGCTTGGGCACTCGGAGCTTGGGCACTCGGAGCCGATTGCTCCTGGGCTGTCTCCTGGGCGTCCACAGGCGCGGGAGCTGTCCCTGCGGTGATTGATACCAGGAACAAAGTCACGAGCGAAAGGGCTGACACCAGGGGCTGTTTCATGATTTTTCTCCATCCACAGAGGCGTGAGGACCGGTCGGCTCCGACGCCATGCGAAACGCGACCCCGGCTTGGTTGTAACCCACTCCGGAGCCGACCATCACCACCAGATCGCCGCGTGAGACCTTGCCTTTTTCGACCGCGTCGTCGAACGCCATGGCAAGGCAGGCGGAGCCGGTATAACCCCATTGCTCCATGACGGTATGGGTCTTTTCCATGGGCAAGCCGAGTTCTTTCATGACGATCTCAATCGACGGCTTGCGCACCTGGGTGAAAATCGCCAGGTCGATCTCCTCGATTTCGAAATCGCCGTCTTCGGCGAGCCGACGGACCAACCTAGGCCAGCCTTCGTTGTTGATTTCAGGCGGATAACGTTCCAGCACCTGAACCCGGGTGCGCCCGGCGGCGATCGCCTCGGGGCTGGCGGGCTCGGCGGTGCCGCCGGCAAAGATGCCCCAGCGCTCGGCATAGGAACCGTCGGCGTGGGCCGCCGCGGTGATGAAACCGGGTTGGTCGGAGACCTCCAACAGAGCGGCACCGGCGCCGTCGCCGTAGAAGAAGGTCATGGGGTCGTCGGGATCCGCAAGCCGGCTCATCAAATACACACCGACCACCAACACCCGCTGGATGGACCGATTGGCGGCGATCCAGCCCGCCGCCGACGCCAAGCCGGTGGCGAACGACGCGCAGGCACAGCCGATGTCGAAGGTGCCCGCCCGGGTCGCCCCGAGCTTGTGCTGCAAGACCGTCGAGGTGGCGGGCGTGATGTAGTCCGGCGTGTCGGTGCAAACGATCAACAGGTCGATGTCCTCCGGCTCCCGGCCGGCCCGTGCCAAGGCTTGACGGGCGGCGGGCAAGGCCAAGTCGGAGGTGGCCCAGTCGTCCGGCGCGCGCCATCGGCGTCGAATGTGGGTGCCCGCTTCCATCTCGTCGACGAAATCGTCGAGATGGGCGAAGCGCTCACGCAGCTGGTCGTTGGAAACTTCGATCGGCGGCAAGTAGCTCCCACTGGCGACGATGCTTGCGAATCGGCCGGCGGGGCCTGAGGCTCGGGCCGATCGACTCATGTGCCGAGCACCATGCCCCCGTCCACCGACAACACCGTGCCGCTGACGAACGAAGCCGCGTCCGAGGCCAACCACACATAGGCCTCGGCAATTTCTTCGGGTTCTCCGAGCCGGGCCAAGGGTATGCGTCCGAGCATGCCGGCGAGGGCCCGTTCGGGCATGCTTCGGACCATTTCCGTGGCGATGAATCCTGGCGCCACGGCATTAGCTCGGATGCCGTAGCGCCCCAGCTCCCGTGCCCAGCCACGGGTCATGTTGATCACCCCGGCTTTGGTGGCGGCATAATTGGTTTGACCGAAATTGCCGTAGAGGCCGACCACCGACGATGCACTCAGGATCACCCCTCGGCCGGCTTCGATCATGTGCGGGGCGACCGCCCGGGTACACAGGAAGACGCCCTTCAGATTGACCGCAATCACGGCGTCGAAGTCCTCGTCGGACATGGTGGAAACCACCTCGCCGTCACGCCACTTGACCAGCTGGGAGTCGCGCAAGATGCCGGCGTTGTTGACCAGCACGTCGATCCGACCCCACCGTTCCACCACCGCTTGCACGGCCGCGGCCACGGCCTCACCGTCGGCGACGTTGACCGCCGAAAAGAACCCTTCGCCACCGGCTGCCCCGATCTGTTCGACGAGCTCGTCGGCCCCCCGGTCACTGACGTCCCAGGCGGCGACCCGGGCACCTTCGGCGGCAAATCGGAGGGCCGTGGCCCGGCCGATGCCCGCCGCCGCGCCGGTGACGATGACGACTCTTTCTTTCAATCCAGTTTCGATCATTCGAAGGCTCCTGCTGCCGCGATCAGAATCGATAACCCAAGGTCGCGGTCACCGTGCGCGGGGTGCCGTGGGAGCCCTGCACGATGCCCAAAACCGGGATGTTGTAACCGTTGGTCAAGTATTCCTCATCCCCCAGATTCTTGCCGTTGACCGTCACCTGCCAACTGCCGTCGCCCGAAAGCCATGAGACCCAGGCGTTGATCAGGTCAAAGGACGGCTGAACCAAGGGCAGCAGGGGTTGGGAAGGATTGCGCGGATCCGGACCGCCCTCGTTGGTGAGCACCGAGTCGTCCCGATAGGCGTAACCGATGCTGCCGGTGATCAGGCCACCGAAGGCCGGGAAATCCAGGTTCAGGTTAATGGCCCCGGTGAGTTCCGGCGCGTTGCTGATCACCTGGGTGTCGACGAACCCGTCGGCATTGGCGTCGAGGAATTCTTCCGGCGAGGCGTCGAGGTAGCTTAAATTGCCGGAAATGCCGAGCCATTGAACCGTCGGCGAGGTCCAATCCCATTCCAGCTCCACACCTTTCATGGTGGCGTTGCCGGCGTTCAAGAAGTTGCCGAAGAAGGCGTCGTCGGAGCCGTCACCGTCGGAGTCGAAGGAGGTGAAGGTGCTCACCTGGATGTCTTCGTAATCACCGTAGAAGGCGGCGGCGTTGAGCACCAAGCTGCGGTTGGCGAGCAGGGATTTGATGCCCACCTCGGCGACGGTCAGAACCTCGTCGTCGAAGGGTTCGGCCGATTCCGGGAAGGCCGTGGCTTGGGCTCGAACGTTGAAACCGCCGCTCTTGAATCCTCGGGAGAGGGTCACATAACCCATCACATCGTCGGCCAATGCGTAGTCCAGGCCGAGCTTTGGGGCAACCGAAGAGAAAGTCTCGCTCTTATCGTAGTCGGAGGTCACCACGGCGACGGTTGAGAAGGTGTCGTCGGTATAACCGGCGTTGAAGGCGATGCCGCGTTTTTCTTCCTCGGTGACCCGCAGACCGAAGTTGAGATTCAACCGATCGGAAATGGCATAAGTGCCGTCACCGAATATGGCGATGGAGTCCGTGTCCGTGGTGCCCTCGGTGGTGCCGAAAATGCTTTCCAGGAAGATGTTCTGCACCAAGCCGCCGGCGGTGCCGTCAAAGTAGTAGAGGCCAAAAACACCGTTGAAGGCCCCGTCGCCGTCGTAGATGAATTGGAATTCTTGGGAGGTTTGCTCATCGAAGTAGGTAGCGATCACGTCGGTGATGCGGGCCGGGGTGGTGTCGAAGTCGATGTTGTTCTGGCTGTCGGATTCGCGATAGGCGGTGATCGACTTGAAGCTCCAATCGTCGTTGATATTCCAGTCGACGGTGACTGAATAACCTTCGGACTCGGTGCTGTTGAGGGGCTCGAGACCGCTCTGGGTGTCGAAGATATTTGCCAGGGGCTCGCAGCTCTGACCCAAGAACAGCAGGCAGAAGGGATTGGCCTGGAGCCGGGTCAGACCCTTGGGCTCGGCGTCGTCTTCCGTGTGGTCGAGGCGTAGCTTCACCGTGACATTGTCGGAAGGCAGCCAGTCCAGGCCGAGCCGGAAGGCGACGGTATCTTTATTCGAGACCTCCCGGCCGGTGAAGAGGTTGGTGCCGTAACCGTCGTGGGAGAGGGAAGCGACAGCCGCCTTGGCGCGCAGTTTGCCCGGCACCAAGGCGCCGCTGACACTGGCTTTGAAATCGAGGTTGCCGTAGTCACCGCCGGTGAGGGAAACGGAGCCGTGGGTTTCGTCGGTGAGCCGGCGGCTCATGTATTTGATTGCACCACCGATGGTGTTCTTGCCGTAGAGGGTGCCCTGGGGACCGCGCAGGATCTCGATCTGCTCAATGTCGAAGACGTCCAAGAGGGCGCCTTGGGGGCGTGCCATGTAGACGTCGTCGAGGTATAGGCCAACACCGGGGTCGACGCCCCAGAGCGGGTCGGCTTGGCCGATTCCGCGCATGAAGGCGGTCAAGGTGGTGCTCTGATTGCGTCCGGGATAGATCGACAGGTTCGGCACTTGGGCCTGGAGTTCTGAAATGTCGGCGACGCCGCTATCTTTCAGGGTTTCTGCCGTGACCACCGTCACCGCTACAGGAACCTCTTGGATATTTTCTTCGCGCTTGCGCGCGGTGACCACGATCTCGTCGGAAATGGGCTCTTCGGCTGTGGTGGCCGAAGGCTCGTCGCCGGCAGGGTTGTCGCCCTCCTGGGCCGTCAAAGGGGCGGTCGACAGCATGAGGAAGAGGGTGCTCAGGCCGACGAGGAAGAGATTTCGCAACATGGTGGTGTCTCCAAGAGGGTCGAGGACCGACGACTAGGAATCGCCGTCGGCCGGGCTCGGGGGTTTCGGGCTTGTAGCTCTGGGGCTGGGTTTATCGAGGCTGGATCTGTCGAGGCTGGATCTGTCGAGGCTGGGTCTGTCGAGGCTTGGCTCGCCAACAGTGGCTTCCGACCCCTGGCCGGGCCGGGGGAGCAGGCCGTAGCGCAGCAGACGAATAAACTCTGCCGTCGCTTTTCGGGAATCCATACCGAAATGCATGGGGGCGCCGAAGCACTTCTCGACGGTGAAGTAATAGAAAAACCAGCGGGTGGCCATGATCACGCCCACCAGGGGATCGACGTCTCCGATCTCGCCGGCGGCCTTGCGGCTTTCCAATCGGGCACCGTAGAAGTCTTGGAATCGAGTGGACATGCCCTCGTAGAAAGTGCGGATGTGCTCACCCCGAAACTCCACCACGTCGACGTAGATCAGCAGAATGTAGGCCGAGTTTTCTTCCACGGCTCGCTCGATCTCTTCGGCCATTTCCTCTAAGTCTTCGGGAAAGCCGGCGCGGGCGAACAACTTTTGAAGCGGGTGGTCCGGATCCAGCAAGCGGGTCCAATAGTCGTTCAGCAGATGTTGGAAGAGCGCTTCCTTGTTGGGGAAGTGGTGGTAGAGGTTGCCCATGGAAAGACCGGATTGATCGGCGATCTCGCGCATGGAGGTGGCGCCGAATCCTTGGCTCGAAAAAAGCTCGAGAGCCGTGGTCAAGGCCTGCTGAAACGAAGCCTTGGATCTTTCTTGTTTGCGTCTAGGTGCCATCTCTTCTCCTGTTCCCGAGCTACCGCTCGGTAATTAAACCGAGCGTTCGCTCGGTATTATGTTTTGGCCCCTTGCACCTGTCAAGCAGAATGCTCGGCGGTGGATTGGGCCGGGGCTTGTTTTGGGGTAGGGAATCATCGGTTCGTCGGTGTGGGCTCGCTGCGAGCTGAGCACGTAACCCTACTTTGGAGATCAGGAGTGAGCAGCAACAAAATCGCCATCGAATTGGACAATATCCACTCATTGAGTCCGGCACGCCGTGTTTAAATCTGGCGAGCGCCGGCTCCCTTGCCGGATCGCCGGTCGCGACATATTCTTCGAGCTGCTTGAGGACTTAAAAGGGGTTTATGAATCAAGAGCTTGCACCCATGACTCGAAAAGGCTCGCAGCGCATGATCGGTCCTTATCGGATCGAGAGTCTGCTCGGACGGGGAGGAATGGGTGAGGCCTTCCGCGCCTGGGACCAGCGCCTGGGCCGCCATGTGGCGATGAAGCAGGTCCGGAATGACGGCTCCAACGCTCGTCGCCGAGCCCGATTTCGTCGCGAAGCGCGCACCGCCGCCCAGCTCACCCACCCCTCGGTGGTGCAGGTTTACGACCTGCTCGAAGAGCCCGATGGGGATTGGATCGTCATGGAGCTGGTGCATGGCGAATCCCTCGAAGGCCTGCTGCGAGACGGGCCTTTGGAGCCCCAGCGGGCGATCACCCTGGGCTTGCAGATCGCCGAGGGGCTGGCAGCAGCCCATCAGAACGGCATCGTGCACCGGGACCTCAAAACCGAAAACGTGATGATCGATCCGGGGCCGCCGGAACGGGCCAAAATTCTGGATTTCGGCCTGGCCAAATATGTGGCGTCGGATCCCGGCGAGCCCTCGATCTCCGAGCGGGGCCAAGTGCTCGGCACGGCGCGTGCCATGTCGCCGGAGCAAGCCCGGGGATTTGAGGTCGATCCCCGTTCGGATTTGTTCTCCCTGGGCATTGTGCTCTACGAAATGAGCACCGGAGTTTCTCCCTTTCTCGGCGAGACGTTCATGGACACCCTGAGTCGGGTGGTCTCGTACACACCTGATCCGGCCTCGGCCATCAGTCCCGACCTGCCAGAGGATTTCTGCCGGCTCATTGACCAGCTGCTGCAAAAAGCCCCCGAGCTGCGGCCGGCCAATGCCTCGCAGGTGGCAGGGCGCTTGTTCAAGCTCACCGTCGAGTCGGGGGCGAGCGCTGAAGCCCGAGTGCCGGCGACCGAGACGCGGATCGAGCCGGGTTCAGATCTGCCCGAGGCGTCGCAGGAAAACAGGCAGGGTAACGGGCAGGGTAAGAGGGCGAGGCAGGCGGCCGAAGCATCGGGCGACGGGTGGCGACCCGACGATGCCCAAGAAGCCGGCCGGACGTTCGAGCTCGAGAAGGCGACCCTCGAGCTCGAACCCTCGGGCGCGGAGCAGAATTCGTCTGCCAGATCGTGGCTGAGTAGGTCGAGTGGGCGGGGCGTCCGGCGTTGGATGCTGCCGGCGGCAGTCTCGGCCACTGTGGTGGCGGGAGTGTTGGTTGGCGCTCTGGCCATTGGGATTGGACCGACCTGGTGGCCATCGGAGAAGCCGGAGCCTGAAATCGCGGCGCCCGTCGATGCAATGACCTTGGATCCCGAGGCTGCCTATGAGCGCGGCGCTGCCTTGCTGAAGAACTTCCATCGACCGGGCAATGTCGACCAGGCGGTGAAGATTTTTCTGAGGCTGGCAGATCTCAACGACAACTCGGCGCCCGCCTACGCGGGTCTAGCGGCGGCCTATTGGCGCAAATTCGAGGACGTATCGAAAAGCCGAGATCCCATGTTCTTGCAACAGGCCGAAGCTGCGGCCGAGGAAGCCGTGAGGTTGGACCCGTATTTAGCCGACGCGCGCACCAGCCGGGGCCGGGTTTATACGGAGCAGGGTCGCTTTGACGAGGCCGAGGCGGATTTCGAGCTGGCCCGGCAATTGGACCCCTCCGACCCGGAGGTCTGGTACGCCTACGGTCGATTTCACCAGGTGGCCGATCGATTGGAGCCGGCGATTGAAAGTTATTCCAAGGGCCTCGAGCTGGCGCCCGATGATCGCCGGATGTACGACGCTTTGGGCGGAGTTTATTTCCGCCTGAGCCGGTACGACGAGGCCGAGCAAATGTTTGAGCAAAGCGTTGAAAGGGTGCCCGACAACGTCTATGGCTATCGCAATTTGGCGGCCGTCTACCATGTTCGAGGTCGCTACACCGAGGCCGCTGCCATGTTGCAGAAAGCTCTGAAAATCCGTCCAGATGCGGCTCTTTACTCCAATTTGGGCTTGATTTTCTTCATCCAGGGGCTTTATTCCCGAGCTGCCGATACCTACGAGAAAGCCTTGAACATGGCCGGCTCCGCCAACGACCCTCTGTTCTGGGCCAATCTAGCGGACGCCTACCGATGGGTGCCGGGCAAGCGGCAGGAATCCACGGATGCCTACCTGCGCGCGCTGCAGCTGATCAAGACGCGGCTCGAGCTGCAGCCGAGCAATTCGGTATTGCTCAGCCGTCGCGCCCTTTACCTAGCGAAAATCGATCGATCGGAGGCGGCCCTGAAGGTGCTCGAAGAGCTGACGCTCGAAGCCCCAGCGCTCGGAAACCCGGCGCTTGAAGACCCGGCGCTTGAAGACCCGGCACCGCGAGCGCAAATGGATCTCTTCTCGCTCTTTCGGTGTGCCATAACCTACGAACTCCTGGGGCGCCGTGATGCGGCGCTCGATCTGCTTGAAGAAGCGTTCAGTCGGGGATTCACGCCCTCAGAGGTCGCGGCCGATCCCGAGCTGCGGGAGCTGAGGGCGGATCCCGAATATCACCGAATCCTACTTCAGATCGAAAAGACCGCCGATGGCTGAGGGTCCTCGCTAGGCTTTTTACGGTGAGCCCGATCCACCGCTGTCGCCGACGATCAGCTCGGGATCCGTGACAAAGGTTTTGGTTTGGTTGGAGCGGGTCAAGATGAGCTTTAGGCTGAGTTCATACGTCACCGGTGAAGAGGGGGGCGCCAGGGTTGCCCAATTGGAGTTCCGACCTTGGATGACCGCGTTGACCGGTGCGAAGCCATAGGTTTGGCCCGCAGTGCTGTAGGCCCAACTTGCGGATACACCGGCTTGGGGCACTACTTCCCAGCTGTTGGGCGTGGTGAAAGGGTCGACATCGGCGCCGTTTTGTTGGAACGTCACCGTGAGACCGCTTTGGGCGTCGATGGTATATCCAGAGCTATCCCAGGGTGCGGTACCGTTGAGGATGTCGGTGATATCGAAAAGCCAAAAGTTGAGTTGATCCCCGCCTTCAAAACCGGTGAAAAAGGCCGGGTTTCCGCCGCCTTGTGAGGTCTTGGCGAGGGCGATTTGTAGTGGGTAAATAAATTTTGGGCTTTCCATGGGCTGGGCGAAAACCTCAGAGCCGGTGATGGGGGAGCTGTTCCAATCGAATCCGAGCTCGATGCGATATTGCGTAGGCATATTCTCTCCTTGCGGTATATCCAGCCCAGCTGGATTTGGTTTTAGAAGTTTCCGCTTAGCTTAAGGCTCAAGCAGAGTGGGCTCGCACCCAAAGTTGTCATCCAATTCTCTTGCGGATGCTCGAGCCCGGTTGTCCGGCTACCTACGGACTGAGAGAAGCAAGGGCTGTGCCGGCTCGACGGTGGAGATCCGGTGGAGATCCGCCGGGTCCATGGAGGCTGCTATAAGATCCCCCCATGGCTGAAAAAGATCGTAGGGCAGAAGTTGGAACCCGAACCCAGACGGAGATGGAATCTCCGGCGTTTGGTAGTCCCGGTGGCTCTCTGATTCCAGGCTTGACGGTGCTTTACCACCCGGACTCGAGTCGGGTCGGGGATCGCATGCTGCTGGCGGGTTTGGGCTCCGGGCGGCGGATTTCGCTCTCCCGCGTGGAAGGTGAGCTGGCCCAGCCCGGCGGCCAAGGGCTCCGATGCCTCGACGAGGTGCATATCAGTCGCTCGCCGTTGCGTTTCTCCGGTCTCGAAAACGGTGCGGTCCAGCTGGAAGTAGCCCCTAGCCGAACCCGCGTGGAAGCGGACGGGCAGACGATCACCGATCGATCGACCTTCAGCGCCGAGCAGATCGAGGCCGGTGTTATGCTGACCTTGGCTGGGCAAGTCTTGTTGCTGCTGCATTTGGTAGAGCCGTTGACCGACGCGCGTGCCGACCGATGGGGGCTCTTGGGCGAGGCCCCGTCGATGATCCGGGTCCGGGACGACATCCGGCAAGTGGCGGATCTAGAGGTTCCGGTATTGGTTCGGGGCGAAAGCGGCACCGGCAAAGAGTTGGTGGCTCGGGCCCTACACCAGGCCAGCCCGAGGAAGGACGGTCCGTTTGTGGCCGTCAACATGGCGGCGATTCCGCCTTCCTTGGCCGCCTCAGAACTCTTCGGCGCCGCCAAAGGAGCGTTTACCGGTGCCGGCATTGGGCGGCAAGGATTCTTCGCCCGAGCTGAGGGTGGCACCCTCTTTCTCGATGAAATCGGCGAGGCGCCACCCGAAATCCAAGTGCTGCTCTTACGGGCCCTCGAGACCGGTGAAATTCAGTCCGTGGGTGCCGAAAAGCCCCAGAAAGTGGATGTCCGGGTGGTCTCCGCCACCGACGCCGATCTAGAGGCGGGCATCGAAAAAGAACGCTTCAGGGCGCCCCTGCTGCATCGGCTTTCGGGTTATGTCATTCACCTGCCGCCTTTGCGTCGACGCCGGGAAGACTTTGGACGTCTCTTTGTCCATTTCCTGCGTCGGGAGCTCGAAACCATCGGGGGTTCGGATCGCTTGTCGGCCGGTCGATCCAGCCGCACCGGCCCGTGGATTCCCGCCGTCTGGGTGGCCCGACTGGCCGCTTGGCATTGGCCCGGCAATGTTCGCCAGCTGGCGAACGTTGTACGCCAATTGGTGATCGCCAACCGAGGGGTCGATCCCGCCGTCCGCTGTGAGGCGGTCGATGAGCTGCTGCGGGCCGGCGTCGGAACTCCAGTGTCCGAAAGAACAAGCCCCGAGGCGCAAGCCGATCCCCTGAGCGGAGCCGAGCCGACAGAACCCGTGTCCCGTCGACCCTCCGACATCACCGAGGCCGAGTTAGTGGCAGCCCTGCGCGCCCACCGTTTTCGCCCGGCAGCAGCCGCCGACGGCCTCGGCATTCCGCGCTCGTCGATTTACGACCTGATGGAACGCTGTCCCGGAGTGCGAAAAGCTGCCGATCTGAAGCCCGCGGACATTGAAGAGGTGCGGGGCACGGCTGCGGGCAGCGTAGAAAAAGCCGCTGAGTTGCTCGAAGTGTCCGCCCAAGCTCTGCGCCGACGTCTGAAATACCTGCGGCTCCAGATCTGAATCGTCAATAATCGACATCGTTCGTGTTTTTTCGAATTCCGCGGGTCGATACTCCAAGGGAGGACTTCATGATGGCGAGCGTAACATTGGTGCTGGGCGGGGGCGGCGCGCGGGGGCTGGCTCATGTGGGTGTGCTTCAGGCGCTTAAAGCTGCAGAGATTTCTGTCGGCACGGTGGTCGGGACTAGCATGGGTGGGCTCTTGGGAGCTCTTTTTTGTGCCGGAGTGCCGCTCGACAAAATCGAAGCAGAGGTGCTGAGACTTTCCCAGCCCAAGGAAATGATTCGGATGCTCGATCCGGGCATCTCTTCGTCGGGTCTGTCTCTCAAAGGTGCCCGGATTTATGAGTTCTTGATCGACGAGATTGGTGGAACCATACGTTTCGACCAGCTTCAAATTCCACTGATGGTGCTGGCAGCAGAATTGCGCAGTGGTCGGCAGCTGGTCTTGCGGGATGGTTCCGTGGCCGACGCGGTGCGCGCCACGATCTCGGTCCCGGGCGTTTTCGAACCGGTTAAAAAGGGGAATCGCATTCTTGTCGACGGAGGAGTTCTCAACAACCTACCGGTGGACGTCGCTCGCGAATGGGGTGCAGGGCCCGTGGTGGCCGTGGACGTGTTGTCGCCCTGCTCTGGGGATGCCGAATCGGAGTGGGGCTCTAGCTCTAGTCCTCTAGTTCCGGGTTTCTTCGACGAAATGCGGAGGGTCATCAGGTTGATGATCACAGAGATGACATCTTTACGCTTGGCCACGCACCCACCGGATCTGCTGGTGTGTCCCTCGTTGCCGGCCGAGGTATCGACCTTTTTAGGTTTCCAACGCGCCGGGGAGGTGATCGAAGGCGGCAGAGTCGCTATGACTCAGGCCCTGCCCGAGCTTCGACGCCTGCTTGCCAAATCGTGACGGTGGTTTTTCGAAAGGTCGGATAGCGGCGTCCTAGACGAAGGGCTCAACGAGAAACAAACTTTGTCGCAGCTCTCAGGATTTCAAGCGCCCATCGCGCCTGCGCTCGAGCAGCGGACGTCGTTGCGACGGAAAGCACGAATTGACACGCTATAGGGCCTTTGCTACGGTGAAATCAGTCCACCATTCCCAGAAAGGCACTCCGATCCGACCATGTCGTTCGACTCTATCGAGGCTGCTTCCCGCGCCCTTTCGGGGCAGTCCTACATCGCCGATATCGGGCTGGCCACCAGCTTATTCTTGGCGGTGCGTATGGAGAAGGCCTTATTTTTAGAGGGCGAGCCGGGGGTTGGAAAAACCGAGCTGGCGAAGGTTGTGGCCCGATGCCTCGACGCGCCCTTGATTCGGCTGCAGTGTTACGAAGGGTTGGATATCCAACAAGCGGTTTATGAATGGAATTATCCCCGTCAGCTGCTGGCTTTGCAGGCCGCCGCGGGTGGGGCGAAAACCGCAGTTGACGAGATCTACACCGAGGACTTCCTCTTGCGGCGTCCCTTGCTGCAAGCGATCGACGATGCGGCCGATCGGTCACCGGTGTTGTTGATCGACGAGCTCGACCGGGCCGACGAAGAATTCGAGAGTTTTTTGCTCGAGCTGCTGTCGGATTTTCAGATTACCGTGCCCGAACTCGGGACTCTGCGGGCGCGCCATCGGCCGATCGTTTTCATCACCTCGAACCGTACACGCGAGATCCACGACGCCCTCAAACGTCGATGTGTTTTTCAGTGGATCGACTATCCCACCGAGGCCCAGGAACTCGAGATCGTGCGCGCCAAGTTGCCGGGTTTCTCCGAGGATTTGTCGAAGCGCGTGGTGGCCTTCGTGCAAGAACTACGTCGTCAAGATCTCTATAAATTGCCCGGGGTGGCGGAGACCTTGGATTGGGCCGAGGCTTTGGGACATCTGAACGCTCGAGTGCTGGATCCGAGCACTGTGGAGCAGACACTGGGTTTCTTGCTGAAATATCAGGATGACGTGGACAAGCTGCGCGGGTCGGCGGTTCGAGATCTGATTGAAAAGAGTTCGGTCGAAGAGGCTGCGGCCGGATGAGCCATTTAGATTATCGCGATTTAGGCGACCAAGTCACCGGTTCTTTACCGGAGAGTCTTTTGGCGACCCACAGTCCTCTCTCAACCAACGCCGTGACCTTCGTCAGTTGGTTGCGCCGGGCGGGAATCACCGTCACGTTGCCCCAGGTCATTTCCTGGTTCCGGGCTCTGGCTTGGATCGAGATCGGGGAAAGGGATCAGTTTTTCCACACAACCCGGGCGTTGTTGATCACCCGTCACTCCGACCTGGATCTTTTTAGCGCCCTATTTAATCGATTTTGGAGTTCCGATCTGCTTTCGGAGCCGGCGCGGCCGATCCGCGCACCCAGGGCTCCGAGACATGATCCCGAAGCGGGACAGCCGTTCACCATCGTCAATTATTTGGCCTGGAAAGCGGAGCATTTGGATCGGAAGATCGATGTGGTCGATCGTAGCGCCACCTATACCGACATTGAGCTTTTGCAGAATAAGGACTTTTCGGCCTTGTCACCGGAAGAGCTGGAGACGGTCTTACGCCTCATGCGCGGGCTTCGCTGGCAAGCGGCGCAGCGACGGACTCGACGTCGACGACCTGGCCGCCACGGAGCCTTGGCCGACATGGGTCGGACTCTGAGAAAAGCCGCGTCCCACGGGGGCATTCCTTTGCGCTTCTATCGCTCCCGACGCAAGGTCAAGCAGCGGCCCATGGTGTTGCTGGCCGATATCAGCGGCTCCATGGAGAAGCTGTCGCGATTGATCCTGCAGTTGTTCTACAGCCTGCAGCACGAGTTCGGGGGAGTAGAAGCCTTCCTCTTTGGAACGCGCTTGACCCGCATCTCATCGGCTTTGAAACATCGCAACATCGATCGCGCCATCGATGCCTCCGCGCGCCTGGTGGGGGATTGGGCCGGGGGGACCCGGATCGGTGAGTGCTTGGCACAATTCAATCGGCAGTGGGGCCGCCGCGTGCTCGGGCGGGGAGCGGTGGTGATCCTCATCAGCGACGGCTGGGAACAGGGCAATACGGAAGTCTTGGAGCGTGAGCTGGCTCATATTCGGCGTCGTTGTCATCGTTTGATTTGGCTCAATCCCTTGGCGGGCAAAGACGCCTACGAGCCCAGGGTCGCGGGCATGGCGGCCGCCTTACCCTATCTCGACGATTTCTTGCCGATCCACAACCTACAAAGCTTGGATGCGCTGTTCGCCCATCTCGGCGCTTTGCCTTCGCGGCGTCAAGGGCCTTTTGCGTCGGCCCGGCCTGGGACGTCATCCAGGCCCAGGTCATCCAGAAGCCGGCGTTCGACGAATCTAAAAACAGCAGGTCCCGGCCAGGCGGCAGGGGCTAATCAGGAGGTCCCCGGGTGATACCAGGAGAATTCGACTACCACGCTCCCACCAGCCTCGACGAAGCGATCGGCCTGCTCCAGGCCTTGGGCGACGAAGCCAAATTGTTGGCGGGCGGCCAGAGCTTGATCCCGGCCATGCGATTCCGCTTGGCTTCTCCCGCCAGTCTGGTGGACATCAACCACATCGATGGCCTGGCCTATTTGCGGGAAGAAGGCGAGGTTCTAAAGATCGGTGCCATGACCCGGGAGGCGGCCGTGGACGAGTCGCCGTTGGTGGCGGAACGTTATCCGTTGTTGGCCGATACCGCTCGGGTGATCGCCGACCCCTTAGTCCGCAACTTGGCGACGGTGGGCGGCAATATTGCCCACGCGGACCCCGCCAACGACCATCCCGCCACTCTGTTGGCCTACGGCGCCCAAGTCCACGCTCGCGGACCCAACGGCAGTCGCGTGATCCAAATCGACGACTTCTTCGTCGGCCTATTCGAAAATGCCCTGACGGATACCGAGATCCTCACCGAGATTCGCATTCCGAGTCCACAGCCCGGAGACGGCGGTGCTTATTTGAAGTTTGAGCGCAAAGTGGGGGACTACGCGATCGGCGCGGTGGCCGTTCAATTGCGCATGGCCGGCGACTCGATCGAGTCGATTCGAATCGGTCTGACCAACGTCAGTGCCGTGCCCATGCGCGCTCGTGCGGCGGAGGCCGAGCTGGTGGGCAAAACCCTCGACGATGGGGTGTTGGAAGCGGCCGGCCGCGCGGCGGCGGCGGAATGTGATCCGTCTCCGGATTTGCGCGGCTCCGAAGAGTACAAACGCGACGTCATCCGCGTTTTGACCAAACGGGCGGTGCGCAAGGCGGCGGCCCGAGCCCAAGGAGTTTCTTCATGAGCCGGCACGAGATCACTGTCACCGTCAACGGCGAGGCCAAGAAGGCCGAGGTCGAGGGACGCACCCTCTTAGTCCATCTGATTCGCGAGAATCTTTGTCTCACCGGCACCCACATCGGTTGCGATACCACCAGCTGCGGCGCCTGCACGGTGATCCTCAACGGTCGAGCAGTGAAGAGCTGCACGGTGTTCGCGGTCCAGGCGGACGGCGCTACCGTCGAGACCATCGAAGGGCTGGCCGAAGGCGGGAATCTACATCCCTTACAAGAGGGTTTTTGGGAGAAACATGGCCTGCAATGTGGTTATTGCACTCCTGGCATGATCATGACCGCCAAGGATTTCTTGAGCCGCAACCCCAACCCCACGGAGGATGAAATCCGTTGGGGTATTTCCGGCAACCTTTGCCGATGCACCGGTTACAACAAAATTGTCGAAGCGATCCAATACGCCGCCGAGAAAATTCAGGCCGAGGCGGCCGACGAGGAGAAAAGCGCATGACCCACCTGGATGATCGTGTCGAATTTCACACCCCGGCGCCGGATGGAGCTTCCGCCGAGGTCGAGACCACCCACGAGGTGAAGGTCACCACGCCAAAGAAGATCTGCGGCATGGGTCACCGAATGAAACGCAAAGAAGATCCCCGTTTCATTCAGGGTCGCGGCAACTACGTCGACGACGTCAAATTGCCCGGCATGTTGTACATGGATATCGTGCGCAGCCCCTACGCCCACGCCAAGATTTTGGAAATCGACGCCTCCGCGGCCCTCGCCATGGACGGGGTATTGGCCGTGATCACCGGTGAGGATTTGAAAAAGGCGGGCGACCTCCATTGGATGCCGACTCTAATGTCCGACACCCAAATGGTGCTGCCGATCGATAAGGTGGTCTACCAAGCCCAAGAAGTGTGCGTGGTGATCGCCACCGAGCGTTATATTGCTGCCGACGCCATCGAGCAGGTCTTCGTCGATTATGAGCCCCTGGATCCAGTGGTCGATCCCTTCGAAGCCATGAAGGATAAGGTCATCGTCCGCGACGACAAGGAAAAGAAAACCAACCACATTTGGCATTGGGAAGCCGGCGATGCGGAGGCCACCGACAAGGCTTTCGCCGAAGCGGCCCATGTGGTGGAAGAAAAGATGCACATCCCGCGCATCCACGTGTCGTCGATCGAGACCTGCGGCATGGTCGCCAATTACAACTCGGCCACCGAGCGCATGCAGATCTACATGACCTCCCAGGCCCCCCATGCCCATCGCACGGTGTTCGCCCTGGTCAGCGGAATACCGGAGCATAAAATCCAGATCATTTCGCCGGATATCGGCGGAGGGTTCGGCGGCAAAGTGCCGGTTTATCCCGGTTACGTGTGCTGTGCGGTGGCATCTCTCGTCACCGGCAAACCGGTCAAGTGGATCGAGGATCGCAGCGAGAATTTGCAGGCCGACAGCTTTGCCCGGGATTACCACATCCACGCCAAGATGGCGGCCGATGCCAACGGTAAAATTACGGCGTTGAAGGTCAAAACCTTGGCCGATAACGGAGCTGCCGACGCGGCCGCCAATCCGTCGAAATTCCCCGCCGGTCTTTACAGCATTTGCACCGGCTCCTACGACATGCAAGCGGCGCACGTCGAGGTCGATGGGGTCTACACCACCAAACCTCCGGGCGGGGTGGCCTATCGATGCTCGTTCCGGGTCACCGAAGCGGTGCACATGATCGAGCGCATGACCGACATCATGGCCCACGACCTCGGCCGCGATCCGGCTGAGTTTCGGCTGCACAACTTCATTCGCCCCGATCAATTTCCCTACCAAAGCCCCACGGGTTGGGAATACGACAGTGGAAACTACGAAGCGGCGCTGAAAAAGGCGATGGACATGATCGGTTACGACGATCTGCGCAAGGAACAAGCCGAAAAGCGGGCCCGCGGCGAGCTGATGGGCATCGGCATTTCCAGCTTCACCGAGGTGGTTGGGGCGGGGCCGTCGGCGGATTACGATATTCTCGGCATCAAAATGTTCGATTCCGCGGAAATTCGGATCCACCCCACGGGCAAGGCCATGGCTCGCTTCGGCACCAAAAGCCAGGGGCAGGGTCACGAGACCACCTACGCCCAAATCGTCGCCGAAGAGCTGGGCATCCCGGCGTCGGACATCGAGGTGGAGGAAGGCGACACGGATACGGCGCCCTACGGCCTCGGCACCTACGCCAGCCGCTCGACCCCCACGGCCGGAGCGGCGGCGGTCATGGCCTCGCGCAAGATCAAAGCCAAAGCGCGCAAGATCGCGGCTCATCTTTTGGAGGTGGGGGAAGACGACCTGGAATGGGAAGTCGATCGCTGGCAAGTGAAGGGTTCACCGGACCAAGCCAAGACCATCCAAGACATCGCCTTCGCCGCCTACACCAACCATCCCCAGGGCATGGAAGCAGGCCTCGAGGCGACGGACTACTACGATCCGCCCAACCTGACCTTCCCCTTCGGCAGCTATATCGCGGTGGTCGACATCGACAGTGGTACGGGCGAGATCCACGTGCGCCGTTTCGTCGCCGTTGACGATTGCGGCAACATCATCAATCCATTGGTGGTGGAAGGGCAGATCGAAGGCGGTTTGACCATGGGTTTGGCACCGGCTCTCTTCGAAGAAATCGTCTACGACGAGAACGGCCAGAATCTCTCCGGCACCTTTGCGGACTATCTCTTGCCGACGGCGGTGGAGAGTCCGAAGTGGGAACTCGGCAAGACCATCACGCCGTCTCCCCACCATCCGATCGGCGCCAAGGGCGTGGGTGAGTCACCCACGGTCGGCGCGCCGCCGGCGATCGCCAACGCGGTGGTCGATGCCTTGTGGCACCTAGGCGTCCGTCACCTCGATATCCCGATCACGCCACCCAAGGTGTGGAAAGCCCTGCGCGACGCTGGGGTGATGGACTAGCTCCGATGTTCGACGACTTTTTCAGCGAAGCCCAACGGCTGAGCCGAGAGGGGGTTCCGTTCGCCACCGCCACGGTGGTGCGGGCGGAGCGCCCCACCTCGGGCAAACCCGGGGATAAGGCAATCATCACCCTGGACGGGGTGATGTACGGCTGGATCGGTGGCTCGTGCGCCCAGCCGACCGTGATCCGTGAAGCCTTGCGGGCTTTGGCCGACGATCGCAGCAGATTGGTGCGCTTGTCGCCGAATCCCGAGGCGGAAGAGGCGCCGGAAGGCGTGGAGGTCTGCAAAATGACCTGTTATAGCGGTGGGACCTTGGACGTTTATATCGAGCCACAAGCCCCCAAACCCCATCTGCGAATCGCCGGCCATTTGCCCACGGCACGAGCCTTGGCCCATCTGGGACGAACCCTCGGCTACCGGGTGACCGCGATCGTGCCGCCGGGGGAGCAGCCTTCCATGGAACACGCCCACGAGGTGTCGACCCGCCTCAAAGACCTGGCTGAGCCGGCCTCTCCTTTGACCTTCGTGGTGATCGCCACCCACGGTCACAACGACGAGGAGGCCCTGGAATACGCCCTGGAAAGCGGCGCTCCCTATATCGGCCTGGTGGCCAGCCCCAAACGGGCCGAGGCGGTGCGCGGTTATCTGAAAATCCGTGGTTTGAAAGACAAAGATCTAAGCGCCTTGAAAGCCCCGGCGGGATTGGATCTGGGCTCGCGGCGGGGCGACGAAATCGCCCTTTCGATCCTGGCGGAAATCGTGCAATTACGCCGCACCTTCGAGCAATTGGAGTGGACGCCTCCCGAGGGGGAGCACGTGTCCACGGACGGTCGGCCAACGGTCGCTATCGATCCCGTATGCCAAATGGAAGTGGTCGTCCAAGGTGCCCAGCATACGGTCGAGCTAGACGGTCAGACGTTCTACTTCTGCTGTGGCGGATGCGCCGCCAAATTCAAGGCGGTTCCCGAGCAATATTTGTCCCCCGCCGAGTCTCCGTGAAATCGTGGCAAGCTGGCCTCGTGCTCGGTGAGGGTTGGAAGCTGGAAGTAGAAAACTGAAAGAACCGGGCAAGAACAAACATCACGGTTGGTACCACGTCGGCCGGTTGAGCCCCTCTCTTCCGGCGATCGAGGGGAAAAAGTAACAGCGATCGCAGTGAAATCGGAGCTCATGACCCGGCATTCCCTCGCGGGCTCGGCCTGTGCGGCGCCGCCTTGGCCGGTGGCTATTTCAAAAGCTGAGCGTTAGCAGGCTGTGGCAAAAGTCTCATCGCGCTGCGAGCGCGCCTGCGCGGCCCGGCCTTTTCCGCCGACTCTTCGTTGGAAAACCTCGACGATTCCCGAATCGCCTGCGGTTTTCACGCCTCGATTCGACGAAAAATTCGCAGCTCTCGCCGGCGCGAGACTTCCGCCACAGCCTGTTAGGAGGGGTCCATGCTAGGGTTGATCGAAGGAGGTTAATCATGACTGTCGTTCAAGTTTCGTTCAACACGGATGTTTTCGCGGCGGTTCGGAAATCCCCTGAAGAGGTTTCCCAAGAGATTCGTGTCGCGACCGCGGTGTATTGGTACGCTCGTGGATTGGTCTCCCTAGGCAAGGCGGCAGAGATTGCGAGCGTTAGCCGGGCAGAATTTATCGACCTTTTGGCGGCGAGCGGTGTTTCCCCGTCGCAGGAAACTCTCGAGGATCTCGAAGAGGCATTGGCGCGTGCCTAGGACTTTCGTCGTCAACGCTTCGCCACTCATACTTCTGGCGCGAATCGGACGGCTCGATCTCCTTCCCTCACTGGCAGAGGTTGTTCTGGTGCCGGCGGCTGTTCTACGGGAGCTGACCGATGGCCGGAATTATGACGATGCTGCCGCTCGACCCCTGATTGAGGAGCTTCAACTCAAGGGCATGCGGCTCAAGTTGAGTCTGATGAACGAAGCTCTTGAAAAAGGTCGGTGAATAGACCGCTGCCCTGGGATGCAGCACCCGTCTTGAGCCCGGACTCGGAAAGCCCCTAAATTGTCTGGTCGTAGGATCAGCGTCAGCCTAGCGGGTCTTCACCTCGTCTCGCCGAGATACGCTAATCTCTAGAAACCTTTTTCTAAAGATCCGTGTCACGGCCGACGTCAGGCGCCCCTTCCTATGCGCATCTTCATCACCTCCACCCCCGACGAGCTAGAAACCTGTCAAATGATCGCCGTGCAGGTAGTGCAGGAGCTCGGTCACGAGCCCGTGCTGCGGGATCCGGTGCCGCGCCTTGGGTTGGATCCGGTGACCGCGTGCAGCCGACAGATCGCGCGAGCCGACGCCATGCTCGCCATCGTCGGTTTCCGGCGCGCTCGGGTGCCGTCCGGGCGGCTCGGGGGCGACGGCTTACGGCCGTGGACCTCTTGGGAGCTGGGTTACGGGTTCGAGCATCGGTTGCCGGTGGTGGCATTGTTGGCGAGCGAGGCTTTCGGCCCGGAGCGGGAGAGCGATCCTGAGGCCGTGGCCTTGATGTCGGATCTGCGCGGTGAGCTGGCGCGCATCGCTCGGGTCTTCGACGACGAGAGCGGCTTCCGGACGCAGGTGGAGGCGGCGATCAAGATCGTGCAGCGGCAATCTTGGACGCCAGGAGTGACCGCCGGCGATTTGCGGTTGCGTCGTTTCGAGGCGCCCGAGCTGCCGCCCACGCCCTATCCCGTCTTGTTACCTTATAGACATCCGGAGCTGATGGCCGGGCGGGACGAAGACCTGGCGGATCTGCGTCGAACCCTGGCGTTGCCGGTGACCGTGGTGGGCTTGCACGCGGCCTCGGGCACGGGCAAAAGCTCGCTCTTGGCCGGTGGTTTGGTGCCGAGCCTGCGGGCCGAGGGTCGGCCCGTGGCCTTTGAGCGCCACCCCACGGAGCCGGGGCTGACGGCTCGCTTGCTCGGGGATTTGCTCGAAGGTGAGGACCCTGGCCGGCCCATCGAGGCCCGCGAAACCCGCGGCTTTATCGACCACATGCTGGCCGCCCGCCGTTTGGCGGACGGGGCCACACCGCTTTTGGTAATCGACCAATTCGAGGATCTGCTGAAAGACGGCGCCGAGCATGTTCTGGCGGAGCTCGGGCCTTTGTTGGCTGTATCGGCCCAGCGTTTGCCGGGCATCGACGGTCCGGTCTGCCGCTGGCTCTTAGCCTATCGGCAGGAATACAACGGTCGGGTGATGGAATGGCTGGAGGACGTCTTGCGCCAGGCCCGCGCCGCCGGGCAGTCGGGGCTCGACACCTTGCCCCACGATCTGAGCAGACCCCGCCGCTTTGTGGATTGGCCCTTGCTGCCCTTGGGCACGCCTCCAGCCGGCTCGGGGGATATGTTGGAAGAGGCGTCGCAAGTCTTTTTGCAGGCGATCGAAAAACCCCTCAGCCACGACTCCTTTCCCTGGGCTTTCGCCCCCGGCCACGCCGAGCGCTTGGCTCGGGCCTTCGGACGCGCCCGCCTGCGCTCTCCCGACGCTCCCCTGGCTCCCGAGCTGCAGGTGGTCTTGGCGCATCTCCTGGAGCAGGCGGGGGAGCCGGCTCCGGACCGCCCAGCCACGGTCACGGTTCCCGAAAACACCGACGAACTCATCGAGCGCGCCTTGCAACAACATCTGCGCCGCGCCCTCGATCGCGCCTTCCCCCGAGAGCTCGACTCCGCGGCCCGCTTGGCTCGCACCCGTGCTCTCCTGGTCCTGCGGGAGCTGGCGGACGAGCACGGGCGCCGTGAGCAAGCCATCCATCCCGTGGCCGAGATCTTCGGCTGCCAGGGTCACGAGATCTTGGAAAAGCTCTCCACACCGCAGACCCGATTGGTGCTTCTGCACCGACGGTCCGATGCCCAAGTCTATGCCTTGGCCCATGATCGCTTGGCCGAGGTCGTGGTGCAGGTGGTGGACGAGGGCGGCTGGGCCGAGCTGGAGATCGACGAGCGGCTGCTCGCCTTGCGTCGCTTCGTGGCCCTGCAAAGTCGCCTTTTTGCCTCAGGCGACGCACATCAAGCGACCGTGATGCCAGCGGGTAAATATCACGGCATCGAGGCCCATCAAGAGGTGCTCTTATGGTCCGAAGCCCATCGAGCCTGGTGGCGAGCCTGCGTGCTGCGCCGACAAGCCGATCGCCGACGGCTCCTGCTGCGGCGAACGGGCGTGGCTGTGCTGGTGCTTTCGGTGGCGGCCATGGCCTGGTTCTTCGCCGACCGGCGAGCCCGATACCTGGCAGAGCTGGAGACGGTGGCCACGGGCGAGCCCGAGAACGCTTTTGCGGCCCTCGATCGATTAACCCGCGAGCCGAATTACGATGCCGAGGCCTTGCTCGATCAGCTGCGCCGGCGCGAGATGCCCTTCGATGTCTTCGAGAAGGGATTGGGCGGTGTGGAAGACCCGGAGCGTGATGAAGCTTTGGTGCGAATCGCCGAGACGGCCTTACCGATTCTCGAAGAATCGCCCAAGGATCCCGTGCTGATCGCCAGCCTGGTGTGGGCGCTCGATTTCTTTGCTCGAGATGCGGACTATGTCGACCGCGCCCAAGAGCTTCGAAATCGAGCCTTGGCCCCTCTGCGACGGAAACACCCGCCGCCGGCGGTGCCCGGGCCGAACGATCCCCATTGGGTCGATATCCTGGCTAGCACCTTCTGGATGGGGGCTGGATCGGACGAGGGGCGGGACCAGCCCAATATGAAGGACGAGTTCCCTAGGCATCAAGTGACTCTCTCGGCGTTTCATATGATGACCCATGAGGTGACTAACGCCGAATACCGCCGCCTCGTGCCCGAACATGAGGGGGCCGATGATCTACCCGCCACTCGGATAAATTGGTTTGAAGCTTATACCTATGCCGCTTGGCTAGGGGGGCGCTTGCCCACCGAGTCGGAATGGGAATACGCGGCTCGGGCTGGATGCCCATTTACCTATTGCAAACGGGACGGAAGAGAGGCGAGCCTGAGCGAGGTGGCTTGGTGGGCGGTTAATTCCACCGATCCGGAGACGGGTAATCCGAGACCGCAGCCCATCATGCAGCTGGAGCCGAATCCTTACGGCCTCTGGGATGTTTACGGCAACGTTTGGGAATGGAACGCTAATTGGTATGGTCTCTACCAGCACGTGCATGAAAGGAATCCACCTGGTCCTTTTTCTGACCCGCTGCATGACTACCGCATGCGACGGTCCGGATCCTATACCAATTCCAAGAAATGGGTGTCAGCCAGCGGCCGGGGAGGAGCTCCCCCTACGGTATCTTCTTCGAGAATCGGCATGCGCGTCACACTTGCAAAACCTGCCCCACCCTAGACCTAGAAGAGCACTACGTCTGCAGAGGCCGCTATGGATCGCTCAAGGTCCACCCCTGAGGGCGGATTGCCCGTGCCATTGCTTTACGCACTCGAGCCACTGCATCGTAAGATGCGGGGCAGGCAACTGTTTCCAGTCGGACGGCCAAGGTCGACCAACGGCGGAAAACCGTTTCCGAAACGGCTACCGTTTCAGCAGCATTATTTGATCAATGACCGATGCTCTAGGCTAGGGCTCGGGGCGACCGGGGCTAGGCGCCCCGCAAAAACAACGCGAAGGCCCCGGCTATCGACCCCGTATCCCGGAGCGAGCCTGCTCCGGCTCGTCACACGCGTCCAGCGTGCCTCGTTCCTGAAACTGCCCCCGCGATCCACACGCCTACCACCGCTGGGAACTTGACCCCAGGCGTCGCCTTGCAGTCCGTTTGGGTAAGGCGCATAGGCATCTACTGTCCATTCCCAGAGGTTGCCCAATAAATCGTGGAAGCCCCACGGATTTGGCTCCAATGCCATCACTGGATGGGGCCTAAGCTCGCCAGTAGAAGCATTTCTGGAGTTGCGCAAGGTCCAAGCGACGGTATCTATTGTGGTTTCGGCTCCATCTCGCGTGCAATAGGCAAAGGCACAGCCGGTCCGCGCCGCGTATTCCCACTCAGCCTCCGTGGGCAAGCGGCCACCCAACCATGCCGCGTAGGTATAGGCGGCGTACCAGGTCACATAGGCTGCCGGCAGGTCTTCGGCGACTCCCGGCTGGTGTCCGGGCACGAGTCGACGGTACTCGGCTACAGTCACCTCATGACGTAGCATGCGAAAGGACGAGACCGTGACTTCGTGTTGCGGGCGCTCGTCATCTTCACCTTCTTCATCGTCTGCCGTGCCCATGAGCAAGGTACCGGAGGGCACTTGAATCCAATCCGGATCCTCGAGCTCGGGTGGAGGGGGCGGGGGTCGCAGTCGGCGCAGGGGTTCCAGCACCCGAGCTCGCAGGGCGTGGGCTTGCTCAGCGGAGTCGGGATGGCGCCCCGGTGAAAAGTCTAGGGCCCACACCAGATTGGCGATCAGCACCGGATCTTCCGGTGTCTCATCTACCCAAGGCAAAGCTATTTCCACCGCACGCAGCACAGCCGAACTCCGCTTGGGCTCGTCGAGCCCACCCAATCCCCATTCCAAGACATCCATTGGGACGTTCCGTCGCCTGAGCAACGCGAGCAGCTCGCTATTCTCGGCGTTAGATTCCGTGGTTAACCGGTGCAGGGCCTGAAATGCTTCTTCTGGCTCGGCCCCGGCCACCTGCTCTCGCCAAGCCCGACGCTCAGCGACCCGCTCGGCCCAAGTCCATGTCCCAAAGGCGATCAGGGTCAAGACCAGCAACGCCGCGCTGCCCATCACCGCAAATTGCAAGCGGTCGGCCCGTCGACGAGACTCACAGGCAGCAAACCAGACCAGCCTCTCTTCATCCCAGAGCAGGGCTTCAGCGTTCTCGCGGATATTCTGGAATCGCCGCTCGGAAATACGGGTCGACGCGTCCTTCTGCCCCGAGCGGAAAAGCTCGGTGCGCAGAGTGACGAAACGACGTTGGGCCAAGAGCTCTTCGTCAATCACCAACCGTCCTTGGCGTCCTTGCTCGTCCACCAAGCGCACCACGGCCACGGCCAGGCGATCGTGGGAAAGGGTCCAGCGCAGACCGTCCGAGGCCTCGCGCACCCAGACCAGGCGGGTCAGAGCCGTGGAGAGCTGTTCCAAGACGGCCTGTCCGCCTTTGCCGATGGCTCGGGTCAATTGCTCAGCGCTCAAGCCCTCTTCCCGTCGGCCCGTGGAGGTGGCGAGCTCCCGCAGGGCGAGCAATGCTCGTGCACGGCGGGTGGCACTCTCGGCCCGATCGGTCGGGAACGCCTGTTCCAAGGATCGCCGCAGATGCTCGTCCAGGGCTTGATCAATCAACCCGCCCACATCCTCCGGCACTTGCAGACAGCCGTCCGCATCAGCGCGGCTCAGCAGATGGGCCAAGACCACTTGCAGCTCCGGAGCCAGGGGTGCGTCGGGCCGGTCGAGCCGGGCTTCGGCAAAGGCCCGCGCCAGACGTTCGGCGTGGCCGTCGGCGAAAAACCAGGGGAATCGCGGGCTGTGCTCGGCGTCTTGCAAGGAGAGCGGCGTCTCGATGGCCGATAAAAAGACCTCGGTGGACGCCTGCAAAGGATTTTTGCTTCCGGGTGGGGGCGTGGCCAACGGGGGCAGGGCCAAGCGATGGAAGCGCTCGGGCCCCGACAGGTCGTGGGGCAGGAATCCGACGGCTGTTGAGTCCGCAGCGCGGGCCTCCCTCAGCACATCCCGGAGCCAAGTCCGCAATCGGCCGTCGAATTCCCGTCGATAAGCGAGCAGCCAACGGCAGGGCGCCGACGATAAGCCGGGACGACGGGCAAGGCTCGTGGCCATCATCAAGCCGAGCCCCCGGCGCGCGGCCACGGCTTCGGGACTCAAGACGTCTTCGAATTGATCGAGCACCAAAATCGGCGGCGCGCCCGCCAAGCGCTCCACCTCGGCCAGCCGGTCGACCAAGGCCCAGGCATCCAGATCGGGCGGCGGATCCGCGCCGTCCAATAAGTCGCCGATCAGGCGCGCCCCGAGACCGAGCTCCGCCGGATGGCGAGCCACGGCCACGGGCACCCCGGCGGCCCGCATTAAAGGTACCAAACCGCCCATCAGGAGCGAGCTTTTGCCCGTGCCCGAAGGCGCAGAGAGGCCGAGGATGGGTACCTGCGTCTCCAATAGGCGCCAGAGCTTGGAGATCTCGGCGTCCCGACCGGCCAGCAAGTCTGGATGGTTGTAGGGCAAGAGCACGGGATAGGGATGCTCCGGCAGCTCCGGCGGCGGCCAAACCCGTAGGGTGACCGCGGGCCGCTGGGGGTCGCCGGCCGGCAAGGCTCGGGGCTGTAGATCCGCCCTCGCCGCGGCCAGGCGTCGGTCGAGAGACGATTCTTGCACTTGATGGGCCTTTTCGGATCCCGTGGGACGGGTCAAGGGCGCTCGATCCGGCGGACCCACCTCGAACACTTCCACCTCTTCGGCGAGACCTTGAAAACGGTAATGTCCGTGGCAGGGCCATCGCAGATCGTCGGTGGCCCCGCCGTCCGTGGAGCTACGCCGCGCCACCTCGAAGGCGGCGCGGGTCAAGAGGGTCTGTCCGCCCACGGCCAAGGACATCAAGCGCGCGGCCGTGGGTTTGGCCAAGCCCTCCACCTCCAAGGGTTTGGCCCCGCGCCGCACATCGCTTTCGGCGTTGCAATGCAGCACCACCTCCCCGAGATGGATGCCCACCCGGGCCTTCAGGTCCAGATCGGCCAAGGCCCGATGATAGGCCAAGGCGTAGACCACGGCGCTCCAGGGACGCTCGAAGAGCAGCAAAAAGCCGTCGGTTTTGTCGATCTCGCGACCGTCGTGCTCTTTTATGAGATCCCGAGCCAGGCGATCGTGGCGCTGAAAAAGCGCCGCGGCCCGGCGATCCCCGAGGCGCTCCACCAATTGGGTAGAGCCCACTAAATCGCTCACCAAGAGCGTGGTCACCACCACGGTGTCGTGGGTCGATTGTGACGGGCTTGGGGCCTCGCCCGTGGTCGGTTCCTCGTCCTCGCCGACGGCGGAGTGGTCGAGGGTCTTGATCTGTGACAGACCGTCGCCGGTGGATCCGGAAAGAGGATCCCCCGAGGCCATGGCCTTGAGGTCCTGCTCCACCTCCGTGGCATTGCACGGACGGTGGGCAGGTTCTTTTTCCAGCAATCGATCCACCAGCCGTGAAAGCGCCCGGGGCACCATGGGATGGAGCCGCTGGGCTGCGGGGGGATGATGCTCCACCACCCGGCGCAAGGTTTCGCCCAGGCTGCGCGCCGCAAACGGTGAGCGGGCCGTCAACAATTCGTAGAGCAAAACCCCCAAGGAGAAAAGGTCCGAGCGAGCGTCCACCTCGCGCCCCATGGCTTGCTCGGGCGACATGGCTCGGGGCGTGCCCACAATGCGGCCCGTTCTGGATTCAAGCGCTCCCGCCTCGTCGAGCTCGGCCGGTCCTTCCGGCCCGTGGGGCAGCGTCGCGGCCAGGGACGTTGAATCCGTCACCAAATGTCTTGCCAGGCCGAAATCGAGCACCTTGATATGGCCCGAGGGCAGCACCATGACATTTTCGGTTTTGAGATCCCGGTGCACCACGCCGCTGCCGTGGGCGGCGGCTAGGGCCGAGGCGATCTGACGGCCGTAGTCCACCACCAGGGTCGGCTGCAGAGGACCGGATCGACGCAGCTCCGCCAGGGTCGGACCGTCGATCAGCTCCATGACGATCCAATCCCCGTCCTCGTCCTGCACCCAATCGAAAATCCGCACGATGCCGGGATGCCCGAGCCGTGCCAAGGTGCGAGCCTCTTTCCGCAAACGTTTCTTTTCTTTGTCGCCCGCTGCCCCACGCACCCGTTTCACCGCCACCCAACGCCCCAGTCGATCGTCGAACGCTTTATACACCTCGCCCATGCCGCCCTCTCCGAGCAGCAATCCGAGCTGATAGGGCCCTAGTTTTTGGACCTGTGAGGCCTCCGGCGATTCCATGACGTCGGCATCCCTCGACTAGCGATATTTGGCAGTGGACCAGAGGAGGTTATCAGCTTCTCGCTTCGCCGGATGGGCCCTGCCGGTGGGTGACCCACGAGGTTCGGATTCACCGCTGTCTACTTTTCGGGCCGTGTTTTGGCCTACAGCAGGATGAAGACGCTTTTGATCGCTTGCTTGGTGAATTTCAGCGACCTGGCGGTGAGCGAACAAAAATCCATGGCAGGGATTTCCAGATAACCGCCGGAGAGTCCGAGAACCGGTGTCAGGGTGGGGGACCTGCCACCTGATTAGGTGGTCTGCAACGATGGCGTCTTTCCTCTACTCGAGGCAGGGAAGCAAATTTCCTGTCGATACGACGGAGGTCGTCGTCGAGCGCGAAAGAAGAGTCGATGCGAATTCTCGTCTACGGCGCCGGAAACATCGGCTGCCTTTATGCTGGGCTTCTGAAGGAGTCCGGCCATCAAGTCTCGCTCCTGGCGCGCGGCCGGCGTCTGGTCGTCCTCCGGGCTCTCGGTATCAAGCTCGAGGACTCGATAACGGCGTAGAGGATCACCTCGCATGTCGAATCGGTCTTCCGACCCGAGATCCAGCTTCCAGGCTAGCGACGCCACAACAGCTCGAGAGGAACCTCGCCGATCACCTCCATCAGCGCTTTCCGGAACAGCTCGAGATTCTCAGGGCTATCGGGGACACCTCGCGCCCGGGTGGAGGGAATTTTTGTTCGGGCGGCGACTTCGACCTTGCCGACCAAGCCCCTCTTTTCTTCCACCAAGTCGTAGCAGCGTTCGAGAAGGACACCCATCCTATTCGCCCCAAAGCTCTTGTAGCGCCTCGATATGGGATGCCGCTTCGTCTCCGAACTTCCCCGGAGGCTGGATCAGCCAGCCACACTCATCGTCCCCTCTGCCGACACATTTCGGCTCCATCGCCAAGAGGGGCGAGCCGAAAAAGGCACTGCACCAACCGGAAGCGTAACCGCTGACCGACCAGCAGACCGGCTCGTTGCTCGGTTCGTTGAAGGAGAGAAATTGCTCGGCTTCATAGGAGTTGATCCATCGCCCGGTAAAGAAAAACTCCCCGCTTTCTCGATCGATACGTATCTCGGTCGGAATCGCTTTGACGATCCCCTCCCAAGTGTGGATGACCGGACCGGAGGCCAGAAGCTCGGTCTCTGAATCGAACTCGGACTCATACTTTTTCTTCATCTGCATGAAGTCGGCATAGCCGTTGCTGTATCCCAGCTTCAAGAAGAAGGAGCGGGTCTTCTCATGGCCGAGCTCCTCATACAGGCTCTGTCTCAGGAGTCCCAAGGCGGCGGCGTCCATGATCACGATACGGCTGTGACGAAAGGTCGTGATGCCCGTGTCGAAGTCGTACTTTATTTCCGATGGAAGCTTGAAATCCTTGGCCTTCATATGGGTCCTCCGTGGGGCATGGCCATCCGCGCGTGAGCCCACCCTCGAGGTCGGTCGTCCGGGCGGCGTTAAGCTAGGGTATTGTCGGAGCATACAGAATAGCACAGCATTAGGAAGGAAATGGGCCGAGGGAGACCCCAGCAGCAAAGCCCGAAAGCGCCGCCCGCGAATCACGACTCCGCGGGCTACTTCGCTTTTCTTCAGAGCCGAAACGCCTCGGGGTCTGAGCTTACCGGGGGCAACGTTAAACAAAAAGTCGAGCCCTCGCCCGGTCCGCTCGATTCGCCCCAGATCTTGCCACCGTGCAGGGTGACGATGCGGCTGACCAAGGCCAAGCCGATTCCGGTTCCGTCGGCGGTTTCCAGACGCTCGAAGAGCTCGAAGATCTTCTTGCGCGGAACGTAGCTCTCGAAGAACGTAGCTCTCGAAAATTCGACTCAGTCGACCCAGACGAAAGCGGCGCTCACCGGTCCCCAATGACCTGACGCGTCCCGGGCCCTCACGTAGACGGTGTGGCGACCGCTCGACAGGCTGCTGATATCGAGGGTGCCGGTGACGCTTTCCGTGGGGCTGTCGAAGCTGCCGTCGTCCGCGGCCA
>CBDUGP010000094.1:0-37377 GCA_965366625.1 uncultured bacterium
ACAACCTCGACCCGTCCCAAAACGTCGCCTACACCTACGACCCCAACGGCAACCAGCTGTCGAAAACCAAAAACAACAACGTCACGGCCTTCACCCTCACCAGCCGCAACCAAATCGCCAGAATCGAAGTGGAGTTGCCCCGGTTTCGTGGACAGGTATGCTCTTTCGAGCAAGGAGGACCCGATGCCAAAATCACGCCCCGCATATTCATTGAAATTCCGAATTGGTCGTCGAATGGGTTCGGGCTGGAAACAGCAGCTCTCGTCACTGATAAGCGTAGACGCCGCACCCCTTCCGGATGCCGATAGGTCGATCTCAGCTCCAGAGTTTCTGAAACTCGCGGCTCGCTCAAGAGCCTCATCGAGCGCGCTCGCAGCCATGCTGTGATGACGAGACAGGATAATAGGAGTCGACTCACGGTCCGAGGGGACTCGGCGGCTTGTTGAGCACTACGGCCGGCGGATGGTTTGGAACCCGGTGGTAACCAGGCGCTGAAGGCTCGGCCAGAATGGAAGGGCCGGCCGAATACGGATTTCGTCTAGCACGACTCCTAATTTCCGTTGGTCGATGGTGTCACCGCGGCGACCGGGCACGAAGGCGTTCGGGCATTCGAAGTCGAAACGTAGGCGGTGGCTCGGGTCGTGATCGATACGCATCCAGCGTCCTCGGCCTCTCCACCGACTGGCGTTTACCTCGCCGATTCGCCGGCCATTGACTCGCAGATTGCAAATGGGTGTCGGTAGCTTGCGGTCGCATCGACCGTCGGTCAACCCTAGTAAAATTTCAAATGGACGGTCGCGAAAGGGGTTGGGTATTTCCAGTCGGCCATGATCTGCGATCCAGCGAAACCGGCGCCCGATTGGCGCTCTTTCTTCGTCAAACACACCAAATTCGATCAGTTCCTGGAGCTCGGGGTCGCCGGCACGGAAGATAAACTGTTGGTGAGCGCCTTCGGCCCGCGCTAGGTAGGCTCGGCGTCGCTGGTCCGCTCCCTGCTGTTGCATGCGTTTCACCACCGGACACGAGGCGCTCTTCCAGCATTCGTCCGCCAGCTCACCGTGCGCCAGAGCGCGACGGATAGAGCGCAGAGTCTCACCGTTCCAAATGGTTTCGAGCCCTTCCTCGCGCCAGTTGCCGACGCTGCTCGACATATAACAACAAGGCACAGTGTCACCGTTTTCGTACGGTAGGAGAAAGGTCCATGGCATGGTGCACGGAGCCGTGACTTGCCGCTCCTCGGATGGCCGGAAGAGGACATAGGGAGCCTCGCCGTCCAAGTCGTCGGTGTCATATTGCCAGTCGAGCCGGATGCCGGTGTGCGCGGAGGCTTGCCTGGCTACTCGATGGCAAGCTTGAAGCTCTGCCCAACTCAATATCTGCTCTTCGTAGTTGAAGGTAAAGCCGTTGTGGGTGGTGATCTTGTTGACCGGCAACTTGACCAACGGCCTCAGCTCGAGATGGTCCACTTGGAGCTCCCGTCCGAGCTCGAAGGCTTCCGCTATCTCGTGCTGGTTGAGGCGCATGGGTATAAAGCAGAGACCGACTTCCGGCCGTTGATCGGCGGGAAGCTCCAAACGCCGGCGGCAAAAGCGACGGATATTGCTCATCACAAGGTCGAATTGGTCGCAACGCACCTTGGCATAGGTCTCGGCGGTGGTGGCGTCGAGGGAAAAGTTGATCGCCACGTGTTGACCGGCGTCCAGCAACTGTGCGGTGCGCTCAGCCGTCAGGGCAAGTCCGTTGCAGCTGAAGCCGAAGGAGGTTTCGCGCTCCGCAACGAAATCCAAGATCTGCCCTAGGTGACGATGCAGCAACGGCTCACCGGTGCTGCAATTCGTAACTTGTCGACTGGCTTCGATAAACGGTGCGAATTCTTGGATTTGTTCGAGAGCCATACCACCGTGGGCGCGGGTGCGGCTCATATCGATCGTACACATGCGGCAATAGGGCTTCATGTCGCATACGCCAATGAGATCAATCTGAAAAAACGGTGGATATGAGCTCAAAACCTCTTCGCCACGCCGCAGCTCCTCGCGATTCAGGGTTTCATTATTCTGTTTGCGCAGCTGGAAACTTAGCCCGACATCGTTCACAAGAATCCTCCCCTTTGATTCAACCCGACCGATTTGATTCAAACCGAACGAATTGTAACGCAGCTGCTCCACAGCTCGACAGGATCTCCCTCACCGACCATAAGACAACACCTCCGTGAGCCCTCTCACTCTCTCTTGAAATCAATTTGATCGGACTCACCCACCAGATTCCGCACTCCAAAAGCGATGCTTTCTCCGTGGCTCGACGCAGCCCCGCCAGTGGCCTTCAAGCACCGCTTTCATGCAGACACCAAGAATCGCAAGGAGTGAGGGCTCATGAAACAGCCATTTTCTCAATCGATAGATTGCCGGCGACGTGACCGTAGCCAAGGCAGCGACCGGCCCAACAGCCTGGACATTTCACCAATTCGACCGAGTTCACGACAACGAAGTCGCTCTGCCTCGGGGCCGTCTTGACCGCTCCCGGGCCGCCGAAGCTGATTTCCGGCGGACGCTACAGTGTGGAATTCGCCTGTCACTCGGCCACCGAAAAGTCCTGCGATCACATCCCTCTGGAACGGCATCCGACATTCCGACTCTGAAGCCCCTCTTTCAGAACTCATATCTCTTTTAAACGTAACTTTCTCTTCATTACTTGTCTTTCACGATCAAGCAGGCAATAATCTCCCCCATGAGTGAAAAAAAAGCCCGCCGGTTGACTGCAGCCCTCGTAAATATCGTTCACACCCTTGAGCCAGACAATGCTTCTGGGAGATTTCCGTGGCTGGACAAGCCTGAGGAAGTCAGTTGTACAGCTCTCTTCAGTGCGCTCCTCGCGTTGAGCGAGGAGTCTGCCGGGCGCGATCGATTGGAACTTGAACCGGTGGAGATGCTCGGCGGTATTGCCAAAAAACCGACGCCTCTAAGAACCTCTCCCGAGATCGCTCAGCACTCCAGGCTCTACCCCCGCACTCCCAGGGGCGACGGGAAGCCATCCGAGCCCATTCAGTATGGGATCAGCCAGATCATCGACATCTTGGGCACAATCATAGCCAACCTCATGGTGGCCGGAGTTCCTCTCGACGAGCATCTTGACCATCTAGAGTATTGGCTGCATGAGATCCGAGAGATTTCCAAGCCCTCTAATTGATCAGCGGATCTCCAAGTCGACCGCGGCTTTCGATGTAGCTGTCGAGTTCTGGCACCTTAATACCCCGGTCGGCGAGACCTTGCCGGAGTCTTTCCAGTTTCGCCCGAGCCTGCCGACCAAGTTCGTCAGTGTGGGCCATACCCGAGTACAAATTTAAGATTTCGGGGGTCTTTTCGACAAGCCTGCCTGTGATCAAATAAACTTCCGTGAGGTCCGTGAGCACCTTTGCGGCGTCGCTCCAGCGACCCAAACTTCGAAGGATCGAAAAGGATTGCTGGAAGGGTTCTTCAGCCTCGTCGGGACGACCGGTTTTCAAGGCAATATGACCCAATAGCCAAAGCCGTTGACCGTGGAGTTCTGGGTTACCATAGCTTTGAAACGCTCGAGCCTCCTCCAGATGCTCTTCGGCATCCTCATAGTTGCGAAGACTCGCTTCCACGGCAGCTAGGCAGTGAAGCACCTCCAATCGAGTGCCTAGAGTTCTATCTTCCGGGCAGTGGCGACGAGCGTCCTGAAGCAGAGGCAGGGCAAGATCTGCTTCCTGGTCAAACAAATGCAATCGGCCGCGGGCCAGCTGAAGCTCGGACCATCGTCCCGGCATTCGATCTCGGGAGAGCACCTCCGCAGCCTGATCTAACCGACGCTTGGCCTGAGAGACGGCACCCTCATCGCGAAGCAAATCCGCATCTATCTGCACGACTGTGGCTCGGATTTCGGCGGCGGCGCCAGTGTCGAGCCCACTGTACGCTTCGACTAAACACTTTCTGGCCTCATGATGGCTGCCGAGCGCGCGCAGCGCGTCCGCCAAATATGCCGCCGCCAAAGCTTGGAGATGCCGAAGCCGGCAAGGGTCCAGCTCTTCCAGAGCCTTCAACTTTAGGTAATCCTGAGCCCGATGGATGCTTTCGAGCCCAGCCCCATTGCCGTCGAAACACTCGCCTCGGGCGGTTTCCAACATCAAACGGGCAAATCCGAGCGGGGCACTCCGTGAATGCTCCAACCAAAATCCGTGGGCCGGTGTAAGCCTACGCAGTTCGTCCTGCAGGCCCTCAGGACTACCCTGAACGCTTGCCCAAAGCCGCAACGCCTGACGAATTGGCTCGCCTTCGCAATCTTGCCGCCGAAGACTCCTGAATTCCTTCGCAGCCTGCGCCGACGCCTGAGGATTCGGGCGGCTCAGTTCCACCAAGAGATCTTGAAGATTCCTATTGTTTGAAGGCGAAACCGGGGATCGAGGGCTTGCTGTGTCATTACGGTTCATAGTCAACCCAACCATCAAATCTCTTTTTACTGATAAAACCTCTTCCATGAAGAGTAATTTCTCCATAAAGCATACTAGCATTTTTTCCGGGACCATTGGCAACTCCGCGTGTTCAAGGCATTTCGCTCCTTGCCCGACTCACTCTGCCAGCTATTTTTCCGGGGTCGACCTCAACAAAAAGCCGTCAAGCTAGCGGTCAAGGTCCGAGACGTGGCTGCAACCTTTAGTGGCATCATCGAAGACGCCGCGACCCTCGCCCATGAAATCGAAGTTGATGGGAAATCGTACAATCTCAAAAACAGCCCACATGAGCATCGAACTCGAACTCTGGGGTGAATTTGCCTGTGAGCGTTTTCGGCGCGAACAGCCCTGCTCTCGCCGGGCTGTTCGCGTGTCTGGGGAATTCAGCCTTGTTGAGCAAGCAGCAGAAAAATGCTATCGTGACATTTCCAATAGTCACCCAACATTCACTCTACGCGAGTTCCCATGACTCAACTCCGCCGTTGCATCCTTCTATCCCTCCTGATCTTCGCCGCCGGGTCGGCGGTGGCCCAAACCTCGCCCACTTTGGTGGAGGACTTGGCCGCGGAGCCCTATCACCGCACAGTTTTCAGGGGTTTCGGGTTAGCGGCCCATGGCGATGGCGCTTTGTTTTTGGGCGATGACGGATCTCGAGGGATCGAGATTTGGACTACGGACGGCACGGCGGACGGCACGAAGCTGTGGGCAGAGGTTTGTCCCGGTATTTGCGACTTGGATCCGGAGATGTATCCGGCATATGGCACCATCGTGTCCGATGGCACGCGCGCTTTTTTCATCGCTGACGACAGTGTCCATGGAGTCGAGCTTTGGACTTCCGACGGCACCCAAAACGGCACTCGATTGGTGGCGGACATCTGTCCCGGACCTTGCGGCTCTCAAATCCGGTACCTGTCTAGGGCAGCCTCTAAAATATGGTTCAGCGTCGACACCCTCACCACTGGAATTGAGCCCTGGGTTTCAGACGGCACGCCCCAAGGCACCTTCCCCCTGGGGGACTTACTCCCGGGAGACTTGAGTTCTAACCCTCAGCATTTTTTACCCTTTGGCCAGGGCGTAGCCTTTCAGGCCTACACCCAAGAGTTGGGCACCGAGTGGTGGCAGAGCGACGGCACCGTGGAAGGCACCCGGCCCCTCACCGACCTATGCCCGGGCCCATGTTCGGCAATCTCCAACAACCCCGTCTCCACCAATGGATCGATCCTTTTCAGCGCCCATCTACCCCCCGAAGAGCCCCTCTACTTGCTCAGTCCGGGCTCGGAAGCCCAAAAGCTCGGCGACTTGTGCACGCCCGAGTGCGATAACTTGATTTCATTCCTCTATCCCGTAGGCAACCGCTTCTATTTCCGAGCCGGCCAGGACCTCTGGTCCACGGATCTCACCGCCCAAGGCACCGGTCCGGTGGCCACTCTGCCACCGGATAGCCGGCTTGTTCAGCAAGTCCTGGGCCTGGACGACGGCACGATTCTGGTCAATATTGAATCCAAGCCCTATAACTCAGGCATCTATCGTTTAGACGCGGGCGGCCTCAGCTCACCCTTGATTTACGTCGACGGGCTTTTGACTTCGGAATCCTTGGGCGCCTACGCCGTGGCCGTGGATACCTATTCGAGTTCAAATCTCTCCGTCTATCGAACGGACGGAACCCCCGCGGGCACCGCCTTCCTGGGCAATCTCTCGGGGCGCGACTCCGCTATTTACGCGGGGCGGCCCATTCGAATGGGTGAGCGTGCGGTGCTCAACGCCTCTACCAACCAGGATTTCTCGGGCCAGGATCTATGGACTCTCGACTTTGAGGGACCGGAACTCTTATTGGGCTCTACCGAACGTCCGGGCACCAGCCGGCCGGCTGAGCTGTCCACCCTCGGCTCCTCCACCCTCCTCTACACGAGCCAAAACTCTGATGCTGAGGGCTTGGACTACGAGCTCAGACAGATCTCACCTACGTCAGACGGCACAGGCTCCTCAAAACGGTTGGCTTCGAATATCGAGCCAAACAGTCTGGTTACTCTTGAGCTCGAGACGGGCCCCCGGGCTTTTTTCCGCGGATTCGGCGAATTCTACGCTGCCCGGGAAAGCTGGATTTCGGACGGATCGGAGACCGGCACGGAGCAGCTGCTCTTCGCCGGCTCGCCGATCTCGTGGCCGAGGGATCCGAGGGCATTCCAAGGACGTTTGGTTTTCTTCGGCGACCAAGGTGCGGGGCAGAAAATCTGGCTCACCGACGGCAACGGCGACGATCCGAAGCTGGTGATCGACTTGGAGCCGGAATGGCAGAATGTGCACGTGGGTTGTGGCGTTTGCTCGCCACCCGTTTATCCCGGCCCCATTTTCCCGCGGGATCTAACCCTCATGGGCCCACTAGGCATGGCGTTCGTCGCCCGCCAAGAGGAAAGCGGATCTGAGGTTTGGTTCAGCGACGGCACCTCCCAAGGCACCCATTTGATAGCCGATCTCCATCCTGGCCCCACGGGCTCCGAGCCCGAATTCTTGATCGCGGTTGGAGATCACCTACTTTTTGCCGCCGACTCCGGCGATGGACGAGGCTGGTGGTCTTGGTCCCAAGGTCAAGCGCCCATCCGGCTCGCGGAAGTGATCGAAGTGGTGACGACGGTCTCCATGGAAGGTCGGGCTTTCTGGCTCGAGCGCTCAGCAACCGGCTTCGTGCTCGGCTCCAGCGACGGCACCGACCTGCAACGGACCGAATTACCCGCAGATCTGGTTCCCGACGATCTGCTCGTGAACATCGGCGACCGCCTCTTCTTCGTCGCCGCAGATCCGCAAGCCGGCGCAGAGCTGTGGACCGCCATTCCCCAGGCCGGCGGCACGGCCACGATTCGCCGGGTGGCCGATCTTTGGCCCGGCAGCCATGGCAGCTTCCCCAAGTCGTTGAACGCCGTCTCCGACGAGCTGATTTTCAGCGCCGACGACGGTGTCCACGGGCGTGAAGCTTGGCGCTTCCACCCCCTCACCGATCTGGTCCCGAGCCTCGTGGCGGACTTGGCGCCGGGCACTGCCCCTTCCTCCGCCCGTGATTTCACCACCGTCTCCGCCACCGACGGGAAAGAGTTCTTATTGTTCTCCGCCGACGACGGCACCCATGGTCGCGAGCTTTGGTCGATGCCGACCACCACGGATACCGAGTTCTGCGAATCGGACAACGAGAGCCTGTGCTTGCAGGGCGGTCGGTTTAGGGTCAGTGCCCGCTGGAAGGTTCCGTCCAGCGGTGCCACCGGTGCCGCGCAAGCTGTGCCCCAAAGCCCGGAGAGCGGCCACTTCTGGTTCTTCAATCCAAACAATCTGGAGTTGGTGGTTAAAGTGCTCGACGGAACCGCCATCAACGGCGCCTATTGGTTCTTCTACGGCGCCCTTTCCGATGTGGAATATTGGATCGACGTCGAGGATTTGGTCACCGGCACCAGCCGCTCCTGGCACAACCCACCCGGTCGTTTGTGTGGCGACGCCGACGTCAATGCCTTCCCCGTCGGATCGCTCCATGCCGCCACCTCTGGGTTGGCTTTGCCCGATCCGGGTCTCGAAGCAAGTTTGAGGACGGTCGAAGAGCCGACCCACACCGCCGAAGATCCCTTTACAAAAACCGAGCTCAAGATCGAATGCGTCTCCGATCAGTATTCCCTGTGTTTGTTGAATCGATTCCGGGTCAGCGTCGATTGGATCACCGACGATGGCTCGGGCCGCGGGCACGGCCTGCCGGCCACATCCGAGACCGGTTTCTTTTGGTTCTTTGGTGGAGATAACACCGAATTGGTGGTCAAGATGCTCGACGGAGGCCCGATCAACGGTCGTTTCTGGTTCTTTTACGGCGCTTTGACCGACGTGGAATACACCATTCGCGTCCTCGATACGGTCACCGAGCAAGAGGTGATTTACCACAATCCCCAAGGCAACCTGTGCGGCGGGTCGGACACGGACGTGTTTCCCAGCCTTTGAACCGGGTCAGCTCGGCAAATCGACGCAGCTCGATCATCGCCGCCTCGGGATCCTCCTGCAGATGCCCTCGGCCGACTACTCCAGGGAACCGTCCGGATCGGGTCAATGCTTCCTTCAGGCGGCCAATCCGATCTCGACGCGGGTCAGCCCGACCGCCCCTAGGGCATCGAAGAGTGCGAAAAGCGAGCTCACCGGGGCGGAACCGAGATCGATTTGAAACTGCGTTCCCAGGGTATTTTCAGACTCCATGGTCCAGGTTTCGGGGTCGGAGAGGTAGTGGGATACCCCAAGAAAAACCCCTTCCCTTTCTCTGTCGGCCTCAAACCATACGTCGAACCAATGAACCAGGGCTCGGCGCAGAGGGGCTTCGGCTCGATCGAGCTCCTGCGCGGAAAGATCCGGCACTCTGAGCTCCAGTCGATTCCAAGAGAACGGGTAGGTTTCGACCAGCAAGCCGTTTTGCCATTCCAGGGCAAAGGGCTCAAAATTAACCATACGCCCCGCGTCGACCATCCGTTCTTCCGGCTCTTCACCCTCCTTGAGCAAGAAGAGATCTCCCCGGAACGGCAGACCGAAAATCGGGGTGACAGCCAGCTGGCCTTCGAGCTCGGTAGAGCGCATCGCCTTTTCAATCATCAAGCGAGAATCGGGACGCCGCGTCTCGGCGATGACGGTTTCAAAATGGGTCAAATAATTCTGACGTACGGATTGAAATAGCTCACGAACCTTCATCCAGCCGGCTCCGATCCTGTAAAGCGTTACTTCCAGCCTTGGATTCTGCCGGCAATGCCCCATGCAGCCAAGATCGATGTCCGATTTACAATGCTCGCCAGGGGAAGAACTTCTGGAAATTCTCGAATGTCTCGGCTAATTGGATCCCGTCTCGAAAGGGACGCGCTCGGGTCGGCCGGCCTGCGGCGCAGAAAATTGTGTGTGCGTTCGGGGGAAGAGTTGACTCTTAGCAAGAGAACCTGGTAAATAAAGGGTGCTTATTTGCGAAGCGCAGGTTAAAAACTCCAAATCAAGGAGAGACGTTGTGAAAAAAGTTCAAATCGATACCGAGCTCAAAGAGAGCGCCGCGGCCGCCATGGATGAGGTCGAGACCGCCCTCTTCGGCAAGAGCTTCTCCGTCCGCACCGGCGTGACCGCCGGCGCGGATGGTGGTGGCTGCCGACCCACCGACCCGGGCTGCGCCCGCCCGCTCTACGGCGTCTGGGTCTGAGCTGTTTTGCCGGTTTTGAAGCACCTGCGTCCCCGGACGCAGGTGCTTCGTTTATTTGAGCTGATTTTCACCATACCCCCAGGAGCCCGATCTCGATGAGCCGCAAGCCGACCTTGGACCGTTCGACTTACGCCGTGTGGGAGATCACGCTGCGCTGCAACCTGAAATGCATCCACTGCGGCTCGAGGGCCGGCGACGCTCGGGACAACGAGCTCAGCACGGAAGAGGCTCTGGATTTGGTCCACCAAATGGCCGACGAGGGAGTCAAGGAAATCTCCTTGATCGGTGGCGAAGCATTCTTGCGCAAGGACTGGCTCGAGATCGCTAAAGAAATCCGCAAGAGGGACATCTTGCTGACGATGGTGACCGGCGCTTACGGCTTGGGCCCGAAAATGGCGAGCCAAATCGCCGAGGTCGGCTTCGATCGACTCAGTATTTCCCTCGACGGCCTAGAAGAGACCCACGACCACTTGCGGGGACGAAAGGGCTCCTACGCCCAGTGCCTTTCGGCCTTCAAAGCCCTTCAGGAAGCGGGAGTTCCATTCGCGGCCAACACCCAGATCAACCGGCTTTCAGCCCCCGAGCTGCCGCGGATCTACGAGGTGCTGCGAGACTCCGGAGCGATCGGTTGGCAAGTGCAGATGACCGTGCCCATGGGCAACGCAGTGGACAACCATCACCTGCTGCTTCAGCCCCAGGAGCTTCTCGACGTCTATCCGGTCATCGGTTATTTGCTGCGCCGGGGGATGAGAGACGGGCTCTTGCTCGGCCCGGGCAACAACGTCGGCTATTTCGGACCCTATGAGAGGCTTTTCAGAACCCGACTCACCGAAGGCGAGCCGGCCTTCTGGATCGGAAGCCTGGGGGGTGTGACCACCCTGGGTATCGAGTCCGACGGCACCATCAAGGCGGATCCGTCTTTGCCCACCGACGACTATGCCGGCGGCAACATTCGCGAGAAATCGCTGAAGGAAATTCTCTACGAGGCCGACCAGCTGACGCTCAACGACGATCACGGCTCCGGCCACCTCTGGGGTTTCTGCAAGGGCTGCGAGTTCGGCGGGATCTGCAGAGGCGGGGATTTATGGACGGCTCACGTCTTCTTCGATCGTCCCGGCAACAACCCCTATTGCCATCACCGCTCGTTGGTTCACGCCGCCCGAGATCAGCAGGAGCGTTTGATTCTGGCACAGGCCGCGGAAGGCGTCCCCTTCGACAACGGCGTGTTCGATATCGAGGTGGTGCCGGCAAGCTCTCCATGGCCCGAGGAATTCGGCAAAAAGTTCGAATTCGGCGATATCGACTGGCCGGAAGCATGGCTCGAAGAGGATCCCGAACTCTTGGACAAAATCAAGGATACCCGCGACCGCTCCGTAGACGTTTGGCGCGAGACTCGCATTCCCAAAGCCTCTCCGCCCTTGGTGCAACTCGGCGACTCGGCCCGATTGCGCACCCCCACGACCTGAGCCGGCCACCGAAAGGCGCGGTGGTGGGCTGGGGCATGTGGCACGGCCGGATGGCTGAGGTCCTCGGGCCCTCGGGGGCCCTGCTTCCGCTCCAAGTAGCACTACACAGAATGTCCGCGCAGCATGCCGGCCTACCGGTTCGAGTCTGCGCGGACCGCTTCCGGTCCGTGGTCCCTATGATCTACGGCGGACCATAATCTACGCCGACCATTAGTTGGTCGGCCGATGCGATCGAGCAGCGCAAACGGATCTCTTGTCCGGAGTGCACTAGGTGAGGCAGCAGCGCCCAGCGCTACCCTGCGGGGGATCCTGGCTCCGCTTCCACCTTTTCCCAGCCCTTCTTGACCCCACCCGCGACCATCTCGTCTCCCAACGCCTGGGCCGCTGCCTCGTCGGGGGCTAGGCGAACCTCACGCTGAATGGGTGCTTTTCTGCCGGGGCTGTAGTCCGTCCAATGGACTACGTAGGGTGGGAAGAGCGGGTCGATCTCGTCCTTATGGGTGCGCCAGATCACCAATTTTCGAACCGCGGTTTTTCCCTTGGTGACCTTGGCATAAACCTCACGGCGGAGGACCTCGCTCTTGGGATGTCGAATGCGCTGGACGGTTTGATCCAGCTCTTCGATTTCGCAGCGTTCGAGAATCTGTGCGGCTCGGATGTCGGTCGAATCGACCTTCTTGTCGTCCCGGACCCGGGACATGATCGGATGGATCAGGCTGGCCCCGGACTTGAGCTGGATCGGCGTCCAGCCCGTTTCGTCGAACTCGAGGACCATCCTTCGGATCAGACGACCGGAGGTGTCTTCGACCTGCAAATCCGTGACTTTGACCTCGACGACGATTTCCGGCCGAACAAATCGATAGAGGGCGCCGGTGGAGCTGGCGAAGCGGTAGGTCGAGTCCACGGCCGCCGGGCTGAGCCGTTGGAAGAGGTCTGCGCGCAGGGAATCCGAGCCCAGGTTGCCCACCGAGCCGATCAGCTGGAATTGACCGTTTTCACGCATCAAGGCCAAAAGCAGAGAGCGCACATGGTCGGGCTCTTCGGATTTCTCGGTAAAACCGATCACCGCCGCGTCGAGGGTGAAAATCGGCTTGAGCTTGAAGATACGGCCATCGTCGGGCCGGACCACCAGCCCTTCCCCTTTACCGCCCTCTACCCAGTCGCCGAACAGGCGTTGGACCTCCTCCGGTCCGTGGACCGCTTCGGTTCGGATCGCCTGGACCCGCTGGCCCCCTTCGAAGAGACGTTGGATCACCTCCAAGCGACCGGCATAATCCGCCGGCGGCTCAGGAGTCTCAGCGTCTCCCCCTGCCATCAAATCGAAGGCGAAGAAACCCAACCGAGCCACTTCGGCGTTCTCGCCGCCACCCAAAGCCTTGCCCACATCACCGACCCTGGGTCGCCCACCTTTGCGCAGGGCAAAGAGTTCCCCGGGCACGATCAATCTGCCCTGGACTTTCGACAATAGGCTTTTGCGTGCTTCGTCCAACAGGGGAATCGAACCGGAAATCACTTTGCCGTTGGGCGAAACCAGGACCACATCCCCGCCATCGGCCACCAAGCACCAAAATTGACCGTCGATTTTGGGCGAAACCAACATGCCGGATTTGGGAAGAAAATGCACTTCGTCGGGAGAAATCGCCCGATAGCGACCGGCGATCTGTCGTTTGTATCCGGCGATTCGCGACGAAAGCTCCGGATCGGTGACGCTACCGGCGGGCGACAGATGGCCGCCTCCCAAGGGGCCCGCTTGCACGTTGGTGTAGAAGCCGCTCATGACTCGGTGCTCCCTGTGCTTTCCCCGCTGTCGGTGCTGCCGGTGCTCTCGTTGCTGCCCGGTAGCCGAAGCTCCATATTCGATAGGTGCAACAACAATTGGTAACGATCCCCGTCGGTGCTGCCTTCTAAGAATCCTCGATAGGGGGTGCCGTTGGTTTGAAAAATCAACGGTTTGCGGCCTTTTGCCCCGGCCCCGATCAAAACCACTTCATCGGCCTCGTCCAATTCCTTGGCCATGCCGAAGAGATAATCGTAGGTCAACCCGTCGTAATGCCGGATCTGAACCGTGCGCTGGATAACGAAACGCCTGGGCAGCTCAGGCCGAGGGAAGCGTCGCTCGCCCCAGCGAATCGGCAGCTCTTCATTGACGTTGGCCAATACGTCGACCGGCACACGGCGCTCTTTTTCCTCGCCGTCAGGACCCAGAATCAGCTCCACCACCTCGGGAGGCGCGTGCAAAACCTCGCCGTCGGCGGAAAGGTAGACCTGGGACGTTTCTTGGATCGCCCGCCCGACTTGTTCCAAATCGATTTCAGGATCGCCGTCGATCAGCTCTTTACCGTATTCCTCGGAGGCGAATCGACGACTGAGTTCGTCGTGTAAACCGGCCTCGGTGGTCGCCAGGTAACGGCGGAATCGAACTTCGTGGCCGGGCAAGCCGAGACGTGGGGGCGATGGCGGTTTAGCCCCCACGAAATCGACCGTGGCGTCGCGACCTGCTGCATTGGTGAGATGTACTTTCCGCATACTTTCCTCAGAACATCTCGAAATCGAGATCGTCTTCGAATTCGTCTTCGTCGTCTATTTGCGGCAGCTGATGGGGGCCGCACCAATCGTGCTCGACCTGCCGCCCCACGAGGGCAAAAAGGTCTCCTTCCATGGACGCGACCAACCAAGCCGAACCCTCGTCCCATCCAGGACGGTAGTTGAACGGCAAGCGGTAGATTTCGCCCTCGCGTAGGCTGCTTGCCAACGCGTCGTCCAATTGCTCCGGCTCCAGGGCGTAGACCGAATAGACCCGCACCGACAGGAAGTCGCGGGCGGGTATCGGCCCCTCCAAGGGCACGGGTCGACCGAGGGTCGAAGGGCGCGGCTCGAGGGCCTGCCCTTCAGCGTCCAAACCCACCAGTTCTTTTTGCGCAATCCACCGGCCGGTTTCGTCGAAATATCCTTGGGCGGTCATGCCCTGACGCAAGATCAACGAGCCGTCATCGGTCAGCGAAGCTCTGGCGCAAGCCCGGCCGGCCGGGTCCAGGTGAATGCGCTGTCGACGGCCGTAGAGCTTCGAGCGATCTATCTTCTTGAACCCAAACGAGGACTCAATCCCGTTTTTTTCCACTACGATCGATTTCGCCATGCTGCTTCCTCCACCACTACTTCTCTTCCGAATCTCATCGAGGCGGACTTCGGACCCCGTGAGCAACGCTAGCTTAGCGGAGCTGGAGTCATTCTGCGGACCTGAAGGCAATTAGCCGATAGAATCCGTTGTCGGCCGTGCCCGGCTGTCCTCTCGACTCATTCGGAGATTCCATGCTTTTTGACTTCCGCTATCGCTCTCTCATCACTTCCGTTGTTTTGCCTCTTGCTTTCACCGCTCAATACCTGGCCGCCTTAGAGGCCGCTGGGGACCCTGAAACTTCAGACCTGCAAAGCACTAACGCTGCTGAGTCTGAATTGGATCCGCCCCGCTCCCCCAAGCTGATGTTGATCTCATGGGACGGAGCCGGCGACGTGCTCGTGGATCGCCTTTTGGCAGAAGGCAAATTGCCCAACCTGGCCGCCCTTGCAGAACGGGGAGTTAGGGCCGAGCACATGGTGGGCACTTGGCCTTCGAAAACGGCACCCTCCCATGCCTCGATCTACACCGGTTGCGGCCCGGGCGTGCACGGCGTGACCGGCAACATGACGCCGTATTCCCAGGACCGGGAACACCATACGGTGCTCGAGTCCTTCCGCGGTTTCTCGTCTTTCGCCCTCACCGCCGAGCCGTTTTTCGTCACGACCGCCCTGGAAGGCCTCGACACGACGGTTCTGGGTGCCACTCAGTACTATCCTCACCAGCCAATCGCCGAAGCATTCAAAAGCCGGAAGGTGGAGGGCAAAGAACCTCGGTATCGCTCTTTGAGCAGCTTTGAAGATCAGCTTCTACCGTCTGGCACCTTGGCGGCGGGGGATCTCAAGCCGGCGGCGGAAACATGGAACGACCTGCCTCCTATGACCGGAACGCCTCTCGAGCTGGAGCTTCGGGCCGGTGACGACACGGTATTCGGCTTGGTTTTCGACCACCCTGAGGACCCCGTCGCCGGATACGACTCCGTGCTGCTGCGCCTGAATTCCAGGGATGCCCAGGCCACCAACGAAGCGATCTTAAAACCCCATCAGGCATCTTCCCAAACCCGCGGTTGGAGCCCAGGATTCACCGTTCGGCAGGGTCCATTGCGGTCACTGCTCTTTTTTAGACTCTTCCACCTAGCCCCCGACGGTTCGGACCTCGTGCTCTACCGGCGGGAAGCCACAGCGCCGGTGGGGCACATTCCCGACAAAGAGCTAAAGGCCTACATGGCTTCGGGCGCTGCCTCCTACGACAACAGCTTTCAAACCTACAGCCGGGGACGTCTCGGACGCCCGCTAATGCTCGGCGGCGACGGCTCGGCAGAAGAGCGGCTGTTGGAAACCGTGGCTTTCGATATCGAGCAGCTTATTGCCAACACTCGATTTGCCTGGACCCAATGGAGTCCGGACGCCCTCTTCCACTATGCACCCTACCTCGATCATGCCGGCCACGAGTGGATGGCGGCCATGCATCCCCAAAGTGAACTCTTCGATCCTGAGGTTGCGAGAATGCTATGGTCTTACTACTCCAGGATTGCCGGCCTCATGGACACTTGGCTGGGGGCCCTGGTGGAGATGTCGGCGGGTGAAGCGATCATCGCCCTGGTTTCCGACCACGGCATGAGCTATTCCACCCACGACGTGGCCATCAACCGGATCCTCGAAGAACACGGGCTTCTGAAGCGCGGCCCCGACGGCAGGATCGACCTCAGCCAAACCAAGATTTTGGCCACGGACTCGTCGTTTTTTCTACGGGTCAATGATCAGAGTTGGCGCGGAGGCACGGTGACGCCCGAAGAGAGGGCCGAAGTGATCCAACAGGCCGCTACCGCGCTCTTGTCCATCCGCGACCCAGAAGACGGCCGAGCCGTAATCCAACGGGTCTTCAACGCCGCCGAAATTTCCCACCTAAAGCTCGATGGCACAGGCGGAGATCTCTACATCGATCCCGCTCCCGGTTATTACCCGATCACCGGATTTCCCGACGCCCTGGCCGGCCGCTCCGGGCGTCCCTGGGGCAGCGGCACCCACGGCTATTGGCGGGAGCTACGGGAGATGCACGCTATCTTCTTCGCCGCCGGCCCAGGTGTGGCCCACAACGTGACGTGCCCGCCAATGTCCCAAATCGACGTGGCGCCGACCCTGGCCGCCTTGCTCGGCATCCGCTCCCCGGCCGACTCGTGTGGACGGGTGGTCTACGAGGCCTTGAAGCCCAAGCCCATTGGGCCTTCCCAAAGCGGAACCGTGCGCAACCCATGACAAGCCTCCACCCAGTTGGCGAACTCAGCGAGCTACGCCCGCAATCCTCCGGAGGTAAAACGACTCTAATGGGAATCTCGGCTGGGGCTCGGGCTGTGGGCGCGGCCGCGATGGTGGCCCTTACGGCATTCGTCCTATTTTCAGAACCGTCCGCTGCCTCGGTTCCGGACTCGACCGCCGCCAAACCCACGAAAGCGGACGTTGACTCATTGATCGCCGAAGCCGGTCAAGCCTTGGCCGAACAGCAGCTCGACCGGGCCGAGCAACTCTTTCAACAAGCGGCAGACCTCGAACCGCAAGCGCCTTTGGCTTGGCTCGGCCTCTCGGAAGTCCGCCAACACCAAGGACAGCCGATCGAAGCCCTGACCCTCGCCCGCCGCGCCCAATCCGTGGCTCCCGACCACGTGGAAGCCGTGCGCCAAGTGGCTCGGTTACAGATCCGGGTGGGAGCCCCTTCCGAGGCGTTGGAAACCCTTGAAAACTTGCGTCGCTTGAGCCCCGACGACGTTGAGGCCTATGTGTTGGCGGCGTTGGTGATGCGCGATATCCGCCGGCCCGAGCCGGCGGTGGAGCTGCTGCGCCGAGCTCTAAAGCGGGGCCTCCGAGCCGCCCCCCTCTTCCAACAGCTGACGCTCTTGGAATTGGCACTCGGGCGACCGGACGCGGCTCGGGAGGTCGCCCGCGAGGGTCAGACGCTGTATCCGCAGGACGGGCCAATCGCGCTGGCCCTGGGCCTGGCACTGGCCGCGAGCCCCGAGTCACGTCCCGAGGCCGTTCCCCACCTTGAAAAGGCCCTCGACCTGCAAGTTTCCGAACCCGGCCGAGCCCACCTCGAACTCGGCACCTTGCTCTTGGAACTGGCGGAAACCGGCTGCGATCCCCGGGGCATAGAGCATCTCAGGTCCGCCCGTGAGCTGATGCCGAGTTCCGCCGAAACCCACTTTCGCCTCGGCAATGGGCTGCGGGCGTGTGGCGACCTCGAAGGTGCCACAGCCGCCCTTGGGGAGTTCCAACGGCTCAACCGCCGAGCGGAAACCCTCGACCACGGCCGACGAGCCACGGGCGCGTCGCTCAACCAAGCCCAAGAGCTGGCCGCCGAGGGAAGGCTGGGCTCGGCCCTCGAGCTGCTCGATCAGCTGCTCGAATCTTCACCGAACGACGATCGTATCTGGACCCTCAAAGCGAAGATCCTATTCTCCATGGATCGACGATTGCGCGCTCTCGATGCGGCCCGAGAGGCCAGGAAGCTATTGCCCGGCCGGGTCGAAAGCCACTATCTGGAAGGTTTGTTCTTGAGCCAGATGGGGCGTCTCGAGGAGGCCAGGGCCCGTCTCCATAGCGCCGTGGCCATCGACGCCGAGAACGGCGAATCCCAAGCCCTGTTGGCGGCGGTGCTCGCCGAACTCGGTCAGTCCGACGAAGCCGTTCGGCGATTCGAGCTGGCCCTCGCCCTCAAACCCACCGACCCGAGCTTGAGATTGGCCTATGGACGTCTGTTGGCGGCCCTGGGACGGGAAAAAGAAAGTCGACGTCAAATGGAGGTTTATCGTGCCCTGGGCGGTAACTGAGCGCAGACTGGCTGAATGCAGACTGGCCGAGCGCAGACTTCTGGCCCTCTTACTCTCTGCGCTGCTGGCCTTGGCGTCGACGACCTGGGCCGACTCGGCGGCACCTGAACCTGAAGCTGCGCCGGCCCAGCCGATCTTCCTCGACGCCACGGCCGAACTCGGAATCGACTTTCGGCATCGCCACTTCGGCACCGGCGAAAAATACATGCCCGAGAATATGGGGCCCGGACTGGCCGTGCTCGACGTCAACGGCGACGACCGGCTGGATATCTTCTTCGTCCAGGGAGCGCCCGTAGCCGCTGCTGAGCCCCCTACTAAGCCTCCAAATAAGCCTCCTATTTCGACCGGGCACCGCCTCTTTCTCCAACGGGCCGACGGAAGCTTTCGCGACGCGTCCCGAACCGCGGGTGTCGATCGGCAAGGTGTGGGCATGGGTACCTGCTTCGGAGACGTGGATCGCGACGGAGATCTCGATCTCTACGTCACCCAATTCGGTCCCGATCTGCTGTTTCGAAACCGTGGCGACGGCACGTTTGAGGAGGTCGCCCAAACCGCGGGTTTCAAAAAGAACTCCTGGTCCACGGGCTGTGCCTTCTTCGATCCCGATCTCGACGGGGACCTCGACCTCTTCGTCGCCGCCTACGTGGACTTTCGCCTCGACAATCATCGATTCTGCGGCAATGCGGCCAAGAAGCTGCGGTCCTACTGCCATCCCGACGTTTACAGAGCGAGCCCGGACGCTTTCTTTATCAACGACGGCCAAGGTCGCTTTCGGGAGGTCAGCCTGGACGCCGGAATTCGACCTAGCCCGGAAGCCAAAGGGCTCGGAGTTTTGGCCGGTGACTTCAACGGCGACGCCAAACCCGACCTCTTCGTGGCCAACGATTCCACCATGAATCAGCTCTATCTGGGCGACGGCCAGGGCCGATTTGAGGAATCCGCCCTGCTGTCCGGCGTGGGTTTCAATCGCTCCGGTAGTGCCGAAGCCGGTATGGGCGTGGAATTCGGAGATCTCGACGGCGACGGCAGGCCTGAGCTTTTTCTCACCCACCTGGACCAGGAAACCAATACCCTCTATCGCCCCCTCGGCGACGGCCTCTACGCCGACGCCACCGACGCTTCGGGCCTGGGCGCACCGAGCCTGCCGTGGGTCGGCTTCGGCACGTCTTTGCTCGACTTCGACCTCGATGGGGACCTGGACATTGCGGTGGTCAATGGCCACATCCTCGACAACATCCACCTTTTTTCGCCGGACCGCTCCTATCGTCAACCGGCACAGCTGCTGGAAAACCTGGGCGGCCGCTTTCGAGAGATCCCCCAGGCCCTCGAAGGCACCCAAGCCTTGGTCGGTCGAGGCCTGGTCTCCGCCGACTTGGACGCCGACGGTGATCCAGATCTGGTGCTGACCCAAAACGACGGCCCGGCGATGGTGCTCGAGAACCGCGCGGCCCCAGGCCAGTGGATCAAGATTCGGCTCCAAGGCACGGCCAGCAATTCCCAAGCTTTTGGAGCCCGAGTCGAGATCCTGATGGGTAAGAAGACCCTGGTCCGTTTCCTCAACGGGGCATCCGGATATCTATCCCAAGGCCCGCCGGAAATCCTGGTGGGCCTCGGCGACCTACCGAAGGCCAAAAGCCTGACGGTCCACTGGCCGTCCGGAGCCATCAGCCGACACGGTCCCGTCGACTCCGGCTCAACCGTGGTTCTGGTCGAGCCGAAGCCTAAATCTGCGGATTGACCCTTGGGCCCGCTTCCGTCCTCGTTCCGCCCCGCCTCCCCAAACTCCATTTTGCGGGCATGGGAGGCCCAGCGGCCCGAGCACGGAAGCGGAGACTGTCTGACTGAGCGGCACACTCTATGAATCGACTTAAGTCCCCACGCATCGACGGCTTGCGACGGCACGCAGGTGGTTGCGCGAGTTTCGAAGCCACGCGCGCAGGGACGCTGGGCCGACCCCGCCGAGCTAGAACTGGACGGGCTGCGACTAGAGTTCGACCACGGCCTTTTCACGCTTGAGCATCAACACCAGGGCGTCGGGATCCACCAACACTTTTTCCGGCTCAAAGTCGCATTCGATCCGCAGGGTGGTCGCCTCGCCGGCACCCAAAATCACTTCGACCCGGCTTTCTTTCCAAGGTTCCGGCTCTTCGGCGTCGTCCTCCGGGAAGCGCTCTCCCCGGACGGCGGCAACTTGAACCGGCATGCGGCCGGTGCCCGCGTTGGTGACCTCGGTCTCCACCACCCAAAGCCGGCCGTCACGGCTGACTTTCGGCTCGCCGAATTTATATTCCGGCAGCACCACCTCGAAGAACCATTGGTCGGTGAAGGCATCGAAGGCATCGACGTCGGCCGCATGCTCGCGCATCACGGCCACGAAATCTTCGAGCACTGGATAGTCGTCACTTTCCGCATAACGATGGATGAAATCACGATAACCGGCCAACCCGGACTCACGACCCATGTGTTGGAGTAGCATCCAAAAGACCCATCCCCCCTTGTCGTAGGTGACCGTGGTGTCGCCGGCTTTGGATCCGTCGATGCGCACCAGGGGTTTTTCCGAATCCACCTGTCGCGCGTCACCGTAACGTTCCTCGATTTGCTTGAGGAAACCGATACGGTCCTCCAGGCCCTTGATCTGTTCATAGAGCAAGGCCGTGGAGAAATGGGACATGCCTTCGGACAGGATGTTGCCTCCCGGCCCCCGACCGGGCATCAAGATGTTGCCCCACCACTGATGGGCGGCTTCGTGGGCGGTGACCATGAACGCCACCTGAGCTTCCGGTTTGCTGCGGGTCAAGAAACCAATATTTTCCGAAAAGGTGATGTTGGTCGGGAATCCCTGAGCATAACCCGCCAATCCCGCAAACTCGCTCACCTTCAGCTCCTGCCAGGGGTACTCGTAAAACCACTCGGAATAGTATTTGCGCGCCCCTTCCAGAGCCTCGCCCATTTCCTCGAGGTTGTAGGTGTGGTCCGGATGGTGGAAGATCTTGACGCCGTCTCCCTCCCAAACATCCCACTGCCCCGCCACGACGTTGAAGAAATTCACCGGATGATCGGTGTGCCACTCCAGGGTCCTCAGACCGTTGGTGACCGTATCGGATTCCAACGTACCGACTCCGTTGGCCCGGAAGTCCTCGGGTACCGTGACTCGGGTGGTCACCGTATATCTCGAGCCGGCCCCGAAGCCGGGCGGGGTGCGCCCATGCCAATGGTCCGTCTCGAAATCCCGTGGCTCGAGCGCATTGTCTTCATCGACTCCTCGACCCGACTCGAAGAAAGGCACGGGCAAGAAGCTGCTGGAAAAGGACGTCAACACCGTGCCGCTGGGTAAGATGAATTGCCCCAACCCGCCACCGTTCTTGTTGATGCCGTTGGGCAATCGCCCGGAGTGGCTGAATCCCACCCGCATGGTTTCACCGACGGGCCAGGCCTCGTCGAGCACAAAAACGTGCAAACGCGCCCAATCCTCGGGCTCCACTTTCTGCCCGTTGAGGGTCCATTCGACGTCCTCGAAGTGATCGCCTACGGACATGGGAAAGCGTTTCATGGGTTTTTCAGAGCGGTTCTGGAGGTCGTAGCTCCCCTCGACTTGGAAGCTATTGGCTTTCGGATCCAAGACTAGGTCGATTTCCACCCCAGTAATCCACGGCACCTCCGCTTCGCCCCAGGTGATCAGATTACGACCTCGATACTCCTCCTCCCGACGTTCCACCGCGCCCCCTTGATATCCCTTGCTGACCTCGACCCCCAGGGTGATGCCCAAGACAATGGCCGGCAGAGCGATGGGAGAGAGCCGCAGGGCAGTCATGACCAGATTCTTGGGCTGAAGACGATCGAGCACCCTTCCCGGATCATGCTCACGGCGAGGAAAAATCCGCACCGTCAACACGACCAGAAAAGCCGCCACCGCCAGCCAGAATCCACGATTTAGAGCCAAGGCGTAAGAATTCGGATTTAATCCACCGAAGTCCGTCCAAGTCGTGGCATCCCAAAGATTCCAATTGCCGACCCAATTCATTTCCCCACGGAATTGCTTCCAGCCGGTGAACGCCAAAACCGCCAAGCCCAAGGCATAGGTGCCGTAACGATTGCGCGTCAAGGCCCAGGCGAAGGTGACGAACGTCGACCAGAGCAAGAAAGTCGGCACCAGGAGCAGGCCCCAAACCAGGATGAACGGCCCGAGTCCCGGAGTGACCTTTCCTTGGATCAACATCACGGCAGCTGCCGACAAATAGGCCGCGGAAAGAATCGCCGCGCCCACCAGGCTGTTGGCCACCGCTTTTCCAGTCAGCACGGCAGCGGTCCGAGTTGGGGTGGCGTAATACACCGGCGCCAGGCCCGTATGCCATTCCCTGCCGATCGACTCCACGGTGTAGAACAACAGCAGGAAGCAAACCAGGAGGGTCAGAGTGTTCAAGGAACCCACTGCAGCGGTTCCGGGTGTCAGCAGGAGCGGCGTATCAAAAGCGCCGACGCGGGTGAACGCGGAACCGAAGACCTGCAAGAGAATGAGAGGAATGAAGATGTAAAGCCCGGGTTGAGACTTCAGATTGCGCGCCTCGAATCGGGCCACGTCCCACATCGACGCCAGGAAACCCGGTGCGCTGGTGGACATCTTCATCTCCGCCAACGGGCTCTCGTCGAGAAAATCCACGGCGGCCACGTCGGTGCTCGGTGTCGCCGCTTTGCGCCGCTCCAAACCCAAAAACCGCCTTAGAAACGAAAACCGCCGAGAAAACCAAAGCCCCGGGGATCGTTCGCCGCGGAGGGACGCCGCAAAATGTCGGCTCGCCAGGGCTACGGATCCCACACCGATCAAGATCATCACCAATCGCGACATTAGGAACGGCAAGTCGTAAATCACCGGCTCCAGGTTGTAATAGGTCACCCCGAGGTCGACCTTCAACCACGTCTCGTTGAGCCACCGATAACCGGACGGCTCGAGCCACATCAAGAGTCGATTGATCCACGGATCGAGCCAGGTTGGTGACCAACCCCAAAGGAAGAAAAAGCAAGAGGCAAAGAGGGCCACTGGGGTGGCGAAAATCAGAATCGGCTTGCGGGTCAACTCGCCGACGGCGAAGGACACACCGGTGAGAAAAATGAGGAACGGTAACGCCATCAGGACAGCGGGGCGCAGGTAATTCATCAGCTCGAACGGCCCGCGGATCAGCTCCGCTTGGGCGTTCGGGATCACCTGATTGAAGAGCATGCTAAACCCGAGATGCAGGGTCAACACGACCAAGAAGAGCGCCATCACCGCCGCGAACTTGGCCCAAATGTACTCTGAGGGCCGAAGCGGCGTGGCGTGCAAAACCGGACCCACCTTGAGTTCGTCGTCCCTCGGGATCAGCATGCCCGCCGCCACAGCGATAAAGAACGAGTAAAGGGTGAAGGCCATAATAGGCAGCATCAAAGCAATGGCGAATTCCGAGGTCATCCAAGCTTTTGCGGTGCCACCGATGGTGCTGTCGCCGGTGGAAATGCTCAAGCCCCCGCTGGAAAGGCCCCAAGAGACCAGTCCGAGGATGGCGACCAGCACCCAGAACAACGGCCGGGTGAAGTGGAAGCGCAGGTCCATACCCACCAGGGTGCGAAAACGTGAAGCGTTCATGCCACGTGCTCCTCCGCGGTTTGGGCGTCGGCGACGTCGGTCGAATCCTGGGCGCTCTTCTCTGACCGGGAGCCTGCGACTCCTTCGTCCGGCGCGTTGACCAAGGTCATGTAGGCGTCTTCGAGGGTCACGTTGACCGACCCGAATCCCTCGGGGGCGGGCCCTTCCGGCACGTAAATCCGCACTCGATTTCGACCCGCGACCAAGATCGCTTGGGTCACGAGGTAGCGATCGCGGATGGCCCGCAGCTCGGCGTTGCTGCCTTGACCTTCGAAGATCTTGCCCTCTAGGCGCTCGCGGGCTTCGCTCGGAGAGGTCTCGGCTTTCAATCGCCCTTTGGAAATCACCGCAAAGCGGGGACACAGAACCGCCACATCCTCCACGATGTGGGTCGAAAGCAGCACCGAGCGTTCATCGGCCAGCTCGGCCAAGAGACGATAGAATCGTTGTCTCTCTTCCGGATCCAAACCCGCCGTGGGCTCGTCGACGATGATCAATCTCGGATCCCCGGCCACCGCTTGGGCAATGCCCAGACGTTGACGCATACCTCCCGAATAACCCTTGACCTTACGTTTCGCCGCAAATGTCAAATTCACCCGTTCGAGCAGCTCGGAGACCAGATTCGGCAGGCCTTTCGGCGCGCTGACACCCTTCAGCCGGAGCAAATAGGTCAACATTTGCTCGCCGGTAAGGTGGGGATAGAAGCCGAAATCTTGAGGCAGATATCCAAGCCGCGCGTGCACGGATTCCGGGTTGGCCACCACATCGATATCGTCGAGATTCACTTCTCCACCGGTGGGTTCGAGCAGGCCCGCGAGGATCTTCATGAAGGTGGATTTGCCCGCCCCATTGGGCCCCAACAAACCGTACATTCCCTTGGGAACGTCCAAATCGATGCCCCGGAGCGCCGCCACTCCGCCGGGATATACTTTGACCAGATTACGCACTTTCAGCATGATCAATGTCCTTTGTTTTAAGTGTTCTCATTTATATATAGATGTCGTTGAGTCGGAAGACGAATCGCCGGGGACCGAGTCCAAAGTTTCGCGCAGGTGTCGATAAGCCGGTGTGCCGTAGGCCTTCAACGACCTCAAACGATCCAGGATCTTTTGGGCCAATTCGAGATCGGAATTGCTCACCGCGCTCTCCACCGCAGCTAAGAGCAGCTCCGAGGCCGCTCCGCCGTGCTGAACCCAAACCAAATAGGGACTGCGCGACCAAATCGCCTGGTGGACCACCGATAGGTCCTTGCTCAAGAAGGCCATGAGCATTTCCGAAGCGTCTACCACCAAGACCAACCACTGACCGGGCCACCTCTCCATGGTCGATTGCCCCCGGGGGTCCACGACAACCTCGAAGCCGCTTTGACTTCCCGCGGAAGGCAACGGCTCGTAGAGCAGCGCGCCCACCTTGGCGCCGCCGGCGGCAGCCTTCTCGAGGTCGGCCAGCAACTCTTGGGCGGCCCGCGGAAAAGCGTCCAAAATGACGACGTCGCGCGCCCGCTCCAGCATCGACCGAGCCTTTTGAAACACCGCATTGGACGATTTCAACTGATAGACGCGATCGTCGGTGGGTGCTTGAGCCCGCTCCGCCAGCGCCCGGGCTGCTTGCCGTTTCGAAGCTTGAAATCGGCGCTCCAAATGGCCCAAGAGTTCGTCCGGTGGAACCGCCGAGCAATGGCGATGCTTGCCGTCCACCACCATCACAGCCCCTTTCGATTCCAGGGATTCGATGGCTTTGTAGACGTTCGGTGCAGGCTTACGCAACCGTTGAGCCAGCCGATAACCCGTCGAGCCCGGCTCGTCCAAGAGCAAGCCATAAATCTCCGCTTCGAGGGGCGTGAATCCCAAATCCACCAAAGGATCCGTTTCTCCACCCCGAACATTGCCCTGTTTATTCAACGAACTGGCCCCTTGCTTATTTCGCCTGCTTCTTCGACTTGTCCATGAAATTTATTAGTAGTATCCAGTACTAACAAACTTCATAAACCATACGAAGCCCGGGTGAGATTTGTTTCACCCGGGCTTGGAAAACGAGGGGTATTCGGTCAAACCGCCGGCTGGGGACAGCCAACCGAACGTCGTGCGATGACCCGCGCCACGGAATAAATTCCGAGGCTACCTTTGCCACGCCCCTCTCGGGGCAGCCCGGAAAGGAAATGCAGGGCAGCCTCGAAGAGGCAAGGCAAATGTAGCCTCGGGCTTCTAGCCCGTGGCTTGACGGCGAAAGCCGCATATCTCAGCGGCAAGTAGCTACCCTGGGATACCTACGGGCTCGTCACCAACGGCTCTCGATCACGTTCGAAGAAGAGCTCCGGACGCGGTCGGGCCTCGGGCCATTCTTGATCCATGGTGGAGGCATTAAAGAGCCGGCCGTTGACCATCACTTTGCTGACCCGCTCGGTGCTTCTGAAGTCTTCGAGAGGGTTGCTGTCGAGGATCGCGAGATCCGCCAGCTTGCCGGCCTCGATGGAGCCCAGGTGGTCTTCCATGCCGAGATAGTGGGCACCGTTTAAGGTGCCCGCCCGCAAGGCTTCGAGGGGTGTCATGCCCCCCTGCTCCAACATCCACATCTCCCAATGGACGGCGAGGCCTTCCCGCTGACCGTGGGCACCGACATTGATCTTCACCCCTTGGTCACTGAGCTTCTTGCACATGGCGGCGATGTCGAAGTGGTTGTACTCCTCCTCGGGAGCTTTGAAAGGACGACGAGAGCGGGCGTCCACCAGCTCGCGGGGCACGAAGCTCAGCAAGCGTTCGTTGGCCCACACGTCGGTATTGGCGTACCAATAGTTTTCACCCCAGATACCACCGTAACCCACACCCAGCGTGGGGGTATAGGCAGTGCGGGTCGAGGACCACATTTGCACCACGTCGTCGTAAAGCACCGCCAACGGCACCGCGTGCTCGATGCCCGTGTGACCGTCGATCACTTGGGTCATGTTGTGCATATAAACCGAGCCACCCTCGGGCACCACCATCATTTCCAGCTCACGGGCGGCGGCGATCACCTGCTGACGTTGATCCCGGCGCGGTTGGTTGTAGCTCTTGACGCTGAAGGCACCGACCGCTTTCATACGCTTGAGATGGAAGCGGGCATCGTCGAGGCTGTCGATCTCCGCCTTGATGCTTCCCGCCGCACCGTAAAGGATCGTGCCGGTGGTGAACAACCGCGGCGCCACGATCTGCCCTGCTTTCTGCATTTCCGCCGCGGCAAAAAAGGTGCTGGTGTCGTTGGAGGGATCGTGGACCGTGGTCACCCCAAAGGCCAGGCTCGCGAGATTGAACCAATTCTGCTGGGGCTGGATTTCCTGGGTCCCTTGGGCGCCGTGCCAATGGACATCCACCAAACCGGGGATGATCGTCTTGCCCGCCAGCTCCATCACTTTGGCGCCGGCGGGAATCTCGACTTCGTCTCGACTGCCCACCGCTCGGATCCGATTGTTTTCCACCACCACCACACCGTCCTCGAGGACCTCATCCCCGCGCATGGTGATCACCCGCGCCCCGACCAGGGCCACCAGCCCTTGGGGTACGTCGTGGGCGACATCGAAACCAATATTCATGCCTTGCTCCGGCGGCTCCGGCAGCTCTTCCGGCGCGCCGTCGAGGAAGGCAAAGGTGTTCTGGAGATCGACTTGGAAGAGTTCCGGGCCCAAGGACCAATAGAGCCGGTTGGACCCACCGTTCCAATGCAGGGACTCACCCGCTTGGGCCGACACCTTGGCCTTGGGCAGGGACGACATGGACGGACCAACCTCCAAAGGTTTGGCGGCGGCGGCAAAGGGAATCACATGCACGTTGAAACGCTCGGCAAAGGCGAGCCATTGGCCATCGGGGGAGGCGCTGAATTCCGTCGCCGCTTCGCTCGAAGCGTGGCTGCGCTCATCCTGGCCGTCGAGTCCGACGCTGCGCAAGGCACGGCGGCCTTCACCCTCGAAGGCCCGAAAGTACACACGATCCGAATCCGAGCCGAAATGGGGTGCGTCGCCGTTCTCGGTCAACAAGATCGGCTCGCCTCCCTCGACGCCGGCTCCCTGGACGCCGCCTCCCTGGACACCAAGGGCGTAGAGCCCGGGCTCCTCGGAATGCAATGGACTGGTGATGAACCCACCGGACGTCTTGAGGTAAACCACCGTCTTGCCGTCGGGGCTGAGCACCGGGTCGATGTAATGACCAGGCTCGGTGGTCAAGACCCGGCCCTCACCACCGGCAGCGCTCACCCGTCGTACCGCCGCCAGCTTCTCGTCGTTCCACGAGACATAAACCACGTGTTTGCCGTCGCGGCTCCAGGAGGGATAAATCTCCCAATGGGTCTCTTGACTCGTCAAACGGCGAGCTTTGCCGTCGGGAAGGTCCTTGACCCAGAGCTTGCCCAGGGCTTGAAAAAGCACCCGATCGCCGGTGGGCGAAACCGAAACCCAACGCAACATTTTGAGCTCGAAACGCTCCGGCGCCGGATCCTGAGCAAATCGCACCGCTTCCGCCAATTCGATCTTCTGCCGCACCTGGAACGGAATGGGTTGCAAGGTCGCAGTGCTCATGTCGGCGGAAAAGTCCAGCCGATGGATCTTGCCGCCGGCCCAAAATACGAGCGACTTGCTGTCCGGTGTCCAATCGAAGTTGGGATAAACGCCGTGCACCGCCCAAGTTTCTTGTAGATCCCGATCTAAACCGTCGAACACCGGACGCTCATGACCGCTTTCGAGATGGCGGATGAACAGGGTCGAACGATCTCGAACCCGCCGAACGAAGGCCAGGTATTGGCCGTCCGGGGACGGGGTCGGCCGAATGGCGCCGCCCGCTCCGGAAACCACGCTCTCGATGTCGCCCGTCGCCAGCTCCACCCGACGAATCTCATAGATCTGGCCGTTCGGATCCTTGTTGTATTCGAAGACCGCTCCGGGCGTCGTGTCCTGGCTGAAGTAGACGTATTTGCCGTCGGTTGAAAAAGCCGGCTCGCCCACGTCTTTTTGATCGTTGGGCCGCTCCGTCAACTGCAGACCTGCCGTCCCTTCCCCGGACGCGTGGTAGAGCCAAATCTCACCGGCACCCAAGGATCGTCGCGAGGTGAAATGCTTGCGCGCGGCCAAGAAGCGGCTGTCAGGGCTCCAAGCCGCGTTGTTGAGCAGACGAAATTTCTCCGAGGTCACCGCCCTCGGCTCTGCCCCCTCCTCGTCCAGCGACATCACCCAAATGTTGTCGCCGCCTCCCCGATCGCTGGTGAACGAGACCGACTTGCCGTCCGGGCTATAACGAGGATGCATGTCCCAGGGGAATCCGGAGGTCAGCGCCACCGCCTCGCCACCTTCGATGGGCAGACGATACAAATCACCCAGGAGATCGAAAATGATTTCCCGACCGTCCGGAGACACGTCGAGATTCATCCACGTCCCTTCGTCGACGTTGAGGTCCAGGGAGTAAGTCTCGGTCGGCGAATCGGCCACCGACCACTTGTCGGCCTCTTCTTCTGAAGCTTCTGCATCGGAGGACTCTGCGGCTTCCCCTGCCTCGTCTTCCGACGAAGCAGGTCCATGGTCCCCATGTCCTTGCACGGTGTGCTTGCCCGCCGCGACCGTGGCCACGGCGCTGGGCTCACCGTGATCGTGGCAAAGGTGATCGCGGGATCCGGCCTGTGCAGTCGCAACCAGCCAAAGGGCAGAAAAAGCAAAAATTAGGGCGCGCCAAAACGTCTTGGTCATCGAAGTCTCCAGAGCGAGGAAGTTGCCGCAGGTTGCGACGGGGAAAGCAGCCGAGAGATTAACTCAACCCGGCTCGGTCGACAAACCGCGAGGCTGCTAGCAGGCTGTGGCGGAAGTCTCGCGCCGGCGAGAGCAGCGAATTTTTCGTCGAATCGAGGCGTGAAAACCGCAGGCGATTCGGGAATCGTCGAGGTTTTCCAACGAAGAGTCGGCGGAAAAGGCGCGCTCGCAGCGCGATGAGACTTTTGCCACAGCCTGCTAGGAACTGCAGGACTTCTCTACGCCTTCGCGGGCTCGCTCCAGGAGCTGGATCAGACTGTGTTGCTCTTCGCGGGAGAGATGCCCCAGGCTTTCTTTCAGCCAATTCGCCACCGGCTCGTCCAACGAGGCCAAAAGCTCCATGCCCGCATCGGTAATGCGAGAGCGAACCACCCGTCGATCCCCCACATCGCGATCTCGCTCCACCCAACCGCGCTCAAGAAGACGGTCGAGCAGGCGGGTAACGTCGGGCCCCGGGGTCACCAGACGCTCGCTGATCTCGCCACAGGTCAGGGCGTCGGGCGATGCTCCGCGCAAGATGCGCATCACGTTGTATTGGCTGGGGGTCAAACCGCGGCGACCTGGAGCAGCGGCTTTGATCACCCCAGCGCCGGCTTGAAAAAGCATGTTGGCCGTGCGCTGGAGATTGAGGTAAGCCTCCTCTTCCAGCGAGGCAAAGGGACGTCGTTGACGGATCTGTTCTTTGAGGCTCACCGGATCGGGGCTCCTTGGGTGGAAACCGGTCGTGGGCCTTGCATTCTACGATTCGACAGTATTCGTTTCAACGGACGAAATCACTTGCCACGGCCAAAGCTCGCCGTCCGCAGCCGAATGGCGAGGTAGAATGGCATGGTAGTCCAAATGCTGAACATCCGGGAAAGCACCTCCAGAAAAGCACATCAGGAAAGCTGGGAATTTTATGGACGCACCGATCGAAGGCGCCACACATCCGGCGCGTTATTGGCACCCGCTGGCAGACGGTCGGCTGCAATGCGACCTCTGCCCCCGTTTCTGCAAGCTGCGCGACGGGCAGCGCGGCCTGTGCTTCGTCCGGGCTCGCCAGGGGCAAGAGATGGTACTCACCACCTATGGACGGTCCTCGGGATTTTGCATCGATCCGATCGAAAAGAAACCCCTAAACCATTTCTATCCCGGCACGCCCGTGCTGTCCTTCGGCACCGCCGGTTGCAACCTCGCCTGCAAGTTTTGCCAGAATTGGGATATCTCCAAATCCCGCGAAATCGAAACCCTCTCCGACCGTGCGGATCCGGAAACCCTGGCCATCACCGCCCAACAGCTGCAATGTCGCAGCATCGCCTTCACCTACAACGATCCGGTCATTTTCCTCGAATACGCCGTCGACGTGGCCGAAGCCTGCCGAAGCCGTGGAATTGCGACCGTCGCCGTAACCGCCGGAGAGATCTGCCCCGAGCCGCGAATCGAATTCTTCGCCGGCATGGACGCCGCCAATGTCGACCTCAAAGCGTTCAACAACGATTTCTATCGCAAAATCTGTGGCGCCGACTTGCAACCCGTGCTCGAAACCCTCGAATACCTCGTCCACGAAACCCACGTTTGGGTGGAAATCACCACCCTACTGATCCCCGGCGAAAACGACTCCGACGCCGAACTCCACGCCCTCAGCCAATGGGTCGTCGAACACCTAGGACCCGGCGTGCCCCTGCACTTCACCGCCTTCCACCCCGACTTCAAAATGCGCGACAAACCCCGAACCCCGCCCCAAACCCTCAGCCGTGCCCGCGACATCGCCATGAAAAACGGAGCGTCTTACGTCTACACCGGTAACGTGCACGACATCAAAGGGGGATCGACCCGCTGCCCATCGTGCGAGCGGATCGTGATCGAACGGGACGGATACCGGCTGGGACGATGGGGCCTCACCGACAACGGCAGCTGTGTCCACTGCGACCACCCCATACCCGGTCGATTCGACGGCCCGCCCGGGACTTGGGGACCCCGGCGTCAGCCCGTCCGGTTGTCGGGGCTTTCAGGCCTACAAGGACCCGACAGCCATAGTCCAATTCAGCAAGGGCATAGGCATGCCGCTTCCGATCGGTCAGAATAAACCGACGCCGTTCCGCGTTGTATCTTGTACACGCCAGAACCGCCGAGTCGCACCTGGACAACACCGAGGACAAAGGGCCCATGTCACTCTATTCGGCTCACTTTTAGGCCCCAGGGCCTCTCGTCTCGAGCCGAAACGCCGGGCGTTGGTCGAGGACTTCTGGTATCGATTCCGTGACAAGAAGATGTGGAACCAGATTCTCAATCGAGACCTGGAAAAATATTGCCGAGGCGAAGAGCTTCCCCTCTCCCTTCCGACCGGCGGCAAATACCCCGGCCCACCGTGGCGACGAATGCGCGAGCTAGGCGCCACGGGCTGAAGCCCAAGGTTCTATTCCGGGCCGTCCTCCCCCCGGAGGACAAGCCAAGGGTAGCCTCGGAATTAATTCCGTGGCGGAGATGCCCCTGGGCCCAACGGCTCAACCCATCCAACCTGGACCAAACGGTCCAACCCATCCAACTTGGACCAACCGAACCATTCAACTGGACCAACCGACCCATCCGGACCATCCAGACCCACCCACCCCTGGACCGCAGGGACAGACACCCTTTTCCTTGGGCTGAGCCGCTGGGCTTATCGTCTCCCCAACCCGTAATTCCAAGTGATAGACGGGTCTGACATCATGGGTCAAAGATTTTTTTGACGGATTTGATCGAATTTCCGTCCAAATGTCGCCTGATGTACCAAAGGCCGGTCTGTACATGCGACCGCTGCCCGGATGGGTATGTGGCGTGGCTCTTTTCCATTCCGATCTCGAGTTCACTTTGGGCTTTGGGACCATGCAGAAAGTCTGTTCACCTATGCGGGTAAACCTCAATGTTTGAGAAATTCCGGGTCTCCGCGGCCCTTCTCGGGCTTTCGTTGCTGATTCCTTTTCACTCAGTCATCGGACAGTCCGAACCCCTGGCTCACCAGCGCCTGACGGTTCAGGGCAATCGGCTCACCCTCTACTCAGACGCCCAGACCACCGACGCCAATCAGGTGCTCGACATTGGTGAGCAAGCCCAGGTGCGCACTTGCTTTGGTGGACCGACGGTCCCGTGCGGCTCGGTCAAACCGGGAGATCCGCGGGTTGCGGGGCTCGAAGTGCGGGCCGAGCTGCGCGGACCGGAGCTACCCACGGCCCAATCTTTGGTGACCGTGCCCGGTGGAACGTTCTTGTTGCCCGGATTCCAACAAGAGGGCGACTATCGCCTAGAAAATATTCGCATGGTGTCCACCGCCGACGGCCAGGTGGTCGGTTTTGCCGAGCCGTCGATCGCCGTGTTGCAGGTGCGTCAGATCGTGCTCACCAGCACGACGGTCCGCACGCTATCGCTCGAAGAACTGCAAGCCCGCGGCATCTCGCCCACGGACGAAAACTTTCAAGCCTTCGACTTCGCGGTGGGTTTCGCCCTTGAAGACGAAGTGGTGGAAATCCGTTTCCCCGTGCTCTACCACGGCAACGGCCAGGTCGAACCCCTGAGCAAACCGGCTGTGGTCTTGGACGGTCTTCCCGCCTCCGTCATCGCCCAAGTCAGCCGATGGAAACCGCCCCAAATCGTGCCCTTCCGACTCGAAAAAGAGCCTAGCGAAGAAGGGCTGGACATCAGTGCGGAAGGCGAGCAGGAATTGGTCTTTCCGGTCTACGGTGTGATTGTGATCCCGGGAACGATCACCTATTTGAATCAATTCTTCGAAGCTGAGCTGATGGTGGCCAACGGCGCACCCAGCGGCTCCGACGTCACGCTCGAAAAACTTCGCGCCACCGTCAAGCTGCCCTACGACCAAAGTCTGCGTTTAGCCGCAACGGAACCGCCGGTGGCGCCGGGACAGGAAGTGCCGATCGTCGGGCCCGGTGGTCTGCGGACCTTCCGTCCGGGGCAACAGGGCAGCGCCAAATGGACGGTGGAAGGATTGCGCCCGGGCACCCACGCGCTGTCCATGGACATCATGGGCGAGATCGCCCGACCCGGCCGAGATCCCCTGCCGGTGTTGTCGCGGGCCCAAGCGGCAGTGGAGGTGGTCGACGCCCGTTTCCACCTGACTTTCAGCCATCCCAACGTGGTGCAGGACGGTTCCGAATACACCCTTTATGTGACCGTCACCAATCAAAGCCAGCAGACTCAGAATCTGGTCAGCGTGGAAATTCGCGACGAGCATATGACCGGCGCGGAGCCGGTGGATCCCAACGACGACATGATTCGAACCGTCGAGTCGTTGGAGCCCAACAAATCGGTGACCGTGGAATACGATCTGCGCTCTTTGGTGACCGGCAAAGTGGTAGCCACCACCTTCCAATCGGCAACGCTCAATGTTTTGGGCACGATTCTCTTGCGCACCGGTGTCGGTGAGCTAGGCATTCCCCTTTCTCCCACCACCCTGATCATGCCGCGGTTCACGGAATACCTTCAACCGCCGCACCAACCCGACGACGACCTGGTGCGCTCCCATATTCGTCTTTACAGCCTCGCTTATAGCCTGGCGGTGGCGCCCACCTCCAAGCTGCCGCCGGGGGTGCCGTTCGTTAAAACCGCCGACATCGAACGCCGCGCCATCGATTTGGCCGAGGCCGGGCAGCGCCTCTATTTACAAGATCAGCTGCTCGAATCCTTAGAAGCCTTCGCCCTCGATCAATTGGGCAATCGACATCACATCTCCGGCTATGACGAGCTGCGCCGACGAACCACTAAGGGTCTGAGGGCGGCATCCGAGATAGCCCGCTATTTACGTCTCGAACAGGCCAATCGTGGGCTCGATGCCGACGAACTCTTCGATCATTTCGCTGAAACCATGTCCTACGCACGGCCCTTTTTAATGGCCATGTTGGTGCCGGAAACCGGCTCCCCCACCCCGGACCTACAGCTGCTCGACATGGCGGCCAACGGTCTGTTGGCGGGCGGCACCGAAAACGAAGAGCTGGCCATTCGCACCCTGCCTTGGGGTGAGATCTTCTCCCTGCAAGCCGGGGCGTCCGGCGGGGACCGCGTGCCGCTGGCGATCGTCGGACACCTGACCTTGGACCAAACCCTCCAGGCGCTGCTGGTGAATTCCGGTAGCGAGACCGCCCGCGGACGCCTGGTCTTGACCGTGCCCGACGGCGATACCCGTTCCTACCGCAAACTCGACTTTGGTTTGGTTTCCGTTCCACCGGGCAGCACCGTGGCCGTGGACGTGGGTGCCGGCATTGCCGCGCCGGGCTCGGGCGGATTCCGCCTTTACGACGTGGCGACCAGCTCTCCCGCGGGCTCGGTGCCCATTCTGTCCTCGGTGCCCTTGCCGCCCTTCCGCATCATCGGCTCGCGCCAAGACTTTCGCATGGACGAACGCGGGCCCGACATTTTAGGCAACTACTACCGGCCAAACCGTTACGGCAACGGCATCACTTACCTCTTCAACCGCCCGCCCGAAGAGGCTTCGGCCCAAATCGCCGAGAATTGGAATCTTTATTCGAGCTTTGTGGGCGAGACGGTGCTCGGCGACCCGACCTCGGGCGCGACGGACAAAGCGGGCACTGGAGCCTGGTTGCAGCCCAATAGCGAACGGGTCGTCAATGTACGCTACGCCGGTTCGATCAGTGCCTTGATCGACCCGACCGACGGCACCACCCTGTCGGAGCACGAGCATCGGCTGAATCTGTCCGAGATCTACGACACCTTCGGCTTCCCCCTGTCGGAGATGCCGGCTCCGCCGATCGTGGAAACGACGCCCCTACATGTCGGTGGTTTGGTGGAAGGATTTGTCGTGCGTGGCACCGGTGAAACCGTTCCCTTCGCCAAGATTGAGCTCATTCGACCGCGAAAATATTTCACCCTCGAGGGCTATCGGATCAAGCTCGACCTGGCCGCGACCTACGAGACGGACGAAAACGGCCGGTTCTTCTTGGACTACATCGAAAACCCCAATTGGGACCACGCGGTCATGCACAACTTCGTCGTCCGTGCCACGGTGCCGGAAGGCGACGACCCGGTGCTCGAGCCGGCCGAAATCGAAGAGGTCACGTCCACCATCCGCCAACAGAATCGGGTGGCGAAGTTCAACATCGCCCTGCTCGGCCGCGGGTCGGTCACCGGCAGGTTGGTCTACCTCGACACCCAGCAGCCCGCCAAAGAAGGCAAGGTGATCGGCGCTTCGACCCTCTTCCAGGACATCAAAGCCGTCAACATCGAAGCAGACGGCACCTTCCGCATCGACAGCTTGCCCGTCGGCCCGATTACCCTCACCGGCTCCGACAAGGACGGCCGTAAGGTCTACGCCACCATCGGCATCGACTATCCGGGCGAGGTCGAGGAAGTGGTTTTGGAGATCCAGCGCAATGTGCCCAACGAGGACACCGGCACCGTGCGCGGCAAAGTTCTGCGTTTCCTCGACGGCGAACTCGAGCCGGCCTTGGAAGCAAAAATCGCCGTGTATTCCAACGGTCAGATCATTACCCAGAAGAAAATTACCGATCCCGACGGCAGCTTTGAATTCACCAAGGTGCCCGTGGGGCGTGTTTCCTTGCAAGCGGCAGATTTCAGAATTTCGCGCACCCCGGCCTTCACCGACTTGATCCTCGAAGCCAATGAGGTGGTGGAGGTGAATCTGCGCATCGCCGAAGGTGAAACCCATGTGGTCACGGGTTTGGTGCAATTCCGGGATCCGATCACCGGCGGCCTGATCCCCATCGAGGGTGCGGTGGCCTTTATTTCCGGCCCCGGCAATTTCGCCTACAGCGACGCCGACGGACGCTACCGCATCGAAGGTATTCCCAGCCAAGGGGTCGGCGAGAGGTACAACCTCAAGGTCATCGACTTCAGTCGCCAACAGGAAGCCGACGTCAGCCTGCCGCCGATTCTGGCCGGCGGGCCCGAGGTGATCGAGGCCCAGCCGGTGATTCTCGAATCCATGCGCGGCAGTGTGCGCGGCGTCGCCTTGGATCCCCTGGGTCGTCCGGCCGCGGGAGTCGGCGTGGTGCTCTTACCCTACGCCGAGGGCGTCACCGGACCCGACGGCAGCTTTACGTTCGAAAACGTGCCGCTCGGCAGGTACACCGTGGTGATCCACGCCGGCGACGGCCTGCAACCCGGCAAGGTGGGCTGGATCGGCAATCGGCCGACCCAAGTGATCTACGGCGGGCACTCCCCCTTCGTCAGCGTGCAAATGCGCGGCGGCGGCGGCATCCGCGTCAAGACCCGAACCGCCACCGCCACGGGCATCCTGACCCCACTCTTCTATCGGCCCACCTACTACAGCGGCGCGGCCAAGAACATCGTGCTGCGGGGCATGTATACGGAAACCTCCACCAATCCCTTGGGGGATTTCGAGGTCGCCTTGCCCGTGGGCGAGTTTGAGCTGGTGGCCTACAACCCCTTCCACGGCGTGCGCGAAGTCCGCGGTGAAATCGAATATCCGGGACAGATCATCGACATCGACATCTTGTTCGAGGACGCGGGCAAGGTGCGCGGCACGGTGGTCGGGGTGGACGGTCTCACGCCCGTGCCCCAGGTGGAGGTGACGCTGTTCACCAAGGCCTTTGAGCCCCAAACGCAGTTCTCGGGCCCGGACGGCAGCTTCCTCTTCGAGCTGGTGCCCAAGGGCTCGGTGGTGGTCACCGCCGAAGGATTCGTCGGAACGGTCCAACGGGTCGGACGAACCCAAACCTATTTGACCTCGAGCGGCCAAGAGATCGACATCATCGTGCAGATGAAGGCCCAGGGCTCGGTCAAAGGCCAGGTCAAAGAAAACTTCAACGGCACCACCACACCTCTTTCTTACGCCCAATATTATGTGCGCGAAAATTCCTTCCCCTTCCGTCGTATGCCGGAAGCGCCGAGCACCTTCTTCACCGCCGACGTCGACGGCCGCTACGAGGTCTCCCACCTTTTCGCCGGCCGGGTGACGGTCAACGCCCGG